>CAZNPL010000034.1:0-75356 GCA_964574815.1 uncultured Phycisphaeraceae bacterium
TGAAGGCCTTTTCCAACGCGCCGAGCCAATCATCCTCGCTTAATTTGGGCCTAGCTGACGCATCGCCGTACTCCTGGCTTCGGCGGAGCTCGGGTTTGTTTTGCCGGCATATCGGCCCCGTGTCAGTGGAGGGCGACGAGCAGCATGTATAACTTTCGTTGGCGGCTTTCCGACGGCGAACCATGTGACGTCGAACTCGCGATACACAGTCGCCGCGGTTGGTTCGGGCGCAAGGTGCTGACGTGTGACGGGCACACGGTCTATGATCGCGGGCGGTTTGCCGGGGCCGAAACCCGCTTTCGGATCCCAGGGCACTCGCACGATTTGCGGCTACAAGTGCTGCCGATTCCGGGGTCTTCGGATTGGCGGCCCGCGTTACTGGCCGACGGGGTCGAAATCCCGGAGTCAACGGGTAACGCGCCTCCCCGCATCGTTCAACCGCCGAAGACTCTTGCCGTTCCGGTTGGAGTGAATTACCTGCTCATGCTTCTGGTTGTGGTGATGTTGCCACAGGCCAGTCGAATTCTCAACGCGATTCAGTTACGCTTCGACGACCGGAAGGTCGTCCTGCGCGTTGAGGATCCGAGTGCGCCGCCCGATCGGCTGTCCGTGGTCACGACGCATTTTGAACCGGCCACACAGAACGAGACAAACGTGGCACGGCTGCGTGCGACAGGCGGAGTTCCGCCGTATGTGTGGTCGCACGACCCGCTTGTGTGGCCGCGCGAGTTGGAGGTGAACAGCGCGACCGGCGAACTAAGGGTAACCCCAAGTGATTCGCGGGATCTGATAGCCTCGGTGACGGTGACTGATTCTCGGGGGGAATCGGTCGAGAGCGCGGTGGCCTGGGTCGTTCAGCCGGTCGGAGGAGGTGGGGAAGAGAGGCCTGACATCACGACGCTTTCGCTTCCGCCGGCCACACTTGGCCAACCTTATGAGTTCACTCTGGACGTCGCCGGAGGCGAGCCTCCTTTCACGTGGTCTGTGATTGGCAGGGGGAGGTTGCCAGAGGGTCTGCAGATTGACAGAGCCAGCGGAACGATTCAGGGCGCGCCTCAGCAGGCAGGGCATTTTCCCATGACGATTCGCGTGGTGGATGACAGTTACGCGGCGTCTCGGGACATTGTTCGCTGGATCGTTCCGTTCGCGGTGACGGCGGCATGTTTATTAGGATTTGTAAGCATGCGCAAGCGCAGCGTGTACGCGTATGCGGTGTTGATTGGGGCGCAGATCGGTTTGGGTGCGGCTGGTTTTCTCCCAACCTCGGTTATTGCCGTAGGTTGGCAGATCGCGTTGTGGGCGATTGGCGTGGCACATATAGGACAGATGCGCTAGACGCGGTGTCAAGGCGCCGGTGTCTCGGAGTTTCGATTCGGCATGGCGGGCGGCACAAGTGTGAACGGTGATCAGGAAGACCGAAGGTCCCACAGCAGCATAGTTCCGGTGCATGCACCGGGTTTTCGGGCTCGGCGAGGACAGAACTGGTTCATGCTCGGGCTCATGTACGCTTCGTATTACATGTGCCGCTACAACCTCTCGATCGCGGCCCCTCGCATCCTTGACCAATTCGGGCTGAGCAATACGCATTACGGGATGATCAGCACGGCCCGGCACTTGTGCTATGGGTTCGGGCAGTTTATAAACGGTTTGCTGACCGACCGCCTGGGCGGCAAGCAGGCCATGGCGATCGGCGCCCTCCTGACGATCATCCTGAATGTTGCGTTTGGCATGGCATCGTACGCGGGAGCGGGCAGTGTCCTGATCCTGTTCATTTTGATCCGGGCTTCGGACGGCTATGCCCAGTCCTTTGGCGCTCCGGGGATGATCAAGGTCAACACGGCGTGGTTCCCGCGTGCGGAACGAGGCCGGTTTGCCGGCATTTTCGGTCTGATGATTCAGTCCGGGCTCATTGCGATCAACGCGTTGGGGCCGCTGCTGCTGGCCGGTGCATCCATTCCGCTGATTGTCATGACGCTCAACATCCCGGCGTTGCATTGGAGGTGGTTGTTCTGGATTCCGCCGGTGATTGTCCTGATGGTGTTACTGCTGATGTACGTTGTCGTGCGGAACGATCCTGAGGAAGCCGGCTACCGGGTGCAGCATGCGGAGGACGAAGACCACACGGATGCCGATCCCGAGGAGCGCATTCCGCTCCGTGTCGTATTCAAGACGATTGCCAGGAGGAAGATGGTCTGGATTACGGCCATGGCCTATTTCTGCACGGGCGTCGTGCGTACCGCCCAGTTTGACTGGTGGGTGCTTTACTTCGATCGCGAATGGAACCTGGACATTGCCGAATCAGCCTTGGTCGTTGTGACCGGCGCGCTGATGCCGATCATGGCGGTCATTGGATCACTCAGCGCGGGGTTCATCTCCGACCTGCTCTTCAAAGGGCGCCGGGCACCGGTCGCGATGGTGCTGTATGGCCTGGAAAGCGCCGTGATTCTTGCGGCAGCATTGCTTCTTGGCAACAGAGGTGTGGCCAGCGCCGGACTGGCTGCCGTGATGACGCTGCTGATCGCTTTCACGTGCAATTCGACGCATTCGATTCTCGGCACGGCGGCTGCGATGGACCTCGGCGGGCGCAAGATGGCCGGGTTTGCCTCCGGTGTGATTGACTCGTTCCAGTATTTCGGGGCGGCCGTGGCGGGGCTGGCGCTGGGGCGGCTGATCGACTACACCGTGACCCATACGACCTTGGGCTGGGCCGCGTGGTTCTACTTCATGCTTCCTTTCAGCGTGGCAGGCATGGTTCTCATGGGATATGTCTGGCGCAGGACCCGAGGGCGGCAAGTACGGGGCGCCTGAGGGCGTTTGCCGGGAGAAACGCGAAGCCCCGGCAAGAAGCTCAAGCCGCGACCAGGTGCTGGATTGGTATGAGACAGTCGATGCGCCCACCAACGCTGCTGCGATGGTACGAGCGGACAGGCCGGCGCCCCATTTAGAACAACCCCTGCACACACAAAAAAAGTGGGGGGTGCCGCGCGGTGACCGGCGTGGCAACCCCTGGTATGTCAACTTCTAAGGGCTAGGCGCAATGGGTTATTTGCCCACTTGCGCCTTGATCCAGTCGGTCGGAACCGACTTGGGTCGGGTAATCGGCGTTCCGACCGCACGGTTGATGATGAGCTGGGAGAGCATACCCAGCGCTCGGGAGACGGCGAAAACGACCGTGTAATACGTCAGCTCCGTAAGGCCGAAGTGGTGCAGCAGGGAGCCGGTGGCCGCGTCCACGTTGGGATAGGGGTTCTTGGCCTTGCCGTGCTTCTTGAGCACCTCCGGTATCACTTTGAATCCAAGATTGACGATGCCGAACAGCGGATCATCCGGGCACACGCGGACGCCGAATTCGTGCAGTGCGGTGAAGCGCGGGTCGGTGGATCTCAGAACGGCATGTCCATAGCCGGGGATGACCTTGCCGCTTTCGAGGCGGTCCCAGGTGAACTTTTCGAGCTGCTCGGCGGTGGGGATGCCGCCGAACTGGTCCCGGATTCCCATGACGAACTGGACGCATTCCTGGTTGGCCAGCCCGTGCAATGGTCCGGCAAGGCCGTTGATTCCGGCGGAGACGGCGTAGTAGGGATCCGAAAGGGCGGAGCCGACAACATGGCAGGTGAACGCGCTGACGTTTCCGCCTTCGTGGTCACAATGGAGCGTGAGGTAGAGCTTGATGAGATTGGCGAACTCTCCGGTGGGGTCGGGGATGCCGAGCAAGTGGGCATAGTTGGTTCCCCAATCGCGACTGGGGTCGAGTTTAAGCGGTTCGCCCTTGTCGAATCGGATTCGGTACACTGCGGCGGCCAGGGCGGGCAGTTTGGCGATCAACTGCAGTGAATCCTCAAGGACGTGCTCCCAGTAGTCCTCTCGGCGCAGTCCTTCGGTGTACTTTTGCCGAAACACGGACTCGCGTTCGAGCACAAGGATGGCGGTGCTGATCATCTTCATCGGGTGCGTGTCCTTTGGCAACTGATAGAGCACCTTCCAGACGTATTCGGGCACCTCGGAGCGTTCCCGCAGGTCATCCTGGAGTGATTTGAGGGCTTTTGCGTCGGGGAGTTCCCCGGTGCAAAGAAGGAAGAACAACTCCGCCGGCGCGCGGTCCTTCAGTTCGCTGATCGGGGTGCCCCGAATCGAAAGCCCCTTGTCGGGGTCCACAACGGAGGTGTCGCAGATCATACACTTGACGCCGCGCATTCCCCCGTACGCCTGCGCGACGGTGACTTCCGAGATCACCTTGTCGCCGTGGTTGGCCACGATGTCCTTGATCTCCTCTCGCCACCCGGGAATCTTCGCCGCAAGAACTTCTTTCAGTGTCGACATGCATTTACTCCTTTACGCAGATGCCAGAGGGACCAGTCTATGACGCCCCGTGTGCAGCCGAAAGGGCGACACGGAAACGCTACGGTCTTGAATAGTGCCTCCGCGAAGTTAGCACACTACATCAGCGAAAGCAACTCCGCGGCGATCGTCCAGACAACGCCCCGAGGATCGAGATCGTGCAGGGGGCTTGAGAGTCGAGCCCACCCCCGTACGCAGCGCGATGAGCAGCATCGTCCTCGTCGTGTTCATTTTCATCTTTATCGAGCCGGTTGTCACCCCTGCCGCCGGGGCCGTGGGGGCCAAACGAGCGCCCGTTCGGCGACCCGCGGGCGGAAGAGGGTCCGGGTAAGGGCAGGTTCCAGCACGCACCGGTGCGGGCCTCGCAGAGGTCCAATCCGCCGATGGCCTCAGTGATTCGAAACGCGTCGGAGACGCGCGGGAAACCCCGTACATTTAGTCCAGGGCTTCCCGGATCGTCTGAACGGCCTTGGCGATCAGTCAAGCTGTATCGCCGTAAGGCCTCGGGGTTCGCCGGCCCCACGATCCACTCGGGTTCGTCTGCTTCGAACGCAAGTCCCACGGGGCGGATGTCTTCGATCACCGGGCACCGTTGGGGGTTGTAGCGCCAGCTCGTTTCATTTCGGATGATGCCGAGCATAAACACGAGCCATTCTCGCGACTCGTGGGGCCATACGTCTACGAGGACTCCGATGGCCTCGCGCCTGTCCGACGCGAAGGGCGAGTCAGCGGCCTGACATCCTATGATGATCGGGGCCGGCCGGAGCCGCGTCGGCGCGCCGCGTTCCGGCAGGAGGCGTATTTCGTCCAGGTTCAAGCCGTCGTTGTCGAGCGTGAGGCGCCGGACTTCCTCCTGCCAGGTGTCTATGGGCGTGGTCGTTGTACATCCACCGGCGAGAACGGCGACAAGAGCAAGGACTAGGCGCTTGTCCACTTTATCGCGGTGGCCGGTCTCATTCACGGGGTTCGGACGCTTGTGCATGTGTTCCCGGTGGCGACTCCGCGCCGTTGTCAAGTAAGAGGCAAACGATGAGATCATGTCCGGAACGTGAGGCCTTGTGCAGTGGGGTCTCGGAGCGTTTGTCTTCGACGTTGACGTCGGCGCCTTCGGCGATCAGCAGGCGGGCCGCCTCGATGGCGTTCAAAACGGCAGCGTCGTGCAAGGCCGTGCAGCCGAAGCGGTCCGCGGCATCCAGCGAAGCATGGTGCGCGATCAGGTATTGCACGATGGCGGGCGAGTCCGCACGCACCGCGAGGTGCAATGGCGTTGTGCCGTATCGGGCGGGTGCATCCACGTCGCCATTGTTCTGCAGCAGGATCTTGACGACTTGCGGCCGGGCCAGGCGCACGGCGTGGTGAAGCGGCGTTTCGCCGTCTACGTCTCGCCGGTTCACGTCGGCCCCGGCGGCGAGCAGCCGCTCGACGGCGTGGCTGCGGCCTGCGCGGACGGCCCAATGCAGCGGCGTACGGCCGAATTCGTCCGTTGATTCCAGTTGGGCCGGGTTGATGTGCAGCGGTTCGCCTTCAACCCATTGATTGACGGCGTGGTGCAGGGGCGATGCCGCGATGGCGTTGCTTTGAGACAGGGAATCTTTCTCGTTGTGCGGTCTGGGCTCGAAGCACACGTCCACAATGCTGACGCACCGTTCGTCGTGCCCGAGGTGGCCATAGTCTTCACCGTAGTAAGTCTGCGTACGCTCCTGAGCCTGTTCGAAGAACTCCCTTGCCTGCGGTACGCCGTTGACGTCGGTGTACCAGTCGAGTACGACGTCGCAGCGCTTCTCGATGGCGCTCCGCACGGGAGTCTTGAGCCCGAAGGTGTACAGATTGGGATTGAACACCTCGTCGAAGTGTTCGGTCACCAAGTCGGTGAAGAAGCCGGAGTTCACTTTGACCCAATCATTGATTTGCCAGTACTCGCCTACCCGCCGGAGCATCGCCGGTCGTTCGCTCCCGCGCACCGCGACCGGCTCTGCGAGGTTCAGGAAGAACTTGAATCCCGCGTAGTTTGCGGCCAGATCGGCGTTCGAGATGACCCCCGAGGTCAGGGATCCGAGGAGGCGCTGCTCGGAGTGGAAGAGGTTCGCCCCCGCGCCGAGTTCGATCGCGGCTTCAATCGCTTCCTCTTTGGTCTTTCCGGACTCCAGGGCGCGATCGTACGCCACGTAGTAGAAGTAGCCGTTATGGACGAAATGGCCCATTTTGTCGGTACCGAGGTAGGTGCCGTCGATCATGACGGTGGCGGAGCGCCAGAGTTTGTAGAGCGCCCGGATATCGATCGGGAAGCACTCCTCGTAGATCGAGTGGGGAGATCTGTGTGCGACGACGTACCCGGGGTAGCGCCGGCTCATGGTTTCCGAGCGAACCATGCGGTCGAGATCCTCAATGTAGGTGACGAAGCTCGGGAACTCGGCGTGGACGGCGTGAACAAGGGATGTGTGCGATTTGAGTTTGTGCACCTGTGCGGGCTGGGCGCCTCGGTTGATGGCGTCACGAATAGCGGCGTTTGCTCGCTCTGCCCCCGCCTGGATTCGCTTGTAGAAGGCCTGAGAGAAGTAGGGGCCCAGGTCGGCGAAATGCCGGCCCAGCGGGACGGTGTACTGGTCGGTCTCGTGAGCGAAGCCGGTGGCCGCATAGAGAAGCGCTGCGAAAATGGCACCTGACCGGCCGGGGCTGTTTCTCATTCTGCCGCCCGTTCACGATAAGAGTCAGTCGTTCGCCGGCGCGTGCAGACGCGCCGAGGCCAGCCGTTCAACCCGCGCGTCGAAGGCCGATGATTTCGCTACGAAGCCGAGGGAGCGGCCGCGGTTTTCGAGTCCGCCGACCGTTCGGCCAATCGTACGAGGAATCGACCACGGCCGACCCTAAATTGCACAGCACGAGGTTCGACGTTCGTGCTTGCGGATTTCCGTCAGCGCTCGAATGGATCCAATCTTATCGTTTTGATCCGATCTTCGCCACATCGGGCGAGGCGCACACGACGCGCGATTGCGGTGTCGTGCAGAACTTGTGCCGATGAGTCGCTTGGCGGGCCGTGTTATCGGAGCGCGGGCCGGCCTCACGCATCACGCCCTTCGTTCCCGTCAGGCCGCCGTTCCTCCGCCATCCGTGACGCGATGGGGTGGGGCTTGTAGGATGTGAGGGGGGAGCGGTGGCCGGGTCGACACACGCGGAGTACTTTTCCAATGGCCGACGCAGTGGCAGTAGTCGGAGATCTCATCTTCTCGAGCAAAATTGTCGGCACGGGCCGAGCGCTCGGAATTGACGTTCACAACGTCACCGCGCTCGATGCTTTGGACGAAGTCCTCGCGGGTGGCGAGGTACGGGTCGTGATCGTCGATATGAGTCTGCCGGAGGATCTGGCCACACAATCACTGCGGCGCGCAGCGGCGCATCCCTCGGCGCCCGAGCGACTCGCCTTCTATTCGCACGTTCACACCGAATTGGCCGAGGCCGCCGGGTCTGCCGGTGCGACCATGACGATGCCTCGCTCGGAATTCAGCGCCAAGTTGCCTGACATCCTGAAGCGCTTCGGCGCGTCGGGTGGTGACGCGAGCGCTGCCGAATGAAACTCATAAGGGCATTTCGATGAACCTATCGCCGTCGGCAAGCCTGGCCTGGTCGTGCGCGAGATGTTGGTCCGCCGGCGGCGTGGAACGGGCAGGTCACGGCTGCGCCGCTGACAAGGGCGGTCAGACGAACGCCTTTTCCGGTACGACGACGTCGTCGGTCCGTCGTCTCGAGTGCGGCGATCCGTTCGAACGTTGTTGTCGCTATTGGATGGCGGCGACGCCGGCCTCGGCCACCGTGTGATCGTTTTCAACGGTGCTGCCCGAGACGCCGATCGCGCCGATGATGTCACCGGAGCCATTCCGGATCGGCACGCCGCCGGGGAAGGTGATCAGCCCGTCGTTGGAGTGTTCGATATTGTACAGTGCGCTCCCGGGTTGTGAGAGTTTGCCGATCTCACCGGTGTTCATATCGAAGAAGCGGGCCGTTCGCGCCTTTTTGACGGCGATGTCAATCGAGCCGAGCCAGGCGCCGTCCATGCGGGCGAAAGCCTTGAGATGGGCGCCGGCGTCGACGACGGCGATGTTCATCTTGACCCCCATTTCGTTCGACTTTTCAAGCGCGGCGTTGACCGCTGCGCGTGCGTGTTGCAGAGAGAGTTCGCCCATGACCAACCTCCTTCCAGCCGTTCCGGAGCGTTAAGCGTTATCGGGAACGGCTTGTTGAGTCAACCCCGGCGCCCGTGTCGCGGTGCGGAACTCGTGCTCGTGCGCAACTGCTTGTCACAGCTTGCGTTATGTCCACGCCTCATCCGGCAGCATGGGCGGCGGATTGCGTGCATGCGTGCATGAAGCTTCCGGATCGGAGAAACGTACGGGCGAGTTCCGGCGTGTCAGACGCCGGATCTCGCCCGTGGCGCCCCACTGAACACGTACGGCCAACGGCTTACCGTGGTTTCTGCGAAATACTGCAGACTCGGGCACGCCCTCCCCGGATGGGCAGACTTCGGTCAGGTCCCTCTCGTCGCGGGAGAGCACTGGTCGCAGAAGGCGTCGACCCGCTGCTCCGCCTCTTGATCGCCGATTCCGTACTTTTCCTTCAGCTTGCTGGTGAGTTGATCGCGTTTACCGGCGATGGCCTGCAGGTCCTCGTTGGTCAGCTTGTCCCAGCGTTTCTGGATCTTGTCCTTGAATTCGTCCCAGTTGTTCTGAATCTCGTTCCAGTCCATTTTTGGTGAACCTCCAGCGTTCGGATTGCGTGTTGGACCGCGACGCGCGATCTCCTCATGATCAGATTTACGGATGTGCCTGAAGGGAAGCTGTCTGCGGCATGAAAACCGTGTAACGCAGACGAGGTTTTTTACGGCGGCGGTAGTCGTGCGCGGCGACGCCCATGTGTCGTCACGCTTGCGCGCGACGGGCACGCGGGCGTGCCAGCCTGGTCGCACCGAGTGCGGACCCGTCCGCCTGTGCTGCCACGGGACCGGGGGAAGGGCACGGGTAAGCAGGGCCGTGATTGGTCGCTCGGCCTGCCCGCGGCACCCGGCTCGACATGCGGTCGATTTACCCTATGTAAGGTGCGTGCTTTCGGCGTGTGCACGCTCTGCCGGATTCAGGCCGGGGAGTTTGATCACGCGACGCTGGTTCAGGGCGTGCATTGGGCGCAGAATGCATCGACCCGCCGGTCAGCCTCTCCTTTGGTGATGCCATAGGTCTCTGCCAGCTTGTCCGTGAGTTGATCGCGTCTTCCGGCGATGGCCTTCAGATCCTCGTCGGTCAGTTTCTCCCAACGATTCTGGATTTTGTCCTTCATCTCGTCCCAGTTGCTTTGAACCTCGCCCCATTCCATTTTCGCCCATCTCCGCATCGCGGTCCTTTCCGGTGGGACCGGTACGCACGGTCCATACGTTCATTATCTAATGAGGCTGCCTGAAGGCGGGGTGTCCAGATCATGACAACGGCGTAAGCCGGGCGGTGAGCATCAAGTGTCAGGGCACGTCTTAAGATGGAGCCGAGCGGGCTCGAACCGCCAACCTCCTGGTTGCAAACCAGGCGCTCTCCCGATTGAGCTACGGCCCCGGAAAGGCCATCTTAGCCTAGCGTGGGGGCGTTTGGTGTCAACGCGTCATGCCGTTCACACTGGCGGGCACCCTCGTCAGCACGCTAGACACGTACACGCCGCCAGTGGCACCCGTGCGGCCATGCTGGGAGGGAAGTTGCCTGTGGCACTCGTGCGCGAGGAGATAAGCTCCATCCGATTCAGCATGCGCACGCAAGCGTGGGCATGGCATCTGGCGGCTGCGGCGCGGGGTCGGACGGGTTGCCGGCGATGCCGGCTCTGATGGGTGGGCGTGGCGCCCACGCGGACCGCTTCCTTACGGGCGCGGCTCGGAAAAGGCACTTGCTGCGGCCAACACTTTACTACCGTGTTGCGGCTTCGGTTGGTTGGGGTTTTCCGCCGGCGGGCGGCGGCTCGGGCTGCTCCGGTTGGAGTTTCGGGCTTCGGTGGCACAGGTAGCGGCCTAGTGAGCGGATGGCCTGGTCGCTCGTGCGGAAGACGGGGATGCCCGCATCGCGAATCGCGAGTGCAAGCGGGTCAAAGATGCGGCCTGCATCGATGACCACAATGACGGGCTTGTCCGCCTCCCGGAACACTTGAGGCAGGCGATCGGCGAGGGAGCCGGACTTTTTCAGTTCCTCGGGCGTCGTGAGCATCGCAGGTGTCAGGGGCACGAATGACGCGACCACCGCGTCGATCTCGTCATCGGCCAGCATTACGCGGACGCACGCCTCGTACGCATCGTCGGTGGCCATGGGCGTCAGGTCGAGCGGGTTGCGCGCGTTGACCAGTGTGTGCAGCCGGTATTCGGCGAGTGTTTCCTGGAGGCGATCGGCCGTCTCCGGTGAGAGCTGCGGCATTTCGATCAGGTAGCGTTGCCCGCGGATGGCGTCGGCCATGCCCACCGATTCGTAGCCGGCATTGCTGATGGCCGCGATCCGTCGTCCGCGCACAGGCTTCCGGTGCAGCGCTGTACCAAGCTCTATGAGCTGCTCGAATTCCTTGAAGGTGTCCACGACGATGGCACCGGCCTGGCCTACTGCGGCGTCGCAGACGTCGTAATCGCCCGCCACGGACGCGGTGTGCCCGACGGTGGCCGATCTGCCCGCCGGCGTGCGTCCGGCCTTGTAGAACACGACCACCTTGCCGGCCGCGGTGACCGATTCGACGGCACGGACGAAGGCGAGTCCGTCGAGGTCTCTGAAGCCTTCGACGTAGACGCCGATGCAGTCGACGTCGTCGCGTTCGCCAACGGCCCGCAGCATGTCCGAGATGGTCAGATCCACCTGGTTGCCGATCGAGATCGCGAACATCGGGTCGAGCGAGCCGAGGTTGCTCATGCGGGTGATGACGAACGCGCCGCTCTGGGAGATGAGGGCGGCCCGCCGCGGTTTGGCGTCCCGCCGCGGATCGAGTTTCGTTTCGGGGACGAAGAACGTGTCGTAGCGGCCCGGGCGCGACACGATTCCCATGCAGTTTCCGCCAAGGAAGATCGGTCCGCCGGAGGGCAGGTTTCGCGATTCGATGATCCGTTCGCGCAGGCGGGCCTCGGTCGTTTCGGTGCCCTCTTTTTCTCCGAGGCCGCCGGGGATCACGATGACGGACGAGACGTGGCCGCTGGAGCAGATTTCGTCGACCATCTCGGGCATGGTATCGGCCGCGGTGGCGATGACCAGGAGGTCGACGTGTTCAGGCACCTGGGTGACGCTCGGCGCGCATTGAACGCCGTCGATGGGCTCGCTCTGGTCCTTGATGACGTAGAGGTGTTCGACCGGGAAGCCGGACTCTTTGATGTTCTTTAATATGATTCGGCCGAAATTGGCGCGTTTCGCTGAAACGCCCTGGACCGCGATGGAGCGCGGCTGCAGCAACGATTCGACTCTTGCGAGGGGGCGGGCGGGCACGGGTTTCGCCAACGGGCCGAGCCGTCCCCGGCCGTCCAACGGCACCATGCGCTGGTTGGCGAATGCGAACGGGTTGACCTCGAGTTCCTGCAGACCGGCGCCTTCTTCGCCTCGGTCCACGCAGAACTTGCGGGCGATGGCGATGAACATGCGGAAGCAGCGGAGGAGCTCTCCGTCCGAAACGATCCGCCGGTGACCGCGCACCCTGCCGGCCAGCACGTCGTAGGCTGCGGTCGCCTGGAACAGTTCGAAGAATTCCTCGGCGGAGGTATCGGCTGCAAGGGCCTTGGCCACGGCCATTCCGGGCTTCATCTTGACAGCCAGGTATTCCGTATCGACGCCACCCAAGCCAGCGGCGATGATGGGGCCGAACTCGCGCGAGGATCGGATACCAACGAATAATTCGTTTCCGAAGCCCGTATAGCTTGCGCGGACGAATTCGACGACGAGCACGCCCTCGACCTGAGCGCCATCCTTTTTCTGTTCTTTGATGAGTCGGGTGACTTCGCGATTGACGGTGTCGGGGTCGTTGGGCACGAACACGACGGCGCCGGCCTCGGTCTTGTGCACGACATCCGGCGCGACGACCTTGAGCACGACCTTGTCGCCCGGGAAGTGCTGCAGCATGTCGGCCGTGATCTCTTCACCGGGCTTGAGCAGAACGTGTCGTGGTGCGGAAATGGCGCCCACCAGTTCGACGAGGCTGTATACTTCGTGCTCATAGAGACGCCTGCGGCCCTGTGCCTCGACAGCATCGATGGTCTGGGCGATTGCCTGGGTTTCGGCAGAGGACAATTGGGCGCTCTCACCGGCCAGCCCCAGCACACTCGGGTCGGGACGAAGCTTCTGCGAAAGCTGCTCGGGCGGAGTGGATTCGATCCATCTGCGGACCGTTCGAGGCGTTCCGCCGCTTCGCAGTCCTTCAAGGTAGGACGACGCTGCGGATTGCCCGAAGAGGAACGCCCGCTGGTTGATCTCGACGATCTTGTCACCTTTGCGGGCGAACATTTCGGCGATCACCGCATTGAGGTCTTCGGCGTGGAACGCCATCAGACTCGTCGCCGCGCCGAGCATGACCATGTTCGCGGCCCGGATCGAGCCGGCCGCTTTGGCCAACCGGTCGAGTTCGACCAGCACGTGCGGCCCGCTGGACGCTACGCGGTCGAGCACGTCCTCGACCGGGGGGTAATTCGGGATATTCACGAAAGGCGCGGTGTTTGAAACGATCAATCCCTCTTCACTGAGGTACTGCACATAGCGCAGGGCCTCGAGCGGTTCGACGGACAGGATCAGGTCGGCGCCGCCGATCGGCACGAGGTCGCTGTGCAGCGGCTGGTCGGAGATGCGCAGGTGGGACTGGACGGCTCCACCGCGCTGGGCCATGCCGTGGACCTCGGCCTGTTTGACGTTCATTCCGCGGCGTACGGCCGCCAGGGAGAGCGCGTGGGCGATGGTCAGGATGCCCTGTCCGCCCACGCCCGCGAGGATAATGTCGTATTTCATGGTTCAGACCATCATGAAACCGCGGCTTCTTCGGTTTCCGCCCGGCGGACCTCCCGCCGTTTCAGGTGGATGCAGGGACGGTGCGACACGATGACGGAGAGGCCTCGGTGGTTGATTTCGCGACGAATCAGTTCGTTGAACTGGTCATGGCGATTGGGTTTCGGCACGAAGTGGTGGAGGTGTTCCTCGTTCACGCCAAGGCCGCGGATCACGCGCATCAGCTCTTCGCCCGTGACGAACACCTCCTGGGCGCCGGTCATCGCGACGGTCCCGTTGTCCAGGATGATCACCGTCATGTTGGCGTCTTCGGTGGCGGCGCCGATGAGGCCGGTCATACCCGAGTGGATGAAGGTGGAGTCCCCGATGGTGCACAACACCGGGTGGGCTCCGGCCTTGGCCGCTCCGAGGGCCATCGAGATCGACGCCCCCATATCGACGCACGTTTCGATCGCGTTGTACGGGGGTAATGCGCCCAGCGTGTAGCAACCGATGTCGCTGAACAGGTATGGTCGTACGCCTCCGGCCGTCGCGTCGTTCATGGCCTTGAACGTATCGCAATGCGGGCAGCCGCTGCACAACTGCGGCGGGCGCCCCGGCACATCGGGCAAGGGCGTTCTGGCCTCGAGCGGCGCGAGACCCAGTGCGGTTCGCAGCGAATCCACGCTCAGCTCTCCGTCGAGCGGTATTGCGCCGTCGCGTTTCCCGCGGATGGACTTGCCGGGGACACCGAGGAATCCGCGCAGCCGGTCCTCGATGAGCGGATAGCCCTCTTCGGCAACGAGGACTTCCTCGCAGTGCGTCATCAACCGCCGGATCAATGAGACCGGCGGTGGGTAGACGCCGATCTTGAGGATCGAATGGCGGTGCGCAGTGCCGAGGGCCTCGCACACGTAGTTGTGTGCCAGTCCGGCAGCGATCACGCCCTTGGGGCCGAAGAGCTCCAGTTGGTTGTAGCCCGACTGCTCGGCGTGCTCCAGCAGGGTGGGCTGCATATCCAGCAGATGCCGGAACCGCGGCCTGGCATTCACCGGGAGGAGCGTCCATTCCCTCCAGTTCGTCACGCGTTCGAGCGGAATCGCGTCGGTCTCGGGCTTGATCCTGACATTCGAACGGCTGTGTGCCAGGCGCGTGACCAGCCGTACGATCACCGGGAGCCGCAGGCGTTCGGACAGTTCGAACGCTTCCCGGGTCATGTCGTACGCTTCCTGCTGGTTTGCCGGCTCGAACATGGGTAGTTGGGCGAAGTGGGCGTAGAAGCGACTGTCCTGCTCGTTTTGGGAGGAGTGCATTCCCGGGTCGTCGGCTACGGCCAGCACCAGCCCGCCGTTCGCGCCGGTCAGGGCGGAGCTCATGAACGGGTCGGCGGCGACGTTGAGGCCGACGTGCTTCATTGAGACGAGCGCCCGCTTGCCAGCGAACGACATGCCCAGGGCTTCTTCGTAGGCCACCTTTTCGTTGGCGGACCAACGTGCGGCGACTGTTTCGTCGCCGCTGGTTCGTTCCTGCACGAACTCGAAGATCTCGGTCGAGGGCGTGCCCGGGTAGGCGAACATTCCGGAGATTCCGGCATGGATCGCTCCCAGCCCTACCGCCTCGTCACCCAGCAATAATTCCGGCATCACTGAAAACCCTTCATTCAAGTGCATTGGTGCGCGGATGCACTGTCCAGCCCGATTGTTGGCCCCGGCCGGCGCCAAGGCATTTCCCTGAAATCGATTTAGGCAAGCTCCGTGCCAACGGGCGATGACGTGCCATCCGGGGCAGTCGCGCTGGTCGGGCACGGTTCCGGAATGGGAAAAACGACGGCGAATTCGCTTATGGCTTGTTGAGGGGCACAGGTTGCGCCCTTTGAGGTGGCAAGGAGGAGACGGCTTTTGCGACGGAATACACCCATCGGCATTCGTTTCTCCCGGTCAGGTCCAAGCGATGGTTAATTCTGACGTGAATCCTTGCGGCAGGAAGCTGGCTTGGCACGCTGCCTGATAGCTGACCGCAGGGATTCGGCTTTGGCGATGAGGCCGAGATCCGTGTGAAAGGGGTTGCGGGATGCGCGTTCACGACAATGGAGACTGGGAGCAGCGATACTGCGATAAGGTGAGGAAGCCTGCAGAGGCCGTCGCTTGTGTCCGGCACGGACAACGGGTCTTCATCGGCTCCGGGGCAGGAGAGCCGCAGACGTTGGTCAAGGCGCTCGCCGACCGCCAGGACCTGTCCGACACCGAAATCGTTCACATCATGACGCTTGGTCTCGCACCATATGCCGAGCCTCGGTTAGGGACGCAGTTTCGCCATAACGCCTATTTCATCGGGCCCAACGTCCGGAATGCCGTGGCCGAGGGACGTGCTGACTACACGCCGATCTTCCTGTCGGAGATTCCGGAGTTGTTTCGAAATCACCGTTCGGTTGTGGATGTGGCGCTGATCTCCGTCAGCATGCCGGATGCCCATGGGTACTGCAGCTATGGCGTTTCCTGCGATATCGTCAAGTCGGCGGCGGAGTCGGCGAAGGTCGTGATCGCCGAGGTGAACGCGCGGATGCCACGGGTCCTGGGTGATTGTTTCATCCACGTGCGCGACATCGACATGCTCGTTCCCAGCGACGTGCCCATTCTGGAGGCGCCGCAGGGCACACCGGACGAGCTGTCGCAGCGAATCGGACGGCACATCGCCAACCTGGTTGAGGACGACGCCACGCTTCAGCTCGGGATCGGGACGATTCCGGACGCCGTCCTTAATTACCTCGACGGTTTCAAGAACTTGGGCATTCACACCGAGATGTTCAGCGACGGGGTGATTCCGCTGGTTGAAAAAGGTGTGATCAACAACTCCCGCAAGACGCTTCATCGCGGCAAGCTGGTCATGAGCTTCGTTCTCGGCTCGCGCAAGCTGTACGAATTCATCGACAACAACCCCATGGTCGAGTGCCATCCGACCGAATACACGAACGACCCGTTCGTCATCGCTCAGAACGACAAGATGATATCGATCAATGGGGCGATCGAAGTGGATCTGACCGGACAGGTCTGCTCGGACTCGCTGGGCGTCATGTTCTACAGTGGCATCGGCGGGCAGGTGGATTTCACACGCGGGGCGGCGCGGTCCAAAGGCGGCAAGCCGATCATCGCGCTGCCGTCGACCACGTCGGACGGCACCATCTCCCGGATTGTGCCCTATCTCAAGAAGGGCGCGGGCGTCGTGACCAGTCGGGGCGACGTCCACTACGTCGTGACCGAGTACGGTGCCGCATATCTTCACGGCAAGACGATGCGGGAGCGGGCGTTGGCGTTGATACAAATTGCGCATCCGAAGTTCCGCCCGTGGCTGGTGTCGGAAGCCAAAGTACGGAAAATTGTCTACCTGGATCAGGTCGAGCCGCGTATCGAGGCGCCGGCCTACCCCGAGCAGTTCGAGCGTTGGATCGATCTCAGGGACGGCGGCCGGGCCTTCATGCGGCCGCTGAAGCTTACCGACGAGCCGCTGCTCCGTGATATGTTCTACAAGCTCTCCGACGCGTCGGTGCACCACCGGTTCTTCAGACAGATCAAGTCGCTGCCTCACGAGAAGCTGCAGGAGTTCCTTCGCGTGGACTACGAGGCGGATATGGCGATCGTTGTGCTGACTTCGGCGGGCGCCGACGCCGAAGCAATCGGGATCGCTCACTACAGCAAGGATCCGCGCACGAACTTCGCCGATGCAGCCTTTCTCGTTCGCGACGATCACCAGGGTCGTGGGATCGGTTCGATTCTGATGGATACGCTGGTCGAGGCTGCTCAGATGCACGGGATTGCGGGATTTACGGCTGACGTGCTGCTGGACAATGCCTGGATGCTGCGTGTTTTCCACAAAACCGGTTTCTCGATCGAGAGCGGGCTCGAGGAAGGCGCCTACCGGCTGCGAATCCCGTTTGTGAAACGTAAGGAGCGCCGACCCCGTTCGGCCACGAGCGACGTTGGCGATCAGAGTGTGGCGGCGGCGGGCGACGGCCACAACGACGCACTTACCGCGGAGGCAAACAGCCGGAGCAATTGAGACCTTCACTTTATTCGACCCTGGTCGCCACCTGCATTTTGTCTGCGCGAGCCATCGCCGGTGCACCGCCCGGTGGGAAAGGCACTGGCAGGCAAGCTGCCAGTGGCACCCAGCGCACCCGATGCTCTTCCGGTCCGGCGGCGGCACGGGCAAGGTCCGGCGCCGTTGGCGGCTGCGCTTGCCCATGACACCCCCGCAGGCACGTGCGCAGGCATGTTGCCAGGGGGCACCCGCCGAAAGGATGACCGACCTGAAAGCTCGCAAATGAGGGAAAACGCTGTCACTCGATTCTGGTCTCGCGTAAACTGTTGACAGTTGGTCGTGTCTTCTGTGGTCCCCGGGGTTGATTCGAAGTGTCGCAGACGCGCTCGAGCCTGTTGCGGCGGGTCAAGGATTTTGCGGACGGTCCCTCCTGGGAGGAATTCGACCGTCTTTATCGGCCGCTGCTGGTAGAATACGCACGGGCGCGGGGGCTGACGGCCGAGGCCGCCGAGGAGGTGGCTCAAGGCTGCATGGCGACCGTGGCCGAGCGTTTGCGCACGTTCGAGCGCCGGGCCAGCTTCCGCGGGTGGCTTCGGGGCATGATTGATCACATGGTCGCCGACGAATTGAAACGCCGCCAGCGGGAGGCGCCAGCGCGGACGGCGGATCTCTCGCGTCCCCAGGAGCGCGAGGGGAACCCTCAGTTGCTCTGGGAGCGGAACTGGAATCGAACCCATCTTTTGTACTGCCTCAATTTGATTCGCAACGAAATCTCGCCCGTGACATTTGAGGCTTTCGAGCTTTATGTCGTTCGCGAGCTCCCGATCGAGCAGATCACGGAGCGGCTGGGCATCACGCCGAACCAGTTGTACGTGGCCAAGCACCGCGTGATGAGGAAATTGAAGGGTCGTTGGGAGGAGCTGGCCGACGGGCTGCTCTGACGCCGCTTGGACACGTCGCCGATCGGCGGTGCAGGACGTACTCGACGACGAGCCGGGTGTGCCGCTTGCCCACGGGTAGTTCGACAATGGCACCTACGTGAGCGCGACGGCGTTTTCCCAGCGACACACGGCCGAGCGCACCCCCGAACCTGCCTCACGAGTCGTCTGTTGTCGCATCAAGCAGTGATTCGCACCTGGCAGGCGGCGAATTCCTGCGGCCGGCCTCCGTTCCGATAAGTCGATCTCGTCACGCAAGGGGCGCGCGAATGACCACGCGTAGAGTTTGGATCGGCCGTGTTCGTTGCGATCTGTGACCACTGCCGGTTGACGGCCTTTGCGGTGTCGGTCGATAGAACTTGCGTTGGCGAGGCCCGATCGGGTTTGCCGGCTTCCGGAGGTGCTTATGCTCAAGCGGGGTGTGATCTGGGTGGGGATGGTCGTGGTGATCGGGGTGATGTTCTATGGTTTGACGCCCATGATTGCCGCGCAGGACTCGATGTATCGAACGTATGCGCCGCTGATCGAGGTAGATGCCCTGGTTCGGCGGGAATACATGAGGCCGACTCGCTCGCGGGCCCTGGTCGATGGGGCGATCCGCGGGATGCTGCGGGCGCTTGATCCCTACAGCGGCTACGTTGCGCCGCACGAGATGCAGGCGTTTCGCCGGCGCACGACGGGCCGGTATGTGGGCGTTGGGGTGGAATTGGGGGCGGTGGGCGGACGGGCCGTGGTGATTGCTCCGATGGAATCAGGGCCGGCGTTCGAGGCCGGCGTGCGGGGCGGCGACGTGATTCACGCGGTCGATGGGCGCTCATGCGAAGATCTTTCGGTTTTCGAAGTGGAGGGGCTGCTGGTGGGGGAGCCGGACACCACCGTTCGATTGGTCATCCAGCGTGGCGATGAACGAATCGTCTTGGCGGTGAACCGAGCAGCGGTGCAGCGACGGTCGGTGGGCGGCTTTGCGATCGACGGCACGGGCGGTTGGAGCCATATCGTTGATGCTGCACACGGCATTGGCTACGTGCGCGTGTCGCGTTTCAGCGAGGGCATGGTGGAGGAGCTTGACCGCGTGCTGGACGACCTGAGATTGGTCGGGGTTCGTGGGTTGATCATCGATCTGCGGTTCAATCCCGGGGGCCTTGTCGGCCAGGCGGTCTCAATGGCCGATCGTTTTCTCAGCGACGGTGTGATTGTGCGGACGGTCAATCGCTGGGGCGCGGTCCGGACGTTCACGGCCGGAGGCGAGCAGGTTCTGGAGGGAGCGGAACTGGCAATTCTGGTGAACGGTGCGTCGGCGAGCGCGTCGGAGATCGTGGCCGGGGCCTTGCAAGACCACGGACGAGCGGTGCTCGTCGGCGAACGTACGTTCGGGAAAGGCAGCGTTCAGGACTTTATCAGGATTCAGAACGGCGAGGCCGGGCTCTGCCTGACGGTGGCCCACTATCAATTGCCCGGGGGGCGGATGATCCACAAGGATGACGGCGCCGCGGTCGAGGGGGATTGGGGCGTCGTTCCGGATGTGCTCGTTCCGATTGGCGATGGCGAGCGAGCGGCGATTCTGGAGCGTCGCATGGAACTGGAGCGGCTGGCCGCCGGAGGCGGAATGGAGGAATCGGCAGAATCAACGGCATCGCGTCATCTCCTGATGGACAGCCAGTTGCGTGCGGCCGTGGAGGCGCTCCACCGTTGAGACAACGGTAACGGTCCGTACGTCTCCGGTGCGATTCGTCCGCCTCGGTCAGGCACGGGCACGGGCCAGCTTTACAGAGGCGTTATGTCCGGCCGACTCGGGCATGTTTTCAACATCAAACAGGCTGTCAAGTTAGCGTCAAAGTCGTTTATTATGGCGTGGAAGAGCAATGCTACGCTGGCAGCCATTGGCCGCCGCGGTGTGTGCACCGCTGGGGAAGGCGGTGGTCATCACTGGTCCGTCGAGTCACTCTGGAGAGGACCGGATCCATGTACTATCTTTTGTGCAAGCACAAGGTTGCAGACTACGAGCAGTGGCGGCGCGTTTTCGATTCCGGCGCAGAGGCTCAGAAGGCGTCGGGGCTGCGCGTCCTCCACGTCCTCCGCGACACAAATGATCCCGACCTGGTGGTGATGCTGTTTGAGGCTGAAGATCTGGAACGGGCCAAGCAGTTTACCGAAGCGCCGAGCGCAGGTGAATCGGCGGCGTGTTCCGGCATCATCGGCGCCCCGGAGGTGTTGTTTTTGAGCGGTACGGGCGACGGCTGATGACTGACGGCTTTTGTTTACACGATCGCCGGGATCAACGACCGCGTGAACGACAGCTCTTCGTCTGCGTTGATTCGGCGAATCTCATCGAATTGATCGGCACAGCGCAGAAACGGCTCGATCAGCTCCGGATCGAAGTGTGTGCCGGCGTCTTCCTTGATCATCTCGACGGCCCGCTCGTGCGTGGTTGCGTCCTTGTAACGCCGCTTGCTGGTGATGGCGTCATACGCGTCGACGAGAGCGATGATTCTAGCGGGCAGGGGAATGTTCTCGCCAGAGAGCCCCTCCGGGTAACCGGTGCCGTCCCACTTCTCGTGGTGGCTCGCGGCGATCGTGGCGCACATCGTAAGGATGGGCACCGGGCCGGTCTGCGCGACAGCCGACTCCACGACTTCCCGCCCGATGCGGCAGTGTTCCTGCATGAGGCGGTACTCCTCGTCCGTCAGCTTGTCGGGCTTGCAGAGAATGTAGTCGGGGATGCCGACCTTGCCGATGTCGTGCATCGGCGCCGCTCGATAAATATTCTCGATCATCTCGTCGGTGACTTGCTCGCTATAGCGGCTTGCCCGCTTCGATTCGGTGGCCAGGAGACGAGCGTATTCGCGAACGCGCTCGATGTGCTTGCTCGTTTCGTTGTCTCGGAATTCCGCGAGTCGTCCAACGGTCATCAGCAGGACGTCCACGGACCGGTTCAGTCGCTCGCGGCGCATCTGATTATGCAGGGCGATCGCTCCGGAATCGGCGATCGAGCGGATGCATTCGATCTCTTCGGTTGAGAACTCACCGCCGCCTTCCTTCTCGGTGATGCTCAGGACACCCAGCCGCTCCTCGCGCGTCATGATCGACGTTGCGATGAGCGGCGTGCTCACAAACGCTTCCCCGTCACTGGTGGCGGTCGGTCCGTCGGCGGCCCTGTAGTTGTTATAGGCACCGCCTACGAATGTCTTACCCGTGGTAAAGACCCTGCCGGCGATGCCGTCGGTCGAAGAGATGCGAATGCGTTTCACGGTGTTCGGTGCGATGCCGGAGGCGCACCTGCACACCAGGTGTTGCCCGTCGGGGGCCTTCAGAAGGACGGAGATCCTTCGACTTCGGGTGACTTCCCCCACGGTTGTGAGAATCAAATCGAGGATCTCATTCTCTGTCCGGGCCTCGTTGAGGGCGCGCGTGAAGTCGTACAGGGAGCGCAGGCGACTCGTGCGGGACTCGACCTCGCTCACCAACCGGCCATTCAGATCGTCCAACTCTCGGGTGGTCCTTGCCAGACGTAAGACTGTGCGAATACGCGCAAGCAGCTCGGCGACATCAAAGGGCTTGACGACGTATTCCTGGGCGCCGGCTTCAAGGGCCATGACGACGTGATCGCTGTCGCTACGGGCGGTGAGCATGATGACCGCCGTGTCAGCGGTCTCAGGGTTGCTCTTGAGTCGTCGGGTGGCCTCGATCCCGTCGATGCCTGGCAGACCAACGTCCATAACAACCAGATCCGGCCGAAATGTGCGCGCTCGTTCGAGCGCCGTCTCGGCATCGGGCGCGCTGGTTACCTCGTGGCCGGCGGCTGTCAGGTGGGCGCATAGGATATAGGCCAGCCTCGGATCGTCATCGACCAGCAGAACCTTCCCGTTGTCTGGTGCGGTCACGGTGGTGGGCCTCCCAAGGCGATTCAGCCTGCCTGAAGTCCGCTCGTTACTTCATCGGCCATCGCGACCGCAGCATTCTGGTGGACCTTTGGAACCCTGATTTCCGGACGGCGTGCGCGCTGGCGAGTCGACAACGGCCGACGCCTGCCGCGACGAACTATGTTTGAGTTTGGGGGGTGTAATTTCGTCGCAGGCGATTCGCGACCGACCGCGGCGAGCCGGTTGCGGGTTGTCTGCTCGAGGCGGCGCGACGCCTTAAGGTTGCATCGTGACAGACGCTGAGGGGCGCGGTTCTGCGGACGGAGGGGCTTCGTTGCCTTTGAACGGGAGAGCCCCCTGTGATTTCGGTAGGCGCCGGACTTTTTTCGGATTTTATGCTTTTGCCAGCCAAGCAGTTATGGTAATATTACTGATGGCGAGGATAGCGCGGCACGTAAGATGTCCGGTCTTGGATGTCTGGTACTTGTCTGGGTTGGCGTTTCGGGCATTTCGGGGTCGAGGTTTGAGTCATCGGCGCTTTTCCTCGCAGTGCAGATTGGCTTGTTTTCGCCCGTTCATTTGGCCGATGAGAATCACGCGGCGACCGGATCTGCGACTAAAGATTTTTGGCTCGCCGGGAGGTGGACTTCCCAACACCGAAGGATAGAATAAGGAGTAGGCCAAATATTGCCTTATCAAGGCTGATCGCCTGGAGGGCGGTCCACGGGGTCTGATTTTCGCCCCTAAAAAACCAAAGTCTTCCACTCGCTGCGGCACCCTTTGACCGCGCCAATACTTTACAGGGTGCCGCACGCCTCTTTTACGCACATAACGCCTGAACTCGTCGGCGGGACGTCGTCCAAGGGGCTCAATAGCTACGCGCTGTCTTGCGCAGGTGAACGAAGGGTCGAGCGGCTTCGTCGCAACTGCCGTCGATCACCTCCGCGACATAGAGGAAATGGTCTCCCGCGGGGGTTTTCGCGACGACTCGGCACCCGATGCAGGCGATCGCGGCTTCGATTCTGACGCCCGCGTCTTCCTGGTGGATTTGCAGGTTCTCAAAAGCATCCTCGCCCGGGGCAAACCCGGCCGCGAAGTGTTTCAGCAGCGTCGTGGAATCTTCACCCAGGATGTTCAGCAGAAACCGCCCGGACGCGTCCACGATCGCTTCGATGGGACGACCCCGTTTCACACATACGCTGACCATCAGCGGCGACATCGATGCTTGCTGGACCCAGCTTGCCAGCATGCCGGTCGATTCCCCTTTGTGCGAGGCGGTCAAGATCGCAAGGCAGCTGGGAATCCGGGCAACGGCGGCAGCGGCCGGATCGGGTTTGGGCGACTCATTCATGTGAGACTGATTCCGTCATGTCGATCTCGAACGCGCCTACGTCTTGAGTTTTCGTCCAAGCTGCTTCTCGATGCTCGCGATCTTCGACTCCAGGCGGCCGCTTTGGCCCTGGCGGTAGTCGATTTTGATCGAACAGCTCACACGCTCGCAATCACCGGCCATGGCCTTGAAACACTCAGACACGACGCCGAGGCATTCATCCCATTCACCCTCGATGACCGTGCCCATGGGGTTCAGGCGGTAGGGCAGGCCGCTTCGATCGATAATCTCCAGGCTCCTGCTGACGTATGGGCTGAGCGATGTCCCCTTATCCAGGGGCGACATCGAAAACTCGAGCAAGACTGACATCGGCAACCTCCTCGCTGCTCACACGTTGAACTTGAAGTGGATAATATCGCCATCCTGAACGACGTAGGACTTACCTTCCTGCCGCACCTTCCCGGCCGTCTTCGCCGCCTTCAGATCGCCGGCCTCGACGAAGTCATCGAAGGCCACTGTCTCGGCTCGAATGAATCCCCGGGCCATGTCGCTGTGAATCTTATCCGCCGCTTCGAGCGCGTCGGTCCCGTGCCGGACCGTCCAGGCACGGATTTCCTTGTCACCGATCGTCAGGAACGAGATCAGGCCCATCGCGTCGTAGCAGCGGCGGATAAGGCGCTGGCCGGCCGGCTCCTCGACGCCGAGATCGGTCAGGAACGGGGGCCGGTCTGCCGGTTCAAGCTGGGCGATGTCCCACTCCGCCCGGGCACAGATACTCAGCGCCCCGGCGGTGCCCGGAGGAGTCGGGTGACCGGGACCGGCCGCGGCGTTCTCGGAAACGTTGTAGGCAACCAGCAGCGGTTTGAGCGTGAGCAGGCCGAAGCTGGCGACCATGCGTTTGTCCTCGTCGGTTTTCAGCACGGTTGAGACCGGCTGGGAGTCCTCCAGCGCATCGCGGCAGAGGCACAAGAGGGCGTGCTCACGCTTGTCCTCCTCCTGGGAGGGGGCGGGCTTGCGCAGCGACTTTTCAAGTTTTTCAATCCGTTTTGTAATTGTATCGAAATCGGCAAAGAGAAGCTCCTCGGAGATTTCCCTGAGGTCGGCTTGGGGGTCGATGCGATCGCGATAGGCGGGCACCGTTGCATCGTCGAAGGCGCGTACGACGGCCAGCAGCATGTCTGCCTGGCGCATCTCGGGCAGGAATCTCCGCAGCTCCTCCTGCCCGTGGTGGTCCGCCAGCGATACGCCGGGGATGTCGATGAACTCAAGGGTTGCTTCGATCAATTTCCGGGAGGTGTAGACGGCTGAGATTGCGTCCAGGCGAGGATCGGGGACCTTGACAATCGAGTGGTGGACTTGGGGCGGTCCCGAGGGGGCCGGCATGACCCCTGTTGCGGCGGCCGCCAGGGTCGTCTTACCGGACATTGGGAGGCCTGTTATCGCGACTCTCAACGAAACGCTCCCGGAGTCATCCGCGTTGGCCTGCCGCGGATTGTAAAGTGGTAAGTGGATGGGTCAACCTCCCGAGCTATTCGGGAACGTTGGTGTCGTATACGCTATAATTCGGGGGATGGGCGACGGCGCGCATTGGCGGACGCGGTTGCTGGTGTCCGATAAGGGCGATAGAATCTCCATACCTTGGCAGTGGCCCAGGAGCACGCTTCGGGTGGGGGGATCGGCTGACGGTTGCGATGAACGAATGGATTGACGCAGAGCGGCGAGCGGAACGCGCCCAGCAACTGTCCGAAGCTAGGCGATGGGAGGAGGCGCTTACCGAGATTAACGCCGCTTTGGAAGTGAACCCGACCAACGCCTCATGGCTGGGTCAGCGCGGATATCTGCTCGACCAGTTGGAGAAATACGAGGAGGCAATCGAGGCCTATCGGGAAGCGCTGGAGCTAGCGGAGAACGACCGGGAACTGCTGATACTGCTGGCGATCGACTTGGCGCGCATCGGCCGGCTATCGGAAGCGCTTACCAAGTTTGCCCGCGTTAACGAGCTTTACCCTGATTTTGAGCCGGGGTACTGCTATCAGATCTCGGTATTTGCCGAGCTCGGCCGCCACGACAAGGCGGAGGAGATGTTCTATACGGCCCAGCAGCTCAAGGCCGACTGTCCTCACTGCTTTTTCCACGTAGCTCTGTCTCTGGCTGAGCGGGGGCACTTCGAGCGTGCCATTTTCTGCTGGAACCGGGTACTGGAGATCGATCCGGAATACGAGCGGGTGAAAGGCCTGATTGCGCGGGCGTATCGTGGATTGGGTGAACTGGCGAAGGCGGAGGAGTATTACGTAGAAGCAATTCGCGAAGATCCGGGCGATACAGACCTGCTGTTCGACATGGGAGAGATGCTGGCGGAGGCCGGAGATGTGGATCGGTCCACGCTGAAGTTTCGCCAGGTGATCGAGCTCGAGCCGGACCACGTCGGGGCGCATTTTGCGTTGGGTCAACTGCAGTTGCTGGCGGACGACCCGGAGGGCGCCATCCGTGAGTTCGAGAACGTCGCCGAGAAAGAGTCGGCGTACCCCGGGCTGGCACTGCAGTTCGGAACCGCATATTTGAAGCTGGGGCGCTACAAGGAGGCCCGAGTTCATCTGACGCGAGCCGTCCAGGAGGAGCCGGGCAATCGAGACGCCCACATGCAGCTTGGCAACTGCCTGCTGCGGCTGCAGAAGCCGTCCACGGCGGCCGACCAATTTCGCCGAGTACTTTCGATCGACGCGTCGAATCCGTACGCCCACCACAACCTCGGGGTCTGCTGCTTTCTGACGGGAGACAACCGGCAGGGTGTGGAGCATTGCCGTCGTGCGATTGAACTGAAGCCGGATTACTGGATGGCGATTATCAAGACCATCCTGGCGTACCAGAAGATGGGACGTTTCGGCGACGCCCGTGCCATGATCGATTACGGCTTGCGCCTGGATCCGGAGAACGCACTACTGGCGCAACTGAGGAACCGGCTGTGGCGGGTGCGCGTGCGATACGTGCTGTCGCGGGTCACGGGTGTTTTCGGTCGCGTCATCGGGCGTGGGGAGTCGGAATAGGGCTGGGCGGGCGCGGATACCGGACCGGCGACAGGTCGCAGCAGCATCTCGGGCTGGTTCGGTTGCAACCAAGCGACAAGGTCGTAGCATATAAGACGACGGTGACCCCTCGGGCGTTCCGGGGAATCAACGCGCATATGGAGAGGCATCACGGTGTTTCCGAGGCTGATAATCTCAGGGCTGACGTTCACGATGCTGTTCGCGCCGGCCCCTGCGCCCGCCGAGTCCCCGAAGATTGAGGACAAGAGCAAGGCTGACGTGGAGGCGGATATCGCGCGGCGGCAGGTGGAGGGTTTTTGGCAGGTCGACGCGATCCTCGATCAGGCGGTGGACAACATCGCCACGCGGTACAACCTCAACGACGTTCAGAAAGCCGAAACCGCGGAGATGATGAACGAGGGCGTCAAGGGTTTTCTCGACCGGCATCAGGATGAAATCTGGCCGCTGATCCGCGACCTGGCGATGCTGCAGCGAAAAGGGAACAGCCCGGATCCGGAGGTGGCCAAACGGCTCGGCCCGAAGGCGGCGGGGATTCTTCGCGAAGCGCGGGAGGAGATCTTCCGCTACAACGAGGAATGGCGTGAGATCCTCACGGAAGAGCAGAAGCGGGTGCACGATTACGACATGCGCGAGATGACCAAGACGTTCCAGACGATGGAACAGAACTTCGACTCATGGGGCAAGGGGGAGGTGGCCAGCCGGTCCATATTCCCGCAGCCGCGGCCGATGACGGATCAGCCACCGACTCCTCCGAAGCCGGTGGACGGGGACTTGCCCGGAGGAAAGCCAACGGAGCACGCTCCGAAGTTCGTCGGTCACCTTGAGGCGTACCTGCAGAAGTTCATTGCGGATTACAAGCTTACCGATCCTCAGCGCGAGGCGGCGCAGTCGATTCTGCGGGAGATTTCGGGGCGGACGACCGCCTTTCACAAGGTCCACGCCGAGGAGCTGGACAGCATCAAGGACAAGATCGCCAAAGCCGATTCCCGCGATGAGCGCCGCCGGTTGATCATGGAGCGCCGCCGCATCACCCGACCGTTGGACGATCTTTTTAAGGAGTTCAAAGCGCGTCTCGATCAGATTCCGGAGAAAGCTCAACGCGAGCGGTTCGAGGCGATGCGAGAGGCTCAGCGGAGGGCGCCGGCCATCGATGGCTCCCGTGCCAAGCGAGAGACCGCCGGGACGCCGCATAAGCGAACGTCGGATGCGAAGGAGTCGGGCGGATCGGACGCGCCTGAAAAGTCCGGTGAGGGCCGGTAAACGCCAACGGCCCGGAACTGCCCGCCCATTGGCGTTAGCGGAGCGTTCGAGGAGTCCGCACAGGCGCGATTGAGGCAGAAGGTCGCCGCTTGTCATATCAAAGCGCGGCAGCCGACACGGCGAGTCAGTTGAGCAGCGGGGACAGCGCTGTTTCCCGGCGATTCAGCCGTATCACGAAAGTTCGCGGCAGCCTGAGCGCCGCCGCGTGCCACCGCCGATAATCATCCCTATTCGCGGTTGCTTCGCGATTCTCGAAAATCATAGAATTAATGCCGTAGGGTTTAACGCACCTTGCGATAAACCGATCTTCGGGGTGAGGCGCGATAGCGGGTATCTTTGATTGGTGGGTTCATGCGCACACCGCGTCACAATCATCTGATCCGTCGGATGTTCGCCGGACTGGTTGAACATGCATTCTACAGCGAGGTGGGCGTCTGCGATCCGAAGCTGGTGGACTACCTGGTGATCCTCCTGCTGGAGTTTCTGCACATCGACCATCTTTATCGCATACGTGACGCCAAGGGCCAGCGGCTGGAAACCATCAGCGAGATGCTGGAGCAGCAGGAGTGGGTGACCGGCACGGAGTGGGGCATCCCCAAGCGCGATTTTCATCGCTACATCGGTGACTTCGCGCTGTTCTGGACGGGCGTGTTTCCCGAGGGGCTGCGGCGACGGCGGCGGTCGGTGAATCCGGACTATATGGTCGATTACGTGGACCGGGGGCGGGAGTCGTATGCAATTGCGGCCGAGCTTTTCGACGAGGACGCCCAGCCGCCCGCTTCCGTGCTGCGACGATTGAGCAACGAGTTCGAGGTCTGCGCCCACGGGTTGCGGCTGGTCCGGCGCGGCTGGGAACGTCGTGATTTCACGGGACTGGACGACCCGACGCAGTTACTTTACTGAGCGCGGTCCGGGCTGGCGTGGATCGGGGGCATTGGGCCGTCATCCGGCGTTGAGGGGCATATTGACGGCGGCGGGCCGGCGACTAAACTCCCATCCGAAAGGTCGGCTTGTCGGAGCGGCGGTTCGATCGAGACGATCCCCGATAGCTCAATTGGCAGAGCGAGCGGCTGTTAACCGCTAGGTTCAAGGTTCGAGTCCTTGTCGGGGAGGTCACCCCGCCGCCGAGAAATCCGGCGGCGTTTTTGTTAGCGGCTCGACGCGAAATCGTCGCTGGCGACGATCGCCGTAAGTCTGCGATCCACGCGAGGTTGCGCGCTACCCGTCAAGTGGCCGCGCTCTCTGTTTGCAACGCCTCATCGGTCGCCCCGAACGCAACCCCAAGGGTTACGTCCGCACCCCCGCGAAAAACTCTCAAACTCTCGCCCTCTCTCGGTTGACACCCCGATTTGGTTTACACGGGGTTACGTTCGCGGCCCGGACGTAACACGAACCGCCTTGCGAACCGTACGGTGCATGGACACAATCCGAGTCAGCCTGCGGCCCACGCACTCCGCATGAGCGCGAGACCGGGTCAACTTGGGCCACTCGGGACCGGATCGAGGCGGGTCGTAGCGTCGATCGAACACGATGACCATTCGTTCACGGAAGGACAACAATGTTGCCTGATTTCGCTCGCGTGAAGGAAAAGCGAAGCCGGAGGTTCGTGCTGGCGGTCAACCGAGTTACGGATCGCCTCACGCCAGTCCTGAATCCAATTCGTACGGTACGGCAACATGAAGGCCGCCGCCTGCAATACCAGACGGTCGAAGGCACCGAGGATGTGGTCAACTACGACCACAAGATTTCGTCTGCGCTGCGGATTTCCCGCGACGAACTCGCGCGAATGGACGAGGAGGCGTACCGCGCCAAGGCAAAGGGAATGGCCGCGGAGCTGGCGCCGCAGGCGATGCGGCACTTCTTTGGGATGATGGATCGTTGGTGTGCAGCGGCAGGGACGGTAACGAGCGCGGGCGGACGTCCGTTCGACCCAATGATGCTGATTGAATCGCTGGAAAAGACTGACATCGATTTCGACGAGCGTGGACGGCCTCTGCTCCCCACCCTTGTGTCGCATCCGGACACCTTCAAGGCTGCTGCTCCCAAGCTGGCCGAAGCGGAGAACTCACCCGAGTTTCAGCGCCGATGGAAGGAGTTGATGGAACGAAAGTGGATGGAATGGCGTGATCGAGAGGCTGATCGAAAATTGGTTGAGTAGCGCGAACGAGCGCGGGTACGAAGTCCCTTTCTGCCAGCTACTGATGGCCGAGGGCCATCGCATCATCCATCTCAACCGCCATTCGCCCACAGAACAAGGTAAGGACATCATTTCGCTGGACCATAAGGGCAAGCTCTGTGCCTTTCAGCTTAAGGGAGGCGACATCGATATTCCCCGTTGGCGACGCGAGGTCAAGCCGGAGGTGGACGCGCTTGTCGAGAACATTGTCGAGCACCCGGCAGTCACCTCGGGGTTCGCCGTTCCGTTCCTCGTGACGAATGGACGGCTATCGGAGCCTGTTGTCGCACAAGTGACGAACCTGAATCGGAGCAACAAACGACGGAGGCTCAAGGCGCTCAGGATCGTCGTCGGAACCGATCTGGTCTCGCGCTTCGTCACGGCGCACGGAAGGTTCCTCCCTCGTGAGCCGGAAGACTTCGAAGCGTTTCTGCGCCTCTTTCTGGCCGACGGGCGCGACATGCTTCCAAAGTCGAGACTCGCCCGGTTTCTGCAAGCGCAACTTGACCCAGGACAGGTTAGGAAGAAGACGGACGCGGCGAGGGCCATTGCGAGCACGATCGTACTCGCTGGCTACGCATTGAGCGCGTATCACCGCAAGGACAACCACTTCGCGCTCTTTGAGGGTTGGGTTCTCGTCGCGGCCCACGTCGCCCGACTTGCGGAAACGACCAACCTTGCTGCGAAGTCGTGGCAACCGTCGTTTCAACTTGCTCTCGGTGCCGCACGGCTGGCGATGTCAAACCTCGTTTCTGAGACGCTCAGCGGCCGCGACTTGGTAGAAGGCAACGTCATGATGGACGGCGGCCCACCGTACCGAGCGCGCCTCACGATTCTCATCGGCATGTGTGCGGCCTCGGCGCTGATCCGGGGCCACAGAGACCCACATCCGGAATGCCCCGACGCCTTCAAGGAGCTTGTCGACCAACATCAACGTGACATGCTGCTGTGGGGCGAATCAGCGATTCCGTTCTTCTTGTGTCTTGCCCTTTGGCACGAGCAGTGCGCACGAGCGATCGAAGGCGAGGGCCTCGTTCAGATGTTGATCGAGGCCATCACGAGCCTCAACAATCCACGTTCCGGCGGCGCGTTCCCGAATCCCTACTACGGCCCAAATCGGTGCGTCGCGGCGATGTGCCAGATTGGCAAGAACTCGATGCAGCGTGATTGCCCCCTGGGTGCGTCGTACTCCCTTAAGGCGCTGATCGATTTCCTCGTTCGTCGCCTGCGAAAGCAAACGCTGAAGCTACATTGGAGGGGCGTGACGCACATCCACTTGTGTGAGATGGAGTACGAACGACAGACTGATTTCTATCTTTGGCGCACCTTCGATGGGCAACTCCGGCAACAGTACGTGAAGCGTCCGCAACCGTGGTCTGAGCTGGCCAATCAAGCGAATGCCGACCTGACGAACGGCCTTCCTGCGACGGTTTGTGCGAACCGCGAGTTCGCCATCATGTTCATGCTGGTCTATCCGCATCGTTTTTGTCGAAGCCTTCTGAAGTCGATAGAGGATGGCTTGGCGAATAGCACAACCTGTTGATGCTTCGACGGTCCTACGCGGGGGCCGCTGTAGGTGTCCCGAAAAGCTGCGATGCGCTGCGCCCCATGAGGGGGTTACGTTCGCACCCCTGCGCGACAACTCGAACCTTTTTCGCGTACATATCAGGTAGGCCGCCGCATCGAGTCGGCGGCGAACATCGACATCATCGCCGGACGACCGGCCGGGCGCGGAGCGCACGTCGGCGTGGGCCAGCACGGAGGCCACGCCCATGCGAACCGCGAGCGACGACCCATCCCGCCTCACCCCCCATGAGCGCCTGCGCGAACTGACGGCCATCCTGGCCAACGGGATTCATCGACTACGCGGAATGACTCCAGCTCCGCCGGAATGCGGCGAGATTCCAGCAGAATCCTCGCAAACCGGCCTTGATCCGGGGGCGCGGACTTGCCCTGATGGAGCCGTGTCGAAGCGACACGAGAACTGGAGATCGATGAATGCCCATTGATGTCGACGCGGCCGTGAAGACGTTGAACCGCATGACGGTCACGCAGCTCCGCCAGCGCTACGCCGAGGTCTTCGGCGAGGCGGCACGGTCGTTCAACAAGCAGCACCTGGTCAAGCGGATCGCCTGGCGGCTTCAGGCCATGCATGAAGGCGACCTTTCCGAACGGGCACGTCGCCGGGCACGCGAACTGGCCAACGACGCCGATCTGCGCATCCGACCGCCGGCAACGCCTGCCAGCGTGGGCAACAACGGTGGGACGGCCACCTCGGCGTTCCGCGTCGAGGGCGATGAGCGCCTGCCGATGGCCGGCACACTTCTCAAACGCCGATACAAGGGCCAAACCGTCCAGGTGCGGGTCCTGGAGCAAGGCTTCGAGTTCGACGGCGATGTCTACCGATCCCTGTCCGCGGTTGCCAGGAAGGTCACCGGCGCGCACTGGAACGGATACCACTTCTTCGATCTGCCGAAGCCCGGCAAGGAGGCAGCCGAATGAAACGCAACGGGAACGGCAATGGCAAGGTTCGAACTGGACAGCATCGCGTCCGCTGCGCCATCTACAGCCGCAAGAGCACCGAAGAGGGCCTGGAGCAGGAGTTCAACTCGCTCGACGCCCAGCGCGAAGCCGCCGAATCGTACATCGCCAGTCAGCAGCATGAAGGCTGGGTCTGCCTGCCCGACCGGTACGACGATGGCGGATACACCGGTGCGAACATGGAACGCCCGGCGCTGAGGCGCCTGTTCGAGGATCTCGAGGCCGGGCGTGTCGATTGCGTGGTGGTCTACAAAGTGGACCGGCTGAGCCGGTCGCTGATGGACTTCGCGCGGATGATGGAGGCGTTCGAGAAGCACCAGGTTTCGTTCGTCTCGGTGACGCAACAGTTCAACACGACCCATTCGATGGGGCGGCTGACCTTGAACATCCTGCTTTCGTTCGCCCAGTTCGAACGCGAGATCATCTCCGAGCGCACACGCGACAAGATCGCCGCCGCTCGGCGCAAGGGAAAGTGGATGGGCGGAAAACCACTTCTCGGATACGACCTGGTCCTCGGTCCTGGTGGGGGCAAGCTCGTCGTCAACGATGAAGAGGCGGTTCGCGTGCGGGCGATCTTCGACGAGTACATTCAGCGGCAGTCGCTGATCCGAACGGTCCAGGCGCTGAACGAACGGGGCTGGACCACCAAGCGCTGGACGACCCGCAAGGGCCACGAGTGCGGGGGCCAGGCTTTTGACAAGACGAGCCTGTTCCGACTGCTCAGCAACGTCGTTTATCGCGGCCAGGTGCGCTACAAGGACGAGGTCCACGCCGGCGAGCACAAGGCGATCGTGGACGATGAAATCTTTCAACGCGTCCAGAAGATGCTGCGCTCCAACGGCCGAACCGGCGGCATGCACGTCCGCAACAAGTACGGCGCCCTTCTGAAGGGCCTGCTGCACTGCAAGCCGTGCGCCCGGGCGATGATGCACACCTACACCAGCAAGGGGAACCGCCGCTACCGCTACTACGTCTGCTACACGGCCCAGAAGCAGGGCTGGCACGCGTGTCCGTCGAAGTCGGTGCCGGCGGAGGAGATTGAGCGGTTCGTGGTCGAGCAGATTCGGGCGGTCGGCAGGGACCCTGCCGTCATGGCGATGGCCCTCGATCAGGCCCGGGCGCAGGCAATGGAGGAGATGGCGGCGCTGGAGAGCGACGCCAAGATTGCCGAGCGCGAGATCGGTCGGATTCATGGCGAGATCACGAAGGTCGCGGGCGACGCGGCTTCCAATGGCCACGCGGCCAGCCGCCTGGCCGAGCTGCACGATCGCCTGCGCGACGCGGAGCAGCGCCTCAGCGAGCTGCGCGATCAGGCGGAACGCGCGCGGCGCGGGATGGTCACCAAGGCGGAGGTCGACTCCGCGCTGGAGGCCTTTGCACCGCTATGGGATGCACTCAGCCCGCGCGAGCAGGCCCGAGTACTGCAACTGCTGATCCAGCGCGTCGACTACGACGGCGCGAACGGCAAGATCGCCGTGACGTTCCACGCCAACGGAATCAGAACACTCGGCCGGAACGGCGTGGCCGACGACTTGGAGGTGGACGCATGCCCGACGGTGTGAAGGTCGAGTTCGACGTTCACTTCGCACGCGGGTCCGCCGGGCGTCGCGAGGTCCTGCCGGGCGAGGCGCCCGCTGGTCTCGATCTGCCCGAAGGGTGCGTACCCCGCGTGGCGAAGTTGATGGCTCTGGCCATCCGCTGCGAGGAGCTCGTTCGTCGCGGCGAGGTGGCCGACTACGCCGAGCTTGCCCGCCTGGGCCACGTGACCCGCGCCCGGATGACCCAGATCATGAACCTGCTCAACCTCGCCCCCGACATCCAGGAGGCAATCCTGTTTTTGCCCCGCACCGTGAAGGGCCGCGACCCGATCGGAGAGCGTGACCTGCGGCCCATCACTGCCGTCGCCGACTGGCGTGCCCAACGGTACCTGTGGCGGGAGCTCATGAGCTCCCAAGTGCCTGCCTAAAAGGAGGTTGCGATTCACCGCGGGCCGGTCCAAGTGGGACTTGCCGTACGCCCGTCTAATCGCTCTAATACGCATCAGCCCTAAATCGGCGGCCTCGCGGTCGGGCTCTCGTGGATGGGCGAGCAATAAGGATGATGACATGGACCAGAAGCGCCGCGGACGGCGTCCGATCGAGGATGTAACCGACACGCAGCGCCGCGCCCTCATCGAGGTCCGGGCCTTCATCGACCGCCACAAGTTCCCGCCTACGGTTCAGGAGCTGGCTGATATTCTCGGCGTCTCCACCGCCAGTGCCCACGCCCTAATCAACCAGCTCGTTCGGAAGGGCTACCTCAAACGCGAGCCGCGCAAGGCACGCGGCCTGAGCATCGTGCGCGAGCCTTCGGACACGCCGACGGACTTGGTGCCGGTTCCTTTGGTCGGCACTGTCGTCGCGGGCCGCCCCGTGCTCGCGGAAGAGAACATCATCGGCGAAGTGCTGGTAGAAGGCGGCCTCATCCGAGCCGGGCGGTGCTTTGCTCTGCGCGTGTCGGGTAACAGCATGTCGAACGCAGGTATCGCCGACCGCGACGTGATTATCGTTCGCCATCAGCCCATCGCTGAGAACGGGGATATCGTCGTTGCGTTGTTGCACGACGAGGCCACCGTGAAGCGTTTGGTCATTCACAGGGAACGGATCGAGCTTCGACCAGAAAACCGCAGCTTCCAACCAATCGTCATCGGTCCCGAGGACGAGCTGCGTATTCTCGGCAAGGTCGTCGGCATTCGGCATGTCAGCGAAATTCCGGATCATCCCGCACAGGGCAGAGCAAATGAACAGGGAAGATGAAACGAGCCTCAAGACGCTAAAGGCCCCTGAGTACACGGACGAAGAGCAGGCTCAGCTCGTGACGGACCTGCTGGTGCTCAAGAAAGGGCAGATTCAAGGCTTTCTGGCACGAAATGAGTTACCAAGGTCGGGGACGAAAGCGGAAATCCGCGACCGGATAGAGGAAGCGCTACGCGAAGGAGACCTTCCTCCCGAACGAATTGTGCAGTTCCTCGACGAGGTGACCCCGTGGGGAAAGCAGCACGTGTACCTCTACAAGGGGCCTGAAAGTTCGATTGCGAATTGGAAGAAAACGGACTGGGTCGCAAGCCTCCTGAAGGAACACCGACTCGGCAAGTACCTCAACGCCACGCTTCCGCTCGCGCTACCGGACGCCATGAAGATATCGTCTATCTTGCACAGCGGGCGTCGGCTTCGCATCACCGCGATCAAGAAACGGGAATGGTGGGAGCGAGACCCCGAATATGACGAGTCGAAGACGACCCCTGAGGGCGACCCGATCTCGCTTCGCGCCTTTGTCCACCGTGTGACACGAGGCCTCGTTGCTCTTGAATGGGACTTGAACGCCAACGCAGCATTTCTACAGATATCGCAGCTTCCAGCAGGTTTTCGATATGAGGAGGTCTCGAAGGAATTCCTCGATTTGATCTCCGGTTGGCTCGACGTTTCTCGCTTCCCTCTCGTCGATTTGCGTCCGGTGATCAAGAAGCTTCAAGAACTTGAAGGCGCGGGGACGGGCGAAATACGCTCGCATGGTTCCAAATATCGCTCCCTGGAGGGGCGGACACTGGAAGCGAAAAGTGCATCACCAGCAGACCCGCTTTTCGGCGAGCCTCCTATCGATGCCGTTCTAGCTGTCATCAGAGAATGTGGTGTCGGGCACATTGGCAATTTCTACTGGCTCGTGGACGCGGCCAAGAATCCCGGCGTCAACCCCTTGGAAACTGAAGTACATGTGATAATTATCGGATGGCACAGCCGAATCAGTTTCCCGACTCCCAACAATGAGAAGACGATACGGCATGTTCTTTCACGAATCAGAAGGCATAGTGCGTGAGCAGCCAGACCTCCTCCGGGTCGTTGAACAGGTCGATCATCGCCTGTCCAGCATCTGCTCGGCGGCACCCCTTCGGCCTGGCGACTTCTCGTGCGCACTCGGGGCTGACGAGAATCAGGTTGTGTCCGTGTTCGAGCTTCTTGCGCGAAAGGAAGTCTTGTACGCAGAGGAAATGGTCGAATGCGAACGCTGCCAAAACCTCATGTCAGTCGCCGCCTTTCGGCAGGCTGTCGAGGACGAGGACCCGTTCGAGTGCACAGGATGCGGCCGTGTCTTTCCCCGGCGCTCCGAGCCCGTTGCCGTTTACCGTATGACCGCCGGTGCGCTGAGTCGGACGAAGGCCGTGGCAAAGCCGCTCGCTCTCCAGATCATCGAGATGTTTGGGGCGCCGTCCAGCGAAGAACCGCTCAGCGAGCGTGCTCGGCTGGTACTTGTCGCGATGCTGGAGCTCGACGCCGTTGATTCAGATCGGCGCCGGTCAACTGAGGACATTGCCGTCAGGGCGATCGGCACCGGAACCGATGCCAACGCATTGAAAAGCGTCATGGCCGAACTGAAGACTCGCAAACTGATCGACAGTAGGACCGGCCGCGGCGGAGGTTGCTGGCTCACCGAAAGCGGTCGTCCGCGCGCTGAGAAACTCCGCCACCCTAACCGAAACTCCGCAACCGTTTAGGCACCGTTTGCGCACCGATTCAAAGCACCCAACCGGCAATACTTCCCTCGTGAGGATCACCACGGTGGTGATCTCAAAACGAAACGAGGAGAAGTGTTATGGTTGTCTCCGCTCCCGCGCCTGATGAGGGGCGCCAGAACCCCCCGGTTTTCTCAAAACAGCACCTGTCGTCCAACCGCGCACGCCTGCTGGAGATGATGCAGGCGCTCAACTTCGGGCGGATCGAGCATCTGTGCATCGCCGGCGGCGAGCCAGCGTTCCATCCACCGCCCAAAGTCTCACGCGAGTTGAAGTTTGGCGGGGAGAACGGCGCGAGGCCGGAGTTGTCGCTCGGTGACTTCGTCCTCAAGGCCGAGGTGCGCGAACTGTTCGATGCCATCACCGAGATCCGCGATGGCGTCATCGAACGCATCGAGGTCCGGCACGGGTTGCCGTTCCGGATGGTCGTTGCGGAGCGATGCGAGCGGTAGCTCGCGGTCACCGCAGAAACACGAAGCCGACAGTCCATCGTTACCAACTGATATCGCTCAACTGAACGGCCGCGAAGCGGAGTTCTTGAGGGTGTCGCCGACACGGCGATTCTCTCGCGACTCCGTCGCGCGGCCCTGCGCCCTGCCGTTCGGTCGGCACCCATGAGCACCCGCTCCTCGGCTTCGAGGAGTCCAACATGGGTCTCGACCCGAAGCTGCTTGAATATGCCAATGAGATCATCCGTCACAAAGCTCGTCAGCTTTCCCACAAACCCGGATTCGGCCCGTCCGATCGGGAAGACATCGAACACGACCTCTTTATCGCCATCCTTGAACGTTGGCCGGCGTTCAACTCGAAGCGGGCGTCGGCCCGGACGTTCGTGGCCCGGATCATCGAAAACAAGGCTGCTTCCTTGGTGCGCGCCTGCCAGGCCGCCAAACGTGGCGTCCGGCAAAGCACGTCGCTGAATGGCGACACTACCAACGGTGCCAGCGACGTTGATGAAGAAGAGGTCCGCGCCAGACGCGGCATCCATTCCCGTTCTGCCCTCGAGGCGGCGTGGCTTCGCCTTGACGTGGCCAACGTGATGGCCAGCCTGCCGGACGATCTTCGACGCCTGTGCGAGCGCTTCTTGCGCGAATCGGTTTCAGAGGCAGCCCGGTCCACAGGGAAGCACCGTACCACGCTCTATCGCGCGATCAGCGAGGTGCGAAAGCGCTTCACAGATGCTGGGCTTCACGAATACCCGTGACGACGGCGACAGGTCGTCGGCGCTTTGCGTATGTATCCAGTACAGGCCGTTGAAAACGGGAGGCACGAAATGAAGAAGGACATGGTTCGATACACGTTCTCGCAGCCGGTCAGCATGCGTGAGGTCGAGGAGACTTTGCTACTGGCGGTCCTCGCCGTCGAAAGCCTCTTCGGCGAGTCCACCGTCCGACTCGACGCTTCCTTTTCTATCGATTCGTCGCGGCGCGCCTGCGTCATCGACGCCAGCACCGACGTGGGTCGGGCCATCTGCCGCGTGTTCACCGGTTTCGTGAGCCGCGAGTTCGGCGGCGATGCGTTCAAGATTCACCGCGTGGATTCGCCGCCAGCGGAGGAGACGGCTGCATGTACGGCGGCCTGCTGAGGCGGTTGATGGGCGGCGCTCGACGCGATACCGCCCTGCCCCTGCTGCGACTTGGTCAAGGCTCGCATGGCCATGACGTGTTTCCGGAGGATATCGGCATGACATCCGCGACGAAGACACCGGCCCAGATCGACCTTGGTTTCCTCATTCGGGAGCCGGCAGACGTCTATCACGCCAGGGCGAAAGACTTCCTGTCGGCCCACGCGTTGAACGAGTTTCGGCGCTGTCCGCTGCTGTATCGCAAGAAGGAAATGGGCCTCGTGCCGGAGCGCGACACCGCGGCCTACCTCGTGGGTCGGGCGGCGCACACGCTGATTCTCGAGGGGCGACAACGGTATGAGCGGGAGTACGCCGTCGGTGGGCCCATCAATCCGAAAACCCGTCAACCGTTCGGTTCGCAAACAAAGGCGTTCGCCGAGTGGGCCGAACGGCAGGGTCGGCCTGTTCTGAGCGACACGCAGGCCGCGACGGTAGAGCAGATGGCGGCGGCGGTGCGCGACCATCTCTTCGCACGCGAGCTGTTTGCTGAGGGCGTTGCAGAAGGCGTCGTGCGCTGCGAGTACGCCGGGCACCGCTGCCAGGCCCGCATCGACTGGATCAACCCCATCGAAGGCCGCGGGATCGTCGACCTAAAGACCGCCGACGAGCTCGACTCGTTCGAGATGGCGATGCGTGCCTTCGCCTACTTGCACCAGGTCAGCTTCTACCGCGCGCTTGTGGCGGAGACCTCCGGTCACATCCTGCCGGTTCATATCGTCGCCGTCGAGAAGCGCGAGCCCTTCCGCTGCGGGGTATGGCAGATCGCGCCCAAGGTGCTCGATGAAGCGCAACGCGAATGCGAGGAGGCCATGCAGGATCTGAAGCACTGCCGCGAAACGGGGAACTGGTTCACGAGGTTTGAGTCGTTGCGATTGATCGACCGTTTGTGACGCCGGGCCCGGGACCGGGTGGCGTGTCTTCGCCACGGACGGCAGACGGGACTCCCTGCACCGGCCCCGGGCTCGGATTCACAACGGAACGGAACGGAACGAAACGAAGGAGTTCGGAAACATGAAAATGCTCAGTCAGATTCAACGCGGAAGGGCGCCCGCGCCGCGCCGGACGCTGGTGTACGGCGTGCATGGCGTGGGCAAGAGCACGTTCGGCTCGATGGCTGAGAAGCCGGTTTTCATCCAGACCGAAGACGGTCTGGGCAACATCGAATGCGAGCGCTTCCCACTCGCCGGCCAGTACCCCGATGTCGTCGCTGCCCTGTCGGAGCTCTACACGGAGCAGCACGAATACCGGACAGTCGCCGTCGATTCGCTCGATTGGTTGGAAAGACTGATCTGGGCCGACGTCTGCAAGAAGCGCGGTATCGAGTCGATCGAAGACGTCGGCTACGGCAAGGGCTACGTCTTCGCGCTGACGAACTGGCGCGAGGTGCTGGCCGGCCTCGATGCGCTGCGGAACGACCGCGGCATGGGCGTCATCCTGATCGCCCACGCCCAGATCGAGCGCTTCGCCAACCCCGAGACCGACACCTACGACCGTTATTCGCCCCGCTTACACAAGCAGGCCTCGGCCTTCGTGCAGGAGTGGGCGGACGAAGTCCTGTTCGCCACGTACTCGATCCATACGAAGGCCACCGACGAAGGCTTCGGCCGCAAGCGCGTGCAGGGCATCGGTACGGGCGAGCGGATCATTCGCACCAGTGAGCGCCCTGCGCACGTGGCGAAGAACCGGCTGAACCTGCCGGACGAAATCCCGTTCGACTACCGCATCTACGCAGCGTTCCTGCGCGGAGAGAACCCTCTGGCAAGCATCGAATCGGAAATCGATCAACCCCAAACATAAGGAGTGCGACTAATGGCGAATCTGAACGGATTCAATGCGAACGAAGTGGAACCGGCGGTCGGATTCGATCCGATCCCAGCCGGCAAGTACCTCGCGGTCATCACCGAGAGCGGCATGAAGGCGACCAAGTCGGGCGTCGGGAACTTTCTCGAGCTGACCTTCCAGGTGCTCGAGGGCGAGTTCAAAGGGCGGCTGCTCTGGGCACGGCTCAATCTCGACAATCCGAACGCGACGACGGTGAAGATCGCCCGCGCGGAACTGTCCGCCATCTGCCGCGCCATCGGCGTGATGGCTCCGAAGGACAGCGTCGAGCTGCACAACCTGCCCCTGGTCATCACCGTCGCCCACAAGAAGCGCCAGGACACCAGCGAGATCACAAACGTCATCAAAGGTTATGCGAAGAAGGATGGGGCCACACCCAAGGCGACGACGTCTGGCGGCAACGGGAAAGCGCCGTGGCAGAAGTGACCCGGACCTATGAGCTGCCGTATCCGCCGTCGGTTAATCACTACTGGCGGCGAGTCGGCTGGCGCACGCTGATCAGTCGCGCGGGCCGGCGCTATCGGCGGACGGTCGTGGCGATGCTGACGCTGATGCGGGCCAAGCCGTTGAACGGCCCGTTGTTGGTTCGCGTGAAGGTCTTCCCGCCGGACGCGCGGCGACGCGACCTGGACAACTTACAGAAGGCCTTGCTCGACGCCCTCGAACACGGCGGCGCGTTCGCCGACGACTTCCAGATCGCCAAGCTGGAACTGGAACGCGCGGAGATCGTGCCCGGCGGCAAGGTCATCGTGGTGATTACGGAGCAGACGTAGATGGAACTCCGAGCGTACCAGCGCCAGGCCGTCGAGGCCGTCTACGACTTCCTTCGGGCACGGGACGACAATCCGTGCGTTGTCATCCCGACCGCCGGCGGGAAGACGCCGTTACTGGCCACGATCTGCCGCGATGCCGTGCAGCTCTGGCAGGGCCGGGTGTTGATCCTGGCGCACGTGAAAGAACTGCTCGAACAGGCGGTCGAGAAGCTGCACATCGTTGCGCCCGATCTTCCGGTTGGCGTCTACTCTGCGGGCCTGAAGCGACGTGATCTCGGATACGCCGTCACCATCGCCGGCATCCAGAGCATCTACGAGCGGGCCTGCGACGTTGGCCACGTCGACCTCGTCATAGTCGATGAATGCCATCTCATTCCCGAAGACGGCGAAGGCATGTATCGGACGTTCCTGGCCGACGCGAAGCGGGTCAACCCGCTACTGCGCATCATCGGCATGACGGCCACGCCGTTCCGCATGAAGAGCGGCACGATCTGCTCGCCCGACAACATCCTCAACGCGGTGTGCTTCGAGGTCGGCGTGCGCGAGCTGATCGTGCAGGGCTACCTCTGCCCGCTGCGGACCAAGGCCGGCGTGCTGAAGCCCGACACCGAGAAGCTGCATGTCCGCGGCGGCGAGTACATCGCCGGCGAGGTCGAGGACCTCATGGACGACGCCAACCTCGTCCTCTCGGCCTGTAGCGAGATCATGGAGCACACGCGGGAGCGCAAGAGCGTCCTGATTTTCGCGTCCGGCGTGCGGCACGGGCAGCACATCGCCGAGGTGCTCCAAACACGGGATGGTGTCGAGTGCGGATTCGTCTGTGGCGAGACGCTGCCATTCCAGCGTGATGAACTGATCCAGCGGTTTCGCAACGGCAACCTCAAGTATTTGTGCAACGTCAACGTGCTGACGACGGGTTTCGACGCACCCAACATCGACTGCGTGGCGCTCGTGCGCCCGACGCTGTCGCCCGGCCTCTACTACCAGATGGTCGGTCGCGGATTCCGACTTCATCCCGACAAGACCGACTGCCTCGTGCTCGACTTCGGCGGCAACGTTTTGCGACATGGCCCCGTCGATCAACTCCGCATCGCCCCCAACCCCGCTGGCGGCGAAGGCGAAGCGCCGGCGAAGGAGTGCCCGCAATGCCACGCGGTCGTGGCCGCGGGATACGCGACCTGCCCCGAGTGCGGCCACGAGTTTCCGGACCGCGATCGCCGCAAGCACGAGGCCATCGCTAGCAGCGAGGGAATTCTGTCGGACCAAGTCACGCGAACCGAGCACGAGGTTTCCGAGGTTTTCTACTCCGTTCACACGAAACGCGGCGCGCCGCCCGATGCGCCGCGGACGCTTCGGGTCGATTACCGCGTCGCCTTCAACGAGTACGTCAGCGAATGGGTGTGCGTCGAGCATTCGGGATTCGCAAGGCAGAAGGCCGAGCGATGGTGGTCGCGGCGGTCGAATGACCGCACGCCGTCCAGCGCGGAAGAAGCGGTCGAAATGGCTGAGGCGGGAGCGCTGGCCCCGACGCTGGCGGTGGTGGTCGAACACAAACCCGGCGAGCAGTTCGACCGCGTCGTCGCCTATCGGCTGGGCGACAAGCCGCCGCGCCTGGATTCCGAGGAGGGTCTGCCTGAGTACGTGCCGGCGGCGGTGGATGACGAGGTTCCGTTCTGATGGACCAGGCCCGTGATGCACCCGACGTTCGCCGCTTCCTGGAACTGCTCTACCAGCCGGGAGACACGTTCGAGGTGCGCGCGCCGGAGTGCCGCGAACAGCGCGGCGGCCGATACCCGTTCACCAGCTCAGGCTACTTCACCGGCGACTCTATCGATGCGGCCGTGGCTGCGATCGTGGAACTGGATCGTTCGGCCATCGCGCCCGGCCTCTACATGACCCTCAATCCCGTTGCGCCGGCGCTTCTGGCCCGGGCGGCCAACCGAATCAAGCCCCGGGCGCGGGAGACAACGCAGGACAAGGATATCGTCCGCCGGCGCTGGTTGCTGATCGACGTCGATCCCGTACGGCCGACGGGCGTGAGTGCCACCGACGCCGAACTGGCGCTGGCGCTCGAACGCGCCCGGGCGGTCGCCGAGCACCTGACGTCCGCCGACTGGCCTCCTCCGATCCTGGCCATGTCGGGCAACGGCTACCACCTGCTGTACCGCATCGACCTGCCAGCCGATGACGGTGGCCTGGTGAAGGCCGTCCTGACGGCGCTGGCAGAGCAATTCAGTAATTCCGCTATCGCCGTTGACCGCTCCGTTCACAACCCGGCGCGAATCGTCAAGGTGGTCGGCACCGTTTCGCGCAAAGGCGACGAACTGCGCGGCGTGCCTGGGCTGGAGGATCGCCCGCATCGGCGCTCCGAATTCATCGACGTGCCCGAAAAGATCGCCATCGTCCCCGATGAACGCCTACGAGCCGTAGCCGACGCCAAGGGTGGTCCGGACGACGCGACACGGGCCAACGTGGCGGCCCCCGTGGCCAACGAGGGCGGAGACGACGCCCGGTTCGACTGCACCCCGGCGGGAGTGCGGGCGTGGCTTGAGGCGCGCGGCGTGGTCGTGAAGGGCGAGCGGCGCAACGGCGACAAGACGCTGCTTCTGCTCGAGCGCTGCCCGATCAATCCGGAAATCGTCTCCACCGGCGGCTCCGACATCGCCGTGCTGGTCGGCGACGACGGCAAGCTGGCCTACTGCAACAAGCACAATCGCGGGCAGGCGTACACCTGGCACGACCTTCGACGGGCGCTCGATCCGGGGTACGAACCACCGCCGGATGATGCGGGCGACGTCGATCTATCCGCGTTCGGCGCCTCAGCGCGCGGCGCTCCGCCAACCAGTGCGGGCGACGCACAGCCCGTCGATCCCGGACTGCTGCCTGAAGAACTCCTGCGGATTCCAGGCTTCGTCAACGAGGTGATGGACCATTGCCTGGAGACCGCGCCCTACCCGAACCTGGCTCTGGCGTTCGGCGGCGCGTTGGCGCTTCAGGCGTTCCTGGCAGGCCGCAAAGTGCGCGACCCAGGCGACAATCGCACCAACATCTACATCCTTGGGCTGGCGCACTCGTCGGCGGGCAAGGACGCGCCGCGCAAGGTCAACACGCAGATCGTCAACGCCGTGGGGTTCGCCCGTTGCCTCGGTGAGCGTTTGGCCTCGGGCGAAGGCGTTCAGGACGCGCTCTTCGCAGATCCGGCCATACTGGTCCAGACCGACGAGATCGACAGCATGCTCCAGTCGATCAACAAGGCCCGCGACGCGCGCCATGAAAGCATGATGAGTACGCTGTTGACGCTGTACTCGTCATCGAACAGCGTGTATCCGATGCGCCGGAAGGCCGGGAAGGACTACCCCGGCGTCATTGACCAGCCCTGCTTGGTGCTCTTCGGCACAGCGATTCCCAACCACTACTACGAGGCCCTCTCGGAGCGGATGCTGACGAACGGTTTCTTCGCCCGCATGCTCATCCTCGAGGCCAGTCAGCAGAGGGTGGGCCAGGAATCATCCATCCGCGAGTTACCGCCGCGCATCTTGGCGACGGCGAAGTGGTGGGCGGATTTCCGGCCTGGTGCCGGCAACCTCACCGGTTGTCATCCTGCGCCGGCCATCGTCGAGCAGACCGATGATGCGCGGCAAGTCCTCGCGGAGGCGAGGGAAGAGGCGGACGCGGAGTACAACAGGGCCCAAGGCGCGCAGGACGCCGTCGGCACAACGGTCTGGGGGCGGGTCAGCGAGCAGGCCCGCAAGCTCGCTCTGATCTACGCCGTCAGCGAGAACCACGTCGAGCCGCGTATCAGCGTCGAGGCCGCCCGTTGGGCGTCGCAGCTCGTCACCCACCAGGTTCGACGGATGCTGTACATGGCCGCCGGCCACGTCGCCGAGAACCCGTTCCATGCCGATTGCCTGCGGTTCTTGAAGAAACTGCGCGAGGCCCCCGACCGCGCCCTGCCACATCACGTGCTGCTCAAGCGCATGAAGATGGACGCGAAGAGCTTTCGCGAGCTGATCGAGACGCTCGTGCAGCGCGGTGACATCACCATCGACGCTATGGCGACCGGAGGTCGGACCAGGATGGTCTACCGCCTCGCGGGGAATGAGGGTGAAACAAGCTGAAAGAAGGGGCGAAGGAAGATGGCGAGAAACAAGGAGAAAGAAGGGTGAAAGAAGTGATGCAGAAAACGCCGCTGGTTGCGTTGCGACCGGCTTCTTTCCCTCTTTCACCCGGACCGCGTGCGAACATGATTACATATAACTTCTCTTCTTCTTTCTCTCTTTCACCCATTACCCGCACGCACGCCTGCATTCGCGCACGCGCACACGCGAGGGGGAGGGGTGAAGGAGGGAAGGAAGTGAAAGATGGTTCCTTCCCGGCAGAGGACGGCCGCCGAGGCCCGCGGGAACAGCGGCGAACCCATACACAGTTTGTTTCGGCTGTCCGGTCCGGTTTTGGAGGCCACGGGGCGCGACCCGTTGGGCCGTGGGCGAACGGACGCCGCCAGGGCGTACCCGCCTACCAGTCCGCCGCCCCGTTGGCCACGGGCGGCGTTGGTTCGCGTTTGGGGCCAACCGGCGGGTCGAGGACTACCGCCCTGGTAGCGCGGCAAGAGGACACGGCGCGGCTGAGGTGGCCGCGCCCATTACGGAGGTTGAACGATGAAGATTGAGTTGCGGCCGCTGGCCGAGATCAAGCCGTACGAGAAGAACCCGCGGATCAACGACGCGGCCGTCGACGCCGTCGCCGAGTCGATCCAGCGGTTCGGGGTCAGGCAGCCGATCGTGGTCGACACCGACGGCGTCATCGTCTGCGGGCACACGCGGTGGAAGGCGGCGCAGAAGCTGGGCCTCGTCGAGGTTCCGGTCCATGTGGCCACCGACCTGACGCCGGAGCAGATTCGAGCTTATCGTATCGCGGATAACAAAACGAACGAACTCGCCGAGTGGAACCTCGAGCTGCTGCCGATCGAACTCGGCGAGTTGAAGGACGCCGGCATCGACTGGTCGCTGCTGGGGTTCGACCAGGACGAGCTCGCTATGCTGCTCGATCCCGGCGTGAAGCAGGGGCTGACCGACCCCGACGACGTGCCCGAGCCACCCGACGAGGCCATCACGAAGCCCGGCGATCTGTGGATCATGGGCGACCATCGGCTGCTGTGCGGCGACAGCGGGTCGGTCGCGGACCTCAACATCCTGATCGCCGTCGATCCCGTGACGGCTCTCGAGTTGCCGGCTGGTTCGGATGTCGAACCGAAGCTGTTGCCGATCCATCTCTGCAACACAGATCCGCCCTACAACGTGAAGCTAGAACCGCGCAGCAACAACGCCATCGCCGCGGGGCTTTCGTCGTTCGGCGAGCACGGCTTGATGCATCACCAGTCCTTCGACATGCATCGCGCCGAGAAGAAACGAGGCGAGTCGAAGAAGAAGGAAGCGAAGCGCACCGCGTCGAAGTATCACGGATTCGACGTGGCCACCGGCGGGCAGAGCGGCAAGGCCACGCACAAGAAGATGCGGGCAAAGGACCGACCGCTGGCCAACGACTTCGTGTCGGATGACGAGTTCGACAAGTTGCTGCACGCGTGGTTCGGCAACATCGCCCGCGTGCTGCAGCCAGGTCACATCGCCTACGTATGGGGAGGCTATGCGAACATCGGGAACTACCCGCCGGTGTTGAAATCTTGCGGCCTTTACTTCTCGCAAACCATCATCTGGGACAAGGAGCACCCGGTCCTGACGCGCAAGGACTTCATGGGGGCGCACGAGTGGTGTTTCTATTGCTGGCGAGAGGGCGCTGCTCACCGGTTCTTCGGTCCCAACAACGTGACCGACCTGTGGCACGTCAAGAAGATCAACCCCAACGCGATGATCCATTTGACCGAGAAGCCTGTCGAACTCGCCATCCGGGCCATGCAATATTCATCGCTCGCCGGTGAGAACGTCCTTGACCTGTTCGGCGGAAGCGGCTCGACGCTGATCGCGGCGGAACAGACCGGCCGTCGCGCGTTTCTCATGGAACTCGACCCGCCGTATTGCGACGTGATCGTCCATCGCTGGGAGAAGTTCACGGGCAGGAAGGCCGAGCGAATCTCTTGCCGGAGCAACGCCCCGGACAGTGCCGAGGCGTTGGTGGAGGGTTCGTGATGTGCGCTACGCGGACGATGCGTCCTTCGCGCCGGGTCGGTAGACCGTTTTGCACTGCTGACACTCGACGCGCTCGTCGTCGAGCCAGACCAGTTCGTCGCATTCGCGCTCGCCGCAGTTGGGACAGGCGTCTTCCCGTGCGACGGGATCGATCGGTTCGCGTCCGTTGTCGTGAACGGTCATCACTTGCCCTCCGCGTTGAGAGCGAACAGCCCGCGATCGACCTTGCGGAACCGCGACGCGCCGCCCTTGTCACGCTCCTCGCGTTGCATCGCGGCATAAAGAGTCGCGTGCGGCGTCGCGCCGCCGGGACTCTTCCACAGGTTCTGCTCGGCCATCGCGGCGATCAGTTCCTGGGCCCGCATGGGCTTGCCTGCCTTGGCCAGGACCTGCGCGGCGGCGTCGAGGGCACTGACGCGTTTGGGCTTCTGGTCACCCGCGGCCTTCTTGGCCTTGGGCGTCTTGGTCGCGGTTGCGACCGTTGCCTTCGCCTTCGGCGCAGCGGTCTTCTTCACGCCCTTGGCCTTCGCCGTCGCTGGCTGGGCCTTGGTCTGCTTCTTGGTGGACTGCTTCTTCGTGGACTTCTTCTTGGACATCGCATTCTCCTGTTCAGGGGTTTCCTGCTCTTCGGTCGGGCGACACGCGTCGCCCGCGTTCTCACTGACTTCGCTGGGCTGATCCTCGCCGCACTGCCGGTCCCAGCACGCCTGGCAGAGCGGGCGCCCGAGGTACGTCATGGCGGGCGCGCCCTTGCAGCGTGGCGTCGCGCAACGCGACGGGTCGTATTGCGGACCGCCGTCATCTCGCGCTTCGGATTGGGCCGCTTCGGCGCGTGCCCGCCGCTGTTCGTAGGGCACTATGCTGGGCGGCGCGGCGGCCAGACGCTCGTCGATGTCCTGCGGCGGTCGGTCGTCCTCAACGACGACCGTCGCGGTAGGCGGCGGGTTGCCGTCCTTCTCCGACGAAACCTCTCGCCGCAGGCGTTGGGCGCTTTTGATGCGGACCTTTCGGTTGGTCAGAACATTGGTGGCGTCCCAACCTCCGAACCGGCTCTCCGCATCGATGCGTACTCGCGCGAGCTGTCCGCTCACTTTGGCGACATACGTCCCGCCAATCTGGACCTGGTCTTTCTTCATACGGCTCTCCTGTCTACGAGGACATTGTTCTGCCGCGTTCACGCGACGCGGCGTTGTTCACTCGGTTCGTTCTTCGGCCTTGGCGATCGCGCGGCGCAGCATGTTCCAGACTGGCTCGCTCTCAGCATCGTCGTCGCCCAGGCCGTGCTTGCGCCACAGGGCCTCGACCGCCTTGCAAGCTGCGAGCAGGTCGCGCGCGCCGGCCTGCATGCCCAGGACGAAAGCCCGCTGAAGCACGCGTTTGAGCGCGGCCACATGCACCTCGTGGAAGTCGTAGCGGTCCAGGTTTCGGACCTCGAGCGAGTCGATGCCCAGCTCGCTGGCGAGGCGGCGCGCCAGTTCGTCCAGGCGGGCCTTCGCGTCGTTCTGCTTCGCCATCATGTTCTCCTTCGCGTTCCGCACGCCCCATGCGTACAGGTCCATGAGGGCAAGACCGGCCAACGGGATCAAGCGAATCTGGCCGCAATTCCCAGCGGAATTCGCAGATTCTTTTCCACGCACCGACGCGGAATGCGGCCGTCTTCGGCACACGGGTTGCCTGCGGACGGCGGGTCGGAGGCAAGGAGTGTGCCTGACATGCGGAGGGCGGCGTAGATGTCAGGCCATGACACTGCTGTTGAAGCCAAGCCGGCGCTGAACCCCGCGGCGCTGCCCGTGGCTGACGCCGCGCGACTGCTCAGCGCCGCGGGCGGGCTTTCGGTGACACCGGAACAGATTCAGGCCGACATCGATGCCGGCGCGCCGACCAACGGGGACAGAACGATCAACCTGGTGCAGTACGGTGCGTGGCTCGTGAAGGAGATGGCCAACCGTGGCGATTGATCCGCGTCGATTGCGACCGAGCGAGCTATGCCGGCTGCTTAACAGTACGCCGATGGGGGAGGTCATCGGCGAGCGGCAGTTGCACCGGCATCGCACGCGCGCCGGGCTGCGGATCACATCGACGGCCGACCCGCGAAACATCGACCTGCTGCGGTACGTCGCGTGGCTCGTGTCCGAAAGGCACAAGCCCAAGCCCGAACCCGAGGGACTGACCGGCTACGACGCTCATCGGGAGCGTATGGCCCAGCGGAACCGCGAGCTGTCGCTGTCCGGGCGCGACATCGGCGAGATGCCGGCGGTCGTGAATGCGGAGCGGAAGGCGAGGGCCGAGCGCGACTTTCGCTTCTTCTCCGAACAGTACCTCCCACAGACGTTTCACCTGCCGTGGTCGCCGGATCACTTGAAGGTCGTCGCCAAGATCGAGCAGGCCGTGCTCGAAGGCGGCTTGTTTGCGATGGCCATGCCGCGCGGCAGCGGAAAGACGTCGATGTGCGAGACAGCCTGCCTGTGGGCGCTCCTGTACGGGCACCGCGAGTTCGTAGCGCTGATCGGTTCCGATGAAGAGCACGCATCGAACATGCTCGAATCGATCAAGGCCGAGCTGGAAAACAATGAGCTGCTGCTGGAGGACTTCCCCGAAGTCGTCTTCCCGATCCAGGCGCTGGAAGGCATTCACCAGCGGGCCGGTGGTCAACTCTATCAGGGTAAGCAGACGCACATCGGCTGGACGGCGCGGGAGCTCGTGCTGCCGACGATACCCGACTCCAAGGCGTCCGGTTCGATCATCCGTGTGGCCGGTATCACCGGTCGCATCCGCGGGATGAAGCACAAGCGCGTGGACGGCACGTCGGTGCGGCCCTCTCTTGTGCTGATCGACGATCCGCAGACCGACGAGTCAGCGCGCTCGCCGTCGCAGTGCGCCACGCGCGAGCGCATCCTGGCCGGCGCGATCCTCGGTCTCGGCGGGCCCGGGCGCAAGATCGCCGGGTTGATGACCCTGACCGTTGTGCGCCCCGCCGACCTGGCCGACCGCATCCTCGACCGTGAAAAGCACCCGCAATGGCAAGGCGAGCGCACGAAGATGGTGTACTCGTTCCCGACGAACGAGGCGCTGTGGGCGCGGTACGCCGAGCTGTGGCGCGAGGGGATGCGCGCCGATCGCGGGATCGCGGATGCCACGGAGTTCTACGGGGCTAACCGCGAGGCGATGGACGAGGGCGCAAGCGTCGCCTGGGCAGAGCGCCATCACCCGGATGAACTGTCCGCCGTCCAACACGCGATGAATCTGAAGCTGGATCGCGGCGAGGCTGCGTTCTGGGCTGAGTATCAGAACGAACCGCTGCCCGAAGAACATGCCGACGATGACCTGCTGACCGCCGACCAGATCGCCGCGAAGGTCAACGGGCTCAAGCGCGGCGAGGTGCCCATCGGCTGCACGCACCTGACCATGTTCGTCGACGTGCAGGGCAAGGCCCTGTTCTACCTGGTCACGGCGTGGGAGGACGACTTCACCGGCTACGTCATCGACTACGGCACCGAGCCGGACCAGAAAGCTGCCTACTTCACGCTGCGGGACATTCGTCACACGTTGGCGAGCACGGCTTCGCGTGCCGGGCTGGAGGGTGCAATTTACGCCGGCCTCGAACGGCTGACCGACGCGACGCTTGGGCGCGAGTGGCGACGTGATGACGGCGCGATGGTGCGGATCGACCGCTGCCTGATCGACGCCAACTGGGGCAGCTCGTCGGACGTGGTCTATCAGTTCTGCCGGCAAAGCAAGCACGCCAGCGTGGTGATGCCGTCGCATGGGCGCTACGTCGGGGCGTCGAGCATTCCGTTCTCGGATTACCGCCGCAAGCGCGGCGACCGCGTCGGCTTGAACTGGCGCATCCCCGTCGTCACCGGCAAGCGGTCCGTGAGGCACGCAGTCTTCGACACGAACTACTGGAAGTCGTTCGTCCACGCTCGCTTCGCGGTCCCAATGGGCGACCCCGGATGCCTGTCGCTGCACGGACGCAAACCCGAGGCGCATCGGCTTCTCGCCGAGCACTTGACCGCCGAGTACCGCGTGAAGACCGAGGGCCGGGGCCGCACGGTGGACGAATGGAAGCTGCGCGTTGACGGCCTCGACAACCACTGGCTCGACTGCCTCGTCGGCTGCGCCGTGGCCGCATCCATCCAGGGCGCGGTTCTCTTCGGCACCGATGCCCGACCGATGCCCCGTCCGCGCATCAAGTTGTCCGAGTTGCAAGGGGGGCGGCGATGAACCCCCAACCTCCGAAGCCCGCTGAGAAGCCGGACGAGCAACGCGGCTTGCGCTGTCCGAAGTGCGGATGCGAGCACTTCCGCGTCATCTACACCCGTCGCACCTGGGGCGGCAAGATCATGCGCAGCCGCGAGTGCAGGCACTGCGGGCGGCGCGTGATCACCTACGAGCACGTGGCTTTCTGAGGTTCGGCGGGTCGAAATCGCGGCTTCGCGGCGATGCGCGTTCCATATATGGAATAATCTGGCCTTCACGCCCCGTTCGTCGTTGCATCTTGAAGGCGAGCGGCGTAAGTATCAGGTAGACAACCAGGCCGGGTCTTCCCGGAGGCGAGCGGTCGGCGGCTGATCCCCGCCGGCTCTCACACGAGCAAACAGGCCGTATGGGGCCATACCCCCGTGCGGCCTTTTCGTTTGGCCTCGCCTTTCAGAACGCCCTGGCCGGTTTGGCGGGATGGCGCAACGGAGCGTGCCGGGTTCATGTCCCGGAGGTTGCAGGTTCGAATCCTGCTCCCGCAATTCGGCGGCGGCCTGCGACAGTTTGGCCGGTGCCGCAGATGTAGATCGGTGTGAGGACACGATGGCGGAAGACCTCGAACAGAAGATCCGCGACAACGCGGCGGGACCGAAGCGGGCCCAGGCCGACTCGATCAACGTCGAGCAGCACTCTCTGACCGAGCAGATCGAGGCGGACCGGTATCTGTCGTCGAAAGAGGCGGCGAAGAAGGGGCTCGGTGTGCGGATGACGAAGGTGGTCCCGCCCGGAGCGGTGTGAACTTGCTGAAGTGGCTTCGACAACTCGGTTCGCGGAAGGTGACAGCCGCCGGAACGGCGGTGCCTGGTCGCATGCTCGTCGTGCGCGGAAAGTACGACGCCGCGCAGACCACGCACGAGAACCGCCGGCACTGGGCCAACGCCGATCACCTGTCGGCCAACGCGGCCATCGGCGCCGACGTGCGGCGTATCCTGCGCAGCCGGGCCCGTTATGAGGTCGCCAACAACAGCTACGCCAAGGGCATTGTGCTGACGTTGGCGAATTACGTCGTCGGCACCGGGCCGCGGCTGCAAATGCTGACCGACGACCCCCAGGCCAACCGCGTGATCGAGAAAGAGTTCGCCCGCTGGGCGAAGGCCATCGGCCTGGCCCACAAGCTGCGAACCATGCGGATCGCGCAGTGCGAATCGGGCGAGGTCTTCACTCTGCTGGCGACCAACCCGCGCATCGACGCGCCCGTGCAACTCGACGTGCGGCCGATCGAAGCGGAACAGGTAGCTACGCCCTGGCCGGTGCCGCGCGGCGACATGAATGCCATTGATGGCATTGTCTTCGACGAATTCGGAAACCCCGTCGCGTACTACGTGCTCCGCCAGCATCCCGGTGACAACACGGTGCCCCGATCGGGCGGGATCGAGTTCGACGTGATGCCGGTCGAGTCAGTCATCCATTTGTTCCGTGCCGAGCGCCCGGGCCAGAGCCGCGGCATCCCGGAGATCACGCCGGCGCTTCCGCTGTTCGCCATGCTGCGGCGCTACACACTGGCCGTGCTTGGGGCTGCCGAACAGGCGGCTCTCCCGTCTGGCGTGATCTACACCGACGCGGCGGCGGACGCGGAGTCGAGCCAGGTCGAGCCGATGGACACGGTCGAGATGGACCGGGGCACCTGGATGACGATGCCGTTCGGCTGGAAGATCAGCCAGGTCAAGGCCGAGCAGCCGACCACCGTTTACGGCGACTTCAAGCACGAGGTGATCAACGAGATCGCACGCTGCCTCAACATGCCATTCAACATCGCCGCGGGCAATTCGTCGGGCTACAACTACGCCTCCGGGCGTCTCGACCATCAAGCCTTCTTCAAAGCGATCCGCATCGACCAGGCCTATCTCGCCGACGGCGTTCTCGATCGCATCCTGAAGGCATGGATCGATGAGGCCGTGTTGATCGAAGGGTATCTCCCGCAATCAGTGCGCACGCTCGACGCGGAGTTCCCGCATCAATGGTTCTGGGACGGATTCGAGCACGTCGATCCCGCGAAGGAAGCGAACGCGCAATCAACGCGGCTCCAAAGCAACACGACGACACTCGCCGCCGAGTTTGCGAAATGCGGTCTCGACTGGGAGAGCGAGCTACGACAGCGGGCCCGCGAGGTGGCGCTTATGCGCGAGCTGGGCTTGACGCCGGCGCTGGCGCTGCCCGCTCCCCAATCGAACAACCATGACGAAACGGAGGAGGACGACGATGTCACGGAAAACGCAGACGCGCGGCAAGTCGCCTGACCAGCCTGCGAGCAGGAACGCGGGGGCAGAAGCGGGCCAGCCCGTACCCGACCGGATCGAGCTGCGGTGCCTGCCGGGCAACATCTCACTCGTTGCGCTGGCTGCCGAGGGCGAAGGCGAGGCTATCCCGCGTTTCACGATGACCGCCTACACCGGCGAGGCCATGCGCATCGAGGGCTGGCGGTTCCCCGTCGTGGTCGACCTCGACGGTCTGTCGATTCCGTCGCAGCGCAGGCCGGTTCGGTTTGGCCACAGCATGTACGCCGGCGTGGGTCACACCGAACGCATCGCGGTCGAGGCGGGACGATTGATTGCCGAGGGCATCGTCTCGCGCGACACGGCTGCGGCCCGCGAGGTGGTCGCAAGCGGGAAGCGCGGCTTCCCGTGGCAGGCCTCGCTCGGTGCGCAGGTCGCTCAGGCCGAGTTCGTCCGGAACGGCAAGAACATCACGGTCAACGGAAGGACCTTCGATGGTCCGCTTTACGTCGCCCGCCGCACGGTGCTGGGCGAGATCAGTTTCGTCGACCTCGGCGCGGACACGAACACCACCGCGACCATCGCGGCTCAACAGCAGGAGAACGATGTCATGGATCAGACGAACGACACGCAGGTCACGCAGACCGACGACACGACGACGCCGGGGCCGACGCGTGAAACGCAGGCGGACGGGAACGGCACGGAGGCCAACCCGTCCGTCGGCGGGGCGGACGAGCAAGTCAATCCGGTGGGCGAGATGCGCGCTCAGGCCGCGGCCGAGACCAAGCGCATCGGCGCCATCCGGCGCATCTGCGCGGGCAAGTTCCCGGATCTCGAAGAGAAGGCCATCGCCGAAGGCTGGACCGAGGAAAAGTGCGAGCTGGAGAAGCTGCGCGCCTCGCGCCCGAAAGCGCCGGCCATCCACGCCGTGGAGAACGCGATGGGCGGCCAGGTCCTCGAAGCGGCGTGCATGCTTACGGGGAAGTCTGCCAAGGTCGAGGAGCTCTTCGACGAGAAAACCCTCGAAGCGGCATCGAAGCGGTTTCGAGGCGGCATCGGGTTGCAGGAGCTGTTGCTCGAAGCCGCGTGGGCCAACGGGTACACGGGCCGCAACTTCCGCGACAGCCGATCGGTGCTGCGTTTCGCCTTCGGCCAGAACATTCAGGCCGCGTTCTCGACCATCGACATCGGCGGGATCCTGTCCAACGTCGCCAACAAGTTCCTGGTGGAAGGCTTCTTCAGCGTCGAGCGGACTTGGCGGAACATCACCAGCGTTCGCAACGTCAGCGACTTCAAGACCGTCACCAGCTACCGCCTGGTCGGCAAGGACCAGTACGAGAAGGTCGCCCCGGGCGGCGAACTCAAACATGGGACGCTGGGGGAGACCGCGTACACGAATAAGGCCGACACGTACGGCCTGCTGCTTTCCATCGACCGTCGCGACATCATCAACGACGACCTGGGGGCGATCACGACGGTGCCGCGCAAACTGGGCCGCGGGTCGGGCCTGAAGATCAACGACGTGTTCTGGTCCGTGTTCATGAACAACGCGGCGTTTTTCGCAGCCGGCAACAACAACTACCTGACCGGCGCGGACACCGTCCTGAGCATCGATGGGCTGACCAAGGCCGAGGTGGCGTTCTTGAATCAGACCGACCCGGACGGCAAGCCCGTCGGGATCATGCCGCAGGTCATCCTCGTGCCGACGGCGCTCTCGGCGATGGGCACGATGCTGTTCAAGTCGCTGGAGATCCGCGACACGACGGCCTCGACGAAGTACCCCGTCGCCAACCCGCACGCCGGGAAGTTCCGCGTGGAGGTGAGCCGGTATCTCTCCAATACGCAGTACACGGGGTTCTCGGACAAGGCGTGGTATCTGCTGGCTGATCCGACGGACCTGCCCGTGATTGAGGTCGCGTTCCTGAACGGCCAGGAGTCGCCCACCATCGAAACCGCCGAGGCCGATTTCCACGTGCTGGGCGTGCAGATGCGGGGCTACCATGATTTCGGCGTCGCGCTTCAGGAGCCGCGTGGCGGGATCAAGAGCAAGGGCGAGGCGTAGGCCCTGCAAGCAAAGGAGTAATCCGACATGGCAACGTTCGTACAGGAAGGTGACAGCATCGACTACACGCCCGGCGTTGACGTGGCTGCCGGCAATGTGGTGGCACAAGGCGTCCTGATCGGTGTGGCTACGAGGCCGATTCCGGCCAACACGCTCGGTGCGCTGAGAGTCAGAGGCGTTTTTGATTTGCCGAAGGAAGCTGGCGTAGCTTTCGTCGAAGATTTCGGAGAATCCGTCTATTGGGACCCCATTGCCGGAGTAGCGACGCCTACTTCAACCGCACCCAATCAGCCGCTCGGTGCGACGGTACGTCCAGCTGCGGCTTCTGATCCGACGGTACGAGTTCTCGTGAATCCCAGCCTCGGCGCGTGATTGATGGTCGACCTGCTTGAACAAGGCACCGCGTGGCTGGATGGGATGCGGCAGACGCACCTGTCCCGCACTGTGACCTATCAGCGCGGTGTCGAGTTGGTCGATGTCCCGGCCACGCTGGGAACGACGACCTACGAGGTGGCCGACGAGGCGGGTGTGATCGTGCAGGCCAAGGCGACGGACTTCATCGTGTCGGCTGAAGCGCTGGTGCTCGCTGGCGCACCCGCCAAACCGCAGGTCGGCGATCGGATTCGCGTGCCGAGCGGTGACAAGGTGCTGGTCTTCGAGGTGCTCGACCTGGGCGGTGCAGGTCACTACCGGCCCTCCGACCCGCATGGACGGATGCTGCGGATTCATGCCAAGCAGGTGGATGAGGAGACACCGTGAGCGGCGACAACGGCCAATACGAATGCACGTGCCAGCGCGAGTTCGCGGCCATTCACGCCAAGCTGGATCGGCTCGACGAGGCGATTCGTGGAAACGGTCGGCTTGGAATCCTGCTTCGACTCGACCGGCTCGAATCGGCCGAAGCCGTGCGTTCGAAGTTGTTGTGGATCATCGCCGCGTCGGTGCTGTCGCTGGCGGTCGCGGCGGTATGGAAGCTGGTGATCGGAGCCTGAGATGCCGAAACGCTGGCTCAACTCGCTGGACGTAGAAGTCGGAGCGAATGGCGCGCCGCTGTTCGACGTGGCCGGGTCCGCGTCGTTCATCGGTGGCACCAAGACGGTGCCGTCGGCGGGCACGCCGGAGGCGCTGGTCGCTTCGTCCACTCCATGCCGGTTCGTATGGATCGGCGCCCGCGTGGACAACAACGGCAACCCGCAGAACACCGCCCCGTGCTTCATCGGCGACTCGGCGAACCAGAACATCCCGATCCTGCCCAGCAACTACGAGGGCGTCGTGATCCGCATCGACGACGCAGTCAAGGTCTTCGTGCGGGTGGTGGTGAGCAACCAGGGCGTGGTGTACCGCATCTTCGCATAGGAGCAGTTGTGGCCGTCTTTACGAGCATTCAAACGGGCAGTTGGCACAGCGCCAGCACGTGGGACCAGGGGGCGATCCCCAATCTCAGCGCGGACGACGTGATCATCGACGGCGGTCACGAGGTCACGTTCGCATCCGGCCAATCCGCGACACTCGGCTCGGGACGCCTCATTTCCGTACTGGCCGGCGGTACGCTCAGGATTCAGGGTACGCTCAGCGCCTACAACAGCGAGGTCCTCGTACTCGGCAGCCTGATCGTCGAGGGCAACTACCTCTATATCTATGGCGCCGCCGAACTGACCATCGAGCCTGGCGCGACGCTGACGGTGACAACCAACTTCTACCTTGCCTCCAGTGGGACGGTGATCATCCAGGGGCAGATGACCTTGGAATCGGGGAGCCTTACAGACCTGTTCAGTTCCGGCTTCCTGACGCTTGAGGTCGGCGGCACGGTCCAGGTTTACGGTACATGCTACGTCGAATTCAGCAGTCAAGCGGCCATCCGCGACGACTTCAGCATCGAGAACGGCGGGTATTTGAGTATCTACGACAACGGCACGGTGTTCACGATTGAGGACAGCGGTGCGTCTTTCGCGTACGGCACATTCTTCATGTCGTTCAGCCCCCGCTGCGAAGTGTTCGGCTATCTCGGCATCGCCAGCACGGGGCTGTTGTACGTTATGAGCGGTGCCCTGATGAACGTTTACAAAGACATCCGCGTCGGCGGGAAGATGACCGGCGGTGGCAAGATTGTGATGCTCCGCCGCGAGGGCCGCATTCTCGATTTCAACGACAATCCCGTATTCGTGCTGGACCGGGCCTACGGCTACAGCAAGGCGCTCGTCGCGTGAGGTGAACTATGCCCCCATTGAATCCCAACATCCCCCAAGAAGTGCAGGACCGGTTGAACCGCACGCCGGCGCAGCGGAAGGCTGACCTCGAAGCCAAGCGCCAGGCGCGGCTGGATGCGATGACGCCCGAACAGCGGGCGGCCGCCCAGGCGCACGTCGACCGGGTCAACGCCGTGCCGGACGACAAACGACCGGCATTCATCGAGGGATCGCGCCTGGCGGTGACCGCCAGTTCGATCAAGACGTCGGTCGACGGCGGCATGAACCTGCGTGACATGCTCGACCAGCTCAACGCGGTCGAAATGACCGCTGTCGACTGGCTCGCGGACGCCGTGATCGCGGCGAGGGGGAGTTGATGGCGCTGATCTCGGAAATCGCGGACGCGGTCGTCGCGGCCCTGAATGGGCAGACGTTCAGTCAGCCGGTAGCAGCCGAGCGCGCGTATCAAGCGGCGTTCGACCTTCAGGAGATGAAGGACCTGCACGTGACCGTCGTACCCAAGGGTCTGGAACTGATCACCGCCGGGCGCGGCGTAGCGCAGAGCGACGTGCAGATCGACATCGGCGTGCAGAAGAAACTGGCCACCGGCGACGACGCGGAGATCGACGAGTTGATGGGGCTGGTGCAGGAGATCGCCGAATTCGTCCGGGCGACGAGACAGTTCGGTGACGCGGTCTGGGTGAAAACCGAAAACACGCCCATCTATTCGCAGGAACATCTGGGCGAACTGCGGCAGTTCACCAGCGTGCTGACGCTCACGCTTCGGGTGATGACTTCATGATCCGCATGGTGACCAAACAGATGTTCTTCGACCGGAAGGCGGTCACAAGCAGGGTGGACCGCGCGACGCGGAAGGTGTTGTCGCGCTTCGGTGCGTTCGTGCGGACCGGTGCTCGGCACAGCATCCGCAAGCGCAAGGCGATCAGCGCGCCGGGCGAGCCGCCGAGCTCGCATACCGGGCTGCTGCGCAGGTTCATCTTCTTCGGCTACGACCGCGACCGACGAAGCGTGGTCATCGGCCCGCAGCGGCTAAACCAGAAAGTCGGCGATGCGCCGCAAGCTCTGGAATACGGCGGAACCTCGACTGTGGTCGAGGGACTGCGAGGCAGGCGCAAGAAGCGTCGCATAAAGATCGCGGCTCGCCCATTCATGGGGCCGGCTTTCGAGCGCGAAAAGCCGAAGCTGGCGGCCATGTGGGCGAACAGCATCAAGGCATAGGGAGGCCACGGACATGGCAATCTTCATTCTGGGCATGAACGCCAAAATCTACCAGGGTGCCACAGGCGCGGCCCTGGGAGCTTTGGCCGAGATGGGCAACGTCCGCGACGTGACGTTGAACCTCGAAGCGGGCGAGGCGGACATCACCACGCGGGCCAACTCAGGCTGGCGGGCCACCGCGCCGACGCTGCGCGAAGCGAGCGCCGAGTTCGAGATGGTGTGGAAACCGGGCGACGCCGGTTTTGACGCGGTCAAGACGGCGTTTTTGACCAACGCGACGCTCGAACTGGCCATTCTCGACCAGGACAAGGCCACCAGCGGCGCGCAGGGCCCGAAGGGATCGTTTTCGATCACATCGTTCTCGCGCAACGAGGCGCTGGAGGAGGCCATCACCGTGTCGGTGACGGCCAAACTCGCAGCCTTCGACCAGTGGGTGGTGGTGTAACATGCAAACAGGACAGATTATTTCACAGTACACCGTTGGCGGGATCACCTTCTCCGGCACGGTCACTCAGGAGGCCGAGGGCCAGATCAGCCACGTCGTGACGCTTCCCGCCGGCGTTGCCGGCGCGCGCGACGCCTCGGGAGTGGCCAACCTGCCGGCGGGTCACGGCATTCTCGTCTCAGACGTGGTCGACGTTCATTGGCTCGATCCGGCGGACGGCAGCCACAAGGTGCGGCGCGGTCTGGTGGTCGATGCCGCGAGCGCCAGCGACATCGATTTCGACGAGATTCCCGCCGGCGAAGGCGATGCACTGCCGCCCGACGGAACGGCCGTCGTTGTGAGTGTCCAGACCATCGTGACAACGGCGTTTGAAGGCGATCTCGTGCGGATCATCGCCTCCAAGGCCACGCAGTTGGCTCTGGCGGACTTTCGAAGTGCCGCCGGTTCCGAGTTGGTGCAGAAGTACGCCGCCAACGCCACATGGTCGTGGGCGACGGGTCAGGGATTCGCCAACCCGCTCGCGGCTGATTCGCTCATCGAGATTCGTCTCTCCAACGGCTCGACGACGGAAGCGACGTTCTACCTTGGAATTCTTTACGACAGCGCGGTGTAGCCATGAAAACCTTCACTGATACTGGCGGACGCACCTGGACCATCGCCCTGACCATCGACGCGGCCAAGCGGGTCAAGTCGCTCCTCGACGTGAACCTGCTGGAACTGGAAGCGGGCGATCCGCCGCTACTGACGCGACTGGGCACGGATGTGATCCTGCTGTGCGACGTGATCTTCGCTTTGGTCAAGCCGCAGGCCGATCAGCAAGGCGTGACCGACGAACAGTTCGGCGCGGCCCTCGGCGGCGAGGCGATCCTGGCGGCGCAGACGGCGCTGTACGAGGAACTCGTCCTTTTTTTCCAGGGCCTGGGCCGGAGCGATCTGGCCAAGGCCGTACACACCCAGCGCCGGATGATCGACCTGGCGGTCAGCCGGATCGAGACGCGGATCGACAAGCTGGACCTCGAAGCCGCGATCGAGACGACGCTTGGCGAATCGTCTACGAGCTGGCCGGCGTCACCGGCGTCGACCCCGGCCCGCTGACGTTGCGCGAACTGCTCTGGATGGCCGAAGCGCGTGGCCGGGAGAGTTGGGCGCACACGTCGGCGCTCCTCGCACTGATCGCCAACGTGAACCGCGACCCGAAGAAAACGCGACCGTTCAAACCCAGCGATTTCGACCCGTACTCTGCCAGGGACCGGCGCGACGCGGCGATTGAAGTGAAGGACATGGCGTTCCTGAAGGACGCCTTCACAAGCAAGGAAAGGACTCCACGATGAACTGGGATTCGATTCTCACCGGTCTGTGGCAGGTCGTGAACTCAGTGCCGGCGATCATGGCGATGGCGGCGCTGTTGGGCTGGCTGCTCACGAAACTGTACGCCATCCGCCCGGCATGGGAGACCTACGAGGGCACGATCATCTCGGCGATCAAACATGCCGAAAAGGCCGTTCCCGACGATTCGCCGAACAAGGCCGTTGCCCGCCTCGACGAGGCCCTGCGCTACGTGTTGAAGGTCTACGCGGAGACGAACCGTGGACAGCCGCCGTCCGACGCGGTGGCGCGCGACCTGCGCGAAGGTATCCAGATCACTCACGATCGCCTGGAGTCGAGGGGCACATTGTGAAGACGTGGTTCGCGGCAATCATCACCGCGATCGTGCAGGCGATCGTGGCCATCCTGACCAAGCGCTCGCGGCCCACGGCCGAGAACGGCGCGAAGCAACCGGAGCTGCGCAACCGCCTGCGCCACGAGGTGCGCCGGAAATGGTCGGGCAAGAAGCTGCCGGTGATCGCCTTCCTCGTCGTGGTGCTCGGGCTACCGGGTTGCGCGACACGGACGATCTACGTCGCCAGCGGCGAACCGGTGCGCCTGCGCGAAACGGTGCGCGGCGCGAAGGTCTGGGTATTGGACGAAAACGGCGAGCCCGTCGCCGGCGTGATGGACCTGCCGGAGGGGTGGTATTGCCTTCCGGTTCCTCAAGATGGTGAGAACTGACGCATGCCCCAGGCGGGAGGCATCCGAGCCGGTCGCGCGTTCGTCGAGTTGTTCGCCGACGACAGCAAACTCGTGCGCGGGTTGAAGCGCGCCCAGGCGAAGCTCAAGGCATTCGGCAATGGTGTTCGCAACCTGGGTCTCAAGCTCGCCGGACTCGGCTCGGCCATCGTCGCGCCGCTGGTCGCCTCAACGAAGGTGTTCGCCAAAATGGGCGACGACTTGGCGAAGATGTCGGCGCGAACGGGCTTCTCCGTCGAATCGCTCTCCGAACTCGGATTCGCTGCTGAACTGTCGGGTACGAGCATCGAGGTGCTGGAGAACGGCATTCGCAAGATGCAGCGGACGATCGTGGACGCCGCCACCGGCATGCAAAGCGCACAGGAGGCGTTGTCGATCCTCGGTCTGACTGTCGCGGACCTCGACAAGCTTTCCCCCGAGGAGCAGTTCAAACTCCTCGCCGACCGGCTGGCCGCCATCGAGGACCCCACGATCAAAGCCGCCGTCGCGATGGAGCTGTTCGGGCGCAGCGGAACGCAGCTTCTGCCCATGCTGAACGCCGGCGCGGCGGGCATCGAGCAACTTCAGGAACAGGCTCGCAAACTGGGGCTGACCGTTTCGACGAAAGATGCCAAGGCCGCGGAGCGCTTCACCGACACGCTCTCGGTCATGTGGCGGGTGCTCAAGCAGAACGTCTTCGTGATCGGCTCGGCCCTCGTGCCGGTGCTGACCAGGGCGGCGAACTGGCTGACGAAGATCGCCGTGGTCGCGGCGGACTGGATCAAGCAGAACATGGAACTGATCGTCACGATCTTCAAAGTGGCCGTCGCAACTGTCGGTGCGGGCGCAGCGCTCGTGGCCTTGGGTATTGCGATCACCGGCGTGGCGAAGGCGATGGGCGTGCTGGCTGCTGTGATCACCGGCGTGGGTACGGCGCTGAAGCTGCTTGGCGCGGTATTGGCCTTTCTCGTCTCGCCGATCGGCTTGGTCATCACCGCCGTCGTGGGTCTCGGTGTCGTCATTCTTCACGTCACCGGTGCTGGGGCGAAGGCACTGGGCTGGCTGGGCGAAAAGTTCAACGTGCTCAAGGAAGACGCCGTCTCCTCGTATCAGGGAATCGCCGATGCCCTGGCCGCCGGGGACATCGCGCTCGCGGCGAAGATCCTCTGGCTCACGCTCAAGATGGAGTGGACCCGGGGGATCAACTTCCTGGAGAAGGCCTGGCTCAACTTCCGCAACTTCTTCATCCAGATCGGCGTCGATGCCTGGCATGGGCTGCTCGCCGCCGTCGAGGTCGTGTGGCACTCGCTCCAAGTCGGCTGGATCGAGACGACCGCGTTCCTCTCCAAGACGTGGACGCGGTTCACCGGCTGGGTGCAGGAGGCCTGGGCCTGGACGGGCAGGCAGCTCGCCAAGGCGTGGAACTTCCTGCGCAAGCAGTTCGACTCCAGCTTCGACGCCGACGCCGCCAACCGGGCCGCCGAAGAGTTCTACGAGTCGCGCAAAGCCCAGATCGAGATGCAAACCGGCCAGGCCATCGCCGACCGCGAGACCCAGCGGCAGCGCGACCGCGAAAAGTCGGCGCGCGACCACGAAGATGCGATGGCCGAGATCGGCCGCGACAACCTGGAAAAACATCGGGAGCTCGACGCCGAGTATGAACGGCGCATCGCCGAGAACGAGGGCGACCTGGCCCAGGCGCGTAAGGAATGGCAGGAAGCGCTGGAGAAGGCGCGGCGAAAGCGCGCCGCAGCCGAGGGAGAGGACCCGGAGAAGATTGAAGGGCCGGAAGACCTCCTCGCCAAAGTCCGCAGCAGTCTCTCCGGCCTGGGTGACCTGCTGGAGACGGCCAAGGACCGGACGGTCAACGTCATCGGCACCTTCAACGCCTCGGCGCTCCTGGGCCTCCAGGCCGGTTCCGCCGACGACCGCATCGCCAATGCCACGGAGCGCACCGCCAAGGGTATCGACGGCCTGCGTCTGGACGTGCGGAACAACCGCGCGGTGTTTTCATGAGATGAACCATGCCAGTCACGCTGACCGAAAAACTCGACAGCCGCAAGTGGACAACGGGCGACAACGCCTCGGTCGAGTTCGTCTACGTCCTTACCGGCACGTCGGACGACGTGACCGCAAAGACGCTGATCGAAAACTCGACTGCGATCTACTACAACGGCCTGACGCGCCAGTCCATTCAGATCGAGCCGGAGTGGGTGGACGAAACGACGGGCGAGGGCCAGTGGATCGCTACGGTTCGCTACGGCGTCCGCCCGCCGACCCCCGTCGGTGAATCATCTTTCGCCTTCGACACGTCGGGTGGCGCCCAGCACATCACGCAGTCGCTGGCCACGGTCGGTCAATACGCCGCCAGCGGAACCCCGCCCGACTTCGGCGGGGCCGTCGGCGTCACCCACGACAACGTCGAAGGCGTCGACATCACTATCCCCGTCTACAGTTTTTCGGAGACGCACTACCTCGATGCCGCGTTTGTCACGCCGGCCTACTACGGCACGCTGTTCAACCTCACCGGCAAGGTAAACGACGCGTTGTTCAAGGGATTGGCCGCCGGCGAGTGTTTGTTCCTCGGCGCGTCCGGCTCAAAGCGTGGCGCGGAGGACTGGGAGATCACCTATCGCTTCGCCGGTTCGCCGAACCGGACCGGCCTGACTGTCGGCCCGATCACAGGGATCGCCAAGAAAGGCTGGGAGTACATGTGGGTCCGCTACGCCGACAGCGAGGACACCGCCGCCAAGGCCATCGTGAAAAAGCCCGTCGCCGTCTACATCGAGCGCGTCTACGACGAGGGCGACTTCTCGGCCCTGGGCATCGGAGTGTAGGCGATGGCCGACATACTCAAGAAGGTTCAGCGCGGCGCGCCGCTGGTCATCCCCGCGAACACGTACAACGCCTTCGTGGATGCGGCGCAGGACTTTCAGCGGCGCAAGCTGAGCCAGCAGAGCACCGGCACGCCCACCGGACGCCACAACGGCATCATCCTGATTCGCAACGACTCCGGCGCGGACCGCGACCGGTTCGACGTGCTGGGCGTTAGCGGCCCGGTGTTCGATCCGGCCACCGATCCCGAAGCCTTCAAGAACTACCCCGCCATGACCGGCGTCACGCCGACCGAGGACGACCACCGGGGCAAGTTCGTCGTGCTGCTCGAACCCGTACCCACCGGCAAGCTCGCCCGCGCCGTCGCCGCCGGCGTGGTGCCCGCGCGGGTAGACATGCCCGACGAGGACTACCCGTACCGCTTGGCCGACATCACCGACGGATCGGCCGCCAACCTGACGGCCACGAAGATCGGCTCGGCGGCGATCCTATGGCGCGAGGGCGGCATCGGCGTGCAGTGGGCGCTGGCTCGACTGGCCAACCTGCCGGAACCGACGCTCTTTCCGGTGAACCTGACGCAGACGGGAGGCTCCCAGGGCACGACCACCACGCCGGCGAGCTGGACGTACAGCGTCATCGATCCCGTGACCGGCGAGACGCTGGCGACCAACGTGAACCCCACGGTCTCGCCACACAAATGGAAGCGGCCCTCGGCGGGCTGGATGATCAAAGCCACGTTCGGCTACGCCCACTGGAACACCGACGGCGATCTTGCGCTCGGCTGGATCAACGAGATGGTCGAGCAGGAAGCGTGCAGTAGTTGATGGAGCGACTCGATGGCGACGGCGGGCAAAGCCAGGTTGTTCAAGGTCGGCAAGCGCAGCCTGCGGACGACCGGCAAAGCGCAGCTCTTCACGACCAGCGGGCGCTGCTCGGAGTGCTGCACGCCGTACGTGCTGGCGTCGTTCGTCACCAACAGCAGCAACCCGACGTGGAACCTGACGCCGTATCAGGGGGCGGGCGTCGCCACGCCGTGCGCGTTCTGGCGACTCATCGAAACCGGCGTCTGCTATCCCTACTCGTACCCGTGGTACGGCGCGGGATGCGTGGACAGTACCGGTCGGCTCGTCGGCCTACCCAGTTCGTTTACCAGCCAGTATTCGTACAACGGCTACATGCAGCTCCAGATCGGCTGCCGCTCGGCCTCCGGCACGCAGATCAACTGGCCGGGATCATGTCAATCCACATCGAGCGTTTATTCGTGCTGAGAAGGAGTAGATGACGATGTTCGACACCATCCACGAACCCGACGTGATGACGCACATGCCGTTTCTGATCGGCGACGGTCAAGGGAAGCAGGTGCTCTTCTACTGCCGCTCCGTCCCCAAGGACTTCGACGAGGCCACTCAGTCGCGGCGATGGAAGCTGTGGGTCGCAGGTGAGGACGACCCACCTCGCCGGCTCGAAACCGGCCTGCGCGCTGAGTTGGCGGAGTGCGCTCCCACGGCCTGGCACGATGCCGCTGGCTGGCACGTGACCTTCATCGCCGGCGGCGCGCCGGACAACCCGTTGTATCACCTCTACCGTATGGACGGCCCGACGTTGGACGCGCTGAGCCAGCCGGTAGCCATCCAAGCAAGCCGTGCGGGCTTCGTACTCGGTGACCGGCTCGTATTCGCCGATCCCGAGAATCTGATCTACGTCCGCCAGCCGTCGGGCGACTTCGACATCGAACTGCTCGGCGCGTTCATCTACCGCGTCTCCTACCGCGCCGACGCGCCCGACAAGCTCCTGATCAGCGGCCAATGGCAAACCGAAACCGACGTCTTCGCCATTGAGTACGACTTGGCGACCGGCGAACAGCACCTGCTCGAATCCGACGGCCTGCCCGCCTACAAGTGCACCATCCTCGACGACCAGGTCCTGTACGCCCAACGGATCGGCGTCGGCGAACACTTCGAGAACCGCCGGATCAACGAGTCCGCAGTGCTGTCGCGCCGGCCCGTCAACACCGTCGTCCGCCGCCAGCCCGGCCAGGTCCAACCCATCGTCACCCAACCCACCGGCGACTGCGGCTGCCGCGGCCTCTCAACATCGACCGGCGTTCCCGCTTCGCCGGATGGCGTGCCCGTCACCCGCGCCTCCTGTCTCGAGTGTATTGACAAGCACTTGGGGGCAGCGCTGGTCATACTCACCGAAACGCGCGAAGGCTATGCCCACCGCCTGCGCGCGATTGGTCACCTCCACGAAGCCGAGGACGAATCGCAGGAGTTCCCCGCCCTCCACGCCGCCATCCGCGCCGGGCGGAAAGCCTACCAGACCAACGGCACCATCCCTGACTGGGAAGCCCTCGCCCGAGCGGTGGACGCTGTCCGTTAAGACCGCTACCCGAGGAGGCGCCGTTGACGCCGAACGGCCTGCGGGACACCCTGGGCTCGACCCCTACCCAGAGGGGATCGCCTTCGTCGACCGGCCGTCTCCAGTTGCGCTCGTGGAACTCCTGCCCGGGGCGCTCCAAGCGGGGAGAAAGGGGGACAGCCGGTTCCTCGACGAGTTGCTTTGCGTTCGACATGAACTGCAAGAACGCGCGGGTTGACGCGGATCTTCCTCCGCCCTGCTTGGGCTCGGCGTGTCCTCGGCACTGCCCTGGACCTACGTGCCTACGCCAAACTCATCAGCCAAAGAAGCAATCGCCTCCCAGTAGAGAGGTTTCACGTAATCAGCGCAACTCTTTTGGAGTTCCATTGCGTGTGCAAACCAAGCACGCATCAGGTCTGTGTCAGCCATTCGCCACGGGACATCTTGGCTTAAGCCGTAACACCAGCTGTCGTTGAGAAGGCCCTCGGTTGCATTCAGGATAATGCCGAACCGAGATGGCTCCTTCGCAAATCCAGATCCGTTGACGACGGTCAGCACCTCCGGCTCGATCGACTCGACGTGAGGGAGAACTTGCTTGACCGTACGCAATTGCCTAACAAGGGCTTGGTCAGATACACCAGGAACGAATAAGACCACGCCAAGTGTGATGTTCACGTAGTCTGAAAGCGCCCGAATCGCATTGACTATCTCTTCCGCTGTCACACCTTTGTCGAGCACTTGGAGGATCTCGTCGTCGAACGCCTCAGCGCCAATGAACACGTCGGTACACCCCGACTCTGCCAACAACCTGCCGATTTCGCGGGTGACCCATCCCTCAGCTCGGAACATAAGGTTGTAAGGAGCACCCTCGGCCTTGCGCGCAATCGCATTTGCGGTTTCCGTCAAGTGCTTCTTGGTGTATGAGTCCTGTGTGAGGACGATGTCCTCCACGCTGGGCCTGAGACGATAGATCTGAGCTACGTCCTCGGCGACTCGCTCGGGCGGTCGGAACGTGATCCGCTGAGCCGCACGCTCTGGATAGTCACAGAATCTACACTTCCCGTAGTAGCATCCGTGTCCCGTGTAGACGGAAACGAAGTCATTGAGGGGGACAAGCGAGTAGTCCGGATCGAACTGTGGCGCGGCGGTTGCCCTGAGTACCTGCGCACCCCCTTCCCTGCGTTTGCCTAGGCTACATGATAGCGGCTCGTGGAGAAGGTTCACGACGTCGTGGCCGATCAACACGAAGTCGAAGAAGCGAGACACCACATCCAGTTGATCTGCACGAAGTCCAGCTAAGGCCGCGCCGCCGATCGCGGTGATCGCCTCAGCATGACGGAGGCGAACCAAATGACTGAGGCGCGCGTGGAACGGTACGTCCGGAGAGAATAGCGCAGAGAACAGGACCAGGCGCTCCCCGAGGGACGGTGGGCCAGGCAGGAACGCATCCATCCAGTCGGCATCCCGTATCGCCTGCGGATTCAACCACTGGGGCGAGTCACACGACATGTACAGCGACTCGGGCGCATCGTAGTAATCGACGACTCCGGAGAGATCAACCACGTAACACTCCCAGCCAGCCTGTGCGAGGGCCGTTGCGAGATAGGCCGATGACGCCTGCGTCATTCCCCTTTCGGACGCAAGCGACGTAACCAGTGTGCAATGCTGCGTCATTTCACCACCCGAATAGTAGTCTGACTACAAATCGGCAGGTGCCAAGCCGACACGATTTCTCCAGGAAGGAGTATCGGAATGCCCGGTGGACAACTACCGATCAACTGTGCCGCAACACGGCCGACGCTGGACCCTACTGGGATAACTTGCGCCGGGGCCCGTAGCGCATCAGCCATCGCCATCGCCATCTCCGGCCGCTCGTACATGAAGGGCGACGCTTTCGGCGCCTCCGTCATGCTGAAGAGATCGCAGAGGCACGCGCCGAGAGCGGCGACGTCGTCGGCGCAGTGATCGTCTCCGACGAAATAGACAATGCCCCGACGGTCCGCGTGCTCGTAGTCGAATCCTCGATCATAGGCCTGCTCCGCGAGAGTCGCCGGATCGCCATGCCGCGGCAGCATATGGAGCGTGAGGGGCTCATAGGCGATCCCGTCGTGATGCGTGAGAGCCTCGGCCTGGAAGGTGGATAGCGCAACCCGTGTCCTGGAGCACGCCGCGATTAGGCTCTGAAAATTGACCGGACAGATCATGGCATCACGTGCTGCGAATTCCAAATCGAGCAGTACGGCATTGGCTGGACTGGTCGAGCGAAACATGCGCACCATCTCTTCGGCAAACGAACCATCAACAGAGTTGCCTCGAGGCAGGTGCATGGCTGCGCCGGGGACGAGCGCGCCAGCCCGCTTGTGAAGCGAGTGAACTACGGCGTCAGCACCACATGCCAGCGCCGAGGGTGGGAACCCGCGTGAACGAACCCAATGTGACCCGAGGGACTCGTCGACCAGGAGTCTGAGCGACCTCTCCCTGCACAGGCGGCCGATGCCATCGATCTCGCTCAAGTGCCCCTCGTAGGAAGGGCTGGAGACAATTACACCCGCGACCGACGGCGCGGCGTCGATGGTTGCGGCAACATCCGCGGCGGAGATGGAGAACCACGGGCCCCGCGGCATCACCCATATGATCTCGCCGCCAAGAAGTATGATCGCAGACAGGATTGAACGGTGAGCGTTGCGCGCGACTGCTATTCTATCTCCGGGCGAGAATGTTGCGTGGACGGCAGCCAACACGGCATGACTTGCGCCGGTCGGAAAGTAGAAAGTCCGGGCCGTCCCATACGACGATGATGCCTTGACCTCAGACTCCATCCACACGTCTTGCGGAACATACGCCAGATCAGCGCGCTCAAGCCCGCTGATGTCCAGGAGCGCAGTTGATGCGCTGCGGCGCAAGCCGTGCGCAGGAGTGGCAAACCGGCGCAAAGGGATGTCCAGCCCCTCATCACTGAGGAAGGCGGCTATAGGCCACAATCCGTCACTGCTCACTCAACCCTCCCAATGTTCGAGATGGGCCGCCGGAGGCTGGCCACTGTGAGGCCTGCTCGCAAGGCGGCGATGGCCCCTGCAGCCTCTAGATAGTTGGAGGCGCGGAGATACCGCCTCAACCTGAGATCATGGGCCCGAACGTCGTGCAGTGTCGCGTTTTCTTCGACTCCAATAATTGTTATTCCGAGCCGCTCACAGCATAATGCCGGAATGTTGCCAACAGCCCGTGCCGGGAGGACGATCGCCAGGAGATCAGTGACCGAGATGACATCGGCAACCCCGATACCAGCGCGCCCTAATAGGGGAGCAGCCTGCGGCGCTTTGTGAAGGCCTTGGAGGACGCATCCAATCGCAGTTTGAGTTACTAGTTCTGCGGCTTCACGCGGATCATACTCCTCGTAGACAGGATCCTCCCCCGGACTCGTTTCGCCCCACATCGGCGCATGGGCGGAAGGCACTCCAAAACTCGAAGTGACAGTGTGAGAAATCAAGGCTTCAACGGCACCATGAGGATTGGGGTCAAGACCGCGGACGTAGCCGGATAGGTCGGGCAGATCTAGGATCTCGCTGGTGATCGCAATCGCGGTGGCTCCTCGGGAAACTAGCGACTCCGCACTCTCCAGCAGGGCCTCGGGATCGTCAAGGATGCCAGTGTAGGCACCAGAAGGGAATTTATGGACGCGCGGCCCGATCTTGCGAGGGGTAACGGAGAAGCCAACCACAGGAATTCCGCAGGTGGCTGCAGCGGCATCAATGGAGTAACGGACATAGTCAATGAATCGCTGCGGTTGCTTCTCGATGATCACGCCCAGCTGGTTGTACGCGACTCGGCCGAGCCCACAGAGCCCAAGAAAGAACCGATCGAGCAGGGAGCCCTCCACATACAGCGTATTTGCCGCGACAGAGAGGATGTCGGAAGCATTGACGGCGTTTGGGTTGGTTATGACGGTGTCTGATACCTGTGCCAGCAGGCGCGTTGCGGGAGAAGCATCACCAGCGAACCCACCGATGGTCGCTCCAACGCTCGTGGGAACGATGTGGCTTACAACCGCCGTATTCGGACGCCAGCTGGCACAATCGAGATCATGGGAGAGCGGCCTAGCGAACCTGCTGTAGGTCGCCTCGATGTGGAGTTCGTCTGGTGAGGATCTGAAGACAGCGAAGCGAAGAGGGTGGAGCGAGCTGGATGGCGCCGCGTCATTGACATGGCGCAGAACTTGGTCGATGAGGGGAGCATCTTCACGAGGCCGGAACGCAGAGGTCGTGTTTATGTACGGGGCCGTGGATGTCATTCTTCATCTATCCAATGTTCCACCCAGGTGCAGCAGGTACCCGGCTCGAATCCCCGTTCGACCCAGTACTCGAGGGAGGAGTCGTCAGAGGCCTTCACAAGGCCCTGGATCAGCTGAAGCCCCCGCTCGCGACAACGCTCTACAAGGTCGGCGTAGAGGGTCTTGCCTACGCCCATCTCGCGCACGTCGGGAGCAACCACGAATCCATCAAAGAAGAACCAGCGTGGAGAAACGCAGACACCGTAGGCATACCCAATGACACGGCCAGCTTCCGTAGCGACAAGGACGATCGAACGGTCATCATCGATCCAGAAGGCAAGCTCACCCCGATCGACCTCGAAGCCCGTGTAGGGTGATACCCGGAACCGGTCTGTGGTTCGCGAGAGGGCGACAATCTCGTGGAGATCGTTCTGCGTTGCGGAGCGGACGAGAACCTCCACCTGATCAGCCCCATCACCGATTCGGACCTTCGCTGTCCGCTCTCTCATCAGGTCGCCCTCTCGCACTACTCAACGAACCAATGTTCCAGTTTGTGGCGGTTGAACCGCCAGTGACGACCGACCTTCTTGGCTGGGATCTTTCCGTCCTGCGCAAGCTTGTAGACGGTCGACTTCGGAATCCGAAGCCACCGAGAGACCTCGGCCGCGGTCAGGACGTCGCCCGTGGTCGGGCCCTGCCTCGCGGTCTTGCCCACACGCCACCTCGATCGTCCAGATGAGAGCAGTTGGAGTCCATAAACGCAGCTAGCATCCGTTAGCGGCCCCTCCCTGTCAAGCGCGCGTTCGAGCCTGATCGGCCCCTTCGAACCACCGTCAGGTGCCGTCGGCTCATGGAAGTGAGCACCGTTGAAGGCGACAAGACCGGCGGGCACCACAACGCGCGGGCGATCCACCAGCAGCCCCGCCCAGCACACCGAATCAATCTGTCTGCTAGCCCCCCTCTACGTGATTCCCGCCTGGGCGTGCTTGGTTGCTTGACCTGGCTGTCCGGCTTCGTATACTTTGGCCTACTCTCTTTGGTTTCGACCCGTTTTCTGGAGGCTCGCTCCAGCGATGGAAGATCCGGATGGCCGCTGACGAACGCTGGGTTGTCGTTGACGAAGTCGCCGCGCACCTCGGGGTGAACAAGGATTCGGTTTACAGGTGGATCGACAGCAAGAGTCTACCCGCCCACCGAGTCGGACGGCTTTTTCGCTTCAAGCTGTCAGAGGTCGACGAGTGGGTTCGCGCGGGCGGTGCAGCCGAGGATACCCCTACTGGGAAAACGCCGGATGAACAAGGCAAGGAAGAATAAACCGGCCGCCGCTCAGAGGGAAGCCGCACCCCGAGGCGCGGTGCCTCACGGTAGCACGCCACCATACACTACGAAGATTATCAAGGCAGGGGCACTCCTTCCTGATACGAAGGCTCTTCTGTCTTGCTGGGAACCGGATACTTCCGTCAGCGACAACCTGCAGCGGATACGCCGTGAGAATCTTCTGGGAAAAGCATCACGCTCAAGGGCAGAGGATGTTCTTGCGATTTTCCGACAGAGATATCTCGCCGAAGATACCGTGGCGAGGGCCTTGGCGCATCTTGTCAGAAATCACTGCAACGGCAATACACTCGAGAGAATTCTGTACTTCCACGCCGCACGTGCGGACGCTCTTCTGCGGGATGCGGTCATAGAGATCCTGGTGCCGCAATGGTCACGCGGTGCGATGGATATCGATATTCGCGAGATTCAGCGCTTCCTAGCAAAATGGGTTGCTGAACAGAGGACATCGAGCACTTGGGGCGACTACACCATACGCCGGGTTTCCCAAGGCCTGGTGTCAGCCTTGCGTGATTTCGGCGTGCTGCAGGGGGCGGTGAACAAACGAATCGCCCCAGCTTATCTTCCCGTGCAAGCCTTTGCCTACATTGCATTCTACTTGAAGCAACACCAGCCATCCGGGGCCAGGCTGCTTGACGTAGTGGATTGGAAGCTGTTCTTCTTGCCTCGGGAGGGCGTTGAGCGATTCTTCGTAGAAGCGCAGCAGCACGGGCTCCTTGAGTACCACGCCGCAGGAAGCGTCACGCGCTTGACATTCCCTACCTCGACCCTTGCGGAGTACGCGGATGTCCTCGCTGAAGCATAGAATCGAACTCCTGGAGAAGGATTTGAAGGCCGATCCTCCTCGGATTAGCGTGTACCACGATCTCCCGTTCGCCATCTTTCGCTATGACCCGGAAGAGGAATGGACGCTTCGTCGGGAAGCAAGACTCCTCGCCACCAGAATGACAGAGGCCGTGAAGAAGACGTGTGTAGTTCGCATGTCCGAACTCCTGTGGAAAGCAATCGAGGAATCAGAGGGGATAGAGGCAGTCGTTGGTCTCGAAAAAGATCGGGGGTTCTTGGCGGCTCAGGAGCAGGTCACCACGTATCTTTCTGACCGTGATTGGTGCCCTCTCGCTGGCCTCCTCGCGGAGCGGCTCCAGAAGCTTAACGCGGCGACAGATGTCGTGTTCTTGACGAGAGCTGCGGCAATGGCTCCCGGCATCTATCACATGTCCAAGCTACTCGATCAAATGAAGGGAAAGACGGGGGTCACGACGATCCTCTTCTACCCTGGCTCCATCGAGGGCACGACCGGGCTCAGGTTTATGGCGCTCAAGGATCGTGATGCCCTGGGAAACTATCGGGTCAAGATTTATGGGTGAACCCGAGGAGAACACATGAAAACGATCAGCGATTTGCTTTCGCGAGACCTGAGCCAGAAGATCGAAGAGATCATTCAGGTAGATCAAGCGGACGAGCAGTCGGTCTACTCCGAGGTTACCGAGTACATCGCCACGGCCAGTATACGCGATCAGTATGTTGCCCTCTTAAAAGCGGTCGCGGAGGCGCCGGCGGAGCCGCACGAGAGCATAGGCGTATGGGTTTCCGGCTTCTTCGGTTCAGGGAAGAGCTCGTTCGCCAAGAACTTCGGCTATGCACTGGAGAACCGGAAGGTACTCGGACAGAACTTCGCCGACCTTTTCAAGCAGCGGATCGGCGACGAGCAGCTCAGCAATCTGGTCGATCTCATCAATGCTCAATATCCGACCGAAGTGATTCTCTTTGACATCGCCAAGGAGCAGGACACCCGTCGCGTTACCCAGCGCATAGCGGAGTTCATCTATACTGCCCTACTGAGAGAACTCGACTATGCCGAAGACTTTGACATCGCAGAGCTTGAGATTGAGCTCGAAGCGGAAGGCAAGCTGGATCAGTTCATTGCGAAGTGCCAAGAGATTCACAAGCAGGGATGGCGCATCGTGCGTAAGGGCGCACAGCGGCTCTCGCGGGCGAGTGCTGTCCTGCATGCCCTCGACGACCCGACATATCCCGCCGCTGACTCCTGGGCGCACACGCAGCGCAATCGTGATGCGGCCGTCAGCGTCAGCAAGGTGGTACACCGCACGTTTGAACTCTTCGGGCGCAGGCGGCCGGGTAAAGCGCTCGTTCTTGTAATCGACGAGGTCGGTCAGCATGTAGCACGCAGCGGCGACAAGATCGAAGACCTCCGAGCAACCATTGAGGAATTCGGAAAGGTGGGCAGGAATCTGCTCAAGGCCAGAAAGATTTCCGCCCCTTGCTGGATCGTCATAACCTCGCAGGAGAAGTTGGACGAGGTGGTGGCTGCCATCGACTCCAAGCGCGTTGAGCTGGCAAAGCTCCAGGACCGTTTTCGGCATCGCGTCGATCTTGCCCCCTCTGACATCCGCGAAGTTGCTACAAAGAGGGTACTCGACAAGACCGACGATGGAGCCTTACTCCTCAGGAAACTGTACAACGAGAATCAAGGGGTATTGAATGCCGCTTTGCGACTTGAACGTACTTCGCGCCGTACAGACATTAGCGAGGAAGACTTTGTACAGTTCTATCCCTATCCGCCGCACTACATCGATATCTGCATCAGCATTATGTCAGGCATTCGCATCCAACCCGGAAGCGAAGTTCCCAGGCATCTAGGCCCAAATTAAGCGAGGATGATTGGCTCGGCGCGTTGGAAAAGGCCTTCAA
>CAZNPL010000035.1:0-73116 GCA_964574815.1 uncultured Phycisphaeraceae bacterium
TCGCCCTCGCCCCCGCGGCCGCTCCGCCCGAGGGCGAGACCTTCTCGGATTCCGTTCTGACCGGCGGCAACACCTGGGACACCATGAACCGCCTGACCTCTTCGAGTTGCACCTACGCGACCTGGCCCGCGCCGCCCGCTCCCCAGCTCGCGGCCGATCCTCCGTACCTCTCCTTCGATTCGCCTACGTCATCCTCCGATCTCGACAAGTACGACCGGATGGGCCGGCTGGAGCACGCCAGGACCGAGATTCCCCAAAGCACCTACCCTACGCTGGTGATCGAAGTGGACATGGAGTACGACCGCCTGGGGCGTATGACCTCCTACCGGCGCAGTTCCAACGAGCAGACGCTGAACGAGAACGGTCCGGACGTGGGCGAGCGATATACCTACACCCACGACAGCAGAACCGGCACGACCACGCGGTATTCGAACATGGACGGCCTGACGCTGACGACCGTTACCGATCACGATGGGCGGGTCGCCTCCGTGAAGGCCACTTACGGCGATCCGCCGGTGACCCAGTACGAGGCCGTCTACGCGTACTACCCGAACCGAAGTCTGGTCGACACAATCACTTACGGCAACGGGACCAGCATTCACTATGACTACGACAACGCCGACCGGGTGGACGTCATCCACCACCGGTCTAACGACACGGACTTCCTGAAATTAGACTACGAATACGACGCCCGAGGCCGGATCGACTGGATCCTCGAGACCGAGAACGGCGCCACCACCCAGGTGGATTACACCTACGACAACCGGGGCCGCCTGACCCGCGAGAAGCGGTGCTCGCCCGATTGCGCCAACCCCAGCCAGACGGTCTTCGACATCGAGTACCAATACGACCAGGGCGGCAACCGCCTCTACAAGTTTAACCACGAGGCCGGCCTCGTTACCGAATACCACTACGACCCGGGCAACAACCGCCTGACCGACTACGAGGTGCGCGAGATCGACACCGATCCGAACAATCCGCCGGTGGTGTTCGAGCGGGTCGTCTACGAGTACTACGACGCAGTGGACAAGGCCGGCAACGTGCGGCGGGTGGCCCGGAAGGCGGCCGACGTGCCGGGTCCGGATCCGGTGAACTGGACGGTGTCGGCGACCGATTTCGAGTATTATCGAAACGGTGAGGTTCGGATGATCATCCAGCGGACCTGGCACGAGAGCAGCGGTATGGTCTTCGACGACCAGCTCGTCTCGATCCACGAGGTGCGAGGCAACGGGCGCAGACGCCACATGCTGCGGCCATGGGGTTTCGAGCCGGACGACTTCGGCGGCTGGCGCACGTGGGCGCAGAACGAATCGGCGCTGTGGACGAAGTACGACGGCGACGAGCCGACGACGGACTATCACGTGGAAGGGGATGTGGCGTACTGGGACAAGAGCTACACGCTGGGGCTGGCCCAGCGGACGCCCGAGGGCGGGGTGAAGTACTTCCACACTGACCACCTCGGCACAACGCAGGCGATGACGGATGCGGCGCAAGCTATCAACCCGCGCATCGTCTATACCGCCTTCGGCGAGGTGATCAGCACAAGCTCACCGCCCGACACGCGGTATCAGTATGTCGGGGAAAGTGGCTACGAGACCTTTGAGGGAATCCCATTCCTGCACCTCGGCGTGCGGTGGTACGATCCTGGGAGTGGACGATTCCTCCAACGCGATCCGATTGGGATTGCTGGAGGATTGAACGTATACGCGTACGCTGGGGGCATGCCGACATCGGCCATGGATCCTCTGGGACTCGACCGGTTCCACCATCGAGAACCCGGACACAGCTATCTCTATATTGAGAGGTACGACGGAAAATACGATCGCTACGACTTTGGGCCCGGAGTTGGCAAGAAGGGAAAGGCGAAATCTGGAATCTTTTGGCCGACGACAGGCGAGATTCGTTACAAGGAGGTAGACTCCGTTCCTGAGGGTGCCCGTCGCTTTTCGTCAACGCGCGCGGAGGATGACGAGGATCGCCAGGCGATCGAGAGACAGAGGGCGAATCCGCCGGACTTTCATTATTGGGGACTTGCCGGACACAACTGCATCAGCTGGGTCTATCACTGGGCGACGAAGAGGGAGCCGAAAGTCAAACCTCAGAAGGGTCTGCCGTGGTGAAACCGATTAGATCAATGACGAGGGCGTTTGGTCCTGCGCAGCGCTGTCGTCGTTGCTCGTACCCGGTCGGAGGACGCGCTATCCTGCGAGGCGACGCAACGGATGCGCGCGGAACGCCGTCGCCGCAGTGTATCACCGAGACCGAGCAGAGAAGAAGCTGTTCCGCCTTTGCAGTGCGGAGACGGAGCTCCAAGCGTAGAGCCAAATAGCACGAAGGCCTAGTGGGCAAAGTGGCGTTAAGGGGAGGCAGTGTTGAGGCAACGGGGAGAGTATCGCTGTGGACCGCAAGGCTGCGATTCTTGATTAGTGTCGGGAAGGGTGTCTAAGAGGTGGAGGCTGCGAAGATGCCGAGGACGATGCGCGTACTTCCGTGGGCATTGGCAATAGCGTTTGCAGGATCCACTTGTACCCTCATTCAATACAATCGCTTTGAGCGCGGGTGGACATTCTCAGGTTGGCAGTCGGACCGTTGCAGAGCTCTCGAGGCCGTCGGACAACGTCTGCGGGCATACGCCGAAGTCCGTGGCGGCAAACTGCCGGCCGGCGCGGAAGGACTTGTTGACGCAGGCGTCATTGCTCAAACGGAGTTTGACTTCCAAAGCGACTCTGTGCAGACGGAAGTACATAGAGCGTTTCGATCTGTGCCTTCGACGACGTTCCCTGAAAACCTCATTGTCATGGTAGAAACATATGACGTCTATCCCGACCTAAAACTGTGCCTTGAACTCGGCGGGAAGGTGTACATCTGCAACGATCCTGTAACACTTGAGCGCGACAATCGCAGGCGTAAGGAATTGGGCTTGCAGGAGCCGTGACTTGTGGGTGACGGCGGGGCTAGCGTGACAGCAGGGCGACAGCGCCTTTCGACGTTAGTGGCTGCTGGTGTTGCTCTGCAATCACGATGGTCGAGCTAACCGTGTACGATTACTACGACGCCGAGGACAAGGCCGGCAACGTCCGCCGGGTGGCCCGGAAGGTCGCTGATCAGCCCGGCCCGGACCCGGTCAACTGGTCGGTGGAGGGGACCGATTTCGAGTATTATAAGAACGGTGAAGTACGCATGATCATCCAGCGGACCTGGCACGAAAGCGGCACTACGATCAACGGCGATCAACTCGTCTCGATCCACGAGGTGCGCGGCAACGGGCGCCGGCGCCACATGCTCCGCCCGTGGGGTTTCGAGCCCGACGAATTCGGCGGCTGGAACAAGTGGGCGGACAACGCGTCGGCGTTATGGACCGCCTACGACGGCGACGAGCCGACGGCCGACTACCGTATGGAAGACCATGACCTCCTGGGCCTGATCCCCGACGTCGAGAAGAGCTACACCTTGGGCCTGGCCCAGCGCACCGGCGAAGGCGAGGTCAAGTACTTCCACACCGACCACCTCGGCACCACCCAGGCCATGACCGACGCCAGCCAGACCCCCGAACCCCGCATCGTCTACACCGCCTTCGGCGAAGTGATCAGCACAAGCTCGCCGCCTGATACGCGGTATCAATATGTCGGCGACAAGGGTTACGAGTCGTTCGCAGAGGTGCCATTCCTCCACGTGGGCGCGCGCTGGTACGATCCAGCGAGCGGGCGATTCCTCCAGCGCGACCCGATCGGTGTTCGAGGGGGTACGAATGTTTACTCCTACATAGAGAACACGGTGCCGAACGCATCCGACCCGAAAGGGCTCTACACGACTAAACCGCCCAGCCGGCTGACACCTATGTCACCCTCGCCGCCTTCGCGGAGTCCATTCGGGGGTAATTTCATGACAGGCCAGCGTGTGATTCCCGTAGCCCCCGCGGCTCCGTTAGCGCCAGGACCGAGACGACGGTTTAACCCGCTGAAGGCCTACGGACGAATTGAGGCGCAAGTCATCTACTGGGATCTTGGTGGACATGCTGCGCTGGTCGGCGAGCTCACGTACGTATGCAGTTTCCATTGGGCGTGGGGAGGGTTTTTCGGGCAACCCGACTACCGCGGAATGGTGTTTTACGAGTTCTGGAAAGGCCACAAGAAGCTTTGGGAGCAGACAGATTGGTGGGATTACTACTGAGCAGCTTTCGCATTGCCACGCATGGTCCCATTGCATTCGCCCCAATGATTGGTTGACCCTTGGCTATGCAGCAATCTACCGGACATCTTCGCCGGACGACAACGGTACTCCATCTTTTTACGGGTGTAGTTTGCGTCCAACTCGTCTCGCTCGTCGTTGCGTGCCAGCTCACAGCGCTAGATATCATATCTATCGCTGCCTTCGGAGTGCTCTTCATCTGGGCGATGGTCTGGATAGCCAGAGGAATAACGGTCGGCAAGCGCTTCGCGGCGGCGATAGTTATCCTCGGCTTCGTGGGAATGTCCATGGTTGCCGGCGTCGCCCTGAGCGTAGCCACCGGTGGATACAAACGGATCTCGTTCGTGGCCTTCATGCACCTGATCTATTTCACCACTTGGTTGCTATCTGTCGCGTCCGTCTTACGCTCGTGGCGCGTGATGCTCTCTAGGGTGCGCGATGGGAAGGACGAGTAGGCGCCAGTTCGCACCTCGGGATCTGCGCTTGGGCCTAGGCCCACCCGCTGCGAGGGATTTCCGGGAGCGTGTTGTCGGTGGAGGCCACGTACGGCGATCCGCAGGTCACGTAGTACGAGCCCATCTACATGGGTAGTGTACGATTGCTACGACGCCGAGGACAAGGCCGGCAACGTGCGGCGGGTGGCCCGCAAGGTGGCCGATGTGCCGGGTCCGGATCCGGTCAACTGGTCGGTCGAGGCCACCGATTTCGAGTATCATCGAAACGGTGAGGTGCGGATGATCATCCAGCGGACTTGGCACGAAAGCGGCACCACGGTCACCGGCGACCAGCTCGTCTCGATCCACGAGGTGCGCGGCAACGGCCGCCGGCGCCACATGCTCCGCCCGTGGAATTTCCAGTCCGACGGCCAGGGCGGCTGGACCCTCTCGCCCGACAACGCCTCGGCGTTATGGACCGTCTACGACGGCGACGAGCCGACGGCCGACTACCGAATCATCGACGGTGACGGTCCGGGGTTCACCGGCGACCTGGAAAAGAGCTACACCCTCGGCCTGGCCCAGCGCACCGGCGAAGGCGAGGTCAAGTACTTCCACACCGACCACCTCGGCACCACCCAGGCCATGACCGACGCCAGCCAGACCCCCGAACCCCGAATCGTCTACACCGCCTTCGGCGAGGTGATCAGCACAAGCACACCGCCCGACAGCCGGTATCAATACGCGGGCAAGCACGGCTATGAGTCGTTCGACACGCTGCCCTTCATTCACGTCGGCGCGCGGTGGTACGATCCGGCGAGCGGGCGATTTCTCCAACGGGATCCCTTCGGGATTCGCGGCGGACCCAACGTTTACGCGTACGCCAAGCTTCGCCCAACGTCCTACATTGATCCCTTTGGTTTTGAACCGGAGCTCAACCCGAAGTTTGACCAAAAATGGGACGAACCCAATGTGCTGCGTTTTCTCCTTCGATGGTCAGGAGGCGAGGATGAATCGTTTCTAGATCGCTGGGCCGATCGGCTCTCTGCGCGAGGCCGTGCCTCCGATGTTGCCGCGGCCGGAGGAGTCGCCGCGGCGGGGCGGTATTTTCCCCGGAGGAAGAAGATTGGCGGCTCGAAAACGAGAACAAGCTCTATGTGGCGAGTGGCGTTACACAATCGAGGATATGTCCGCCTCGGCAAAGCGGCATCGGTCTGCGGAGGAATCGCCGCCGGGGTCGGGGGCTTCTATGAGGTCTACGTGCTTGCAGAAGAGGGCATCTACGCATGGTACGATATCCCCCTTGGCGAATACTAGGAATTCGGCAATGTTGGAAACACTAGGCAGTAATTGGAGGCTTGTCGCAGGGCTGGTTGGGCTCTTCGCCGTTTTTGGATTTTACTTCTCGTGGCAATACATTGGGTACAGGAGGCGCAGGGCGGCGATTTCGAGCCGCGTCTCGTGCTCGCAGGACGAATGGTTTCGGCGTTACTACTCCGCAACGGAAGAGCAGCAGGACTTGCTGGTTCAGATTCTCCAGGCTCTCGCTTTTGAGATCGGCGTCGACTGGACGCAGCTTCGTCCGGATGACACCTTCGAGTGGGATCTCTTCGTTGGCTCTAGCTATGCACGGTTCGAAGACTTGGAGGAAGCCAATCTGGTGACGTGGGATCTCGTTCGCAAAAAGCAACTTGCCGAGGAGCGCCTTCCCAACTTCAAGGGAACGCTGAGGGCTTTCCTCGACGGGATCGCGGCGGCGAGCGTCAGTTCGCATGGAAGCGCTCACGGCGTAACCAGTTGACTCCGCGTGCTCAAGAGGTGGGACCGTTTGCGGTCACCCATTAGGCCCCCCCGCGTCAGGGCGCGTAAGGCTCCCGCCGGCAGGCCGTTGTTGATCCTGCGTGATCGGGTCAGTTTTTGTGGTCAGAGCGCATTTAGTCGATAGTGCGTGCAACAGCCCGGCAACGTCCGCCGGGTGGCCCGGAAGTTCGCCGACGTGCCGGGACCGGACCCGGTGAACTGGTCGGTCGAGGCCACCGATTTCGAGTATCATCGAAACGGTGAGGTGCGGATGATCATCCAGCGGACTTGGCACGAAAGCAGCGGCACCGTCAGCAACGACGAGCTCGTCTCGATCCACGAGGTGCGCGGCAACGGCCGCCGGCGCCACATGCTCCGCCCGTGGAGTTTCCAGTCCGACGGCCAGGGCGGCTGGGACATCTCGCCCGACAACGCCGCTGCGTTATGGACGGTCTACGACGGCGACGAGCCGACGGCCGACTACCGGATGGTCTACCGTGACTTCGTGGGCTTGGTCCCGGACGTCGAGAAGAACTACACGCTCGGCCTGGCCCAGCGCACCGGCGAAGGCGAGGTCAAGTACTTCCACACCGACCACCTCGGCACCACCCAGGCCATGACCGACGCCAGCCAGACCCCCGAACCCCGCATCGTCTACACCGCCTTCGGCGAGGTCATCAACACGAGCTCACCGCCCGACACGCGGTACCTCTATATCGGAAAGGAAGGCTACGAGTCGTTCGACGCTGTGCCGATCATACATTTGGGCGAACGATGGTATGAGCCCGGCACGGGTCGATTCTTACAGCGAGACCCGCTGGGCATTGACGGCGGGATAAACGTGTACGCGTACGCCGAAAACAAGCCCATGGTGCTCGTGGACCCGCATGGAACGCAAAGTTCGCTTCAGCACCCGGAGGGGGTTATTGCCATACTTGAAGCTGACATCGCGGCAAGTGCCACGGGTACGGCGAAGCTGACGGTGGACGGGGTCGTGCATACGGTTACGGCGGTTCGACATATCAGGCACGGAACCGACAATCTCGTTTTGATCTATCGTACCTGTGGCAAGCCGCTTAGATACGCCTGGAAGACGGGGCAGAGGATAAAGAACAAGGTTATCCGCACGCCTAGCGGCATCGTCATCGAACCACGGAAGGGGATATGTGGAGCAACGGGGCTTGAGGCGGTGCCGTTTCTCGCGCTGTGTTGTTGGGCGATGCGGCGCCGTCACGCGCGAGCACGTGGACTCCAAATGAAGGAGTGGGGCTGATATGTTCCGCAGGGCAATTGAACGGATTCGGTTCGCGATGCCGACGTGGCTTGGCGGTTACCGTGTCTGGTGGGGACCGGTCAAGATGTGGATCGGAGTTCCCAAGGGCGATGTCGATGTGCTCGGAGGAATCGCTGATCCGTTGCTCGCACAGGAAGCGCATTCACAGGTAGTGGTCACGCGGGCTAGGATGCCTGAAGTCCTGATTGGATCAGGGCTTTGCATGGCGAAGGAGTGGCCGCGCGTGTTTGACCGCCTTGTTCGAATGATCGCCAAGTACGATCCACCGGGTGAATCTCAGATGCAGTATCATGTGAATGGGGTGGAGATGATGGTGACCTGTCGCGGCACCGAGGAAATCGTCATTACTCGTCTGCCGAGCACCGCGAAGAGCCTGTTGGAGATACCGTCCGATTAGGCGACGCTCGCGATCGGTGCCGTCGGGCGACATTTTGCGAAAAGTACGATGGCGTTTGCGACCGCGCAAGCCGTGGTTGTGCAGTTGTCCAAAGCGAGGCATGGATGCGGCATTACGGGAGTCCAAGCTCTCCTGGTCATGCTCATTGCGCTCCTGACGCTACGCGCGCGGCGAAGCTCGGTGGCCAACGCCTGGCTTTCTCAAGACGGTGATACAATGTTGAGTGATTCCTTGCACGCTGTCCGTCGGCGCTTGCCGGTCTGGCTTGGCGGGTTCTGCCGTCGCTTTGGTTCCATGACAATGTCAGTGGCGGCGGTCGAGGATCCGGCCGTCATACTCATGACGGTATCACAACCCCTGTTGCTTCCCCGCGGATCCCCGGAAGCTGTTTTGTTTTGCGGTACGATGAAGTGCCTGCGGGCCTCGCGGACCAGGGGGCGATGCCTTTAAGGGTATGGCGCAGGACCTTCAGGCGAATCGTGCGGAGGATCAAGAAGGTCGACCCAGCAGGTGAGCTGGCGATCGACTTCCGGGTCAACGGCGTGGATTTGATCGCACGGTGCGATTCGGACGATCGAGTCCGGATCAGTCTGGCTCCTAAGAAGCGGGAATACTGACTGGCTGCGGTTGTTTACGAGTACGACGCGCGGGGCCGGCTGACCCGCGAAAAGCGGTGCTCGCCCAATTGCGACGACCCCACGCAGACGGTCTTCGACATCGAATATCAGTACGACCAGGGCGGCAACCGGCTCTACAAGTTCAACCACCAGGCCGGCCTCGTCACCGAATACACGTACGACAACGGCAGGGAAGCCCTGGGCAACAATCGGCTCACCAGCTACGAGGTCCGCGAGATCGACACCGACCCGAACAATCCGCCGGTCGTCTACAAGCGGGTCGTCTACGATTACTACGACGCCGACGACAAGGCCGGCAACGTCCGCCGGGTGGCCCGGAAGTCGGCCGACGTGCCGGGACCGGACCCGGTCAACTGGTCGGTCGAGGCCACCGATTTCGAGTATCATCGAAACGGTGAGGTGCGGATGATCATCCAGCGGACTTGGCACGAAAGCAGCGGCACCGTCAGCAACGACGAGCTCGTCTCGATCCACGAGGTGCGCGGCAACGGCCGCCGGCGCCACATGCTCCGCCCGTGGAATTTCCAGTCCGACGGCCAGGGCGGCTGGACCCTCTCGCCCGACAACGCCTCGGCGTTATGGACCGTCTACGACGGCGACGAGCCGACGGCCGACTACCGAATCATCGACGGTGACGGTCCGGGGTTCACCGGCGACCTGGAAAAGAGCTACACCCTCGGCCTGGCCCAGCGCACCGGCGAAGGCGAGGTCAAGTACTTCCACACCGACCACCTCGGCACCACCCAGGCCATGACCGACGCCAACCAGACCCCCGAACCCCGCATCGTCTACACCGCCTTCGGGGAGGTGATCAGCGCGAGCTCACCGCCCGATACGCGCTATCAGTACGTTGGCGAGAAGGGTTACGAGTCGTTTTCAGATCTGCCATTTCTCCACGTGGGGCACCGATGGTACGATCCCGCGAGTGGGCGGTTCCTCCAACGGGATCCGCTCGGAATCGACGGTGGGATGAATGTCTACGTTTATGCCGCGGGGACGCCGACATCAAGTGCCGACCCTTCCGGGCTCGATCGCTTTTACGAGCGAAAACCCGGACACAGCTATTTCTATCTGGAGCGTGACGACGGGACGTACGATCGGTACGATTTCGTGCCAGGCCCGGGCGATAACGGTGAGGTCAACGCGGGCATAATCACTACAACCACTGGCAAGATCCACCATGAGAACGTGAAATCCGTGCCGAAGGGAGCCGTGCGGTGGCGGTCCACACGTAACGAAGACGAAAGAGACCGTGAACTGATTGAAGAGCAGAGAAAGAACCCACCGCGCTACCATTTTTGGGGAACACACGGGCATAATTGTATGTCCTGGGCGACGCAATGGGTGAAAAAGGTCAAACCTCGAACCTCCCGCCCTGAATTCTGCTTCCCGGCAGGAACACTCGTGCTAACTGAAGGGGGACTGGCCGCAATAGAGAATGTTCGTATTGGAACAGCGATACCCTCTCTCAACCCTGAGAACCATCAACAACAGGTAGCCGAAGTCGCAAGCGTACAACAGTCGGAGACGAGCCTACTCGTGCACATCACCGCGCGGGGCGAGATCATCTCGTGCACGCGGGAACATCCGGTATGGGTCGTCAGGCGAGGTTGGACGCATGCGGGCGATCTCGATGCGAGCGATGAGCTCTTGAGCGTGAGATACGGAGTCGTCGGTATCGATCGTCTGGAGAGCGAAGCACTTGACAAGCCAGTGCACGTGTACGCTCTGACGGTCGAATCTAGCGGGACATACTTGGTTGGAAAAACCGGAATCCTCGTCCACAACAAGCCTTATCCATAATGGGTACGTCGCTTTGTGTGCCACGCGGCTCTTGGCGCTCAATACGGACAGTGGCCGAGGTTCGTGGTTTGCGCGGGGAGCGAGGAACAAGTAGCTGCTAAACGACTGGACTTGGAGCTGTCCGAGTACGCAGGCCGTAGAGGGAGGCACTAATGAAGAGAGCAATATGGATCGTACCGTGGTTCTCCACCGTCGTTCTTGGCGTGAGCACGTTGACTCTTCTTCATTACGCACGTTCCGTCCATGGCTGGGAGCGTTCACGGTGGGAATCTGATCGATGCAGAGTACTTGAGCGCGTGGGAGAACGATTGCGCACGTACGCAGAGCAGCGCGCGGGAAACCTTCCATCCGACGTAGAGGCCTTGATCCGCGCGGGAGTCGTTGCGCGGAGTGAGCTGGACTTTACGGACATGAACGCGCAGACTCGAGTGCGCAGAGCGTTCCGACTGGTGCCAACGATTGCACTTCCTGGCGAACTCATCATCGTCGTCGAAACCTATGATCGATATCCGGATCTTAAGCTATGTTTGCGCCTGGACGGGTCGGTTATCATTTTCGGAAAAGGCGACACGCTCGATGAGGACGATCGAAGGCGAGAAGATCTAGGCCTGAATAAGGCATCGCCGATGACAGATGTCGGGGCGAGTCGCTGGAATGGCGACGCGTCCCGAGGCCTCGACGTTCGGAGACGAGGCAGAGAGCATTTCTTCGTTAGCCGGCTCTTGGCACGCCGTCCGTAACGTAGAGCGCGTCGCGGGCGCCAACATCTGTGTACGACGACGTCGAACGGGTGGACGTGATCCGGCATCGGTCGGGGGGCGGGATCGACTTCTTAAAGCTGGACTATGAGTACGATTCGCGCGGGCGGATCGACAGGATCATCGAGACCGAGGGCGGGTTTACGACGGAGGTGGATTATACGTATGACGACCGGGGGCGCTTGACGGGCGAGAAGCGGTGCTCGCCGGATTGCACGAGCCCGATCCAGACCGTGTACGATCTGGAGTATCACTACGATCAGGGTGGGAATCGCTTGTACAAGTGGGACTGGGTGGGCAACCTGGTCACGGATTACCAGTACGATCCGGGCAACAACCGGCTGACGGACTACGAAGTCCGCGTGATCGGCACGACGGACGTGGTGGAGCGGGTGGTGTACGAGTACTTCCACGCCACGGACAAGGCGGGGAACGTTCGGCGGGTGGCCCGGAAGTCGGCCGACGTGCCCGGTCCGGACCCGGTCGCCTGGTCGGTCGAAGCCTCCGATTTCGAGTATCATCGAAACGGTGAGGTGCGGATGATCATCCAGCGGACCTGGCACGAAAGCAGCGGCACCGTCAGCAACGACGAGCTCGTCTCGATCCACGAGGTGCGCGGCAACGGCCGCCAGCGCCACATGCTCCGCCCGTGGGGCTTCGAGCCGGACGGGTTTGGCGGCTGGAACATCTCGCCCGACAACGCCTCGGCGTTATGGACGGTCTACGACGGCGACGAAGGCACCGCCGGCCCCGTTTGCACGCCGACAAAGTACTCGTGGTCATTCACGTCAATGTGCCCGTTTGAGTTGAAGTCCAGAACCCGACACGCGTCATCGTCGATTTCGCGGGCAAACGCCGTCCAGCAGCTTTGCAAACTGCCCCAATCAACCAGGTCAATGTCCTCGTCGCCGTCGTAGTCACCGAACGAATTGACCGGAATGAACTGGACGCCGCGTCTGTTTAACATCAACGCCTGGCCATTGGCCACGTTGATACCCAGCCCCTTGTTGTTCGTCGCCGTGTTGTCTCGAAGAACGATGGTGTCACCCGTGATCTCATCCATGTGCAGGCCCCCGACAAGATACTCGAAGCTTACGTTCGTGCTGTTGAATCCGTTCGGCTCATCGTTGGTGATCGCCGTGGGCATCGGGTCCGCATCACCCGGGTTCCAGAACGACCGTGGCCAGGCCAGCCCAATGTTGGGATAGGTATCGAGAAGACTCTCGGGAAGGAACCCGTCATTCTCAAGCTGATGCCACCAGAGCGCGCGCGAAATACGCCGCAGATGCTGCTGCGCAACGCTTACGTTCGTCGGGAACGGAAGCTCGACGGGAGGAATGGTCTCGATTCCGAAGTCGGACGTGATGTAGCTGATAAAGTTACCGTTGTTGTTGAATGGGCTCGCGTCCCAGATGATCGGATCATCGCCGGCCAGTTCGCCCAGGTGACCTGTCTGAAACAGGAAGCTGATCTGCGCACTATTCGGCGCGTTTGGGATCGAATTGTCGATCTGCGTCGGTGCGGGATCGTTATCCCCCGGGTGCCAGAAGACTTCCGGTGCGATTTCCACAGCGTGGAGCAAGTGAACAGGGTCGTCAAGCCATTCCTCGTTCTGGTTGATATAGGCCGAAACCGCTCTGCCTAGCTGCTTGAGCCGCATGTGGGCGATCACGGCATTGTCCGCCAACTCGTCGCCCGCGACTGAACGCACCGCCATGGCGAACCCTGCCAACAGCGCACCGACCCCGACGGCCACCATATACTGTTTCATCACACTGCCCCTTACACGCGTCAGGCAATCGACTTGGAACACCACCTCGTCGCGCTCATTGTCGTGCGGTCCAGGGCACCTGTCGAGCACCACCAAGGGCTTCTCTGGCCGAGCGGCAGGCTGGTCCCAGGCCCCGGCTCCCTGGGCGACCTGCAAGGCATCAACGACCCACATGGGATCGGGACCCGGCAAACGCTTTTCGGATTAGCAAACTCCAGCCAACGCGCCCGTTCCAACTGCCACCATTCCCTGGGAACTCCCAAAAGCACCCCAAGGAGGCGCCGCCCCAACAGAACCAGCTGGACCGAATGCGGAACCCGGGCGTTAGGCGATCTGCCTGCCAACCCAAGCTCGCCAAGCGGCCGACGAAACAAATGAGAACCGCAACAAATGAGAACATCGTGAGGGGCTTCGCCGGCCGCTCGCGATCACCACCGCGAGTGTCAACGGCGGTCCGCTCATCAAGCGGCCCTGCCGCCAAATGAACGACTGCGACCGCCAACCCGGGCTCAACTGCGCTCCGGCTGAAGGCTGACGGCTAACGGCTGTTGGCTCCCTTCTGACAACTGAAAACCGATAATTGAAAAACTCTTCCTCTCCCGGCACTCACCCCTGAAACGTTGCGGATATCGCGTGTTCCACATTTTTCCAAAAAACCTGGAACAGCCCCCGTGTTCTTTAGGCAGAGGGAAAACAGCGCACCCGAAGTGCGCGCCAACGGAGACCGCGACGGATGCCCGAACAATGCCAACCCGATCCGCCCTACCCAACCGAGCAGCCTCCCCGTCGCCCGCGCAATCCGCCCCCAACCCGCCGAATTTGCAGACGCACACGGCTCCCAAGCGTGCACCACTACGCCTGCGCCCCTCCCTTTTTTTTCGAAACGAACCCAACCTTCCCGGGCTCCGTCAAGCATCGACGCTTCGAACCTACCCCTGGACCGCGCCACGCATCAGAGCCGGGAGCGCCAGCGACCGGACCCGCGAACGCCCCTCGCGTTACGAGCGCCCGCGCCAAACGAAGCCAACACTGCACAGGTCGTCAGAGTTGCCCGCCACACGCCGCCCACCCCGCCCCGGCGCCGGCCACCACTCGAGCTTGCGATGGTCAAAAAACGAAACGAACCCAAGCTCCGCCAGAGTCTTCAGTTATCAGACCTGCGGACCCAGGCCGCCGACGGCTGCGCCACCCCGCGCGCCGGCGCCAAACGAAGCCACCCGAACTCCACGCCACAAGACCGCCCCCCGCCAGTAAGCCTTCGTCCCTTCGTCCCTCCGTCCCTTCGTCCCTGCCCCCGCCCGGCACTGCTTGCGGCCACCGGGACGATCGCCATACTTGTACGCCGGGATTCGCAGGAGCGTTGTCGGCGACGCCCACAGCACATGGGAGACCCGTGATGTCGGAACACGTGACGCTGACCAACCCGTGGATCGTGGCCGTCTGGCCCGGTATGGGACAGGTGGCCATGAGCGGCGGCTACTACCTCCTCGCCAAGCTCGGCATGTATCAACTCGCCGAGTTCTCGGCCCGAGAGCTGTTCGAGGTCGAATACGTCGAGGTCAAAGGCGGCTTGGTCCACACCGGCGGACTGCCCCGAAGCCGCCTGTTCGTCTGGATCGACCCCAACAAGCGACACGACATCATCGTCTTCATCGGCGAGGCTCAGCCGCCTCACGGAAAATACGCCTTCTGCCGCCGGCTCATCGAATACGCCCAGGATCTTGGCGTCCAACGGGTCTTCACCTTCGCCGCGATGGCCTCCCAGATGCACCCCCGCGACGAGTCCCGCGTCTACGGCGTCGCAGCCGACCAGGACAGCCTCGAAGAACTCAAACGCCTCGAACTGGAAATCCTCGAAGACGGCCAGATCAGCGGGCTGAACGGCGTGCTGCTTGGCGTCGCCGCCGAAGCCGGCATGCGCGGCACCTGCCTGCTCGGCGAAATGCCCCACCTCTTCGCCCAACTGCCCTTCCCAAAAGCCTCGCTCGCCGTCCTGGAAGTCTTCACCACCATCGCCGGCATCGAGTTGGACTTCTCCGAGCTCCGCCAGCAGGCCCAGACCATGGAGGAGAACCTCGACGACCTGCTCGGAAAACTGCAACAGGCTATGGAGGCGCAGCAGCCGCAGGAAGAAGAACAGTGGCCCATCCCCGAGCCCGAGGAGGAGCACGGCCCCAGCGCAGAAGATCGGCAGCGGATCGAACAACTCTTCCGCCAGGCCGAGCAGGACCGCTCCAAAGCCTACGAGCTCAAACGCGAGCTTGACCGCCTGGGCGTCTTCCGCGAATACGAGGACCGCTTCCTCGACCTGTTCAACAAGCCGCGCTGAATACGCGCATGTACTGTATCATGGGAAACCACAACGCCCCCTCCGGCCCGGAGCGCATCGGCGACTTTACTATAGTATTTGGCGGCCCCGGCCTGCGTGCGCCATGACCGAGGATGCCGCCGGCCGGCCCCGGCGACGGAAGATGCTCATGTTCAGCCCATCGCCTCGCGCAGGCGCCGCGCCTGATCGCCGACCTCCCTGCGTTCCTTCGAGTCCAGGCGGTCCACGTTCTTCAGCATCATCGCCATCCTCCGGTTCGTGCGAAAGCGCCGGCGATTGCAAATCAGAAAGTCCCAGTAGAACGTGGTAAAGGGGCAGGCATCGGATCCGGTGCGCTTGGCCGGGTCATAACGGCAATTCTCACAGTAGTTGCTCATCCGCTGGATGTAGCGGCCGCTGGCCGCGTAGGGCTTGGTGCCCACGATGCCGCCGTCCGCGTGCATCACCATGCCCAGCGTGTTCGGCAGCGTCACCCAATCCACCGCATCCACGTACATCGCCAGGTACCAGTCGCTGATCGCACGCGGATGCACGCCCGCGATCAGTGCGAAGTTACCGGTCACCATCAGCCGCTGAATGTGGTGGCCGTACCCGTATTCGAGCACCTCACCGATGCACACCCGCATGCACGCCATGTCCGTCTCGCCCGTCCAGTAGAACGACGGCAGGCTCCCGTGCTGATCGAGCTCGTTGCGGTCAACGTAGCCCGGACCTTCGTGCCAGTAGACGCCGTGGATGAACTCGCGCCAGCCGATGAGCTGCCGGACGAAACCCTCGACGCTGTTCAGCGGGGCCGCTCCAGACTCGTAAGCGGCCAACGCCGCGTCGACACACTCGCGCGGATCCAGCAGCTTCAGGTTCAGCGCCGCCGACAGCAGCGAATGGTACACAAACGGCTCGCCCCCCCACATGGCATCCTGGTAGGTGCCGAAGAGCGGCAGGCGCTTGGCGATGAAATCCTTCAATGCCCTTCGGGCCTCCGCCCGCGTCACCGGCCAACGGAACCCCTCGAGCGAGCCGCGGTGGTCGCCAAATCGCTTCGCAACCCCATCGAGCACCTCGCGCGTGATCTCGTCCGGACGCGGTGTGTAGGGCCGCGGAAGGTCAGGCGCCTGCCGGAACGTCCCGCGGTTCTCTTTATCGTAGTTCCACTGGCCGCCGGCCGGTTGGCCGTCGCGATCCATCAGGATGCCGAGCTCCTTTCGTTGGAGCCTGTAGAAATGCTCCATGACGGGCTGCTTCCGACCGGCCATCCAATCGGCGAACTCTTCGTTGCTCACGAAAAAGTGCTCATCGCGGAGCAAATCGAGTGGGACGCCGGCGGTGTCCGCCGCGCGTTCGATGGCCTCTTTGACGCGCCACTCGCCGGGCTGCGTGCAGACGAGGCGCTCGGGCCTCAAGGCCTGCGCGGCACGCTGAACCTCGCCACGGAATGTGTGGGTATTGTCCGGGTCGTCGAGCATCACGTAGTGTACTCGGTACTGCCGACGATTCAGTTCAGCAGCGAAGTGACGCATCGCGGCCAGGAACAGCGCAATGCGCTGCTTGTGCGACCAGACCTGGGTCGACTCTTCGGCCGCCTCGATCATCAAGACGGCGTCCTTTGCTTTGTCGATCCGGGCCAAGGCCTCGGCCTGCGAGTTCAGTTGGTCGCCCGGCACCAGGACGAGATGCCGCACGGAACCCTGTACCTTGAGACGCGGGAACGTGCGCCGCCGAGTCGTCGCGCCTATCTTGCCCATGCAACCATTATGACCGACGAAACAATGCCGAAACAGAGCCGCCTGATACGATCAATGTCCAGGCTCTATGCCGCCACGTACGTCCCCTTCAACGACCATACAAAACGCCCGCCCAGCCAGCGACGTCCTCAGGGAGAAGTGCCCCCTCCTCCGTCCCTTCGTCCCTTGCTTGGACTGCGGATCAGGTTCCCCGCAGCGGGCGAAGCCCGCCCGCGACGAAAGAGGGAAATCCATAGGGCTGCTCTCTACAATAGCTCCGATCGAGGCCGAGGGCCTTAACCAACTTTGGGAGGATGTTCACCATGGCCAATACATCGCAAGAGGACACGTCGCCGCAGGTCTTCGTTATAATTGGCGCTTCGAGCGGCATCGGCTCTTGTCTCGCTCGTCGACTGGCCGGTTCCGGCGCCCGCCTCCTTCTTGCCGGACGCGACCAGTCCAAGATCGAGCCGCTGGCGAGCGAGCTGTCGGCGAAGCCTTTCGAGCTTGATGCCACCAGCTTCGAGGACGTCCAACGCTGCTTGAAGGAAGCCGCTGAATGGGGCGGCTCGGTCAACGGCGTCGTGAATTGTGCCGGCTCGTTACTGCTCAAGCCGGCCCACTTGACCACGGTCAAGGAGCTGGATGACGTGCTCGCAAAGAACCTGTATACGGCCTTTGCGACGGTACGCGCGGCCGCCGGCGTGATGCGCAAGACAGGCGGCTCCGTCGTGCTGATGAGCTCGGCCGCGGCGCGCATCGGGCTGGCCAATCACGAGGCGATCGCCGCGGCCAAGGCGGGCGTCATCGGACTGGCACTGTCCGCGGCGGCCACCTACGCGGCACAAGGGATTCGCGTCAACGTCGTCGCGCCGGGATTGGTCGATACACCGATGTCAGAGCGGATTACGTCCAACGACGCCTCGCTGCGCGCTTCCCTCGCCATGCATCCCATGGGTCGGATCGGAACGCCGGACGAAGTCGCGGCCACGATCGAATGGCTGATGCGGCCGGAAAGCTCCTGGATGACCGGCCAGGTCATCGGCGTGGACGGCGGGCTGGCAACGTTGAAGTCCCTAAGAGCAAGCCGTGGCTGACATCCGTCTTCAAACCCCGGTTCCCCGCTGGGCAAGAGCCGCTTTGATTGCAGCGGCCGTCTACAACATCCTTTGGGGCGGTTGGGTCGTTCTGTTCCCTGAAACGGCGTTCCGGCTGGCCGGCATGGACCCGCCCCGCTACTCCGAGATCTGGCAGTGCGTCGGAATGATCGTCGGGGTCTACGGCGTGGGCTACGCGATCGCATCGAGAGACCCGTTCCGCCATTGGCCCATCGTGCTGGTCGGCCTGCTTGGCAAAGTGTTCGGGCCGATCGGATTCGTGGACGCAGCCCTGAGCGGAGCACTGCCCTGGACGGTCGGCTGGACGATCCTCACGAACGATTTAATCTGGTGGGTCCCGTTCGGGGCGGTGCTTTACCGCGCCTGGTGCATTGGCCGAGCACGTGGTGCTGTGCCCGAACACCGATTCACGACGGATGAGCCTTCGAAGGCACGTCCGCAAGACCGACCCGGTTAAGGCGTGATGCCAACGGCGGCCACGGAGGTGTGCCATGCTTTTCGGCGACGAAGAGATCTCGCTCGCTCGGCAGATGCGGGAGGCCGGTCTGCCATGGGAGCCCGGCGTCGGCCACTATGTTTTCGATGAGGCAGGCCTCATTGAGATCGCGTCGCCATTCCAGGATCGAGTCTACTTCATCCTTGATATCAAGCATTTCCTGCGGCGGGCGGAAACTGTCGAGGCCCTGAAAGCCGGGATGTTCTGGCTGCCGCAGTGGCATCAGGCTCGAAAGACCGCCCGGGAGCTCGGAATAGCGGATGCTATGCTCTTGCAGCACCTCGCAGACAGCGGAGCGCTTGAAACGAACGCAGAGTTGAGCACGCTTTACCGCCTTATTATTCAGGCGTTGCAGGAGAAAGGCGTATGATGGCGATCTGCACCGCCCCTTATTCACGTGGCGTTGGGCGTTACGCCCATCGCGTTCATGATCCTCTCAGCAGCGGCCAGGCCGCTCAAGAATGCCCCCTCGATCCGAGCGCCTTGGCACCAGTCCCCGCAAACGGCGACACCGGTTGCCTCGTCCCATAGACATCCAACCGTCAGTGGCTCGGGAGGCAAGGCGTATCGCCAGCGGTGCGCGGCCAAGTACTTCGACCTTGGCGTCTTGGACCCGGCGCTTCGCCGCAACGCCTCGGTCAACTCATCACACACGGTCTCCGCCGAATCCTCGATGTGTTCCGATGACCACTCTGGCGAAGCATGGAGAATCCAACAATCGTGCCCGGCCCGGCCCGGCTTGGAGCTGTTGCGAGCGATCCATGACAGCGGCGAGTTGTGCACAAAGGCGCCGTCGAAGGGAACATCGAAACGCGTTTCGAAGGCGACCATCACGGCCCAGCACGGCGTTAGAGGACACGCCCGCGCCCGCTCAGCGAGCTGCGACGAACCGGCGAGCAGGTCAGCAGCCTGGGCGGCCGGCAGTGCGACGATCAATACTTCGAAACTGCCAAGTTCCTGGTTTGCACTGTCATAAAGCAGCCACACCCCGCCACGACGCGTCACCGACGCGACAAGAGTCTGAGTGGTGACGGCTAACGAGCCCGCCATGTGTTTGGCAATCGCGCTCATCCCGGGTACGCCGACGTACCGGGATTGCGGCTCGGTGGGTCCAACTCGCCCGTTTTCCAACGTGACGATTCGCCCGGCCCATTCTCTAACGACGCCCGCGCCCATCCAGGCCGCAACACGGCGGTGGAAACGCGGGTCGCGGACCGTGAAGTATTGCGCGCCGTGATCGAAATGCAGGTCGCGTTCGCGTCGAACCGAAGTGCGCCCGCCTACGCCGCGGGCTTTGTCAAAGACACGCACATGAAGGCCGCGATCGGCCAGCGCACTCGCGGCCGAGAGCCCACTGATACCGGCCCCCACGATACCGACGGAGCCTTTTCCCGAATCGCCAAGTTCAAAAGCGTTATCTCGCGATGGGTCCATGCGTCAATTCAGAGGCACTGCAAAGGTATCAGGACGGGGCCACAGCAGGAGCGTGGACCACGTCGTCTCCATGCCCGCGATGGAAGAGCCGATTCTTGAGCGCGGTCCAGAACGCGGAACTCTCCAGGTTGTCAACGAACTCGACCAGCAGCACGCTGATGTCGTCGTGGTCCAGCGGCACGCCGCTCGTATGTGCCCGCAACGCATCCACGAGCTTCTCAACCAGTTCCTCGGGCGTACAATCCCGCGTCCGCTCCAAGACATCGGAAAGCCGATCCCGGCCGAAAAGCTCTTCTGCCTCGTTCGGTGTTTCGAGGACACCGTCTGTGAACATGAGCAAGCGGTCTCCGACCGCGACGCGACGTACCCGGTGCGTGTAACGCGCCTTTCGCTCGATCGCCAGCGGAATGTCGAAGAGTCCGTCCCGCTGAACGGGATCCAACTGGAACCAACGACCGGTTGATGACTCGTAGTACCACGCTGGTTCGTGGCCGGCGTAACTGATCGACAGGCGCCGAAGTGGCGGAAAGTAAGTGAACACACCTGCCGTCGTAAAGGTGTCATTGCCAAGTGCGGACAGACGCAGATTCAGCCGCCGCAGAACCTTTCGTTCGTCCATGCGATTGACCGAGCGCCGGAGCAGTTCGTACATGGACTGGCTGACGGCCGCCACTCTCTCTCCGTGACCGGTCACATCGGCCAGGCACGCCCGGGAGATAAGACCGGATCCGCATACGGAAAGATAATGCACGTCGCCGCCCCGGGCACCTTGACACGGTTGCGAAAACAGAGCACCGCGCATGCCGGGGAGCTCGACGGGGCCGAAGAAGTTCCGATTGCCTCCCCAGACCTCGTTGCAGACGAGCCCCACGGACGGTTCCGTGCTTCGAGGATCCGCGTCGCCGGGAACGGCATCTGTGTTCTGTTGATCAGTTTTGATCATTCCGACCGCCTCGCTTCATGGCGTACTTGACTGTGTGCCTCGCGGGCTGCACAGACTTCCGTACACCTGGATCCCTGCCCGGTCATCCTCAGTCGGTTACGGGCGAACCAGTCATACGCACGATCGAAAAGTTGCCGGAGGATCGGCCAATCCGTGGGGGCGGTCAACCACCCCCACCCGACGGCGCTGTATGCGCGGCGAAAGACCTCCATGCCGCGTACGACCTCGCCTGAAGGCAGGATGCCGTGGATTTCGCCCATGACGTCCCGGTAGGTCAGACCGTACCGACTCGGATCGAATCCGGGAGCCGTAATGTCCTCCATGGCGATCCGATTTCGCCCGCGGTCGAGCCGACGCCAAAGAGCAGCCTCACGGCGGCAAAGGGGGCACTCCTCGTCTACCAGGATCGTGATCCGCCACGCGACAGAATTGCCGCGCCGAGGAGTTGTGGGTGTGTCCCGAGAAGCTCCTGCTCTCGAAGACTGTGGTGTAGTCGTCGCTCTCATCATCATGACCACTCCGCTCCCTCACTCCTTCATTCGCCCGCCCGAGCGGCACGGATTCATCGCGCCTGATGCGGACGCAGGCCGATAAACGACCGCTTCGGCGGCGGCTCCGGGGCGCTTGGGAAAACCGCCCATCCCGGCGCGAGCATCACGACAAAAGGCCGCACTTTCGCTATACTGGTCTGTTCCAAGGGGGGTCAAGAGCACGAGGGGTGTTCGAGCGGCCGGACGGGCACCCGCTCGTCAGGTGGTTCGTTATGGTTCCTGTCGCGGCGGTGCTGATCGGCCTGATAGCCGTTGGACAGACGAAAACGTTGCCGCACCTCGGCACACTGTCGGAGCAGCTTCGCGCCCCGGCTCACGTCGCCGTGGCTTTGGACAATTCCGTTCTCGTGTCCGATCCGCTCAGCGGGCACGTCGCCCGTTTTGATGACTCCGGCGCCCTGTTGGGCACATGGCCCGTGCCGAAGGGGCCGATCGGCGTCGCTGTCCACCCTGACGGTCGCATTTTCGTCTCGCTTCGCGACGAGGCGGCCGTCGCAATTTACAATGAGCAATTCGAATTGTTGCAGTACCTCGGAGGAAACGACCCGCAAATTGCGTTTGCCGGGCCCACGACAATCGACATTGCTGCCGATACGGGGCGGATCTACGTAGTCGATTCCGAGGCGGACAGAGTCTACGGGTTTGAGAGCGGGGGCGATCTCGTCCTCACGCTCGGGAGCCGTGGCAGTGACGCCGGCGAGCTCCTTTATCCGAGCGCGGTCGCCGTGGACGAAGAGCGCGGGCGGCTCGTCGTCGCAGACCATGACAACTTTCGGATTCAGGTGTTTACCACATCCGGTTTGTTCCTCGGGCAGTTCGGCCATCGGTTGACTTCTGCGAATGGTCGCACGGAAGGCTGGATCGCGCGCCCCCTGGGACTTGACGTCGACAGTGCCGGGAACATCTATCTCAGCGATGCGCTGATGAGCACGGTGCGGGTCTTCGACCCGCACGGGCGCGAGATCGGAAGGATCGCCGGGTACGGTTTCGGACTTGGGGATGTCCGCGTCCCGTGCGGGGTGACCGTCAGCCATTCAAACGCACGCCTGTACGTTGCGAGCATCAACAGCTCGAGCGTGGAGATCTTCAGCCTGACCGGCGATCTCAGACCGCCTTCCGTGAGATTCCGGAAACGATTCTCGCGCTGGGATTCATTCAGCGGAACCGACAGTCCTCTTTGGGCATCGATGCGGGGGGCTGCATCCAGTTGGGACGGCCCGCACGTTGTCGAGGACAGGCCGGACCTGTGTGCGCCGTGTCACGGGTTCATCGGTCAGCCCGGAGGACACGCCGGAACCGTCGAGGGCCAGAGCGTCTTGTGCATGTCGTGCCACAACAGCGCCGGACGGGCATTGCGGATGCCGATTCATGAGCGCGACGCCGCTGACCCGTTCGCGACCGACCCGGTGGCGCCGGACGGTCGAGGCCGCTCGCATGCGTGGGGCGTCGCCGCCGTGAATTCTACTGCGCATGCGATAGGACCGAGGGCGGGCGGGGCGATGTCTTCTTACCTCGGGCCGGAGGGACTGATCAAATGTTCCACCTGCCACGATCAGCACAACCTGGAAAAGGGACCTTCGTATGTACGGGTCAGCAACGAAGGCGACGCCATGTGCAAAGAGTGCCATGAACCGCTCGATCGAGGCGTCGGCGAGGGTGGCTCGCATCCAGTCGGGTCTTGCTACCCGGGCGGTGAAGACGAATACCCTGGCGAGGCGTCGCTGGCGGGTCTCGAGATCAAGAACGGGATGATCGAATGCCTGACTTGTCACGCGGTTCACAACGCGGACTCCGGCGGCGTTTGCAGAGGTGAAGGCGACGGCATGCTGCTGCGTGCCCCGAACGATGAGTCACTCTGCCGGGCGTGCCACACACGACATATGAACCACGATGCGGCCGGTGATTGGCAGCCGACGTGCTTCGATTGCCACGCGACTCACGAGCCACCTAACGAAAACGCCGCGCTCATTTCGCGGACGGTGGACGGCGTGCCCATGACATTTGCGCAGAGTGCTCAAGCCTGTAACGAGAAATGGGATCTCCTTCATGCCCTTTGTGATCCGCCGACTTACGATGGCATCTGCGAGGTATGTCACACGGACACCGACTATCATCGCAACGAGTCATCGGGCGATCACGAGCACCATGCCGATGTGCGATGCACTGTGTGTCACCCTCACAGCAACGGGTTTCTGACCACGTACGACGTGTGCGCCGACTGCCACGGGGAGCCGCCGGACGGTTCGGCTTTTCCCAACCTGGCCGGCGCACACGCAGTGCATCAGAGCGGGGTGAACGGCCCGGGAATCCGCGACTGCTCGACATGCCATCCTTCGGCGCACGCGGCCACCCATATGGACGGCGTGCCCAGCTTTACCAGCGGAGTGGATGCGAACATCGATGGCAACATCGACTTGGCCGAGACCGACGTGTGCGATGCGTGTCACAGCCCGGCGGGACCGTTCGACGGCGTCAACGACCCGGTGATCGGCGCCAAGGCCAACTGGGAAGCCGGCGTTTACGATGGCAAAATACTCAAGCCCGACAAGATCGACTGGTGCCTGGGCTGCCACGACGGCCAGCCTGCGATCGTCAACGATATCAGCGCGCCGCTGATAGCCGGCGATAACCGGACCTGGGGGTATAATGTCACGGGTCATGGCCCTAACCATGTCCTATGCACAGAGTGCCACGATCCGACGCTTGCCCACACCGACGGTGTGGCCACAACGTTCAGCGAGCGGTTTCCCCTCTGTGAGGGCTGGTTGCCCAAACCACCCCAGGAGCGGGAGCTTGATCGGGAGGCCTACAACAACAGCTATCGTCTGCTGCGTGTGGATGGCGGAAGGGCGATCGAAGTCCCGCGGGACGACGAGCCGCATACGCCCGACCACTTCAGGCTGTGTTTCTCCTGCCACGATGAGATCCAGCTCATGGGCGTGCCGGCGAATTACTGGCTGTTTCCGCCCGTGCCCGACTATCTGCTGCTGCCGGAGGGCGTCGCGCAGACCAACTTCCGAAATGAATCCGAATGGGGCTTCCTTTGGTTGGGCGAGCCGACCAACACGCACTGGCACCACATCGCCGTGGAACCCGCGTTCTGGGACCTCGATCACGATGGGCTCACCATCGATTCACGGGCAACGTGCCCGACTTGCCACAACCCGCACGGCGCGCAGAAGGCCGACGGCAGCCCAACCGTCGCAATGACCGTGGGCGACCTGGCCATCGGACTGGGTGTTTATAACGACGGCACCACCGATCATGAGTACGGCTACATCGGCAGCGACGCTTACATGTGGCCCGATGGTGATCTTCACTGCTGGTCGTGCCACGCGGACGTCGGACCGGGCCGGGACCCACCCAACACCGGTCTCCATGCGCGCTACTATCGCAAAGTGCTCGTGCTGCATGACGACGAGTGCCGGGAGTGCCATACCGACTGGTGAGGTCTGCGCTGCGGGGGCATAAGCAGATCGCGCCGGGCCGATGGATCAGAATGAGCCGACGGGGCGTGAGAGACCTGCATGGCCACCTTAGGACGCGCTCGCGTCGGCACTTGTTTTGGTGACAACCGCTCGGCCAACAGCGCATAGAGGAGACAACAGGACAGCGAACTGGGCGGTGAGGGACTTGAACCCCCGACCTCCTGCGTGTAAAGCAGGCGCTCTAGCCGGCTGAGCTAACCGCCCGTGACCCGTGCGCCCGTCGGGTAAAACCACCGTAACGAGCGGCGAAAACGGCGTCAAACTCGGGCGGATGCGACCCGTGCCGCAACCTCGCCGGTTGCACCGGCCCGTTTAGGGTGCACCGCGGAGCTTCTTGCGGAAATGGCCGGCCCGGATGCAGACAAGGTGGCAGAATCGCGTCGGCCCCGTCCCGTGGATGATGCCCAAGGGCTCGCTAGACGCGGGTTCCGCCGACGCCTCAGCCGGCGCTGAAGAAGACGTTCGGCCCCTGGCCGAGTTGCGGCTCGGCAGCAGGCGCTTACCATCTTAGCCGATCCAACGCGCCGTAATCGATGGTTCTCACCGGCTCGGTGGTGCCCCGCCCGCCCGCCCGGCAGCGGCAGTTGGCCGATCTAGGTGGTTTGCCAAGCTCGCAGAATTCGCTAGACTTAAGAGGTGCTCGCTTGGCTGGCGTCCGTGGCTAAGCGCGGCGCCGTGGTCGAAGTGCCGAATAACGTTCAGGTGACCAGCGGCGGCTCGTGGACCGCTTGGCTTGGGCGGGAACGGCGGTGTACCCAAGTGGACTAAGGGGACGGATTGCAAATCCGTTATTCGCGGGTTCGAATCCCGCCGCCGCCTTTCTTTACAGATCGTCGTTTATCGCTCCCGTTTCCACCAACGAACAATCGCAGAGATCTCCCCGCCGCATTCCCCGTTGAGCCTGAATTCGTTAAGACTACGAATCGGACGTCACTTGACTGGACGCAATCCGCGCAAATGATTGATATATCAATGCCGGTCCGGCCGATTTTACTCGGACGCAGCCGGCTGGGCAGGCACGGCGAGGGTAGATAAAACCATCGTCGATTCGCCTCCTCGCAATCGCGAAGGGTCTTGTCTTGCGCCTTGGCTCGCGTTGCGTCCCGAGGGTCGGACTTACGCAGGCGAGGAGGCATCCACCCATCGAGAACGGGAGAGAAGTATGAGCTGGCTGCATGGATCCTCGCCCGCGCGGAGACTTTTCCACAAAGCGTTCGTAGCAGGGCTGGCATGCCTGTTGATGGCGTGCCCCTCGATTTGGATAACCGGCTGCGGCAGCGGTCTTCTTGATCTGGAGGACTACCAGCGCGACCTGCTCGTCGGAGTCATCGCTTACGCGCTTCTGCAGGATACCCTGAATCAGAGTGCCGATGCCGACCAGGATACCGGCCAACCCGTGCCCGGTCCGCCGGGGCCGGAGGGGCCGCGCGGCGAGCCCGGACCGGCCGGCCCGGATGGCGAACCGGGACGCGCGGGACCTACGGGACCTGAGGGGCCTCAGGGACCGACCGGGCCTGAGGGGCCTCGGGGGCATCGAGGTCCGTCGGGGCCGTCCGGCGCAGCCGGACCCACATTGTTTCACATCTTCATCGACGATTTTTTTCGGGCGACAATCACGGGGAGGGGGCGGTTGCCGATCGCAGCCCAGAGCATCGAAGAGCCGGCGCTGGGGCTGGCCACGCCGCGCATGAGCGGCGGCAAAAGCGTCGATGCGGTGGCCTACCGTGTTGCGATTCCGGAGGTGTACGACACCGGGAATGACGTCACGATGCGCATTTTGTTTCATCGAACCGGCGAGTTCGTGAGCGATTGCTTCGTTGTGCGACTTGATGCACGGCGGCTGCGCGACGGCTCGGCAATCGAGATCTACGGAGAGCCGAGGTGGATTCGCGTGGATGATCGGGGCGACGTCGCGGGGGCGGCGGCTCCTGAAAGCATCAGCAGCGGTGGTGATGGTCGGCTCCTGGTTGTGGATATTCCAGTCAACACAATGGCCGGCCTGGATCTCGATAATGATCTGGCGGCCGGTGAGTTGCTGGCCGTCGAACTGAGTACATACCGGCGGGATGGTTTCGCCTACCAGTTTCTAGGTGTTGAATTCTTCGAATCAGAGCCGGGTACGGCGGCATTAAGCAGCGCTGCGGTGTTCAGCGCGGAAGAGGACGTTACCTGCGACACTTGTGAGATCGATGCGGATTGCGACGACGGGCTGTGGTGTAACGGGTTGGAGCTGTGCGCAGGCGGGGCGTGCCGTTCAGGAGAACCGCCTGATTGCGATGACGGCGTGGCATGTACGGAGAATGTGTGCAGCGAGGAACTCGACTCGTGCGTCAACGATCCTCAGGATGACCAATGCGACGACGGGCTGTTCTGCAACGGGGCCGAGACGTGTGATCTCGAGCTGGGTTGCCGGTCGGGCGAGGACCCGTGTCCCGGTCGGTTCTGTGACGAACAGGGCCGGGTTTGCGTGGAGTGCTTCGAGAACGCCGATTGCAGCGACGGGCGGTTCTGCAACGGAGTGGAGCGGTGTATCGACGGAATCTGTCTGCCGGACGAGGAAGTCGATTGCGACGACGGTATCGCCTGCACGATGGACACGTGCGACGAGTCGGCTAACTCGTGCGTCAACACTCCGTACGACGAATATTGCGATGACGGAGTCTTCTGCAATGGGGCGGAAACGTGTGATCCGCAGCTCGGTTGCCAGCCAGGCGTGGATCCGTGCCCCGACCAGTTCTGCGATGAAGCGGGCGTGTCGTGCGTGAAGTGCTTTGAGAACGCCGACTGCACCGACGAGTTTTTCTGTAACGGGATGGAGATTTGTTCTGACGGCGCCTGTTTGCCGGGGCCCCCGCCTTGTTCGGACGAAGAGGTGTGTAACGAGGAGCGCGACGAGTGCATTGGTCGCGAGTGCGCGATTGAAACCATCACTTTTGAACAGTCCGAACCCGGTACGACCATCTTTGAGGTCTACGGCGACGAGGGCAGCGGACCAATCGGCGTGTTCGGGGCGGATTCGAATCGTGATTCCAACGTAGCGTTGATCTTCGATTCACGGAATCCGACGGGCGGAGACGCAGACCTGGGTACGCCAAACCAGAGCTTTGGCGGCCCCGGTGTCGGACGGGGAGGTGAAGAGGGGCAACCGTATGAAAACCCGGTTGCACTCGGCAACGTGCTCATCGTCGACGAAGACCTGAACGGGGTGCCGGATGACTCCGCCGATCGCGGCGCGTTTCTGGAGCTGGATTTCTCGCTGGTCGACGATGGTGAGGTCACGGTCCTTGGTCTGACCGTGATGGATATCGAAAAGAAACAAAGTCCAAAGGCCGCGGTGGCGTTTTTCGACGCTTTCGGCGGCATGGTGGCCGAATTCGGACTTCCGCCGACGGGCAACAACGGCGTGGCCGTGATGGATTTCGGCGGCGTTCCCTTGTCGGATGTCCAGCGAATCAGGGTTGCCCTGAACGGATCGGCAGCCATCGACAACGTGATTTTCAATCCGTGCGAGTGACCCATCCGGGTTGGGCGCGTCACGCGGTGTGTTCGGCAGCGTTCTTATATCGGCAGACAGCAAGGCCGGCGGGTTCCCACCATGGCCGGCGCTGGCCGCCCCGGGCACTGTTCTTTACGACGATGGCATGCTCTCGGGCCTTCCCACAGCCTTGTTACTTGGGAGGCCCACCGGCGTCGTCCTCACCAACGCACTCGAGGAGCTCGCCAACGGTGGCATAAAGCTTCGGGTACTGAGGATCCTGTGGATTCGCTGGATCGCACGCATAGAGATCGGGACGACGGCCAGTGGGTGCCGGCAGGTGATTCAGCACGGCCCTCAGACGTCGCAGGCATTCCTCCGCCACGTCGGGGGCGCCCTTCATCGCCGAGTTGACGACGACGACATCGGCCTCGAGCAGGCCGTGATGCGTCGGCTGTAGCAGGATTCTTGTGGCCAGTTCGTCTCCCAAAGGCGAGTGGATCAAGCCGCGCAGCTCCTGGGCGGTCAGTTCGGATCGTTTCTCACTGGCCCCGTCATCCATTTCTTTGTCATCGATGAGCCCGAAAATGTTCTGCGCGAACGCGGCGGTGTCGTTCAGCACGGCGCGGAACGCCTCGGTTGCCTGTGACTTGGTCCTGAAAACTTCGTAGATTCTCCGGGGAGAGGGCATGATGAAGATCCGGCGATCGTAAGGATAGGCGCTCCGAAGATCGGGTTCGGCGTCGGCTTCGATGATGACCAGACCGCGACGATCCGTGGCGTGGATTTGCCCGAGAACATGCGGCAGCACCTCGAACGCCCGGCCCTGGTCGTAGCGCACCCAGCGGGCGCTGGCAACGCCGCAGTCCGCGCGTGAGACGGGTTTATCAAGCGGCTGCTTGTCGCCCTTGACTGTTGCCAGGCGCAGGTAATGGGGCCGCCGAGACACGCAGCAGCGGATGATCTGCTCGATCAACGCGCTTTTGCCGCAACGTCGAGGCCCGCTCACAAAGAGGACGATCAATGCCATTGGAAGGGCTCACCCGCTCCTTTGCGGACAACCGTCTCCGGGTGCGATCGCCGCAGTCAATTCTAGGCCGCCGACTCGGACGAGACTACGCGCACAAGTCGCGTAACGCTTGTTTCTGGTCCGGCACGTGAGGAACGCGGCCCGGTAGTCGATCGCCGTGGCGTGGCGTTCGAGTGGATAGTGGATAGATTCCATCCCCTCAACGCCGCGGCACGATCTTTTCATCGGTCCTGGGCAAGGCGACCAGCAGCTCGACTTCGCCGACGGATCGATCAAGCAAGCGGGCAATCTGTGACGCCGAGCGTCCTTCATGATGAAGTTGAAGGGCCCGCTCCCGCCACGAGTCCCGGTTGGGATCGGCGACCCGGCCGTGAACATCCCCGCTATCATCAACCGTCGTGTCGATCGTGGGCGAACCGGTTGCCTGACGCAGGAGTCGCTCCAGGCGGGCGATTCTGTCGTCCGCGTCGGCAATCACGCGCTCCAGCTTGACGAATTTCGTGTCGAGTTGTGCGTTCACTTCCTTGGCCAACTGCTCAAGTTGGAGCATCACATCGGTCACTTCCGCCTGCACGGCGCGCTCCTCCTTGATGCGCGCTACCTGCTCGCGGGCGTATGCTTTGGGAGATGGGCCGCCATCGCGCCGGCGGCGCGCGCCGGCGAGGAGCGTCAACGCCGTCAGAACGGCGACCACTGCCAGCAGAGCCACCTGACCATTGCTGATCGAGCCTGCTGCCAGCAGTTTGTTGATGCTCGCGAAACACGAAAGATCTGACGTCACGTGGACCTCCATGTCCTTCGACCTTGCCGGCGCTGAATGGTGCGCCCGAGAAGCCATCAAATTGGCAACGCGGTCAACTCACTCCGGGCGTTCTCTGCGTTCTCCATGACGCCATCGCCTCGGCCATGACCTGCCGCAACGGCGCCTCGTGCTGCCGGGCGGCCTGTCGGCAGTCATCGTACTCCGGGGCAGCCGTGATAACCTGCCCGGAACGGGCGCCGACCTTGATCCGAATCGGTCCGTAGCGCGTCTCGACGTTCTGAATGGTGCGTTCCAGCTTCGATCGGACGGCCTCGTGGCGGCGGATGCCAAAGGTCGTCGTCTCAGTGAAAATGACCTCCTCCAATTCGGCGACGCGCTCTACCTCGGTCAGCACCGTCAGCAGCAGGCCCGGGCGAGACTTCTTCATGTGTATCGGCAGGCAGTAGGCGTCGAGTGCACCCGCCGCGAGCAGTCGGTCGAGCGTGTGGCCCAGCACCTCGCCGGTGGCGTCGTCGATGTTGGCCTCCAGGACGACGATTCGGTCAGTTTGTGCCAGCGGGGCCTGGGACCCGATCAGGACGCGCAGGATGTTGGGCCGCCCTCGGCCCGGGCGGCTTCCAACGCCCATCCCGATCCGCTCGATCCGCATGGCCGGCAGCGGGCCGTAGGATTGGGCGAATTCGGTCAGGAGGGCGGCTCCGGTCGGTGTTGTGAGCTCGCCGGGCTCGCCGCAGTCGGCAATCGGGACGCCCTTGAGCAGCAACGCTGTCGCGGGGGCCGGGACGGGAAGCACGCCGTGCTCGCATGTGACCGTGCCACTGCCCAGCGGGACCGGTGAGCAGACGACGCCCTCGATGCCGAGTCGCTCGAGACCCCAGCAGGCCCCGACTATGTCGACGATGGCGTCGACGCCGCCGACCTCGTGGAAGTGGACCTGCTCCACCGAGCAGCCGTGGACACGGGCCTCCGCGTTGGCGAGTCGCTCGAACACCGCGATGGCCCGCGCGGTTACAGTATCGGAGAGCTTCGCCTTCTCGATGATGTCCCGAATATCGCTCAGATGGCGGGGCGGCTGCCGCGCATCCTTGTCGAGATCGACACGGACACGCGTGGCTGCCAGCGCCTTCTCGCACGCCTTCTCGGCCGACAGGTGGTACCCCTCGACCGGGAGCCGCTTGAGCGCGCTACGTAGCTCGTCGGCGTCGAGTCCGGCGTCGACGAGCGCAGCGAGGATCATGTCCCCGGCGGCCCCGCTGAAACAGTCGAAATATGCGATGGTCACTTGTATATACCTTCAGGCGGGGGCGAGCCCCGTGCCCTATGGCCGTCCAGTCGGGCTGGGTTGCCAGTTTAACCGGCTTGAGGCGGTTACTCAAAGACGGATCACGTGGACGGCAGCGGAAGATTGTTTGCCCAACCGGCACCTGCGCGATGGGGTCTTTGGTTGTCCTCGGCTCGGCGGGAGTCCTGCCCTCCCTTCGCGAGGCGGGCGTCGGCCCTTTCGGTTTGATGACCCCTCGTTCGCTCGCCTCCGTGGTGATCTCGACAATAATGGTCTGCGCGGGCATGATAATGGATTCGGGCCCGGACGAGTCGTTGAACATGGGGTGCAGCGAGATCTTGCTCGGACATGCAAACTGACGCCATCTTACAACTGATCAGTTCGGGGAACGTCGAGGTCCCCGAGCAGGAGTGGATGCAGGTCGTCGAGCGCGGCGACAGCGGGGCGGATGACTTTCTGGAGCTCCAGCCGGTGCTCGAGGCGCTCGTGGCCAATGACCGGAACGATGTCGCCGAATCGCTGGCCTGGGCCGCGGTCGAGGCGCTCAAGGAGCGCGGCTCGGCTGCGGACGCCCTGACCATCGGTAAAACATTTCTTTTGCTGCTGCCCCGTAGTGGGGACCTCCGAGGCCTGGTCTGCGATTTGTACCTGGAGGTATACGCCGATCGGGCCGGACTCGATACCCTCATGGATGAGGCGGGCATCGCAGGCGGACGGCCACCGCGGCGGGCCATTCGAACCTTGGACGTGTGCCTCAATCTGGAGCCGGGGTCGTACCTGGTGGGCCGGCACGAGGACTCGGCGGCGCGCGTTGAAGCGGTCGATCGGGATACCTGGACCGTGAGGATCACCGGCGGCAACGGTTCCGAGACATTGGATCCCGTCGAGTGCGCCGATCGATTTGCGGTGGCGGACGAGAGCGATTTTCGCGTGATGATGCAGTTCGATGCGCAAGGGCTGCGCAACTTGGCCGCCGAGCGACCAGCCGATCTGATCGAAGAAATCCTGCAGACGCGCAGCGGGCCCGTGGATCACGAGGAACTCGAGAGAATCGTGACGCCGCGCATCGTGGACCCTTCGGATTGGTCAAAATGGTGGTCCAAGGCCAGAACGGCGCTGAAGCGCACCCCTCACGTCAAGATCGAGGGAAGATCGCCTTACATTCTTGAATACGTGGATGAGGCCGCCACCCTGGAGCAGGAGTTCGAACAACGGTTTTCGAAACTGCGATCCGCGGCGCGGCAGTGGGATGCGGTCGCAGAGTACCTGCGCGACTGCAGGACGCACAAACACACGCCGGATAAGGAGATGCTCGGGCGACTGCGACAGTCCGTGGCCCGCAAAGCCAGGCGGCTGGAATCCGGAGCAGGAAACGCCGCCCTGCCGGAGCGGATCGTCGAGTGGCAGCTCGGGGAGTTGATTGGCGAGGGAAACGCCGACCGTGCCGCGGTTGAACTGCTGGCAAACTCGGCGAATCCGGCAAGTCTGATTCGAGCCTGTGACTCGCCAGCACTTTGGGAGTTTGCCTGCGACTGCTTGGAAAAAGCGCGGCCTGAAGAGTGGTGCGACTTGGTCACCCGGCTCTTCCCTGCGGCGCCGCAAGGAGCGTGCGATAACCTGGCGGATCGGATCGAACGATCCAATCACGTCGATGAGAAGATCGAGCAGATCACCACGACGATTTGGTCCGATGCGGTCGGAAGCTGCGAGGCGCTTTGCTGGCTGTGGGACAAGGGGCTCACTCGGCCACGCTGGCAAGGCACGCCGGCAGTGACAGTCCTCTCGAAGTTGCTCTGGCTCCTCGGTGAGATTCAGCGCAACGACTCCGTGACTGCAGCACAAACCCGGGATGTTCGGGCGGCCGTACGTTCCACGCTGGCGGCTCGAAAGTACGAAAGGTTCATGGAATGCTTGGCCGGTATTGAGCCGGGCATGGCGTCGGCCCTGCGAACTCAGATTCAACGGCTGGACAACCTTGGCCGCAACGTCCATGAGGATCTGCTCAACCGCATTCGGCGGCGCTTTCCGCAACTGTGGGTTCGAAAGCAGAAGCCGATGTGGGAGGAAGACACGCTTTACTCGACGGAGGAGGGAATGGCCCGCTGGGACGCCGAGATTCAAGAGCTGGTCAACGTCAAGATGCGGGAGAATGCGAAGGCCATCGGCGCGGCGGCCGAGAAGGGCGACTTGAGCGAGAATTCGGAATACAAGTTCGCACTGGAGGAACGCGACCTTCTGCGCGCCCGGCTTGCTCATATGCAGGAGCAACGCTCCAAGGCCCAGCGCATCATGCCCGAGCAGGTGCCCACGAATCACGTCAGCGTGGGAGCGAAAGTGCTGTTTCGACACGTCGAAAACGGTGAGACCTTCGAGGCCACTTTCCTGGGGCCGTTCGAGGCCTCCGCAGAGCAGCGCATTTACAACTACAAGTCGCCGCTGGGCCAGGGGGTCATGGGCCGCCGCGTGGGGGATGTGGTCGAGCTGCCTCTGACCGATCCGCCGGGCGCCTACGAGATCGTTTCGATCAAGAGCTGGGACGCCTGACGGGCGGCAACGTCGGAGTTGCCTCACCGGCCCGGGGAGCAGTGTCCCGCGGGGACCGGGGCATACTGATCGTGTTCTGCCGGCCCCACGTCAGGGTGGTATAATCCTCAGAACGTTCCCAGATACGGTGGATTTCGATCATGTCTGAGCAAACGAGTCTAAAAACGTTGTTGGCCGAAAACACGATGGACTCCGCGCCGGAGCTGGCCTTCGCAGAGCCCGACGGGGCGATTCGATGCGTCGCATGCGGGCATCGTTGCAAGGTGCATGAGGGCAAGAGCGGCGTCTGCCGCGTGCGCTTCAACGAGGGCGGGCGGCTGAGGGTCCCTGCCGGATACGTCGCCGGGCTCCAGATCGACCCGATCGAAAAGAAACCCTTTTACCACGCTTTTCCGGGGCGAGACGCCCTCTCGTTCGGCATGCTGGGTTGCGACTTTCACTGCAGTTACTGTCAAAACTGGGTTTCGAGTCAGACTTTGCGAGACGACAAGGCCGTCGCGCTTCCGCGGTTCTGCGACGCGGAACAACTCGTCAGCGCCGCGGAGGAAAGCGGCGTGCCCGTCATCGTCAGCACGTACAACGAGCCGCTGATCACTGCGGACTGGGCGATGATGGTATTCAGGCCGGCGAGCGAACGGGGCATTCGATGCGGATTCGTGAGCAATGGCAACGCCACGCCGGAGGTTCTCGACTACATTCGACCCTGCGTTGATCTCTACAAGGTGGACCTTAAGAGTTTCAACGACCGCAACTATCGGCGGCTGGGGGGCGCCCTGGACAACGTCCTGGAGACGATCCGCCTGCTCAAGAGAATGGATTTCTGGGTGGAGATCGTGACGCTGGTCGTGCCAGGGTTCAATGACTCCGACGAGGAGCTCAAGCAGATCGCCGGGTTCGTCGCGGAGGTCTCGCCCGATATTCCGTGGCACGTCACGGCGTTCCATCCGGACTACAAGATGACGGACAACGGACGAACGCCGTCGGCAACGTTGGCGCGGGCTTACGAGATCGGCGAATCAGCGGGTTTGCGCTTCGTGTATGCAGGGAACCTTCCGGGCGGCGTCGGAGAGCGAGAGCACACGTATTGTCCGGCATGCCGCGCCGTGCTGATCCGTCGCCTCGGGTTCCATGTCGTGGAGAATCGCATGCGGGGCGCGACCTGTCCGGAATGCAACGCGACCATTCCGGGTGTGTGGGAAACCACAAACCGCGGTTCGTACGGCGGCACTCACTCCCCGCGCGCGGGCGGCGGCGGGTGAATTTGGCGCTGACGGCGTGGATCGACTAAGATCAACGGACGCGCGTGCGTGTGGCAGCGGGACAAATTGAGCGCGTGCACGCAGCGGCATAAACTGTTGGATTGTCCTGGTATCTCGATGATGCGAGAGAGATTGGCAGCATGACCGAAAAAGACATTGAATCATGCGACTCGTGCGGTGCGGCCGTATACCCCGAACATCTGGAGTCCGGCAAAGCGGGCGTGGCGAGCGGCAAGCTGATGTGCCCGCACTGCCTGGCGGAATACAAGAAGACTCATCACGCCGCGGAGGACCGGTATAGCGGCGGGACTACGATGAAGGCGCCCGGGGAAGGAGAGGACGCCGAGGCGGTGGCACTGATCGATGAGGATTCGCAATCGTCGCAGATTCGTTCCATAGCGTCGGATTCGCTGGCCGGGGCCGCGGCACACATCGATGAGAGCCACTTCAGGCGGCCACTGAACCCGGACTCTCCCGCGGCGACCCGCTGTAGAACGTTTCACGCCAAGCTCAACGACGGAGCGGTCGCCTACATGAACAACCAGATCAACGAATGGGCGGACGAGAATCCCGAAGTCTCCATCAAGTACGCCACGTCCACGATCGGCGTCTGGGAGGGCAAGAAGGCCGACCCACACCTCATTCTCTCGATTTTCTATTGATGGGCAGGCAGAGGTTTGTCACCCAAGCCGGCAATCCCTGACTTTACGGTTCATCGATTCGTTCAATAGAAGAGGGAGCGTAAAGCGGTACGTGCACGCCCTCTGTGTCCGGAACAATGCCCTGGAGGTCGAATACGTAACCCGGTTCAACGTGAATGGTGCCGTTGCCCCTTGTGACGCGTGCGTAACCCGAGAGATCCGTGGCGATGATCCACCTGCCGTCCCACAACTCGAACTGCCCCGACCTCAGTAAAATCGGATCCCTCGTCTCGAAAAGAAGGACGGCCCTCTCATGGTCGAGTATCCAGGGACCCGAGGACCCCTCTCCGATCGTCGGCCCGTTGATCCTGACCACGTGAGGACCCAGGACTTTGACGGTCCCGTCCATCTCTATTTTGCCGTCAAGGGTCAGCGGGCCGAACAACGCCGTGAGCCTCGCGAACCGGCCGATACTGATGAGGGCCTCGGGATCCTCCATCTTCACGACCCCGCCGGCCGCCCCCACGACGTCGACGTCGCTATACACGTCGAGAACGAAGCCGGCCTTCAAGAGCATCCCCGGTTGGCGCCCCTCCCCGGAAAAGACCAGCCGCGCCGGAGCGGTTTCCTTAGGTTTACGCTGCATCACAAACGACGAGTAGACCTTCAGCGTGGCGCCGCCGGTGATCTCCAGCACGCCGGGCCCGACTTCTTCGGTGGCGCGGTAGATATACACCCCCGTCGCCTCGGCATACGTCGAGACCACCACGTTGTGCCCGGCCCGAATCCTGACGGCATCGCCGGCCCCCGGGGATATGACCGCGTCGGCCCATTCGTGACCACCCTCTGACCATTCCCATGTGTTTGGATGCTCCCAAGGACCATCTGTCTTGCTGCGAAAGTGATCGCCCCACGCGACCGTTGCGAAGTTCAGGCAAACACCGGCCACCAACGCCGGGGTCATGGCTTTGAAGCGATTCATGGCTCGACTCCGAGTTGCGAGGTGAAAGGCGGACCGTGCCCCGGCAGCTTCGTTCAGCCCGACGGGGCAGGGCATCAGCAGCATAGGCTCTCCTCCATGATACTTCAACGGAAAGAGCACAATGCGAACAGTTTAACGCATCGCCCGACCGACGTCAACAGGGGTTCCACGTCCCGACGGCTAGCGACGCAACACCAAACGCAACAGGGCTTTATAAAAAAACAGCCGTGCTCGCGCCGCCGGACTCGTCAGTCATCGAGCCGCAGCACGCCGACGAGCATCCTGTGCACGCGGGCCGTGTTTCTGACGGCGAGCTTTCCGTCGAAGATGGCCATCGTGCCTCGCCCGCCGTTCTCCGACCATGAGTCCGGCTCGACGATGGTCCGGACCCAGCCTATCAGTTCCTGCCCCCGCTCGGCGATCGCATCGTCATCGGGCTGGTCGGCGGATCGAGATCGGACAACTGGAGCAGAACGAGGTCCAGCACTTCCTTGATTTTCACATTTCGCAATTCCAGATAGACGTGGGCGTCTCGGTCGATGCTTTCCAGCGCGAGCGCTCGCCACATCACGAAGATGTTGACCGGTTCGCCTTCAATGCGCTGATCCCTTAGCCAGGCAAGCACGTACGTGAACGTCACGTCGTCCCGGGAGACGCGTTCGACACGCTTGTTGACCCAGGTCCGGAGTCGGTGTCCTTCTGCACGCGATGCGGCGCCATCCCATGCGGCGCGACAGCCGGCGGTTTGGGCGCGCTCCTCGTTGCGCTCCCGCGCGGGTACAGATGCGGCGAGCAGTACAGCGGCCAGCAGTGATAAGATGTGTGTCCTGTTCATGTTCGGGCCTCCCATATTCGACCACACGGACCCGGAAGAGGCCGCCGGCCCGCCGGTCCTGTTCGAAATCGACCACGTTGCGGCTCCTGCGGGCTATTCTACTGTTCGATGGGGAAGCACTTCCGTCAGACGCGTTTAATTGAAGCGGGCCACTCACTCAATTGTGGCGAAGAAACGAGAGCGGTTACAGTTGCGTGGAGCGCCGTCTGCTCACACATCCAGGTAAAGTTCGTACTCGAAGGGATGGGGGTGCGTGGCGACGGTACGAACCTCGTTGCGGCGCTTGGCGTCGATCCAGTTGCGAATGAAGGATTCGGCAAAGACTTCGCCTTTGACCAGAAAGGCGTGATCCTGTTCGAGGGCGGTCAGGGCTTCGGACAGGGTGCGCGGGATCGGAGTGATGCGTCGGCGGAACTCTTCGCTCTGTTTGGCGATGTCGACGTCGAAGGGACCGAAGTTGTGGGCGGCGCAGTCCACTCGCGATCGAATTCCGTCCAGGCCGGCCATCAGCATCGCGGCCAACGTGAGGTAGATGTTGCCGGTGAAGTCAGGCGGTCGGTACTCGATGCGCTTTTCGTCGGCGCTGACTGCGTATCGCGGGACCCTGATGGCGGCGGAGCGGTTCGCAAGCGAGAAGAAGAGGTTGACCGGCGCTTCCAGACCTTCGACCAGGCGTTTGAACGAGTTGGTGGATGGGTTCGTCAACCCGGTGAGCCCCCGCCCATGGATCAGAAGGCCGCCGATGTAATGCAGCGCGGTGTCGCTGAGGTCGGCGTAGTTCTTGGATGCCCCGTCGAAGAAGAGGTTCTTGCCGTCCTTGTGAAGCTTCTGATGCACGTGCATGCCGTTGCCGGCCTCGCCGAAGATGGGCTTGGGCATGAAAGTCGCCAGCTTGCCGTGGCGGTGGGCAACGTTCTTGATGACGTACTGGATGAGCATGGTTTGGTCGGCGGCGTCGAGCAGGGGGAGAAGGTCGATCTCGATCTCGCACTGCCCCGGGGCGCCGACCTCGTGATGATGGTAACGCACGCCCACCCCCATGTTCTGGAGCGTGACGGCGATTTCGGAGCGGATATCGCGGCTTCGATCGGTCGGGGCGATCCTCATGTAGCCGCCCTTGGTGGGAATTCCGGGCAGGGCACCGGCCGTCTCAGTTTCAGACGAGACGATGCGAACCTGAGTGTCGTACGGCCGGTTGACGACGTCGACGCTGTCGAGAATGTGGAACTCGTACTCGGGCCCCATCCAGGCCTCGTCAGCCATGCCGCTGTTCTTCATGTAGGCAACGGCTCGTTGGGCAACGCTACGCGGGTCGGCGGAGAAGGGCGCCCTGGTATCCGCTGTCACAGTCTCGCACAGGAAGCTGATGGTGGGCAGCTCCCAGAAGGGGTCGATGAAGGCGGTGGCAGGGTCCGGTCTGGCGACGACGTCACCACTTTCGACGTTCGTGAATCCCGATCCGGATGAACCGTCGTAGCCGACGCCCTCTGTAAAGTGTTTGGCGGAGAAGTTGCTGGCGGGGATCGTGATGTGCATCCACCGGCCGGTGATGCCGGTGACTTTGAGGTCCACCATCGCTAAGTCGTTGTTTGCAATATACTTAAGGGCTTCTTCGGCTGTTGCGAACATTCACGGCACCTCCATCGGACGACGCCGGCCCGACGCCGTCAATCCTCCCGGCTAGCACGTTGCATTCCAGCGGTCCTCTCAGCATCGCCGCGCCCCTCGTCGGCGACATGCTCTCAATTGGGAAGAGGGTGGCCGCAAGGGTGGCGGAATGCAAGGCGCCGCTTCGCGGACCTGACATGCGGCGAGGGCCCAAGGCGACATGAGCAGGCCACGCGGCTCTCGCGCACGGAGACGCGGCCGATCCCTCTCGAAAGGGATGAACAAGCCCTCTGGAGGCTTCAGGGCTGCGGGTGCTCGCCCATGCTCGGGCATCCGCGGTCCTGATTTTCATTTCTGCGGTCCGAGTTCAAACTGCACGTGGGCGGAGAGGGTCGCGGGCAAGCTCCGCCGCCGGGGGCGGTTCCGCTTACCCACGGCCGCCGCGCTGAACACGTGCACCGGTGCCCAAGACGCACACGTATACTGAATACCCAGGTCCAGGCGGAACACGCACGTCGGGCCTTGTTGCCTGATGCAGGCACGTGGGGGTAGGCTCCGCCCGACAATCGTTGTCGGTCGCGGGTGGGTGAGGTCGATACCAGAAACATCCTCCCGAGGGGAGTTGTAGCAGCGCGCGGCCTGTGGAAGGCCGCCAACGGACAGTGTGCGCGAAGGGAACGACTTACGGATTCTTCGGCAGTGGGCGAGGCAAGCGGCAGCATCCGGAACGCTCATCATACGTGGTCGCTCGGCGGCCATTTTCTGGCCGTTGTCGTCCTGACGGCTTTGGGGGCCGGGACCCGGCTCTACCAGCTCGAGCAGCCGAGTCTGTGGTATGACGAGCTTCGCACGATCCACGGCGCCATGACGGGCGAGGAGCCATGGTCGAAACGGTTGGGGTATTGGCCTCATCGCGTCTGGCTGCAGATGCAGGAGGTCCCGTTGTCGGCGGAACTGGCGGAGGCTCCGGAGCGCTGGCGGGCACTGGGAATCGATGAAGCGTCCGCTCGTCTGCCGGCGACGCTGGTGGGCATCCTGGCGGTGCCGCTCCTGTATCTGGTGGGGGTTCGGGTGCTGGGGCCGCGGGTCTCGTTCGTTGCAAGCCTGCTTTTGGCGCTGAGCGTGTGGCACGTGTACTGGTCGCAAAGCGCGCGTTTTTACGCGATCCAGTTCCTGTTCTACAATCTGGCGCTGCTGTACTATGTTGAGTGGAACGCGTCGCGGCGCTGGGGTTCGGCGGCTGCGACGATGGTTTTTCTGGTGTTGGCTGCACTCAGCCAGCCGACGGCAGTCGTGCTGTACGGGGTCTTCCTGGTTGACGCAGCGCTGAAGACGGTCTCGGGCGGCGATCGCCGCGCGGCGCTGCGCGTGTTCGGTGCCTTGCTGGTACCGATCCTGCTCGTCGGTGCGGCCGTTGCCGTGGACGTGGCGCGGCGCCCGGACCAGTGGGCGCACTTTTTCGAGAAAGCGAATCTTCCACCCGGTCGGCTGGTGCTCTCGGGCGGTTATGCGATCGGCCCGCCAGTCGTGCTGGTAGCCTTACTCGGGGGATGGCGGGCGTTGCGGGATCGTGACGACGCCGGTGTGACGTTGCTGGTGGCGGCTTTGCTACCGTTTGTGGCTTTCTCGGTGCTCGGGCTCTTCGGACGCGTGGAACTGCGGTATTGCCTGGTCGCGTTGTACGCGTGGCTTGGCCTGGCGGCGCTGGTCGGTGTGCGAGTGTTCGAGTCCACTGAGGTTCGTTTGGGCCGGATGGTATCGACGGCGCTGGTATGCGGCCTTGCCGGAAGCCTGCTGCTGCCGCTTTACGACTACACCCAGGCAAACGGATGGCGACCGTTCATCCGAGAGGCGGCCGCGTACGTGCAACGCGAGCGCTCGCCCGGTGACCAAGTGTTCATGAATCCCGACGAGGGCTCCTATTATCTCGGCGAACCGGTGGCGGGGGATGCGCCGGAGGTTGTCGAGAATGCGGATGGGGTCGAACCGCGGTGGGTGGTCTATCGTACCGACGAACGCGGGACGTTGGCGCCGCCGCGGGAGTGGCTGAAGGCGCACACGGAGCTTCGTGCGGTCTTCGGATGCGACGGGATCCAGCGCATGGCGCGCGTTTACGTTCGCTACCGCCCGTGAGAAGGGCGACAGGCATTAATGGAAACGGAACTCAATGCGAGTCGCGTTGGATATTCGGTACCATACGGCCAGCGGCGCCTCGAATTACATCTCGAATCTTGTGCCACGCCTGCTGGAGGCCAACACGCACTACGAACTGGTGCTGTTGCGTTTTGCGGATCAGGATGACTGCGATGATCTGCCACTTGAATCAATCCCGTGTACGCGCCTCCACAAGTTTGCACAGGTGATCTGGGACCAGTCGGTGCTTCCGTTTGCGCTCCGGGGTCGGGGCATTGACCTTTATCACCCGCTCAAGTTCCTCGGATGTTTGCGGCGTCACTGTCCCCAGATCAGCGTGGGGCATTCGATCACGGCGCCGTTTCGCGGCGACTTTCCGTCGTCGCGGAGAGCGCTGGCGTATTGGAGCACGCTGGGCAACCGCCTCTACCGGCGAAGCTCGCACGTCATCGCGGTCAGCGAATACGTTAAAGAGTTTCTCATCGAGGTGCTCTCGGTGCCGCCTGAGCAGGTCACCGTTGTGTACAACGGAAAGGACGCCCGCTTTCGACAATGCCCCAACGTGGCCAGGCCCGCGGAATTGAAGGTGCCGGCCGACCGCCCCTTTATCCTCGGTGTCGGAAACCTGTTTCCGGTCAAAAACCAGCTTACGACCGTGCGAGCGTTCGCGCGGGTAGCGGACCGCCTGCCCGATCACGCGCTCGTGCTGGCCGGCGGAACGACGCATCCATACTTTATGGAAGTGAGCAAAGCGGTGAACCGCGCGGCGCTGACCGAACGGGTTCACTTCCCCGGGTTCGTGGACGCGGACGCCCTGTTGTACCTGTACAACCGGGCAGAGGTGCTGATCATGCCGTCGTTGACGGAGGGCTGTCCGATCACGCTGCTCGAAGCGATGGCGTGCGGCCTGCCCGTCGTGGGCTCGCGGCGGGGGGGCATCGCCGAGTTGGGAGGCGAGGCGATTCGGACGGTGGACGACCCGCATGACACGGAGGCATGGGCGACGGCCATGCTGGAGGTGGTGACCGACTCGCGTACTCGAGCGCAGATGACGGAGGCATCGTTGCGACGGGCCGCCGAGTTTACCTGGGAGCGGACCGGATGCGAGACGCTTGCGGTCTACGACCGCGTGCTGGCGGGCAGGTAATGACTTGAGCCCGTATGAGCGGCTTCGTCCCATGCTGGTATGTATGAGCCGTAGGTTGTCAGAGGGACGGCACGCTCGGACAAACCACCCATGGCAGCCGGCGAACGCGGCCAAATACAGCCCCACAGGCGTTAGAGCGCCCCGTCACAAGCAACTGAACGGGTGGTGGAATTCGTTGCGGGGCGGCGTCGACGCCGATATAGAGTTTGCCCATGGCCGGTCCCCGTACAGTAGAGCCTCCACCGGCTTCGTCGGAGAAGACGGGTCCGCCGTCTGCGGGCGCGGTCCGCAGGATGGCCGTCGGCGCGGGCACCACGTTCGCCGCCAAAGTGGCAAACACCGGCATCAAGTTCCTCACTCAAATCGTGCTATGCAGATTGCTGGGCGCAACTGGGTTCGGGTTGTACTCGCTGGCGCTCGTGATTTCGCAGGTCGGGGAGCTGTTCGCAGGCATGGGCCTGGAGAGTGGCTCGGTCCGATTCGTCTCGATTCATCACGGCGAGGGCGACCAGCGACGCCTCAAGGGCGTACTCCTCCATTCGGTGGCCGTTCCGCTGATCGGCGGATTGATCCTCGCGACGGCATTGTTCTTGCTGGCCGAGCCTTTGGCTCGGGACGTCTTCAACGAGCCCGGCCTGGCGATCGCGCTGCGGATTATCGCGTTTGCAATACCGTTCGGGGCGGTCATGACCGTTCTGGGGTTTGCGTCGACAGGATTCGGCGTGACGTACTATCTGGCCGCGGTATGGACGCTGCATCCGGCCCTCAACTTGGTGCTGGCCACGGCACTTTGTGCGGCCGGTGCGGGCGTGATGGGAGCGGCTGCCGCGTGGGCGGCGAGCGGGCTGGTCGGGGCGGCGGTTGCGTTCCTGTTTGTTCGCCGGGCCTGGCCGAAGCTGACGTCGTCCGCGATTCGGCCGGCCTTCGCGCTGCGCCGGTTGCTGGCGTTCTCGCTTCCGCTCGCGCTGGGCAACCTTCTCTGGCTGGTGCTCCTGTGGACGGACGTGCTGGCGCTGGGGTACTTCAGTACGGCCGACGACGTCGGGATCTACCGGGCTACGTCGCAGACTTCGCTGCTTCTGACACTGATCATGGTCTCGATCAACACCATCTTCGCGCCGATGATCGCCGGACTCTTGAACCGGAAGGAGCATGACCAGACTCGAGAGGTTTTCCAGACCTCGGCGCGCTGGAGCTTGACAACCACAATTCCGATTTTCCTCGTGCTCGCCGTGTTCGGTGGGCAGGTGTTGCGCATCTTTGGCGATGGGTTCGAAGCCGGAGCCATTCCGCTGCTGATTCTCGCGATCGGGCAACTGGTTACGGCGGGAACGGGGAGCTGCGGTCAGGTGCTGGTGATGTCGGGGCACCAGTATCTTAAGCTGTTCGGCGACTTGGGAATGGCGCTGACCAACGTCGTGCTGAACATCCTGCTGATTCCGCGCTGGGGGCTGGTCGGGGCGGCCGTGGCAACGGGCATAAGCGTGGCCGCAGTGCACGTTCTGAGGTTGGTTCAGGTGTGGTGGGTCCTGCGGCTGTCGCCATACACCTGGCGCTTTCTCAAAGTTCTGTTGCCGGGCCTGGCGGCCGGCGCGTGCGGCGTGGGAATTCGACCGTGGTTTGACGGGTGGCACTACCTTGCGGCATTGACAGTAGGGGGAGCGGTGATGATCATTCTCTACACACTCCTGCTGATCGCCCTGGGGCTGGAACCCGAAGACCGTTCGATTCTCGGCGACCTGGTGAACAAGATGCGCCGCGAGGGGTCGTAGGCTTGTGTCGCAGAACGTGGGTGGGCAGTTGACGGAGCGGCCGGAAATGTCTGACAAGAACCGCAGCTACAAGATCGTGTGGATCGGCATCCCCGCCCTTCTGATCGCCTTTGCGGCGGGCAATCTTGCCGGCTACAAACGAGGGATTCTCTTTGTCGATCGGGTACGGGAATGGTCCATCGGCGTATATACCGGTCCGTCGCTCCTGGAGATCGGCGATCCGGGCGGCGTTTCGAATCCGGTGCTCACACGCGACGACGTGACGGACGTCGCGGCCGATTTCGTCGCCGACCCGTTCATTCTACGCACCGACAACGGCTGGTGTATGTTTTTCGAGGTGCTCAATTCAGAAACCCGGCAGGGCGACATCGGTCTGGCGAGAAGCACGGACGGATTGGTGTGGGAATACGACCGCATCGTCCTGGACGAGCCGTTCCACCTGTCCTATCCGTACGTATTCGAGTGGGAAGGGCGGCACTACATGATCCCGGAAAGCTACGAAGCCGCCGCCGTCCGGCTGTATGAAGCACGAGACTTCCCGACGAAGTGGGCGTTCGTCGCCCGGCTTGTTCGCGATGACCTCGTGGACCCTTCGGTGTTCCGGCACGCGGGCCGGTGGTGGATGCTGGCGTCGGCGAACGCTCGGGGCAACGACAAGCTGGCACTTTACCACGCAGAGGAGCTGACCGGGCCGTGGGAGCGGCACCCGGCCAGCCCGCTGATCATCGGCGACCCGAACATCGCCAGGCCGGCAGGGCGCGTGATCCGCGTGGACGAGAAGCTGTACCGGTTCGGACAGGACGATCACCCCAGCTATGCCCTGTCGGTGGGCGCGTTCGAGATGACCAAACTGACGCTTACAGAATATGAGGAGCGGCCGGTAAAGGTCCCGTTCCTCGAGGGCAGCGGGTCGGGCTGGAATGCCCTGGGCATGCACCACATCGACGCTCACCGACTCCCCGACGGCAGTTGGATCGCGGCGGTTGACGGCCACCGGAAGGTGTCATTATTCGGTCTGCAGTACTGACAGCAGACTCGGCCGGCTCAGTTGCGATTTCCCCAACGAAGTTCTCACGCTGATCGCCTTGACATGTGCAGACACACGCAGGCGTTTGCGTTGGCGTCCGCCTTGAGAGGAAGCTGAGCGAAGGACCACCCGTAAATGGTCGATTACCAGGGGCTCGGCTGGAGAAGCAGGGTATCCGACTCGAATCGGCTTGCCGTATGCCGTCTATGCCGCTCGGCAGGCGTCTCGGCTCGAGCGGCGCCCGAAGACGATTGTCCCCGCCACCAGCCCCAGCAACGCCATGACGACCAGGCCCCACTCGGTTACGGTCGGCACGACCGGCGTCTGCCCGCAGAAACAGAAACCGTCGATGCAGTCGGTTGCTCCGGCGGGGCAGTCGGTTACGTCGTCGCAGGTGATCGTTTCGAATACGCAGCCATTCGACGCCGCGTTCGGGTCGAATGGATCGCACAAATCGATCGTACACACCGATCGGTCGTCGCAGAACGTGTCGTCCGGCGTGCTCACGCATCCGTCCGGTCCCGCGGAAGGATCAGACGGAACGCAAAGATCATTCGTGCACGCAAACCCATCGCCGCAGAGCACGTCCCTCGGGGTGAAGACGCATCCATCAGCGTCTGCGTCCGGATCGCCCGGGACGCAATCGTTGGCCGTGCAGGCGATGGCGTCGTCGCACGCCGCGTCGTCGGGTGCGAATACGCATCCGTCAGCGTCGGCGTTCGGATCTCCGGGGATACAGGCGTCCGTCGTGCAAGTCGTCGCATCATCGCACGCCCCGTCGTCCGGGGTGAATACGCATCCATCGGCGTCAGCCCCGGGGGCGTCTGGAATACAGGCGTCGGTCGTGCACACCGCCGCGTCGTCGCAGGCCGCGTCATCCGGCGTAAACACACATCCGTCAGCGTCCGCGTTGGGATCTTCCGGAAGGCAGGCGTTGGCAGTGCATGCAAACGCGTCGTCGCATTGAGTGTTGTCAGGCGTCACGACGCACCCGTCGGCATCGGCGTTCGGATTGTCCGGGAGGCAAGCACCGACGGTACATCCCAGGCCGTCCTCACAGAGCGAATCATCGGGCGTCACCACACAACCGTCCGCATCGGCGCCGGGATCATCGGGAATGCACGCCTCGTTGGTGCAAGCGAACGCGTCCACGCAGCCGGAATCGTCCGGTGTGTACACGCATCCGTCGGCATCCGCGTTGGGATCGTTGGGAAGACACGCATCGGTTGTACACGTCACGCTGTCACCGCACAGAGCGTCGTCGGGGGCGAAGACACAGCCGTCCGCACCGGCGCCCGGGTCGTCGGGCACGCACGCGCCGACCGTACACGCGATGGCATCGTCGCACTGCGTGTCATCGGGAAGGTGAACGCATCCGTCGGCGTCCGCGCCGGGATCATCCGGCAGACAGACATCGGTCGTGCAGGCGGTCGCATCATCGCACGTGCCGTCGTCGGGCGTAAATACGCATCCGTCGGCGTCCGCGTTGGGGTCATCCGGAACACATGCATTCGTGGTGCAGGCAATGCCGTCATCGCAGCGCGTGTCATCGGGCGTGTTGACACAGCCGATGGCGGGATCGCACGTGTCGATCGTGCAGAGGTTGTCGTCCGCACAATCCACCTCCGGGTCGATGGGGGTTCCAACGCACTGGCCCGTCTCGTCGCAGACGTCGCCGACCGTACAGGCGTCCCCGTCGTCACACAGCTCACCGGGAATACACTCGAGGAACAGCGGCAGGCGCAATACGGCCAGTTCCCACAACAGTGAGTCGGGGCGGGTGGTCCCTCCGCGTCGCAGATAAGGATCACTTCGAACGCGCGACAGCGAGGTCGGCTCGCGCCCTTCACGGGGAGCCATGGGCGGAGAAACAACTTCGACGGTGGTCGAGGTCACGCCGGCCTCAATCACAATTGGGATGTTGTCCACGTCCCACGACAAACCGGCGGATCCATCCAGTTGATCAACCGCGCTCGGGTTGTCGCTGATATCCACGCGATCCGGACGTTGCGGCTCAGCATCGCCGACGACGATGGTGAGCTCGGCGGAACGCGCCACGTCGGCTGCTGGATAGTCCAACGTGACGGGAGTCGTGACGAGTGCCTCAGGCTCGAACGCATCGGCCCAGGCGAAATCAAGTCCCTCGAATACGATGACGTCGTAGACAGCCGGGTCGGTCGGATCTCGGGAGATCACCAGAAGCGCCGCTCCGTTGAAGCTGGCGGCGAAGTTGCTGTCGAGATTTCCGTCCTCGATCGTGAACGACTGCAAGCCGGTTCCTCTGCCCTGAACGATCGCGGTGACGTCGGCGCGGTAACCGACGTTGTTCATCAGGCCGGAGACGAACTGGTTCTGTTCAGAGCCGAGGACTTCGCCGAGGATAGGCACTCCGTCGAAGATCAGTTCCTGGTCCTTGTAGGGCTCCGGAATGGTGCAGACGCCTCCAACTTCGGGACACGGGAAATCCCGCCCGGCCCAGTAAAGAAACGCTTTCTCCACCTCGCCGACAATCTCGACGGATATGTTTGCAGTGCCGCTGCCAAGCTCCTCCAGACCGATGCCCTCGAGCGCCACGGTCAATCCAGGGGCGCTGAGGCTTAAATCGGTGTTCTTCTGCAATGGCGTGGCTTGAGCAGAGCTGATAAACGTAAGCGCAAGGCACAGGAATGCCCACGGGATTATCCCGCTCACATGCTTCATTTCCTTTCCTCCTGCAGGACGGCGCCGAACACGTTCACTCTGCTACCCGGCACCGGAAACCCGTAGCCTACCACATTTGGCAGGGCAAACCAAACGCCGCCGGTATCGCATACTCAATCTTAGCACCGCCGGAGTCATCAGGAATGGACACACCTTCAGCCTCAATTTACATCCGGGCAGCTGGATGGCGACAGGATATGGTCCACGCGACTCACGGTGGACTCGGATGTCTCCTCGATTATCGGGCTTGGTTCCCCGGAGCGGCTTCAGGAGGGTGCTCAGCCTTTCAGGCCCTTTTCGAGAAACGGACTCACTTCTTGGCCGCCCAGTCCTCCGGCACCCGCACGGCCACGACCTCGCCCCGGGCACAGAGTTCCCCGTCAACCAGAAGGCGGGATTCCACGACCACCTTTCGGCCTTTCAACTCCTTCACCGTGGCCCGCACTTCGAGCTCGCCCTTCAGCGGCGTGGGTCGAAGGTAATCGACGTGAAGCGCGGCGGTCACAAACCGTAACGGCGGATCAGTGTCCATCGCCCGGCCCTCGGCGCGGTACGCGGCCATGGCGGCCGTCCCCGTGCCATGGCAGTCGATCAGCGAGGCAATGAGCCCCCCGTACACGTAGCCGGGGAGTGCCGTGTGGTAGGGACGGGGCGTGAATCGGCAGACCGACTCGTCACCTTCCCAATAACTCTTGATGTGGAGCCCGTGCTCGTTGACGCGGCCGCACCCATAGCAGTGGGCCATGTCTTCCGGATAGCAGTCCTGGATCGCTTTCTCGCTCATGCCGCAGATGATAGCACGAACGAGCCAAAAACACACCGCACGTGAAAGTGACCGGCCGTCTCTACCTCAGCCGTAAACGTGACAACAGAAGGAGCGGAGCGCCCGGAAGCAACACCATCGCCAGCGGCGAGAACGCACCACAAGCCGCCACGCCCGCCGGGGATGCTTCAGATCATTCGTCATCGGCCACCCGGGACGGGCTCGTAGTCCTCCGTTATCGGATCGGGTCTCGTTCCGCGGCCAACGGTCACCATACAGTCCGTCGCTTCGAACGGCGTTCCGTCGACAAGCCTTCCCCTCAGCACCAGCTCAATCTCAGTACCGTGGGGCAAATCGGCCAGGCCAAACGCGTCCCGGACTTCAACTCGCGGGAACTTCAGCGACAGATCGAGTACGCCATCCGGCGCCGCCTCGACGCACCTGCATCCCTCTCCAGCGGAGAATCCGGCCACATCCTCGATGGTCGAGTGTGGTCCGGGCGGGCCTTCGCTCGGAACGACGTAACCGCCAACGCCGTCAGACCGTTGAAGCCTGAGCGACTCCAAATCCACTTCCGCCACATCAAGCCCCTCGGCAGCCAGAAGCGCCACGGGGAGTTGTCCGCGGCTCTTCGGTGAAAACGAATTCGGGCACTCGCCCGGCTTGATGTTCAACACGAACATCTGCCCGGCCTCCTCATCATCGTTCAGGATGGTGCCGATCCCCGCGTCTTGCCCGATGGTCACCTGCCTTCCTTCCGCTTCCAGGCTCAGCAGGTCGACGAAAAACGTCTCGTCGGGCTCGACTTCGTCATCGCCCACGACTTCCACCGAGACAATCTGCGATGTATCTCCCGGGGCAAATTCGAGAGTCGTCGCCAGGGGAACGAAGTCGTTGTCTGCCGACGAGGCCGAGCCGGGCCCGGTCGATACATCGACGGAGACCGCCACGTCGACAACAGCATCCAGCATCACCGTGAACGCGAAGGTTCTCATCTCCCCGCCGGACCCTTCCAGTTCCGTCACGTCGTCGATCCCGATGACCGAGGCGTCGTCATTGAGAATCGTGCCCGTGCCTCCCTCATGACCGAGTGCGACGTTTCGGCCCGGTGCATCAACGCCTGACAACCGAACGAGAAAGGTCTCGTCCGCTTCAACGATGTCGTCGCCAAAGACGTCAACCGTCACAGACTTTTGAGTCTCACCGGGTGCAAATCGAACAGATTCCGTCATCGACTGGAAATCGTCCTCTGTCGCCCCGGGAAACCCGGCCGCCGTCTGGACGTCTACCAGAACCTCGGCGTCAACCTCGGCCGAGAGTGTGATCGTGAAGTCGAGCGCTGTGATTGCATCGCCGTCCCCTTCACTCCCCGTGGTGTCGCTGATGAAGACGTTCGCGAGGTCGTCGTCACGGATGGTGCCCTGGGCCGCGGCGCTGTCGGCGATCGCGTTTACGGGATTCGACAACGTCACCTGAACGGTCTCGTCCGCTTCCACAAGGTCGTCGTCGAGGATCTGAACGGTGATCTCGCGTGCGATGTCGTCAACTTCGCCCGCCGTGAAGGTGACGGTGTAAGAACCCTCGCTTGTGAAGTCGATTCCTTCCGTCGCCGTGCCACCGGTCACAACCACGTCCACCGATACGTCATGGCCTGCATGTGACCGGGTGACCACGAACGTTAGGGTGCCCTCATTCTCTGCGGCCGTCAGGGCCGACACCGAGAGTGTTGACTCTTCAAGCTCGATCGCGCCCATGTCGCAGGCGCCGGCCTGTGGGCGAAGGACGCCGCGCTGATCGACCAACACGCTTCCACCCCCGCAATCGCCCGCTCCGACTGCATCACTGCCCGCCAGAAGGGATTGCACCTCCATGCCACCGCCGTTGAGCTCGACTGGGCCCAGGTTGGCGAAACCGTTGGGTATGTCAGTCACGTCGTCGAGTCCGCACGTGCCGTCGCTGTCGAGATTGAATCCTCGGCTGAGGTATCCGCTACCTCCGCAGTCGCTTCCTGAAGCCGAGTCGGCGACGATTGTGTTGTTCAACCGGACTCCCCCCTTGCTGTAGATGCCGCCCCCGTTTGTTGCCGCATTGCGCCCGATCGAGGAGTTGGCCAGCTCGACGCGGGCGGAGGACATGTTGAAGATTCCGCCGCCATCGCGCGTGGCGGCATTCTCACTCACCGTGCTGTTTTCCAAACTCAGTGTGCCGAGGTTGAATACACCGCCGCCGCCGAACCCTCCCAGTGAGTCGTTTCGGGCCACGGTGCTCTTGACCATCTCTACAGCTGCTACGTTGTAGATGCCGCCGCCGCTGCGCTGTGCGGTGTTGCCGGCCAGTACGCACTCGACCAGCCGCAAGGTGCCGAAGTTCGCGATGGCCCCGCCATCATCAACGGAAACGCTGTCTTGTACCGTGACTCGGGTAAGAATCAGCATGCCGCGATTGGAGAGCGCTCCACCATCCGGCCTGTAGGCTCCCGGACGGCCGCCGGATATTCGCAGGTCATTGATCGCAAGGCTTGCGTTCAAACCGACATGGAGAATACGGAACGAAGGCGCGCCTGCCTCGCGCTGGATCGTCGCGCCGTTTCCGTTGATCGTGATGTCCGACGTGATGATCGGCAGCCCGTTGTTTCCGTAGGATGCATTGTCGACGAAGCTCAGAAGGTATGTCTCTCCAGGTGCCAGTTCGATGACATCGGCCCCCTGACCGGCCGGACAACCACCGAACGGGGCGTCCATGTTGGCCGCGTTGATGGCGTCGCGCAGCGTGCAGTCCGGCCAGCCGGTGCCCCCGCTGTTGGTGGTGACCGTGATGGTCTCAGCCGATACGAGAACCGGCGCGGCGATAACCGCAGACAATGCGAGCGCCGTCCACGGGAGCTTCCATGGCGCATGGCGCAGCGGGTATCGCGTACCGGGAATGGTAATCGTTGGCGGGTTGTTTCCCAGCTTGTGCTCGGTCATCGCTCTTGCTCCTCTCCAACCTGACCCCTGCACGGCTGCCGAGCTGCTTACCGGGCGACGGGTTCGTGCCCGAACCGGCGCGAGACCGGCAGCGCCTGGAAACTGTCATGACCAACAGGTGAACCAGGCCGGTTCCGGAATCGACAACGTTCAGCGCCTCTTCGATCCTGCCGCAGCAGGAACCCGCCTCACGTCTGAAGTGACGACACGACCGGCGAATCCGCGATGTACCTCGCGGATGACCGAGGGAAATATACAATATCTGCGCACAAGCGGTGCGGGCTATTGTGCGGCGGAAAGGCGTTGTTCATATTCGGACGCGGGCCCCGGCCGGCCCCATGTCGTGTAGAGTCGGACCAGCCCCCCCAGGGCCATCTGTGTTTGTCGATGGATGGAACCGAACTTGGCATCGAATACCTGAAGTGCGTCAAGCAATAGCGCCTCGGCCTTTTCGTAGTCCTGGCCGTCCGTCAGTATCGAGCCGCACGACAGGCGCCACTCGGCCAGCGTGAGCCCACCAACGGATGGAACTTTTTCGGCCTTGGAAAGCACCTCCAGGCAGTCTTTGGCCGCCTCATCGATCGCGCCGTTGTGCTGCAGTACCTTGCTCAGATCGACGGCCGCGGAGAGCGTTCGCTCATCCTCAGGCCCGAAGGTCTCGGTTGCCACGACCAGGGCGGCGCTGGCCAGCTCTTCCGCGGATTCCTGCCGCCCCGCCTTGGCGTGCATGACGGCCAGCGACGACTTCACCGCAATGGTCATTTCATCGCCGTCACCCAGCGCGGCAGCACACGTGTCCAAGTTCTGCTGTGCCAGCTCGATGGCCGCGGCGAGCTCACCTTGTTCGGCCAGAACCACCGCGAGCTCTCTGCCCGACATCAATGTATGCCGGTGCGTAGGTCCGAGTATTCTGGTGCGCCGCCCATACGCCTCGCGATGCAGCGCCTCGGCCTCCTTCAGACGGTTCAAGTCCCGCAGCGTCGTACCCAGGCTGTTCATCGTGAAAATCGTGTACGGATGATCGTCGGACAGCATACGCCGCTGAGCATCGAGCACCTCGCGCAGAACCGTAACAACTTCGGCCGTCTTGCCGGCCATGCGAAGAACCGAGGACAGATTGTGGAGCGACGTCAGCGTACGCTGATGCTCGGGTCCGTAGAGTTTGCGATAGAGCTCGATCGTTCGGCGCTGTAAGGCTTCGGCTTCCTCCAGACGACCGGTCACGGCCAGCGGCCGGACGAGGTTGGTCATGACTCCGAGCGTGGCCTCATGTTCCTCGCCATAGAGCGCCAGGAAGCCGTCCAGAGATTCGCGATAGAGATCCTGCGCCTTCTTCGGATTCCCGAGCTCCATGTGCACCAGTGCCAGCGAGTGCATCAGGTTCAGCGTGTCGGGGTCATCATCACCGAGGCGCTGCCGCGCGATCTCGAGAGCTTGCCGAAACTGAGCTTCTGCTTTATCATAAAGCGCCAAGTTACGGTATGCACTTCCGATAAACAGACGTACCGGCCACTCGACATCAGGCTGACCCGCAAGGTCCTCGCCCACACGCTGGGCTGCGTCGTCGAGAATATCGCGGACGCGAACGTCGGGACCGGCGCCGTGCAGGGGATTGGCGGCTTTGAGCATGCCCGTCACGAACGCGTTGATCGTCTGGGCCTTCAGCGTCTCGTTACGCGCAATCGTCTCGGCACGCCGCGCCCGGTTGCGCTCGATGGTGGTCTGTGCGAGTCCAACGGAAAGCGCGACAAACCCGGCGATAACCGCGGCCACCAAGGCCTTGTTGCGCCGGGTGAACTTCCGCAACTGATAAACGGTGCTCGCCGGCCGTGCTGAGATCGGCTGGTCGGCCAAGTAGCGGCGTATATCTGCCGCGAAATCGGCGGCCGAGGCGTACCGACGCTCCTTCTCTTTCGTGAGCGCCTTGCCGACGATCGTCTCGATATCACCGCGCAGGTGTCGATGCACCGTGCTCAGTCGAGTCGGCTCCTCATCGGCGATCATCCGGGCCGCCTCGGGAATGGTCTTCCCGCGCAGGTCGAGTGGCAGCCGGCCGCTCAGCAGCTCGTAGCAGATGACGCCCAGCGCGTAGACGTCCGAGAGGGTATCCAGTTCCTGCGAATCGCCCGCAACCTGCTCCGGGCTCATGTAAGAAACGGTCCCGATCAACTGCCCGACGTCCGTGCGGAGTGTGGTCATTTGAACGTCGGCGTCTGTCAGGCGAGCAACCCCGAAGTCGAGGATCTTCGGCTGGCCCTCGTCGGTCACCAGAATGTTGCCCGGCTTCAGATCGCGATGGATGACACCTTTCTGATGGGCATGCTGGACGGCGTCGCAGATTCTTGCCATCAGCTCGAGACGCGCCCGTGCCCCCAGGGCTTCAGATGCGGCGAATTCGTTGAGCGGTTTGCCCCGGATGTACTCCATCACGAAATAAGGCTGCTCCTGATCCGGACCGCCAGTGCCGGCAATGCGCGCCGTTCCGGCCTCGTAGATCTGCGCAATGCCGGCATGATGCAGTCGTCCCAGCACCTGGGCCTCGAACTGGAAACGGCTGAGCAAGTGTTGGGAGGCCACGCCGGGACGGATGATTTTCAGCGCCACCGTTCGCCGCGGGTTTTCCTGTTCCGCCTCATAGACGACGCCCATGCCGCCGGCCCCAACCATGCGGACGACGCGGTAACGCCCGATACGTTCGGGGACCTTGTCCGAATCGCCAGTTGCCCCGGCCATCAATGGCCCGGCCGCGCGCGTCTCGCGCCCCGCGATATCGAGACCAAGTGCTGCGGCGGCGGATACCCTCTGGGCGATGGGCAAAGGACGCTGATCGTTCTCCAGAAGCGCTTCGACTTCAACTCGTAGTTCTTTGTCTCCTTGGCACGTTCTGGTGAGGTAGGCGGCCCGCTCGGCCACGTCCAGGCGACACGCCTCAGCGAATACCTTTTTGATCTGCTGGAAACGTTCGGGCGTCATCTGGTGTCACCACGCGAAAGCTCACGCCGAAGCCAGGCGCGCGCCATGCGCCACTCTGTCTCGATCGTCGTCTTTGACACGCCCACAACGTGGGCAATCTCCTCAACCGTCATGCCGCCGAAAAACCGCAATTCTACGACCTTCGCTTGACGCTCATCCAGCGCTGCCAGCGTGCGCATCGCTTCGTCCAGGTCCAGTAACTCCGGGTCCCGATCGGTGACCGGGGTATCCGCTTCGGACATCGTGACCCGGCAGAGATCGCCGCCTCGCTTGCGGGTCGCCCGCCCTCTCGCATGATCAATCAGGATCTGCCGCATCGCACGGGCTGCCACAGCGAGAAAATGGGCCCGGTCTTTCCACTCTACGCAAGTCTGATCGACGAGACGGAGAAAGGCCTCGTTAACCAGGGCGGTCGGTTGGAGTGTGTGTTCGGGGCGCTGCCGGCGGAAGTAATTGCCCGCCAGATTGCGAAGCTCGCCATAAACGACGGTGAAGAGACGCTCGGCAACCGCCGGATCGCTCGGGTTCAGCTCGTTGAGGAGTCGGGTCGCTTCGCCTGCCATATACACGTCCATTTCTGATCGCGCCTATTATAGCCGATTCGCCGCTAACTTCATGGTCCGAAACGACTTACAGGCCGGATTGAGCAAACCAGTCTGCAGAATCACAAGCCGCTTCGCTGAGGGGTGCGGCGTTCTTTCTCGTTTACCTCTTTGAAGGAAAATCCGGTTGGTTTGGACCGGCCTCGACACCTTGTGTTCCGACGGCGCACAGGTGTCGCAGGGGGTAGAGGTCTGCTGAGTCGCGGAGGTATTGTCATGCAAATTCGGCGTAGGAGCTTCGGGCTTCATGGATTAATCATCGTCGCGCTGCTGGGGGTGGTTCCGACGGAACAGGCCTTGGGGCAGGGCTTTTCGTACCAGGGGCAACTCAAAGACGGGGGCCGGCCATTAAATGCGGAGGTCGATTTTCAGGTTGCCCTCTGGAATGCGGCATCGCGAGGGACCCTGCTCGACCAGGTGGAGATTGCGCGCGTGGACGTGGTCGAAGGATTGTTCACGCTTTATCTGAACTTCGACGCCCGATATTTCGACGGCAGCGCACGCTGGCTCGAATTCGCAGTGGCCGTTCCTTCGGGAAGAGACTTTGAACCACTGGCAGGGCGTCAGCCGATCATGGCCGCTCCGTACGCCCTATTCGCGCTTGCCGGGAATGAGGGGCCTCCCGGGCCCCCGGGACCTGCGGGGACACTGGAACTGCCCTTCGTCGAATCAGTCGCCACCGACACCGTGGCCTTCGGCGTGACGCAGACCGGCCTTTTCTCCGCGGGGGCCTTCGCGATCGATAATGCGGACAACACGCAGCCGGCGCTCTTTGCATCGAGCAACGGCTCCGGGCCGGCGTTCTTTTCAATAGCCGGCGCCGGACCGGGAGTATGGGTGTTGGCCGGCCCCGCTGGCGGCATCCCGGGATACTTCAACGTGCAAGGGGACACCGCCTCTCAGGACGCGCTGTACGCCAAGCATCAGGGAATTGGAACCGCTGGGCACTTCTGGGCGACCAAGCGGTCGAACACCGCACCGGCGTTGATTGGTGAGACCAGTGGCGATGGCTCGGCGGCATTGTTCAAGACAAACTCGGACGTCAACAACGTCAATATCGCGCCGACGGTTAAGGCGGAAAACCACGCCTGGGCGCCGGCCGGTAAGTTCACGATCCATAACGCCGGCACCAGCGCCAATACGGTCGAGGCGTCCACGGTCGGCAGCGGCAGCGCGCTGAAGGCCTGGACGACCGGCACCGGTCACGCTGCCGAAATCGAGATCGACAACGGCTCCAATTCGTCCCAGGCCTTGAGGGTCTCGACAAATGGCACGGGACCAGCGGGTTACTTCGTGACTACCGGCAACGAAGCTTCGGCAAATACCTTGGCCGCTGAGAATTTCGGTGACGGCAACGCTGTGTTCGGAAACACATGGGGGAATGGGTCTGCCATTTACGGTTACAGCAGTTTCGGTGGCAACGCCGTGTCGGGGCTCGCTGTCGATATAGGACACGCCGGTTACTTCCAAATCTCGAACGGCGAGAGTACGCAGGCCGCCGTCGAGGCGACGACCAACGGTGACGGGCCGGCCGGCAACTTCACGAATACAAACGTCAGCGCTCCATCGGCCGCATTGACGGCCGAGACGACAAGCAACAGCCCGGCGGTCGAAGGGAGCCACACCAATGGGAACTACGGGCAGTTGGGGCTGGCGAACTTCGGCGTCTACGGCCGGCACGAGTCTGCAGACAGTTGGGGGTACATCGGCGGCCAGGACTACGCAGTTCTCGGTCAAGCCACGAACGGCTCCTACGGCTATCTCGGTAACTCCTTACGCGGTGCTGAGGGCGTAACCCGGCACCCAGAGGGTGCTGGCGTGTACGGACAGAACTTCGCCTACGACAATTACGGCGAGCTCGGCAACTCCTCGTACGGCGTCATGGGGATCAGCAATCGCTCCGGCGGCGCCGGGGGCTACTTCCGCGCTTATGGCGGTGGCAACGCCCTTATCGCCAATGGACGGGCGGAGATTCGCGGAACGGCGGAAGTCGAAGTCCTGCAAATCGTCGGCGGCGCCGACGTCGCTGAGCCGTTCGAGGTGAGCGGTCAGCAGACGCCGGAACCCGGGATGGTCGTGTCCATCGACCCGGATCAGCCCGGAAAGCTGCGCGTTGCTGACTGTGCTTACGACCGCACGGTCGCCGGCGTCGTCAGCGGCGCGGGCGGCGTGAGTCCTGGACTGACGCTTCAGCACAAGGGTACCCAGGCCGACGGCTCGGTTCCGGTTGCGCTCACCGGCCGGGTGTGGGTCTGGTGCGACGCCGACGCCGGCGCCATTCACCCGGCAGACATGCTCACGACCTCCGACCGCCCAGGCCATGCCATGAAGGTCACCGACCACAGCCGGGCGTACGGAGCCACAATTGGCAAGGCCATGACCTCTCTGGAGCAGGGCCGCGGTCTGGTGCTCGTTCTGGTCAGCCTGCAGTAGTCCAAACACGGACATTCCTCGGAGGAACGGTGAGATGAAGACAATCGCGACTTTCCTTGCGTCGTTGCCCGTGTTGCTGCTGCTTGCGCCGATCGCCAGAGCGCAGGAAGACCCGACAGATACGAAGGTCATCCACGAGGCGTTTCCGGCACCGATGGTGCCCAAGCCCGTGACTGCGGCTGCGGCGCCGACGCCAGCGAGCGCGGAGCGTACCGACGCGTTTCAGCCAGGCGTGAACGTGCATGAACTCGTCAGGGTCACAGCGGAGGAGATTGCCCAGGTCGAACAACGTATGGCGGCAAAATATGGCAGCATCGATGTCGCGCCGCCGCGTATCGGATTGCGGAGAACCATCGATACCGGCCCGCTTTCCGTGCAAGACGGATCGGCAAAAGTGACTGAGTTGGGAACCTTTGAGAAGCTGTGGACGATGAAGGTGCGCTCGCCCGGCGCCTACGGGATCCGCCTTCACTTCACCGATTTCGACGTCGACGAATCGTCGGTGCTCGTCTACGCCTACACACGCACGGGGCAGTTGGTCGTCGAGGGGCCCTATACGCAGCAAGGTCCGCAGCGCGACGGCGACTTCTGGACGCCAACCTTGCCGGGCGACGAAGCATTCGTCGAGATAACGGGCCGAACGGAGCCGCGGTTCAGGATCGAGGAGGTGATCCATTTCGACCATGATTTGAATGGCGAAGCGACGGAGAGCGCACTCGACGACGGACCGCCGCTGCTGGAATGCCACATAGATGTCAACTGCCATCTCGATTGGATCAATGTTCACGCAAAGAACGCGACCGGCAGAATGGCCTGGTGCGACGAGACCGGGGCCTGCGGCTCGTGCACGGGCACCATTCTCAACGACAAGGACGATGAGACCCGGGTGCCTTACTTCATCACCGCCCGGCATTGCCTGAGCACGCAGGCCGAAGTGGATACGCTCGAGGTGTATTGGCAGTACGAGACCGATTTCTGTGATTTGGATGGCGGCACGCCGCCCGTGTATCCGGGCACGCTTCCGAAATCCGTCGGAGGCAAGCTCCTGAACACCTACGGCGAGAACGACATGACCTTCATCCGTTTGAACGACAGTTGGGGGTACACGTTCGCCGGCTGGACGACGGACACCAGCGTCGGCGCGTACGGCATCCATCATCCGAAGGGATCCCACAAGCGAATCGTGTTCGTGTCGGACGTCGGGGTGTGCGTGGACAACTGCTGGTGCCACGATGCCACCGATTACGACTACTACGATATGATCGATGGCCTGACACAGCCGGGCTCCAGTGGCTCAGGCGTGTTCAACTGGAACGGGCAACTCGCCGGCCAGCTCAGAGGGAAATGCACGGCCTATCACGACAGCGGCAAAGACCTGACCTGCAGCAATCTCGACGATTGGGCCCTCGTGTACGGCGAGTTCGAGTCGTCGTACGACCGAATCTCCCGCTATCTGAACATCGGGGGCACGATGTACGTGGACTGGGAGACCCAGTCGCTTATCCAGAACGGCACCGCGGCGTTTCCCTACGCCACCGTAGGCCAGGCGCACAACGGCGCCTGGGACACGCTTCAGATACGGATCAAACCCGGTGATTATCCTGAGAACATCACAGTGGACAAAGCGGTGACGCTCATGGCAGACGGAGGCGTTGTCACCATCGGCCAATAAACCGACAGGAGAAGGACCGTGAAGATACACGCTTTCAATATTCAATGGGGCATGCCGCTGGGCTTGGTCGTTGCCGCGTTGTCGGCACCGGTCGGGTTTGGGGCTGCCCTCGATATTCCCTGGTATACGATCGACGGCGGAGGCGTCATGTTGAGCCGCGGAGACCAATTGGAGCTTTCCGGCACGATCGGTCAGCCCGACGTCGGCGCGCTGACCGATGACAGCGGCCGGCTGACCTTGATCGGAGGCTTTTGGGCAGGCGTCAGTTCGGAGCCAACCTGCGAGACTGTCCCGCCGGAGATCGTGCACACCTCGGCCAGCGCAGCCACGACGGGCGCAAGCACGTCACCCTGCACCGGTTACATCGACCCGCGCCTCGAGAGCGACAATGGCGAATCCGTGAATCTCGGCGTGACCGAGTTGATGATTGTCTTCACCGAGCCGGTTTACGCCCTTGGGGTTGCGCCAAGCAACCCACCTGGAACCGGTAGCTTCACGGTGACCGAAACCGGCGGAGGCGAACCGCCGGCCGTGACGCTGGTCGAGCAGATTTCGCCCGAATCGTACCGTGTCGTTCTGGACCGGATCATCACGATTGGCGAATGGACCACCGTGAGGGCGAGCGTCCAGGACGCCTGCAGCAACACGATCGCCGACACTGGCGACCTTGGTCCCGGTGCGGCAGAGCCCGACCGCATCGACATCGCGTACCTCCCCGGTGACGTCAACCAGGACGGGCTCGTGTCCCCTCAGGACCTCATCAACCTGAGGCAATTCCTCACGACCGGGAGTTTCCATAACGAGTGCGAGGACCTGTTGTACTTTGACATCGACCGGGACGGCGTCATGCCCGAGCCGCAGGACCTGCTGCGTTTCCGCCAACTGATCGCGGGCACGTCACCGGCAACGCGATCGTGGACGCTCGCCACACTGAACGCGGAGCAGCCGTAAATGTCAAAAGTTGAGCCCCCTCCGCCGGAAGGGGAGGCAGTTCGCGCAGGGAGGACGCGGCTCGTGTTTTCCTCATCAGAGGCTCTTCAGCCGTTCCTGCTTGTCGTGCGTCCGAAGCGCCTCGATCAGCGGGTCCAGCTCGCCCTGCATGATCTTGTCCAGCGAATAGAGGTCCAGGTTGATGCGATGATCGGTGCACCGGTTCTGCGGGAAGTTGTACGTGCGGACGCGCTGCGAGCGGTCGCCGCTGCCGATCATCTTGCGACGCGTCGACGAGCGCTCCGTGTCGGCCGCCCCCTGGAAATGATCGAGCAGGCGGGCGGTCATCACACGCCGGGCTTTCGCCCGGTTCTTGTGCTGGGATTTCTCGTCACGCATCGACACCGTAATGCCCGTGTCCTTGTGAACCAGGCGGATGGCTGACGAAACCTTGTTGACGTTCTGGCCGCCCGGGCCGCCGGCTCGGGAGACATACTCCTCGACGTCGCTTTCCCAGTTGACGTGGATGTCGATCTCCTCGGGTTCGGGCAGGACCGCCACCGTCACGGCCGAAGTGTGCACGCGGCCTTGCGACTCGGTTTCCGGCACGCGCTGCACGCGGTGGCCTCCACCCTCGTAGCCGAGATGTCTGTAGACGTCCGGGCCCTTGATGTTCAGCACGATCTCCTTGAAACCGCCCAGGTCCGACCCGGACTGGTCGATCACCTCGACGCGAAACTTCATGCGCTCGCAGTAGCGCAAGTACATCTCGTAGAGGTCGCGGACAAACAGGGCGGCTTCATCGCCGCCGGTGCCCGCTCTGATCTCCAGGATGATCGAGGATATCTGCGCGTCATCGTTGGTGACCATGCGCTCCTTCAGGCCTTCGAGGCGATCGTGATACTCGTGCTCGAGCCGTTCGATCTCGGCCGCGGCCAGGGCGCGCATCTCTCGATCCTCCGCCGGATCGGCGGCAATCGCACGGCTCTCCTCGAGCTCGTCCCTGACCTTGCGAAACTCCCGAAACGGATCGACAAGACGCTTGAGCTGGCCCATCTCCTTGGCGATCGCGATGCTGCGGGTCGGATTCGAGGCGACCGCCGGCTCGTTCAACTCTTCCATCAGCTCCTCGTGGCGGTCGGCCAGCTCTTCGAGGCGTGCGACCAACCGTTCGTCAACTGTTTGCGTCGTCACTCATGCACCCTCCGGCGATTGCCGGTTGCCGCGGCGTGTCGCCGCGCAATGAAAAACCACGCTGGCCGCCTTGTTCTTCTCGAACCGCCGCCGACGTGGCAACAAACACTGACCGAAGCTAAAGACGCGTCCCGGCAATACCGAGGACCGGGCGGACCCTCCCCTCATGAAAACGATCCGTCGAAAGCCGAGTTGTCGAGGGCTTCGATCGAGTCATCGCTTGTCAGTCCTCATCAAATCGATGCTGTAACGAGTATAGTCGGTTTAGACGCGTTGGCAACCTGTCAGAATTCCGTCCGTCGGAGTGATTGCGGCTCGGCCCAAGACCCGCCCTCGCGTTACTGATCGGCGGTGATTTCCATGGCGAGCACCGTTACGTCGTCCTTGGGGAGCAGAGAGCCCTGCTGTTGGTCGAGACGCTCGGTGAGCCGCACTGCCATCTGGTTCACAGGCAGGTCGGCCATCGTGGCCAGTACCGCCCGGTGATCCCGGAATCCCCCGCGCTCTTCCGTACCCACACGCTTCAAGGCGTCCTCCAGGCCGTCGGTGAACAGGATCACCTTGTCACCGGGGCTCAGTTGCACCTCGGCCGTCGAGCATTCAAACGTGGGAAAGAGCCCCATTAACCCGCCGGGCGACTTGAGTTCGCGGGCCTGTCCGTCGCGTGCAACCAGCAGCGGATACGGGTGCCCGCCGCGGGCGTAACGCATCACGCCGGACCGCGTGTCGAAAAGGCAGTACAGGCCGGTGATGAACTGGCAGTTGGGAAGGCAGTATTGCGATAGGGCGTCGTTGAGCAGCTTCAAGGATTTATGCGGGTCCAGGACTCGGTACGCGTCGCCGTCGATTCGCCTGGTGACCATCGCCCGCTTCACGAACATGGTGAGCAGCCCTGCGGCCATGCCGTGGCCAACGGCGTCCATGATGTAGAAACCGATGTGCGATTCGTCGATTTGCTGGACGTCGAACATGTCGCCCGACACCCAGGACGCGGGGCGGTAGACTGTTGCGAAGCGCAGGGGACCGACCTGGGCCACGTCCCGCGGCAGGAAGTCGCGTTGCAGCCGGGAGGCCAGCCGCAATTCTTCGTCAAGTTCGCTGAAGTGTTTGTGCAGGCGGTTGCCGAGTTGCTGGACGCGTTCCAGCTCGCACTCGATCCTCCGAAGCTGTGCATGGAAGCGCGTCAGCGTGGACAGGCGGCGGGTGATCTCCTCCTTCGAAACGTCTGCGCCCGTAAGGTCAACCAGAGCGCCCTCGGCAATGTGCAGTGCCGACTCCGCGCCACCGACGACGAGGGTCGGAACGCGACTGGACTCCAGCCAGCGAACAAACGAATCGGATTGCGAGAGGGTGCCGTCGTTACCGGCGGCCACCACCACCGCGTCGAAAACGTCCTCGCTCATCCGGCTCGAAACCGACTCGACGTCCGGCGCTTGATCCACGCGCCACTCACCGGTGGCCAGGATTTCCGTCACCCCCGCCGGCAGCGACTCCGTGTCCCCAACCAGTAGCACGTGCATGTGATCACGTCCCGTTATCGCGTGTCGCGCGGTGCCCCCGCGCAGTCCCTTATCGGGCCGACCCCGGGTCAATCAGACCGGACGATGGTGCGTCGGATGTTTACCGGGAGCGCTTTAGAACGGACTGAGGAATATCGACGGGGTCCCCGGCCTCGATGTCGTAACGCTGCAAGGTGCCCGCCTTGACCTCCAGAACGTACCGATAGGCCACACCAGGCCGGTGTGCCCTTTCGTCAAGGGCCTTCATGGTCATGACGCGGACGATCTTCATGTCTTCGTCGATGTAGGCGATGTCGAGGTCGATGATGGTGTTCCTCATCCAGAAGCCGCGGTACTGGTCGCGTTGGAAGATGAACAGCATACCCCGCTCCCGGCCGTCGCCAAGCGGTGTCATTTCTTCGGCCGTGACGAACATGAGGCCCTTGAGTCGTTCATCGTCGTCGTCCGCGATCCAGGCGTGGACGGTCAGGTCTTCGATGTGCACGTCGGTAAGGCCGAGCTTGTCCAGCTCGTTAGGCTCGTTGGGAGCGCAGCTACCGAGTCCGAACATTCCGGTCATTGCGATCAGGGCCAGCAGCGCTTTCACAGGTTCTTTCCATTACCCTGCCGTTGTGTGGCGGCGTTCGCTCACAGCCTGCTTGCGATGGCCTGGGCGAGCGGGTTCACCAGCAGCGGCACAACGCAATCGGCGGCCAGCTCATCCGCCCGGTCGAAGAGCGTCGAGGCCGATTCTCTCAATCCCTGGTCTCTGCCCACGTTCCAGTACTTCCGCACAGTCAGGAAGACGCTGAGGGGCTGGCGGGTGTATTCGCCGGTGCGAACCTCGTACGTGGCGGTTCGCGACTTCGTCTCGATGTACGCCTGCAGGTCGCATTCGGGGGTGAGGGCGATGCCGAAGTATGGCTGGGCGTCGATCGTGTGCGCGGCATCGTCGCTGAGCACGAACTGGCCCAGCGGATGGTCGGCCCACAGCGTTTCGGCGACCAGTTGATCGTGGTTGCCGCGATACTCGAGATCGAACCCGTAGATCGTCTCGAGGTGTTCGTAGTCCAGATCGCTGAAGGTCAGATGGTAGGGCGCCTGTTCGAGTATGACGTCCGCGAGCCGGCGGACGGCCTCAACGTTGGGCGGGCCGAAGTGTCCGAACCGGAGGCTGCCGGGCTCCAGCCGGAGCCAGCGTCGCGATTCGCCACCCTCGGCGTTCTCTTCGAGGACCAGGCATCCGTCGTCGCGGCGGCGAAGCTTCTGGAGGTGCGGGAATTCCTTGCGGACCGTGTCGAAGAAGTGGAGCACGGTCTCGCGGTCGAACCCCATGTCGAGCTTGAGGAAGAGCCGGCAGCTCACGTAGAAATCGTCGCAGAAGGTCGCGAAATCGGTGCTCATGGTCGTGCTCGGTGAAAGCGTTTCGTCCTTGTCATGGCCATGGGGAACGCTCCGAACCTCCTGATTATTATCGAGCGCCGGGCCTTTGACAACCAATGGAAACTTCGCCCCGCCACGACGGAGACGCGGCGCGCCGGGTGGGGTGTCCGGCGCGCAAGGGATCGTTGGCATTGCATGGCTTGGCGTGAGATTCGCATTCTCGTTGCGGCTTGGCCGGAGACTCATCCTCCCTGCGTGAGTCTCGGCAGGAGCCTCGCCCACACTTTGCCGCTGGGTCCGTATCAGTCTAGGCGGCATTCCGCTTTGGGAGCCACGGGCGGCTTACCCGCCCGTGCGGTTCCTCGAATATCGCTTCAGACATTCACACTGGCAGGAGGGGTGCCAGTGGCACCCGCCTCAACGGTCACGCTCCCTTTGCCGCCTGGCGGGGTGGCTGGCGCTTGAAAAAGATGCGCTTTGGTGAAAACATCCTGGTTTGCCGGACCGATGTGTCCGTTAGCGGGCCGGTTCGACCGGCCGCCGGTAAGGGTATCAGCGCAGACGATCGCCGCGGTGGGCGGCGGTGATGGAAACCATGATGACGCCGATCGTTTCGGGCACGACTGTCGACCGCATCGTGCGCACCTGCGCGATTACGTTGATGGTTGTCTTGTTTTGCGGATGGTTTCTCTATGACGGTCACGTGGCGTGGCCTCGAGAGAACCTGGAGAAGGCGGTCCAGGCGCTTGAGCCCGTGCCCGATGAACTCCCGGAGATGAACGACGCGGTGACGCCGGCGGCCGCTACCGCGTTGCTGGAGGAGATGGAACAGAAGCGGGGCACCTCCGAGCGGCTCACCCGGGGGGATGTCGAGAAGCGGTTCGGGGCCCCAGGCTGGGAACAGCGCAAGGACGGCAGGGTCGAACTGTACTATTTCGGGAGTGCCGGCGCGCTCCGGCTGCAGCTTCGCGGCGAAGTGGTGGCCGACGGGGCCTTTGTGGACGGATACCACGATCACGTCGAGCTCATGACCCAGTTGATCTTCGGCTATGCCCTGCTGCCGTTCGCGGCAATCATGCTGATTCAGCTTGTTCGCGTGCTGCGGACTCGGGTGGTGCTGTCGGACGAGGGGCTTCGGATCGGGCGGCGGCCGACGATACCGTTCGAGGCGATGACCGGGCTGGATGCGTCGGCGTACCGGGCGAAGGGTTACGTCGTTCTGAAGTACCAGGAGCAGGGGCGGGAACGGCAGGTGCGTTTGGACTCGTACGTGATTCGGGAGTTCTCGACCATCGTGTCGGAGATCTGCCGGCAGCGGGGATTTGAGAATCCGTTGAAGCGTGAGAGAGCGGAAGGCGGCCCTTCAGAAGAGAGCGAATCGGCTTCCGCGTAGGTCTCGCCCCGGTACCCGGGTTGACGACGGGACTGCACTGGCGGGCAAGCCGGGAGCCCTCAACACGTGCAAGCCGCCTGTAGTGCCCCCTCCGCCCCAATGGTCTATGGCCACTGCTCGAGAGCAGGGCTGCACTTCAAGCGCAGTGGCAGACGATCGGTCTTGATTCAAGTCGGCAGGTCACTGTTCCCGCGTGGTTCGGGCGGGCCATTGAGAGAGTATTTCGTCGGCAACCTGATTCACCGAGCGGCTGTCGGTGGCGATTCGCAGGTCCGCCCATCTTTGGTAAAGCGGTTTGCGGCGGGCGAGAACCTGCTCGATCTCGGCGAGCCCGCCATGCAGTGTCAGGTCCGGACGCGATGAGCCCGAATACTGGTCGGATTGGATGCGCTTCTGCAAGGTCTCCGGCGGGGCGGTCAACCAGACGACGTAGCCGAACTGCCTCAAACGCCGCATGATGTCTTCGCTCTCGACCACGCCGCCGCCGGCGCTGATGACGGCGGCGGCGCGGATCGCCTGCTGCACGGCTTGAGACTCCCGTCGGCGGAATCCGGGTTCGCCCTCGGTCTCGAAGATCTCGGCGATGGTCATGCCGGCAGCCGAGGCGATCAGTTCGTCGGTGTCAACAAATGGCACGTCGAGCCGGGCGCCAAGGGCGCGGCCGACGCTGGACTTGCCCGAGCCGCGGTAGCCGATGAGCACGATGGAGCCGGACGAACGAACGCTCATACTTTACCTTGTATCGCCACCGCCCAGAAGCCAGGCGGTCAGTCGGGCCATCGCCGTCCAGTCGGCCGCCTGCTGCGTCCAGTACTCGAACTGAAAGGCGGCCTGGGCCACGAACATGGCCGCGCCGGGTATCGTGCGGCAGCCGGCCGCTTTGGCGTCGTGCAGCAGGCGGGTCTCGGCCGGCCGATAGACCGTGTCGAAGACCACGCAATCGGGCCGCAGGGCGTCGGCGGGCATGGGCGATCCGTCCGCGTCCGGCCACATGCCGACGCTGGTGCAGTTGATCAGCACCTGAGCATCACCGCGTACGCGGTCGTCCCAGTCCTTCGCGGTGCAACCCAGGTCGGCAGCCAGGCGGTCGGCGCGGCTGCGATCGCGGTTGTAAACGGTGACGTGGGCGCCGCATTCGATCAGGCCGCAAACGACGGCCCGCGCCGCTCCGCCCGCGCCGAGCAGGTCGACGGTGAGACCGTCGAGTTCTTCCGAAGGGATTTCCATTCCCCGGACCAGGGCCTCCAAAGCGCCGTCGCCGTCGGTGTTGCAGCCCCAGATTTCGCCTTCCTCGATCCGGAGCGTGTTCACCGCGCCGATGACGTCGGCCGGCGGATCGACGCGGTCGCCGAGGTAGCGGTGGGCGTGCTCCTTGTGGGGCAGGGTCACGCTGAAGCCGCGGGCGTCGAGCCAGTCGCAGGCGAGGCATTGGTCGAGAAAGGTCGCGAACGCCTCGTAAGTCGGCTCGACCGGGAACGGCAGATAGACGCCGGGCGCGCCCGACTCTGCGAAGGCCGCGTTGAAGATCGCCGGACTCAGCGAGTGCCCGACAGGGTGGCCGATCACGCCGTAGACCTCGGTGGCCTCGTCGATGCGGTCCCACTGGAACGTCTCTTTCATTTGAGCGAGCGACAACTGCCCGGGGGCGGTCTCCTCTCCCTCGTCCAGCGCGCAGTACGACGCGAAAGCACCGAACTTCTTGGCCAGCACGCGGGACGGCAGGCCGTGCTCGCCGAGACAGAAGGCGATCATCTCTCGCGGCGAGGATCGCAGCAGTTCGAAGGCCTCGAAGTTCGACAAAACGTCCTCCGCCGGCCAGACGATTTTCAACGCCGCCGCGGCGTCTTCGGCGGCCATCTCGGCGACGAGTTGCTCGAGGTCGGCCGGGCGCCGTTCGAAATCGTGGTGGGAGAGAATGATCGAGGGGGTCTGCGCGTCGGGTCCCGACCCCGTCCGGCGGGCGGTGAGATCATGCCGGGCAAGGGCGGAACCGCGGTCGCCGGCCCAGTCGGCGTATTCGAAGTCGACAAAACCCTGGCCGGGCTCGCCGGCCGCGAGGAGCAGTTCGACGCGCCGCTCGACGGGCCCCTGGAATCGGCCGCCCTGCGAGACGGGACGGCAGGTCGCGATCCACCGGCCGGTGGGCAGATCTCGGGCAATCCCGGATACGCCTGCGATCGAGTCCTTCAAAGCGTCGAGCCGGAGCTCGACGGCGTCGGCGCCGCGGCGGAACGCTTCGTCGGCTCGGGCGAGCATGGTGCCCACGTCGTCGGCGGCGATGGAGGTTACGAGGAGTGTCATACTATTGGCACCTTACCGGGACGCTGAATTCAAGTTCCTGATGATGGCGATCACGTCGAAGAGGTTAACAACGCCATCGCCAAGGGGGCACGGGATCAGATCGACCGCGTCGAACGTGCAGTCTGCCGGGTTTCCGAAGAGCACGTCGAGCACGCAAAAGACATCCTGCGCATCGACGGCGCCGTCGCCGTTGACGTCAGTGCGGGCGGGGTCGGCGCATTGGCACACATCGAGCAAGCCATCGCCGTCCGCGTCCGCTTCCGAGCCGTCGGCGAGTTCGCAGCCGTCCTGAACGCCGTTGTTGTTGCAGTCGGTGATCGGTGCGGCGGCGGAGACGATTTTGAAGACCTCGCCGTCGTTGAGATCGCAGATGTAGATTTCGCCGTAGGCGTCCAGCCCGAACGATGAGATCGAGCGGATGTCCAGCGTGCCGCCCGGGGCAAGCTCACTGGTGCGTTCCTGAAAATCGGCCAGCTCCGGTCCGCGAAAGCTCCAGATGCGGCGGCTGCCCCAGTCGGCGAAGAAGTAGGTTCCGTCGAGATCGGGGATGGCGCACCCCCGGTAGACCTCGCCGCCGGTGATGGAGAAGCCCGCCTCGGCGTGGGAATACTCGTGAATCGGATCGACGAACGACGGATCGTCGCAGCCGCTCGGCGGATTGAAGCAGTGGGTGCCCTCCTTGCGGCGCCATCCGTAGTTTTCTCCGCCGTCGCTCGTCGCGGGCTGGAAGTTGACCTCCTCCCAGTCACCCTGGCCGACGTCGGCGATGTAGAGGTCGCCGGTGAGCGAGTCGAAGGCACACCGCCACGGGTTCCGCAGTCCGTAGGCCCAGATTTCGTCGTCGCCGGTGCGGCCCACGAAGGGGTTGGAGGGCGGGACGGCATAGGGAACTGCCGAGTCCACGTCAATGCGGAGGATCTTGCCGAGCAGGTCGTTCGTGATGGTCTGCGCGTGGTTGTCAGGATCGCCGACGCCTCCGCCGTCTCCGGTGGCGATGTAGAGGTAGCCATCGTTGGGGCCGAAGCGCATCCAGCCGGCGTTGTGGTTCAAATCAGGCTGATCGAACGAGAGCACGATGAACTCGCTGTACTCGTCGGCCTCTTCAGAGGTGGCCGGGTCGCCCATGACCGAGAAGCGTGACACCCGCGTCTCGAAAGTGCTGCCGGGGGTCGTGTAGTTCACATAGAAGTGGCCATTGGCCGCATAATCGGGGTGAAAGGCGAGGCCGAGCAGGCCTTTCTCGAAGAAGGCTTCTACGCGGTCGGTGATATCGAGGAAGACGGACACCTGGCCTGTCTCGAAATCGAGCGTTTTGATGCGGCCTGCCCGTTCGACGATGAAGATGCGCCGGAAGTCGCCCGGTGCGTGGGTGACGTAAAGGGGGTTGTCGAGGCCCGATGCGACACGGACGCTGGTCAGGGACGCCGCTTCAGCGGTCGCAACACCGTCGCACGCCGGGAGGGCGACAAAGGCCGCGAGCGCGAGGGTCCGGATAACGAGCCGCGGCGGGTGGGACGTTCTTCGCATCTTAAGCGTGGTCATGGTCCCGGAGTGTATGGGGGCGGTTGTGGGGAAGGCAAGGAGGAGGAACGGACAGGGACGTTCATGAGCCTGGCCATCCCCACCTGCGCCACAACAGCAACAATGATCCGAGCCGTAACGTAACGGGTACACGGAACGCCGGCTTGACCAGACATGTAGCGTCACCCGTCGCGCGTGGCGCCGATGGCCTCCGCGCTATCAAATGGCGGCGTGAACGTGGTCACACGCCGCAGCGACGGCACCCACGCCCCGAAGGGGCGCCTGAGAATAACCCAGCGTATCAGCGCTGGGAATGAACTTATCAGGCGTACCCCTGCACCGTCAGGCACGCCCTGCTTGACAGGAGGCTGGGATTCGACGCACGATCGCCCGGCGCGGGCGGGGACGCAATTGAGCTATGACTGAAACAAGTGACATGGCGTCGCCGGGGCGGGTTCACAAGAGGCGGGCGTTCGTCTGGTTGTTTCTCGCCTTGGCGCTGGCGGTTCTGGTCGGGTTTCGATGGCACGCCTTTTCACTTCCGCTCGAGACGGACGAGTGCAATTACGCGTATATCGGCGGGCGATTGCTGGACGGGGGCCGGCTGTACGTGGACGTATGGGACCACCAGCCGCCGGGGGCGTTCGTGCTGTTCGCCGGGGTAATCGCACTGTTCGGGCAGTCGGACATGGCCTTTCGATTGCTGGCCACGGCGTTCTCGGCGGCGTCGCTGCTGCTGTGCTACGACATCGCTCGCCGCCAAGGCGGCATCGTGGCCGGCTGCCTGGCCGCAGCGGCGTTTGCGATCTGCTCGTCGGACCCGGGGACGGCCGGCGACGGGTGCAACCGCGAGATCTACATGAACACCCTGGCGCTGGCGGCGGTGGCCGTTCTGGTGGGCGGGGAGCGACTGGGCGCGCGACGGTTGCTTGCGGGCGGTTTGCTGCTGGGGATCGCATCAACGATCAAAACCGTGATGGCGGCGCCGTGGCTGCTTATGGTGATCTGGGCGGTCGCGCGCCGCTGGCGCGGCGAGCGGCGCGGGGTCACTGTACTCGAGACCATCGCCTGGATGGGACTCGGGCCGGCGGTTATCTGGGCCGGCGTATTCGCTTATTTCGCGCTGACTGACCGATGGGAGACGTTCTACGATGCGGTCTTTGCCTACAACATCGGGTACAGCGATATCGAGGAGGGATTCTGGGTCCGGTACGTGAGATTCTTCCGGCCTTACATCGGGGTGTTCGCCAGTGCCCGGCCACTGTGGGTGGTCGGTGCGGCGGCCGCACCGCTGCTGATCGTCCTGGACCGGCGGCGGTTGCGCCGCGGCGCCGGGGCGGTGCTGGCTTATGCGTTCGGCAGCTACCAGGCCGTCTGCCTGCCGGGACAGTCCTGGCCTCATTATTACTATCTGCTGGTGCCACCGATGATCCTGATCGTCGCGGCGCTGGCGGGCGAATTGTGCGAGCGGGCCCGGAGGCCGGCCGGGCGTTGGGCGGTCGGAATCGGCGCAGGGGTGTGGTTGGCAGCGCTGTTGTTCTATCAGTACGTGCACTATCTGGGCGTCGCGCCGATTCACGTGACGGAGCGGCGGTACGATTATCGCATGCAATGGGGGCGGGCGCAGGGCGAGCGGGTCGGTGCGGTGACCCAGGAGGGCGACACGGTGTTCGTGTGGGGGCACGACGTGGGGATTTACTATTATTCGGGGCGGCGCTGCGCGTCGCGCTATACGATGCGGGGGCCGCTGGTGAAGGGCGCTCGCGGATATGAGGAGCGGCGGCGGATACTGATGCGTGAGCTGGAGGCGAACCGCCCGCGGTTGGTGCTGCTGCTTGCGCCGCAGTTCGCGGAGTTGAGGGAGTTTCTGCAGGCGCATTACGTTTATGCGGGGGCGGACATGGACGATTACGAGCCGGATCAGCCGATCATGATCGTGCTGATGCACCGGGAGCGGCCGATCGAGCCAGTGGACTGGGACTGGACGGCCCCGCGCCGCAAGCGAGTGGCGAAATGAAAGCGGGCGTGCTCAACGTTGAACGCGTGCTGGCGGGTCGGCGGCTGCGGCGGGTGGGCCGGTCGATCGAAGTGCTCGAAACGGTCGGCAGCACGAACGAATACGCGCTTTCTCTTGTTGCGCAAAAGGTGCGCGACGGGCACGTGGTGTTCGCCGAGCATCAGACGGCGGGCAGAGGCCGCCACGGGCGTTCGTGGCACTCGCCGCGGGGCGCCAGCGTGATGGGGACGGTGCTGCTGATCGAGTCTCCAGAGGGGCCCGTTCCATCGGGCGAGCTGCTCGGTCTGATTGCGGGGATCGCGACGGCGGACGCGATTCTGGAGGCCACCGGCCTGACGGCGCTGATCGAGTGGCCTAACGACGTGCTGGTCAACGGCCGGAAGGCGGCGGGGGTCCTGGTGGATTCACGGGCGGCGGGGGCCGGGCGTCGGGCGTTTGCGGTCGGTGTGGGGATCAACTGCCTGCAGCATCGGAATCATTTTCCTTTGGAACTGCGAAGACGCGCAACGTCGCTGGATATGGAGTCCGGCGTGGCGGTGGATCGAGAAGGCGTTGCGGGGGCGCTCCTGGAGCGGCTCGACGCATGGCTGGCCGATGCGGACCGCTGGTCGCCGGCCGCCGTGCGCGAGGCCTTCATGGCGCGGTCGCTTTCGTTTGGGCAAGCGATTCGGCTGCGGCATCGCGGCGAGGAGTACAGCGGGCACGTGCTGGACCTGGATCCGTCGGCGTCGCTGGTGGTTCAGCTCGACGTCGGCGAGCGGCGGGTGTTTCCGGCTGCGGGGACGACGGTCGTTCGCGACGAGTCGCGGGCATAAACTGGAGCGTGACGCCGCGCCGGCTTCACGCGCTGTCCGCTCCCTGACTCTACGGTCGCGGCTCGGAAACGCATGGCTCGCAGCAAGCGGCACACAGGTTCCGAGAATAAGTGGCTTGGCGGAGCGCCAATCGGAGCGTGGCGAGCGCATCCGTTTCCGCGCCTTCAAGGGGCGCGCGGCGACTTCCGATATTGCTGGTGAGACGAGCTTGTACCCGGCGATGAACCGATAAGCTATTCTAGACCCTGATCAAGCGTGATTGGTTCGCTTGATTTCAAAAAAGTACTCGAAAT
>CAZNPL010000036.1:0-71692 GCA_964574815.1 uncultured Phycisphaeraceae bacterium
GTTCACCATGCCGAAAAAAAGTGAAATGCCCCCTACGCTGCTCAACTTGGGCTAGAGTTTCGACTGGAGATTCTTGCAGGTCTTGTAGTACTCGAGCACACGCTCCAACTCGGCTCGCCGGTCGTCTGTCTCCGCCTTGGCGACGGCCTTGGTCTGCAGCTCGATGGCCCGATCGACCAGCCCGATCTCGAAGACGGCACGGGCATAGGTGTCGACCTTGCTGCAATCTCCGCCCTCGCAGGCCTCGTATGCTATGGCGGCTGCTCGAAGCGTCAGGTCGGGCTGGCGGTGATCGAGCTGCTCGATGCGCAGCAGCATCGACGCCAGAACGTGCATCGCCTCGGGATCGCCCCTGTGGGCCTCAATGTGCTTCTCAATGAAGTCCCGGAATCCACTCGCGTCCTCTTCCACCGTCAGTTGGGCGTACATGATGGCATCGATCGCCGCCTCGTTCCGTGGATCGATTTCCAGGATCTCCTGCGCGACCATTCGGAACGCCTCCCAGTCGCCGATGCTGGCCATCCGCTGCATGCGCCCGAACATCGGCGCAAGTCGCTCCTGCAGGGCGGCCCGCTCGATGTCGAAGCGCCCTCTGACGACATCGTGGATGACCTCGTCCATCATCGGATCGCCGGGGTGTCCGTGCCAGACGAGCCGACCCTGCCGATTGACAATGAAGGCGTAGGGAATGCCGGCCGCGCCGATCCCCCCCATGTATCGTGCGTGCGTGGTGCCCTCGGAGTCGTACCCGACACGGTAGTCCATCGCGTCCCCGCGCTTGCGGACGAAACGCTTTACCTTGGAAAGTGACTCGCCCCGCCCCGGGCCGGATACCCCCAGCACGACGAGACCCTCGTCTCCATATTTCTTCTGCAGTTCGGTGTTGTGGGGGATCAGCTCGATACACGGCGGGCACCAGGTGGCCCAGAACTCGATAAGGAAGACGTTGCTACCCTTGCCGTCGGCCAGGCTGACCGGCTCGCCTTTCACCCAGCGCCCTATCGAGACCTCCGGAGCCGGGTCCCCGATCTTGAGCTGGGCGTTCGCACCGTTCGCGACGACCATCATCGCCAGAACCGTGCTCGATATCCTGCTGAATCTCAACATTTTCACTGACTCCAGGGACACAGCGATCGGACTTAGAATGCTCTCGTCTCAGGCTGGGCCGGACCCGCCGATCGTGTGAGTTTACGGAGGCGTGGGGCCGAAATCAACACACCCCGCCGGCCCGAGCGCGTGACGGAACCGGCGGAATGTCCGCGATTCGTGCGTTTCGGGAGGCCGAGGCTCCTGCCGAGCCGCGCAGAAGAAGCGATTCCGCCCGGCCGGGAACGCGCTCAGGAACGGTCCAGGCGCCACGCGTTCGACACGTCCACGGCGCGCCGCCTTGACTTGTACGACGATTGTCAACGTCGTAGGATACATCGTGGAGCATGATGAATAAGATGACCTGTGAGCCTTTTCCCTACGAATCCGCGAGGACTCCAACGCCATGAGACGCCCCGCCTCTTGTTTGCTTGCTGCCTCGTTCTTGCTGATCGGCCCGGTTGCGGCCCAGCCGGCCGGCGACGTGAACACCGTCCTCGAGCAAGTCGAGGCTCGCGGAAAGACCATCGACGAAATTCGATGCAGCGTCGTCTACACCGTCGAGGACCGGGTCGCGGCGGACGTCGTCAAGCGATACGGCGAGATCACCTTCAGGAGGGCCGACCCGAACCCGCTCTTCATGATCACGTTCGTCAAGACCGTGCAGGACGGTATTCTCAGCCGCAAACGATTCTGGTATCTCTTCGACGGTCGCTGGTTCTATGAGGCACAGGAGCGCTCAAAATCCATCATCAAGCGGGACGTCGCTCCGCCCGGCACCACGATCGATCTGTTCAGCATCGAGAACGCCCCGTTCCCCATCCCGTTCGGCCAGAAGAAGGATGAGGTTCTGAAGCATTTCGAAGTCGCCTTCGGCTCCGGGGCGGATGCACTTGAAAACACCGATCATCTGGTCTGCACACCCAAACGCGGCAGCCGGGTGGCGAACGACTACAGCAAGATCGAGTTCTTTGTGGATCGCCAACTCCATCTCCCGCGGCGGATCGTCATGACCTCCGAAGATCGCGCCAAGATCACCACCGCGGATTTCCCCAAGCTGTCTGAGAATTCGATTAATGTGGAACTGCCCGACTCGGTATTTCGACTGCCGCCGGAGACGAACAATTACTCGGTCGCCGTGGACGAGTGACCGAAAACGCCCGCAACCGCCCGCGAGCATCGAGCATTACGAAAGGGGCTTTTTGAATGGCTGAAAAGATGAAGGCGGTTCGAAAGGTCAGGAGCGAGAAGGGCCTGGAGGTCGAGGACATCCCCCTGCCGAAAGTGGGCGACTTCGATTGTCTCGTGCAGGTGGAGGCCGCCGGTATTTGCGGAACCGATCTGCACATCTGGAGCTGGGATCGCTGGTCGTCACGGCGCATCAAGCCGCCGCTGACCCTGGGGCACGAACTGGCCGGCACGGTGGTCGAGGTCGGCCGCGATGTCCGGCACGTGAAGGTCGGCGATTATGTCTCCGCCGAGTCCCATATCACCTGCGGGTTGTGCTATCAGTGCCGTACCGGGCAGGCCCACATGTGCCCCAACACGGTGATCCTTGGTGTCGACCGTGAGGGATGTTTCGCCGATTACGTCTCCATCCCGGAGAAGGTCGTGTGGCTCAACAATCGGGAGAAGAACCCGCCCGAGACCGCCTGCCTGCAGGAACCCTTCGGCAACGCCGTCTTCGCAACGCTCAACCAGGACATCGCCGGCAAGAGCGTGGCCGTCCTGGGCTGCGGGCCGATCGGGCTGTTCAGCGTGGCCATCGCCAAAGCGTCGGGCGCGTCGCGCGTTTTAGCCTCCGACGTCAACGAGTTCCGACTCAACCTGGCGGCGACGATGGGGGCGAGCCAAACGTTCAACCCGTCAGAGTACTCGATCGAAGGTGATAACAGCATCGTGAGCGCCTTCATCGAGGCCAACGGCGGCTATGGACTCGACATCGTTTTGGAGATGAGCGGCGCGCCCGCCGCAATCACGACCGCCTTCAAGACCGTCCGCAACGGTGGCGACGTCGTTCTGTTCGGAATCCCCTCAAAGCCGGTCGAGATCGACGTGGCCGAGAACATGATTTTCAAGAACGTGACAGTTCACAGCCTGAACGGTCGGCGCATCTTCGACACCTGGTACAAGACCCGCTGGTTGATCGAGGGCGGCGTCGTGGATCTGCGCCCCCTGATCACCAGAACGATCCGCCTGGACGAGGTGAACGACTCCATGCCGCTGCTGGCCGAGGGCAAGGCGTGCAAGCTCGTTGTCCGCCCCGACGGCAAGAGCCTGGACGAATTGCCTCCCAAGGTCGAGCGCGTCCCCGACCCGAATATCAAGGGCACCCCGAAGCACCGCTGACGATGGACTGGGCTGCGCTGCCCCAATTGAGGCCCCACTGCGCCGCGTGAAACGCCGCTGTCCTGTTTCGTCAGGGGGTCGCGGTACACTCCAGCCACAGGCGGTAGTCGTTCCGCGTGATCGCGTTGTCGCCGTCGTAGTCGGCGCAGAGATTATAGAGCGGCCCACCGTTGTCCCGGCCAAATGTTACCATGAACCGCCCATAATCGAGCAAGGTCAATCGGCCGTCGCCGTCCAAGTCACACGGTTTCGCTCCATTGCAGATCAACACGCAGAGATCGGACACCTCGTCACAGGATTCGGTTTCAGGATCGCACGGTCGTTCGCCCGCGATGCACCGGCCGGCAACGCAAGCCTCAGAGCCGTTACAGAATTCCCCGTCTTGGCACTCGTCGTTCGATACGCAGCAGTCCACCGTGGCACACTGCGCGGCGGATCCCTTGAATGTGCCGCTGGCCGCCAGGCAATCGATGCGGAAGGTGCCGTCGAAACACGTTTGGTTATCCTCACTACAGCATACACCGCAGTCACTGTCCGCGCAGGAGACACCGTCGCCGAGGAACGTACCGCCCTCGCCGGTACACTCCGCCTGAGTCAAATCGGCGAGGCAGCCACGCCCATCGACGCAGCAGGCGCCGACGACGGGGGTGCACGCCGGGCTGATCTCGTCGCAGGCGGTGCCATCTCCGCGGTAATCGAACGGGCAGTCGATCGGTCGCCGCACGACACACGAACCATCCGGCAGGCAGCAGGCGCCGAAGGGGATGCCCTCGGGGCACTGGTCCCCCGCGGGTCCTTCACAGGAGGTGCCGTCGCCGAGGTAGACGCTGTACCCGGTGGCTCCGAGCGCGAGGAATGTGGCGTGAGCACCCTCACAAGCGGCTCGCGACAGGTTGTCGCAACCAGAAATCATCTCTGAACCGAGTGTGAACTCGTAGCAGCAGGCGCCCGCTGGGCCCAGGCAGTCCGATTCGGCGCACGTGGAAAGGTCTCCCTGGTAGAGTCCGGCGCGCGCGAATGTGCACCCAAGGGGCGATGTGCCGTCGATGCACGATCCGTCCAATATGCAGCAGGCCCCACTGACGAACGGTTGGCACGGCGGATTCAGTTCGTCGCACGCGGTCGCTGCGCCGCGGAAATCCCCGGCGCATTGATCCTCGGCCTCGACGGCGCACGTCCCATCCGGATGGCAGCAAGCACCGACATCTCCGGCCGGACAAACGTCGGCGTCGGCACCTTCGCAGGGAACGCCCTCGCCCAGGAAAACGCTCTGTGCGGCGAAGCCGTATCCGGAGAGATAAATCTCGGCCGCCGAACAAGCGGCTTGTGTCGTCTGATAGCACTCTGTTCGAACTTCCCCCGTGAACGGGCTCATGAACGAAATACAGCAAGCGCCCTTGGCCGGGCAATTGATTCCCGCGCAGGTTGTATCGTCGCCCTGGTAGTCGCCGGATCGCGTCCAGATGCAATAGTCGGCCGTAACCTCGCCAATGCACGAATCGTCCTGGAGACAACATGCTCCGACGCCGAAGGGTTCGCAGGGCGGGTTCAGTTCGTCACAGGCGGTTCCGTCTCCGCGGTATTGACCGCGACAGCCCTCCCCCGTCGTAACCGTGCAACTCCCGTCCGAAAGGCAGCACGCGCCGATTTCTGCAGGGCACGTGTCACCCTCGATCCCCTCGCAGGGAACGCCCTCGCCAAGAAACATCACTTGGGCGTCGAAGCCGAAGATCGCACCGAGCGCGGGCAGCGCTTGCTCGCACGCCCGGCGAGTCGTCTGCGCGCACGCAAACGTGACCGCATCGAGGTCGGATGGATCGTCGAACGAATAGCAGCACGCACCGACAGCCAGACAATCGGTGTCCGTGCAGGCCGTGCCGTCGCCCTCGTAGATCCCTCCGCCAAAGAAACAACTGGCGTCCGTTGTCTCGATGCAGATGCCGTCATTCGTGCAACAGGCCCCGAGGGAGAACGGTTCGCACGGCGGGTTAAGTTCGTCGCAAGCCGTTCCGTCACCGCGGTAGAGGCCGGGGCAATCCTCTTTACGACGGACGACGCAAGATCCGTCGGGAAGGCAGCACGCGCCGTTCTTGGGACAGGATGAGGCAAGCCAATTGACGTTGCAAGGGACACCGTAGCCAAGGAAGCTCGTCGAGCTACCGGATCTGACGGAAAGGGACGCGCATCCCTCTTCGGTCGTCTGCGAGCAGAAGCCGGCGAGGTCGCTGCGACAACAGGCTCCCGTGGTTAGACAGTCCACCGTCTCGCAGATGGTGCCGTCTCCCTGGTGAGTGCCCCGCAGGCTTCCGTGACACGTTGCGAGCGTTGTGCCGTCCACACAGTCGCCATTGAAAAGGCAGCATGCGCCTCCGGCAAAGGATTCACACGGGGGGTTCAGCTCGTCACACGCAGTGTTGGAGCCGCGGAAGTCGCCCGCGCAGCTCGCGCCGTCGATAACAACGCAGGACCCGTCGGCGTAACAGCAGGCTCCGTCGCAGAGCCTGGCCGTGCATTCCGAGCCGGGCCCTTGGAACGTGCCGCCGGTCGATTCGCAACCCGACTGCGTCCTGCCGTCGAAGCAAGAGGATCTCGCATTGTCGCAGCACGCACCACACGGCGCCGTTTCGCAGATCGTGCCGATGCCCATGAACGTCCGGAACCCGCCGTCGCAGTCGGCAGGAAGCACGTTGTCGATGCACCCCTCGCTCGACCGGCAACAAGCCCCGGTCGTTTCCGAGGGTTGGCAGGGCGGGTTGAGCTCGTCGCAGGCCGTGTTGTCGCCCCGATAGACTCCCGCACAGGCCTCCTCGATGGTGACGATGCAACTGCCATCCGGGCGGCAACAAGCGCCGGTCGGCGCGCACTCGTTCATATTCGGCCCGCCGCAGGGAACGCCCGTTCCTAGGAAAACCGTGCTGACGCCCGTGACCGCCTCGAACGTGTCGCAGCCGGTTTCAGTGTACTGCTCGCAAACACCTTCGTCGTCGCAGCAGGCGCCGGTGGCGGTGCAGTCCACGCTGCCGCACTGCGAGCCCTCACCCTGGTAATCACCGCCGTACGCATTGACACAGGTTTGGGCCGACGTGCCGTCAACGCAGAATTCGCCAAGCAAGTCGAGGCAGCAGGCACCCCCGGCGAAGGGCGCGCACGGTGGGTCGAGTTCATCACACGCACTGCCGGTTCCTTGATAGTCGCCGGGACATTCATCGGCAAGCGTCACGGCGCACGTACCATCCGGCATGCAGCAGGCTCCTTCGCACGGGTTCGGGATACAAACTGACCCGTCCCCCTGATAGGAGCCGCCTTCCTGGATGCAAAGGTCGCCGGGCACGACATCCTCACAGTAGGAATCCAACGGTCCGCAGCACGCCCCGCACGGAGCGCTCGCGCAATCGGTTCCCGCGCCCGCGAAGACCGCGTCGTCGTCGATCTGGGCGCACTGTTCGGCGGTTCGATTGTCGTAACAATCCGGGAAAACAAACCCACGATCGCAGCAGGCGCCGGCGCAGGAATCCGGCTGGCAGATCGAATCGGAGCCTTTGAAGACGCCGTCGATCCGGTCGCACTCGCTCAGCGTCACGCCGTCGATGCAGACGCCCGTATCAAACTCGCAGCATGCCCCGCACGGTACGGTGATGCACTCGCTGCCCGCTCCCATGAACGACCCGCCGAGCGTCGTTTCACAGAATTCCTGCGTCACGTTCTCGCGGCATTGGTCATTCAGAACGCAACACGCGCCACAAAATTCGTCGCTCTTGCATTCGCCGTCGGCCGAGTCGCAGTACTCGCGCGTGCAGGGATCGCCGTCGTCCGGACATTCGCGCGGCTCGTCCCGGCAGCCGGCCACTGAATCGCAGCGGCGCGGTACGCAAAGGTCCGTCGACGGACACAGGCTGTCGTCCGGCGGAAAGGCACACCCTTCGGCGTCGGCTCCGGGCTGGTCGCCGATGCACTCGTTGCGCGTGCAATCGACCCCGTCGTCGCACTTGGAATCGTCGGCCCCGTTGAGGCACCCGAAGTTCGGATCGCACGTGTCGATGGTGCAGGACTTGCCGTCGTCACACTGTGCATCCACGGGGTCGTTGGCGCATTCGCCCGTCGGACTCACGCACCTGTCCACCGTGCAGTCGTGGGCGTCCGAGCAGTCCTTCGTGTCAGACACGCACCCGCGGTCCGGGTCGCATCGCTCGTTGAGCGTACACTCGTCTTCATCAAAACACAGCGAATCATCCGGGGTCCGTGTGCAACCGGTGGACGGATCGCAGCCGTCAACGGTGCACGGGACACCGTCGTCGCAAATCGGCGCCGTTCCGGACTGGCAGTCCCCGTTGGTATCGCATGTCTCCAGACCGTTACACTGGTTCTCGTCGTCGCAACACCCGGTTCCGTCGCCCCGGTACACATTGGGCTTGATCGAGTCCAGGCAGATACTCACGTGCTCGATTACGCAGGAGCCGCCGAGCGAACAGCACCCACCTGTGCAGATTCCCTCGACATCGCAGGTCTTGCCCGCCCTGAAGTGGCCCTGCAGCGCATCGCACTCCGCTTCCGTCACCAGGTCGTCGCACGTGCCCAACGGAAACAGGATCGTCTCGACGTAACAACACGCCCCGAGGGCGGGGGGACACTCGCTGGCAACCCCGCAATCGACGCCTTCGAGGTATACATAGTCGGGCGACGCAAACCGTAAGCAGTCTTCCTCCGTGGTGACGAAGCAGGAACCCGAAGGTCCCGACGGGCAGCACGCGCCGCCGAACGGCGGACACGTCGACGTGGCGCAGTCGGTACCGGCGCCCAGGAACAGGCCGTGACTGGACGCACAGTTGAACGGGTCGACGGGGCCGGTGCACTCACCGTCGGGATTGACCGTCGCAAAACAGCACGCCCCTTCCCTGCAGCCGTCCGGCGGGCATGTGGTGAAGTTTCCGGCGAAGCTGGCCCCTTCAATCATGGCGCAGTCCCCCTGCGTCGAATCGAGGCAGCTATCGTCGGTCAGGCAGCAGGCCCCTGGACAGTCGCCGCACGTGGAATCGTCTCCCATGTACCCCGCGCCCCTGCTCGTGCAGAACTTCTCCGTGTAGTTCTCACGACAGTAGAACTCAAAACAGCAGGCGCCGTTCGGCAGCACCGGACAGTTGGCTCCGTCGCATGTGCTTCCATGACCGAGGTAGGCGCCGCTCGTTCCCTCACAGTTGAACCTCGCGCTGCCCGCCAGGCATTCTCCCGTGGGACGACAGCAGGCCCCGCGACATCGACCGGCGAAGCACGTGGATCCCGCGCCCCCGAATTCGCCGTCAGGGTACGATTCGCAGGTTGCTTGAGAGACGAGCAGGCAACTGCCGTTATCCCGGCAGCACGCACCGTCCTGCGCGGCCGCGGTATCCGCCCCAAATGTGATCAGAAGGTACGTCAGGCACGCCACAAACGCCCAACATTGGGTTACGCGAATCATGATTGGCTCAACTCCTGGCTATTGCAGTCTCACCGTGACCGAACAGGCCCTTGCCGCGAATCAACGATCTTGCTCGTCGCGACATGCTGGATTTACGCCCGGCCCCGGACGCCCTAGCGCATTTCGGCCCCGAAACGTATTGGCGGACGCCCGGCGGATTTCTTATCATTCGGTGGGCCGAGAACACGCACGAGACTTCAAGCGGCCGTATGCCCAGGAGGGACGAGCGTGCGCCCTGTGGCTGTCGAACCCGGCGATTCAAATGAACTGGATCACAACGTCGACCATCCTCCAGAACCTCACTGACTGTGCCAACCATGCGGCTTGGGACCGGTTTAACCGACGTTTTACCGGGCCCATCGTGCGTTTCGGCCGGCAGATGGGCCTTACGGAGGCCGATGCCGAGGAGGCCGCCCAGGAGACCCTGCTGGCCTTTGCGGAGGGTTATCGCAAGGGCCGGTACGACCGGACCAAGGGCCGCCTGAGCCGCTGGTTGTTCGGCATCGCCTTCCGGCAGGCGCTTTCAAAGAAACGCAGCGTGGTTCGACGGACCGCACAGACGAACGCGCCGGTAGATTCGACCTTCTGGGATGGGTTGGCCGGCGAGGAGTCCGCGGCCACCGTCTGGGACAAAGAGTGGCAGGAGTCGATCCTGCAGATCTGCCTGGGTCGTGTCCGGGAGCAAGTCGAGCCTGCGACTTACAGGGCATTTGAACTCGTCATGCGCGACGGACAGACGCCAAAGCAGGCGGCAGACCTGCTGGGTGTGCCGGTCAAGGCCGTCTACAACGCCAAGTACACCGTCCTGACCAGGCTACGATCGATCAAGGCCGAGGTGGAGGAGGCGCTCTGATCCCCCAATCGTTAGAACAGCGGCAGGTTTTCGACCAATACATTCTGCGGGACGGTGTCTATACGAGATACGCGTCCGCGCTCGGCTTCATTCGGAGTGAAAGGCGCCGAACATGGCGTGTCCCGAAATTCAGCAACTGGAACAATACCTGAGCAGTGAGCTCGGCGGTGACTCTGCGGCGTGGATCCGCGATCATGTGAGTTCCTGTGCCGAGTGCTCCTCGATCCTGGCGGAGGTGGAGGAAAATCGGCGCCTCGAGCCGGGGGTGCGCGCGGTGCTTGCCGGCGGTTGTTTCACATCGACGGATTGTACCCCCGCCGACCTGGTCGAAGGGTACCGCATTGTGCGGGAGATCGGCCGTGGCGGATCCAGCGTCGTCTACGAGGCGGAGCAGCGCAATCCCAGGCGACGCGTGGCGCTCAAGCTGTTAAGTGCACCATACGCGGCAGACCGGCGCTACGAGAAACTGCTGCATCGCGAGACCCACATGCTGGCCCACGTCAAACATCCCTCTATCGCCGTAGTCTACGAATCCGGCAACGCCCGCGACGGTCGGGCGTACTTGGCGATGGAGCTCGTCGAGGGCCAGCCGATCGTTGAGTACGTATGCGACCGCGAACTCAGCGTCGAGCAGCGGGTCGAGCTGTGCAGAAGTGTCTGCGAGGCGATCGCGTTCGCGCATCAGCGCGGCGTCATCCATCGGGATCTTAAACCCTCCAACCTTCTGGTCGAACGGAACGGCGCGCTCAAGGTGCTCGATTTCGGACTCGCAAAGTTCCTCCAGTCGGCCGACGAGAACCCGCCGAGCATGCTCGCGTCCGCCGTGTCCGACATTGGCCGCGTCGCGGGAACCGTACCGTACATGAGCCCGGAGCAGGTCCAAGGACGTACCGACGAGATCGACGTGCGATGCGACGTCTACGCATTGGGCGTTGTTCTCTACGAGCTGCTGACTGGACAGTTGCCCTATCCGATCGAGCCGTGGAATCTGCCGCAGTCCGCCCGAACCATCAGTGAGCAGGCTCCGACGCCGCCAAGCAGATACGCCAAGGCAGTCGCCCCCGACCTGGAGACGATCATACTCAAGGCCCTGGAGAAGGACCCGAGCCGGCGATATCAGTCCGCGGGGGAGCTGACCGCAGACCTTGGGCGTTACCTTCGCAGCGAGCCGATTCTGGCGCGGCCTGCCGGCACGTGGTATCTGCTACGCAAGTTCACGCGGCGGCATCGGGCATTGGCTGGCGGCGTGGCGGTTGCGTTCGTAGCTTTGATCGCCGGCACCGCGGTCGCGGTCGGCCAGGCATACGTGGCGACGCGCGAACGCGACATGGCACGCCGACGGCTTGCGTATGCCCAACGGGCGTCCAATTATGTGTTCGCCGGCGTCGGCTCGCAGATTACGGGAGTCCTGGGAACGGGTGACATACAGAGGCACCTGGCCGAGGAGGCGTACACGTTCTATAAGCAACTTGCAGATGAACAGCCGGATAATCTTCACGCTCAGGCGAAGCTCTGGAGTGCAATTCGTCGATTGATCGGTCATTCCGTAAACGTCGGACTCCTCGATCGGGCGCAACTCCTCAGCCAACTCGTGCTCGACCTCGTCGAGCGGTCGGCCGAAGCGGTTCCGGTAGACGGGGTCGTGCTTCGCGAACTCATGTACGCACACGCGACGCGAGCTTTGGTGGCCGACGCCATGGGCGACAAGGAATTGGCCGCCGAGCACGCGCAAATCGCTTTCGAACACGGACGGGTCGCATCCGGCTGGTACGAAGCGGAGTTCGATGCGCTGGATCCGTACGTGTGGGCCGTGCGGCAAGAGGGATCGGAGCCGGGCAGGGCGCCGCAGCCGGTGATCGCGCGGCGCGATTGGGCCGTCCTGACGGCGACACGGCTGGCCCATCTACTATGCGACAGTGATCTCCACACGGCCGAAGAGTATTATCGTGCGGCCCAGAGCGCCATCGAGGAGCTTCTGGAGGTAGATCCCACTCTGGAGCCGATCTACCGATCGGATCTTTCGGCCCACGCTCCCTTGGCGCCCCCCATCCTGTTGCGGAATGGCTCGCGCATCCACTACGACAGAGCATTGGCATACATCCACTTGGGGCTCGCCAACATTGCACACAGGCGTCGCAGCGTGGGCGACGGGCTCCGGCATCTGGACACAGCCCGGTCGATCGTGGACCGTTTTGCAAGCCACACGGCCGACGACCCCGCCACCATCGAGTTGGTTGCCACGCTCCATCACGCATACGCTCGCCTCTTATGGCAACGCGGCGATGCCCCGCGGGCGCGCGAACATGCGGAACAAGCGCTCCTGGGCCATCAGCGCCTCGCCGCAGCCGATCCGAAGCACGCGCTTCGGCAGCGCGCCGCCTCACAGGCCGCAGCGCTCCTTGCCGGGGAATGAACCCTCGTTCCGCCCGCCCACCGAAACTGGCCGCACGTCGGCTTCAAACATACCTGGAATCGCCCGCGAAAGGTGGAGCAGCACCGTGGCGCAGGAACCCTCGTCGCTCCGTCGGGCCGCCGTCGCGCCGCTCGATGAGGCGCTTGTAGACCGCCACGCGGCTTTCGTGCAGGGGCCTCGTGCCATCCAGACTGATGAGGTGGCCCGGACCCGCGTTCGTTGCTTGGTCGTACGCCCTGGCCAATTTGTCAAAGTCCTCCAAACGGGCGTCCGAGGCGACGTCCCGTTCGTTTTCCCGCGCTCGCAGACGTCCACGAATCACGTCGTCCGGGGCGTGCATCTCGATGAAAACGAGGTCGCAGTCACAGTGCTCCAGTATGCGGAACAATTCGCGTCTTCGCTGTTGCGTGCCGTACGTTGCATCCAGGATGACGCTTTCACCCTTTTCGATGCACGCGCAAGCCAGCTCCCCCAAACGATCGTACGTCCGCTGAGTCATATCCCCGCTGTACAACTGCTCCCTGACGGATGCCGGCGGCCGCTGCGAGTTCGGCACGCCGTACAGCTTCTTGCGTACGCGATCCGACGAGTGGACCGCCCAGCCCAATTCCTCACCCAGGGCGCCGGCGACGCTCGATTTGCCCGTCGCGATCCTCCCCATCACGACCAGCACCGTCGCACGCGAGCCGGTGACGGCGTAGTTCAGCGCCCGTTGAAAGTAACGCCCCGACTTCGTGCGACTCTCTTCCCGTTGCACGGGTGGGACATCCCCTTCGTCCTTGCGAATACCCTGCACTTTCGCCTGTACGACCGCACGGTAGCACTTGTAAAAATTCATCAGTCGGCGCATATCCGGGTCGTCCAGCGTCCGCACCATCTCGGCCACAAGGTGACGACTCAGGTCCGGCCGCCCGGCTGCGTCCAGTTCCATCGCCAAAAAGGCGATCTCAGCCGCGACGTCAATGTGCCTGAACTTGTCGTTGAACTCGATGCAGTCATAGACGCATACGCGCTCGGGGCCGAGATGGATATGCTCGGGACGCAGATCGCCGTGGCAATCGAGGATGTGGCCGTCGGCCGGCCGTCGCGCGAGCAACGCATGCCGCTGCTTGTGAAACCGCTGCTGATAAAGCCGGACCGCTTCGTAAGCGGAGGCGGAAATGGTGTCGCCCACAAGGTCGCGCGCCTCGTCGAGGTTTTCCCTCGTGATGCCCATCACCGTTTCGGCCCTTCCATTCTCCGCAACAGCCGGATCGGGCCTCTGCCGTTGATAGAAGGGGGCCATCTTCTCGATGATTCGGTCGATGTGTGCCTGTGAGGCCTGTTCATTGTGGAGCATCTGCGACAAAAGGAACTGTTCGTCGAGTTCCCGCATCTTGACAGCGTAGTCCACGGTGGAGCCTACCCGGTCATCCTCGCCGAATCGCAGGCGTCCGTCGCACAGCACCAGCGGCACGACGCCCAGGTAAATGTCCGGGCACAGGCGACGGTTCAGCTCGACTTCGCGATGGCAGAAATGCTCGCGCTTTGCGAGCGTCGAAAAGTCGAGGAAATCCAAAGCAACGGGCTTTTTTAGCTTGTACACGTACGGAGAGACAATCGCCACGTACGAGATGTGCGTTTGCAAGAGGCGAACGCATTTCGGTTCGTGCGGATAAGAGTCCGGCCGCTTCAGGAAGGGCACGAGCCCGTCCCGCCACGATGACGTGTCCGCCGGTATGTACTCTTGCGGCAATTCGCTGTGCATCCGGAGCCTCATGGAGACGCAAGAAAGCCCGTGAGCCGGACCCGCCCGTTCCAACTCGTCTCTTCCTGACCTTTCATTCTGTTCAAGAAGCTGATAAGAGCCTGAGCGCCGCCTTAATTGTGCGTAAGCTTTTGAGCACGGCGCCAGAATGCGAGATGCACGCCGGGAGATTGCCAATCGCGGCGGCGCGTTCGCCCAGACGAAAACGGCGTCAATGGTCGCTCGCCTCATGAGCCATTTGACCTCACCCAGCCAGGCTGCGATAATCCGCTCGCACCGAATCATCCGGCGCTGGCTGACACGCAACTCGAAGCAACTGAGAGATGAATTGAGCCGAACCTGCACGGGCCGAGCAATGTGCCGGGGACTACGCAGGACGTTGCGAACCCCCGAGGGCGTCGGCGCTGGGGTCAAACAAGTGCACTGCGGCAACGTCCACCGTCAGGCGTCACCGCGTCCGCCGCGGCTGCACAGTCCTGCGCACCGTCGGCGTCACATCGCGTGTTCTCAGGCGTCGTTCGAACTGTAATAGCGGCGGCACTCGCTCTCCCGGCCTCGAACGATGCGCTGGCCTTCGAGCCGACCCCGCTCGGAAGTGACCACGGTGCACTGATCCTCCCGGCCCTCTCTCTCAAAGTAAATCACGACCCAATCGTCCGTCTTGCCGCGCTCGTGCGCTCTTGCGGTATTGGAGAATAGCGCGGTGAAAGACCAGTCGCCTCGCTCGGTGTCAAGAATGGGCAACCACGCCTCACCCTCCGGGTTAAAACGCTTCGGCGCGATCTTTCTCAACTCGTCCTTCTCCGCCTTGCGCCGGTACTCCTCATCCACGTCAAGCAGCGTCCCCACGTCCGGGCGCGACGCGTCACGCCTCCTTGACTCCTCATTGCCCTGGTCATCCTGCTCCTGGCGCTGCCGCGCACGGCGGCGCGCCGAACGGCTCAGCATGCCCGCCAGTGCGTCGCGAATCCCGGCCAGCCGCTTCTCGCCGATGCCGGGAAACTCCTTCAGGCGACCATCGTGGGCCGCAGTCTCCAGGTCCTCCAGCGAGTCGACACCGAGCTCCTCGTGCAACTGCGAGGCCAGCTTCTTGCCGACCCCGGGTACTCGCGTCAGCAGCTCCTCAGGCGCCACTTCGCTCTCGAGCCGATCGGCCAATCGAAGGTTTCCGGTCTCGGCGATCTCCTGGATCGATCGCGCCAGCTTGCTGCCGACGCCGGGTAGACGCTCCAATTTCGACGCGTTGCCATTTCTGCACAGCGCGGCGATCGATTCATCGCTGTGGCGGACCGTGTCGGCCGCCGTCCGATAGCTACGCACGCGAAACGGATTCGCCTCCTGCTCGTCGAGAAGCTCGGCGACCCGATCCAGAATGTCCGCGATGCGGTCGTTCGATACGCTTCGATCGCTCATCGTACGCCTTCCACGAATGGACGATGCCCTCGCGGCGTTCCTAGATCCGACCCGGCGGAAGCAAACCCATACGCTCGGTCCGGGCGTTCTCAAGTGCCGCGTTCCGACCGAGACTCGCCATCTTCCTCGAACCCACTGAACACGCAATAACTTGCGGCTGACGGCGTTGTTAGCCGGTAGGTATCGTATTTCGCAGTCGTCGGAGAGATAATGAGCACCGAACGAGAGCATTGAAACCGGCTGGGTGCGACGTTATATTCGAAGATTCAGAGTATTCGGGCCAGCTCAAACATATAAAGGTCGAGTTGCGGTTCTTCGCGACGACTACCGGTGCCTTTGAAGTCGGAGTGACCGCCGTTACACGATCGGCCGCTTCGCAGCGCGATCCGGTCGGCGAGTTCATATCCTCACGATCGAGGAGCGTGGTGGCCGAGGAGGACGACATGGGACTTGTCAACGTTCACCCGGCGACGCCCGCGTCGCCCCAAGCACGTGACGATCGCTCAAGTCGGCGGCCGTTCACACGATCAGTTCGAGCATTGAGCGTGAGGCTTGCCGCTGCGTTCCTGACTTGGTGCCCCTCGGCGCAGGCCGAAGATTATTTCTGGCGCAGCTCGACCGGCGGGCAGTTCGGCGACAGTCGGCTCTGGCAGCCGTGCAGCCCGCTTCAGCCCTGCCGGGGACCCGGCGGAGAGTTTGATACCGCCAATTTCGACCTTGGTGTCATCCCGCGTAACCGGTACACCGTCACCGATGTCCTCGGTGAAAACGCCCAATTGCTGATTCACAGCGATGCTTTGACGCTCGAGCTTAGTGACTACTCACTTCTGAATACCAGTGCAGATAATCCAGGCATTGTCGTGGGTGTCGCGAACGGCGACGCCGGAAACCTGTTCCTGACCAAGGCCGCCTCGGCGTCGTTCGTGTCCCTGCGATCGGAGACCGCCAGCATCGGCCACGCCGAGGGCAGTTCAGGTCAGGTGCGGGTGCAGGGCGCACGCTGGTACAACAACGACGAGCTCTTCGTGGGCAAAGACGGTAGCGGCACACTGACGGTCCGGCCTGACTCGGAAATCCGCAGCGGCGGCGCCGAAGGGCTGCTCTGGCTTGGATACAGCTCCACCGGCTCCGGCACGCTGAATATCGAAGGCGGGGAGGCGGGCGGCACGACGCCCGCCTGGCGGTCGCTGACCGTCGGACGGTTCGGCGACGGCACGTTGAATCTACGTTTCGGCGGCCAGGCGTGGGCCGATTTCGTCTACCTTGGATTCGGTGGCGACGCGACGGGATCCGCGACCGTGGAGGACGAAGGCTCGAAACTGACCGCGCAGCGGCTGTACATTGGGGGAAACTCGAGTATCGCCGGCGGGCAGGCGGACATGACCATCGGTGCGGGTGGAGAGGTCGAGGTCAATCCCTTCGGGGCTTTTTCAGAAGACGACGGTACGGTCAAAATCTGGGAGCCGGGACACCTGACGCTCGACGGCGGCTTCCTCTTGGCGAAGCAAGTGGTCAAGCTCGGCACGTTCGAGTGGATCCGCGGGACGCTCAGAAGCCGGTTCTTCATGGTGACCCCGCCGACGAAGTTTCTGTACCCCCCGCCGCTTGTGGGCGACGAGCTGATTCTAAACGACCAGATGCAGTTGATCCTCACATTCGGCGGAGAAGGCAATATCGCCGTCTTCAACGGTGGCCGTCTCAGCCTCGAAGGTGGCATGCTCCAAACCTTCGAGCTGGACGTAGACGACGGCACGTTCGATTTCACGTCCGGCCTGCTGAACATCATCGGCATGACCCTCCTGATCGACGAAGGGGGGCCGCTGGGCGGCGATCGCACGATTAGCGGCGACAGCGAGCTGATCGTCGGCTTCGCCGGCTTCTCATTCTTCTCGTTGCCCGAAACACGCCTTTCACCCATCCAGGGCAACGAGGTCCGCATCGGCGACGACGGACTCGGCACACTCCGCATCCTGGACGGTGCCGACGCGTTCGTCGGAGACACCTACGTCGGATTCGGCAGCCAGTCCGAGGGAGTGCTCGAAGTTGACGGTGCCGGCACGACCTGGGTCTCCGAACACCGCGACAACGGAACAACAACCGTCATCGGTCGCGCGGGGACAGGCACGGTGACGATCTCCGGCGGGGCCGTCGTGGAAGACTCTGACGAAATGCCGAATATGCTTATGCTCGGCGACATGCTCGGCGCCGAAGGATCGCTGGCCCTGAGCGATGTGGGCAGCCGCTGGGACCCCACCGGGATGACCATTGGCAACTTCGGCAACGCCACGCTAAGCATTCAGGCCGGAGCCGCGTTAAGCACCGAACAGCTCGAAGCGGCGATCGAACCCAAGTCCAACGTAACGATCCAGGTGGACGGGCTGGATTCCATGTTAGACGTCTCCCAGGCGGCAGATTCCGTGCCTCTTGGCAAACGAGGCGTCGTATCGTTCAACCTCACGGGCGGCGCCAGGTTCAAGACCACTTCGCTGACGCTGGCCGATGGAAGTTCCAGCGTGGTTTCGGCAATCGTCGACGGCGCGGGCACGGAGTGGACCAACACGGCTCGTCTGGACGTGGGCGGGTCGGGCGATGCCGACCTGACGATCTCGGGCGGCGGCGTTGTCTCGAGCGGCTTTTCCTACATCGCAGTAAACGAGCTTGCTAGGGCCACAGTTGAGGTCGTCGGCCCGGATTCGATGTGGACCAACGCCAGCGGCCTGTCCATCGGCGGCAGCGTGGAAGGACCCGGCGGCCAGGGCACGCTGACACTAAGGGATGGCGGCGTCGTTGCTGCCGACCCCGTCCACGTCTGGGAAACCGGCACGCTCGAAGGAGATGGCACCGTCCAGAGCGACGTGACCAATGAAGGGTCAGTTGCGCCCGGCGCACCCACCGGCGTTCTCGACATCGAGGGTAACTATACCGCGGAGGCGGGGGCAACGCTCGAGATCCAAATCGGCGGCGGTATCCCCGGCCAGGATTACGACCAGTTGCTCATCACCGGGGCGGCGACGCTCGCCGGGACGCTGCGCGTGTTGCTGCTGGGCGACTTCACGCCGGCTGCGGGCGACAAACTCACGATCATCGAGGCCGCGGCCTTATCTGGTGCGTTTGACGATATTCAATTCCCTGGGCTGTCACCGGACTTGTTCTGGCACATGGTCACCGACTCCGACGCCGCCGCAGTCACGCTGTACGTGTGCGAGCGCGCATCCGACATCGACATGGACTGCGCCGTCACGCCGGCAGATTTCGCCGGATTTGTCGAGTGCGCCGGCGAACCCGCCACGCCGCCGGTTCCTGATGCGCCGCTCACTCCGGATGACTGCCTGAACGCATTCGACTCTGACGCCGACGGTGACGTGGACCTCCACAATTTCGCGAGCTTTCAGGCCCGATTTACCGACTAAAAGTAAACCCGCCCACCAAGCCCCGGTGCGTGCCCGCCCGCTCGCCCGGCTCACCCGCCTTCGCTTTTTATGCGATATTAATCTCGCTTTAAGACGTGGCGCTCAACATGTCCTGGTCCGGTTTTCACGCCGGAAATCGTATACGGCCGGAAAACTATGCACCACGAGAGGAGGCACCTCATGATCCGCGTGCGTGAACGCATCCGTTACCGATTTCAGCTTGTGGCGGCGACAACCGCTGTGCTCTGCCCTTCCGTTGCCGCGACTGCGGGGAATCTGAATCCGCCCCCGGGGCCCATCACGCCCACCATGAAAACACTCGATCAGGTGGAGCCGCGGGTGCTCGTGCAGTCGCTCCCGGGCTCTGGCACGGCGCTGCACGAGATCTCTGAATCGGGAAGCTACTACCTGGCAGGGAACCTCACCGGAGAGTCAGGCAAAAACGGCATCGACGTCCAGGCCCCCGACGTGACCATCGATTTGAACGGTTTCGTGATGACAGGCGGCGCCGGAAGCCTCGCCGGTATCGCAGGCAGCACTGCGAACGTGACGGTGCGTAACGGCTCCCTTCGCCAGTGGGGTGACAGCGGCATAGCTCTGAGCGGTGATTTCTGCCAGGCGGTGGACGTTACCGCGATGGGCAACGGCGTCGACGGCATTCAACTCGCCGGTCGCGGCACCACCGTGCGCGACTGTCGGGCGGTCGGCAACGGCGAAAACGGCATCGAGGCCGGCGAAGGGGCAATGGTCACCGATTGCACGGCGGTGGACAATGCGCTCCGCGGCATCCTCGGCGGCCGGCTAGCTTCTCTCCAGCGCAACAACGCCTTCGGCAACAGCGGCACGGGCATCGCCGCCGGCGAACGCAGCGTCGTCAGCCTCAATGCCGCCAACGAAAACGACGGCACCGGCATCTTCGTGGATGGCACATCGGCGACCGTCGTCCACTGCACGACCAGCGGAAACGGCAACACCGGTATCTCCGCCGGTGGCGGTCCCACGGTTTCCGAGTGCACCGCCAGCGACAACGGCGAAAACGGCATCCGCGCCGCCGGCGGCTCCATCCGCGGATGCACAGCCAGCGATAACGGCGAAAACGGCATCCTTGGCAGCACCTACGGCATGATCGCCGACAACACCTGCCACCGGAACGGTGACAGCGAATCCGGCGCCGGCATTTTCTTCCGCAGGTCCAACCGCGTCGAATCCAACCATGTGACCGAGAACACCACCGGCCTGTCTACCGGGTCCTGTCGAAATTACGTCGACGATAACATTGTGCTCGAAAACGACGACAACTACGAATTCCTCGCCGATTGCAACCACCTCAATCTGCTCATCTCCGAGGTGCCCGAGTCCATCGACTGGCGGGCCAGCGTCAAGCTCGCCGGTTCAATGTTCGGTGACTCCAACGCCGACGGCCTCACGGTCAATTCCGACGACGTCACCGTCGATCTCGCAGGGCATGCCCTGCTCGGCAATGACAATACTGGTGACGGAGTTACCGCGATTGGCAGCGACAACCTGTCGGTCCGGAACGGCACTCTTCGCTTCTGGTCCGACGGCGTCAACACGAGCGAGTTGGACAATTCTCGCGCGCGAAACCTGCGCATCTTCCAGAACAGCAGGAATGGCCTTCTTCTCGGGGATCATTCACGTGTCTCCGACTGCGTCGCATCCGACAACGGCACCGGCATCGACGTCGGCGACGGCTCCACCGTCGAAGGGTGCGTCTCAGCCGGCAACGACGGCGGCGGAATCGACGCCGGCAGCAGCACTGTCGTCGCGCGCTGTGCCACTCAGGGCAATGGACACATCGGCGTCGACACGCAAGAGAATTCCGTGGTTGCAACCTGCACCGCAGGCGGAAACGGCTCCGTCGGCATCAGCGTCTCCGGAGCGGCCGACCCTGACGGCGGCGTTGTCACGGCGTGCAGCGCCCGGGGCAACACCCTGGAAGGCATCAGCATACGTGAAGGCGTCGTCACCAATTCGGCCTGCGTAGCCAACAACCGCGACGGACTGTTCGGCGACAACTCGCTGCTCCGCGGCAATGCCGTGCTTCAATCAAACGAGGACAACATCACCTCGCCGTTCTCCCGGACGCTCGAGAACCACACCGATTAGAGCCTATCCCGGAACGGTTCACGGGTGTCACAGGCGGCCTGTCCGCCAGTGCTTTGCCGCCTTCAAGTCCGTATTGGGATGAGTTTTAGGCGATTCGGCGATGAATGAATCACAGGAAGAAGCGACCATGTATCGGATTCCGAACAACGCGGTTAACTCCGTACGCCTTCTGGCCGGAGCGATCACCCTGGTGGCCGGTGGTCGCGATGCCGCCGCCCAACTGGGCAGCGGCGCTTGCTGCCTGCCGAGCGGGAGCTGCATTGTCACGACCTCGCCCGGCTGCCAGCTCGACGGCGGCGATTACCAGGGCGATGACACTGACTGCGCCACCGTTGACTGCACTGGTGCGTGCTGTCAGTCGGACGGTTCCTGCGTTGTTACCGGCCCGGAACCGTGTCAGACGGACGGAGGCGTCTTTCTCGGATTGGGCGTGCGGTGCGGAGTCTTTCCGTGCAGCGGCGCCTGTTGCCTGCCCGACGGCGTGTGCATCGACAGCGGTGAGTCGGGCTGCGAGGCGGTCGGGGGCGAATTCGCGTCTCTCGGTTCCGCGTGCGACTCGTTCAGTTGCAGCGGCGCCTGCTGCTTGCCCGACGGCTCCTGCACCGAAACGGGTGAAGCAAGCTGTACCCAACAAGACGGCGTGTTCGATCGCGGCGACACCTGCACCGACGTGGACTGCGATGGGGCCTGCTGCCTGCCGGATGGCCAGTGCGTCGGGACGGGCGAGCAGGGCTGCGTCGACGCCGGTGGAGAGTTTAACGGCTTCACAGCAACGTGCGCCGACACGCAATGCAGCGGCGCCTGCTGTTTCCCAAATCAACCTTGTGTGCAAACGGGCGAAGTGGACTGCGAGGTGACGGGCGGCATCTACCAGGGAGACGGCACGACCTGCGCCGCGGACTGCCTGCTGAACGCGTTCACCTGGGGCGAGAACATCGGCTGGATGAACTGGTTCTTCGTTCCCACCGACGGCGTACGCGTCGCCGACGGCTTCCTGGAGGGGTTCATCTGGTCTGAAAACGTCGGCTGGATCAACACCGGAAACGGCGAAGGACCCTATGCCAACGAAGACGCGACGAGCTTCGGCGTGAACATCGATACCACCGAGGGCACACTCACAGGGATGGCGTGGTCTGAAAACGTCGGCTGGATCAACTTCGATACGTCCATGCCGGCAGAGAACCGCGCCCGCTTCGACGTCTGCACCCGCCGCTTCGAAGGATATGCGTGGGCCGAAAATGTCGGATGGATCAACCTTGACGATGCGGAGCACTTCGCCGCTGTCGGACCCTGCGACCTCGGCGATCACAATTGCGACGACGACGTCGACCTCGCCGATTTCGGGGCCTTTGTGGGTGTTGCGAACGATCCTGTTGACGTCGCCGAATGCGCCGGCTTTGACGCCGACGACGACGGCGATGTTGATCTTCTGGACTTTGCATCGCTTCAGCAGGTTTTCGCAGCCTCGTCGCCTTGAGCGGGCGGCTCGGCCATGTCCCGGCGGCGAAGAGGTGACGCCCGGTGCGTGCGTTTCTGCCGCACGGGCGCGTCCGCGAGGTGCACGCATGGTATCGTCCACGCTGTCTCATAATAGGCCGGTGCCGGTGATCGGCTTATGTAGTTAAGCATCTGAATACCAAGACAGGTGATCTTTGCGCCGCCGTTTTGCTTTGCGCACAAACCACCCAGGCGCACTCGTGTTCGCCGGAACGCAACAAGACATAATTCGTAACCTCATGTGTTACAACGGGTTAAGAAAAAATCGTGGCCGCCCTTGAACCCAACGTCCGTTTCTGATAATATTTCGGGTCCAACGTGATTCCCGGGTCGATAATAGAGAATGGAGTATTCCCTCACGATTGAGGATGAAATCGTTGCTGCGGTGCGTAGAATCGTTCGCGCTATCGATCTTCATTCCAGCCGCCTCGTACGCGAGGTGGGATTGACTTGGCCGCAACTCGCGACCCTGCGGGCTGTTGATCGCCTGGGACCGTGCTCGATCAGCGCGCTGGCACGAGGAATTCACCTCGGCCAGGCCACGCTGACGGGAATCCTGCAGCGCCTCGAGCGGGCCGGTTACGTGACGAGATCACCGGATGAAGCCGACCGACGCAGCGTCCGGATTTCTGTGACTGACGGTGGCCGGGAGATCCTGGGGCGGGCTCCCTCGATGCTTCAGGATCGATTTCGCTCGGAAATCGCGAAGCTCAGAGACTGGGAGCGTCTCCAGTTGTTGGCTTCGCTCAAACGAATCGCGGAGATGATGGACGTCGAGGCGCTCGACGCCTCACCGTTTTTGGTTGCCGGCCCCGTCCATACGAGCGCGACCGGGGCACACAAAGAAGCTGTATCGGGAGGCGCGCAAGACGCGTCTCTTGTGTTACCGAAAACGCCGCAACCGAAAAGGAAGACGACAGTCAGGAAACAGAAGAAAAGAACGGAGCGATAAACCCATGACGACCGTTACAGCACGTGGACCGCAATTCAGGTCTTCCAAAACTGAAGACGGCACGCCTCTAGTGGCCCTGCCTGATCCCGGTATGTCCATGTCGCAGGACGCCGAATGGTGCGTCGTTTGCGAGAACGGCAAGTGGCGTCAGATCCGCTTTCACGATTATCACGAGTTGTACGCCTTGCCGGGCCTCTACGAGAGGATTTTCTACGACATCCTCGAATGCGACTCGCCGCGCACGATTCGCAGGCTTTTCCAGGCAGAACTGGACGACAGCGGCACGTCCGCTGAGGAACTGCGGGTCCTGGACCTTGGCGCGGGAAACGGAATGGTCGCCGAAGAGCTGGCCGATATGGGAGCCAAACACTTTGTCGGCGTTGACATCGTCGAAGAGGCCGCCCATGCGGCGGAACGCGACCGACCGGGACTCTACCAAGACTATCTCATCGTCGACATGACCGACCTTGAAGAACGGACGCACAGCGAGCTGGCCGACCATCGCTTTAACGCGATGACCTGTGTCGCTGCGCTCGGTTTCGGCGACATTCCGACCGACGCGTTCATAACCGCATACAACCTGGTGCGTCGGGGTGGCTGGATCGCCTTCAATATCAAAGAAGATTTCCTCAATCGCAAGGACTCGTCGGGTTTCGCCGAGTTGGTGCACTCCATGATCGATACCGGCGTCATGGAGGTCCTGCGCAATGAGCGGTACCGCCATCGCCTGGGGACCGCCCGCCAACCCCTCCATTACGTCGCATTCATCGGACGCAAGCTGAAAGACCTCGACTGAGTCGATAACGCACGCCCGGGAAACGGGCATCCGGGGACGGCCGAGTCGCCGTCCACCGGTTTTTGTGCGCCCGCCTCGTTTTCCCGCGATGTCGCTGATGGCGTGGAAACCAATGAGCGCGCGATGGCACATTCCGATGGCCCCGGTGCTTGACCACGAGGAACGAACATGACGACGGATAAGTGCCTTCCCGCCGCCTGCAGCGTTATTGCAGCGCTGGCCGCACTCATCATCCCGGTTGCCGGCGCGCGCGCGCAGGCACTTCCCACAGCGCTATTCGATCACGAACTGAAGCTCTCGACCAGCGAAGGCCACGCTGCATTGAAGTGGAAAGGTGATCGTGAAGCCCTCGTCTACGCGCTTCAGAGCGCCCCGGACGCGGAATTCACCGAGCCGTCCCTTGTATACGAGGGGGGAGACCAATCGTCCTTTCAGTCCGGCCTGGCCGACGGACGATATTATTATCGCGTGCGGGCGCGGGAACTCGATTCAGCAACCTGGGGCCCCTGGTCGGACCCGGTCGAGGTCGTCTGCAAACACCATTCTTTCGCATTGGCGTGGACCCTGTTCGCGTCGGGCGGATTGCTCTTTCTGCTGATCGTTCTGTTTGTGGGAGTCAACGCGTTCTCGCTCGACCGATTTGAAAGAAACGATGCCTGAGGATAGCGCCGTTCTATCACCATCGGCCGGCTACGTGCTGCTCGGTCTCTTCGGCGTGATTTGGATCGCGCTGGGAATGTACTGGGGACGCCGGGCCCGCTCCCTCGAGGGATTCATGGTCGCCGGCCGCAACGTCGGCCTCGCCCTGGGAACGGCTACCGCCGTCGCGACGTGGATCACCTCCAACACGACGATGCTGGCGCCGCAATTCGCCCTCCAGCTCGGCGTATGGGGCATGCTCGCCTATTCCACGGCCTCCTTCGGACTCTTCCTCTTCTCGCCGCTCGCCAAACGCATTCGCCAGGCCATGCCCCACGGCTACACCAGTGTCGAGTTTGTTCGCCTGCGCTACGGCCGGATCGCCTACGTCGTCTTCCTGATCATCTCGCTCTTCTACGGACTGACGTGGATGGTCAGCATGGGGATGGCCGGCGGCATCCTTCTGGAAGCGCTGGCCGGCATACCCTACATCTTCGGAATGTCCGTCATCCTGTTCGTCTGCGTCGTGTACACGCTCTTCGGCGGACTCTTCGCCGTCATCGGGACCGATTTCATCCAGAGCCTCATCATCCTGTTCGGCGTCGTGGCCGTGGCCATTGCCATTCTGACCCGCGCCCCCCTGGGGGAGATCTACGACAACCTGCAAACCAACCGACCTGCGTTGTTGAACGTCTTTTTCCCGGCCGCCATCATGGCCGTCTTCAATAACATGCTCTTCGGCATCGGCGAAATCTTTCACAGCAACGTCTGGTGGAGCCGGGCATTTGCCATGCGCGAAGGCGTCGGCATGAAAGCGTACCTGCTGGCCGGGATCATCTGGCTGCCCATCCCGATCGTTGCCGGCTTCCTCGGACTGGCCGCCACGACCGTCGGCATCAACATCACCCGACCGGATGTCGTCGGCCCCCTCGTGGCCGCCAACATCCTCGGTTACGCCGGAAGCGTGCTCGTGTTCATCGTCGTCTTCTGTTCGCTCGCATCCAGCATCGACAGCCTCCTGGCGGCCACGTCCGATGTTGTCACCAAGGAAGTCGTTCAACCCCTGTTCATGCCCGACGCAAGCAATGCGCAGATTCGCCGCGTGGCCAGCATGGTGATCGTCGTGGTCGGGCTGCTCACGTGGGGTATATGTCTGCCGAAGGTGGGCACGCTGGCGACGGTCTTGTTCTTCGCCGGCCCGCTGGTCGGCAGCACGATCTGGCCGATCATTGCCGGACTCTTCTCGAAAAGGGCCAACGGCGTTGGGGCTGTGCTGGCCATGACCCTCGGCAGCCTCATCGGCCTGGTCGCCTACGTAAAGATCGGCTGGTACTCGGCCACGCTGATCGGCACCGGCGTCTCCTTTCTGCTCGTCGCGGGCACGACGCTGGTACGGCCGCACGCGTTCGACTGGGGGGCGCTTGCTGCCCCGAAGGGAGCTTACCAACCGGCATGATCCTCTTTCCGAAATGGTTCTTTACGATCCTGGTCTACGGCGGAATCACGCTGGCGATCGCCAGCGGCGTGCTGCTGCTGGTTCTTCTGGTCCGGGACGTGGGAGGCAGAAAACTATGGTAAACGGAACCACTCTCGAAATCGAAACTGCCAAAGCCGCTCCGGCGCGGGAGCAGACCAATTCAAAGGGGCTCGAGCTTGACCCAAGACCGCTCCTGCAGAACGGAGGCGGCCGGGTGGACATGGCCCGTCTCGCAACACTCGAAGGCCAGTCCATCCTCCACCCCGCCCAGTTTGACCGGGAATTGGTCGTGGACCTGTGCCGAACCGCGGCACTGCTCGAGGCCATCGACGTCGAACCGATCAAGCCGCTGGACGGCAAGATCGCCATCACCGCATTCTTCGAAGCCAGCACACGCACGCGGCTTTCGTTCGAGAGCGCTGTGTTGCGCCTCGATGGTAAAGTGCTCAGCGTGCCCGACGGCCGCGTCACCGGGACGGCCAAAGGCGAATCGATCGCTGACATCGGTGAGATGTTCAACACCTACGGCGACGTGGTCATCATGCGTCACCCGGACACGGACAGCATCGACGAGATTCGACGCAACCTCGACCTCCCGCTGATCAACGCGGGCAACGGTTCCGGACATCACCCGACGCAAGCCCTGCTGGACTGGTACGCTCTGCTGAAGTGGCGGCCCGCGCTGGCATCGGCCGATTGCACGCCCAACCGGCGCATTCACCTCGGCATTGTCGGCACGCCGGGCAGCATGCGCGCCGTGAAGAGCTTTCTGCGCCTCTCGCTCCTGTTTGCCGGCGCGGTCGAGAAGATCACCATCATCTCGGAGATGGCCGATCCAGTAGGACTCGATCTTGAATCCGCCATAGAAGGCTGCTCGGTCCCTGTCGAGATCACCAACGACGTTCAGGAGGTGCTGAGCGATCTGGATGTCATTTACATCAACTCCATCGCTTTCCTCGGTGACAGCTATCGCGAGCTGGACAGCCGCTTCAAGCTCAAAGCCGACAGCAACCTAAAAGAAAACGCCGTGATCATGCACCCGCTCGCACGCCGCGACGAGCTCGATACCAGCCTGGACGCGACGCCGCACAACATGTACTTCGCCCAGGCCGCCGGAGCCGTCTTCCTGCGTCAGGCACTCCTGATCGCCGTCCTTGGGCGACTCGACAAACTCGCGGCGCTTGCGCAATGAGTCGAGCGGCCATCGACCGGAGAAACTGAACCGCAACTCGCTTTGTGAGAACTGACCATGTGTGGAATTGTGGGCTTCTGGGAATTGAAGGAGAGCCGGGACAACATGAAGGCCATCCTCGACCGGATGCTCGATACCGTCGAGCATCGCGGACCGGATGGACGCGGTGCGCACGTCGATCATGCCGCCGGCCTCGCGATGGGCCACACACGGCTTTCGATCATCGACCTCGAGACAGGCGATCAGCCGCTCTACAGCGATGAACGCGATATCGTCCTTACCGCCAACGGCGAGTTTTACGACTACAAGCGGCTGCGCGCCGAGCTCGCGTGTGAAGGCGTCCGGTTCCGAACGAAAACCGACACGGAAATCGCCATCCCGTTCTACCGCCGGGACGCCCTCGACTTCGTGCACCGGCTGCGCGGCGAATTCGCCATCGCTCTGTTCGACGCCCGCCGCCAGCGACTCGTCCTGGTGCGCGACCGATTCGGCATCAAACCGCTGTATTACAGGCTCACCGACGACGCAATCTATTACGGATCCGAAGTCAAGGCCGTGCTCGCGCACCCACGCGTGCCGAGCGAATTGTGCCCGCAATCGGCCATCCACCAGATGATGCAGGTCATGGTGCCGGGCACAACCTCCTTCGTCGATGTCAAGGCCCTCAAACCGGGCCACATGCTCGTCGTCGAACGCAAGGGCGACAGGCTCGAAACAACGCAGAAGTGCTACTGGGACCTCGACTTCCCCCAGCGCGGCGACCACGACGCGGATCCGGACGCGGACTACTACGTCAGACGCGTCCGCGAGCTCCTCATCGACTCGGTTGGCACGCGTCTCGAGGCCGACGTGCCCGTAGGCTGCTACCTCTCCGGCGGGATCGATAGTTGCTCCATCCTAGGTCTGGCCACCCCCTTGCAGCAATCCCCCGTGAAAGCCTTCACCATCAGCTTCGACCACGACGATTACGATGAGGCCGCCATCGCCAGCGAGATGGCCGCCCGCACACGCGCCGACCAGGAACTGCTGCAAGTAACCGCGGCCGAACTGTATGGGGAGTTCTTCTCGCGCGTGGCATGGCACACCGAACGCACCTACTACAATACGCTCAGCGTCGCCAAGTGGCACATGAGCCGCCGCGTCCGCGAGTGCGGATTCAAAGTCGTCGTCACCGGAGAGGGCGCCGACGAACTGTTCGGCGGCTATCCCTTCTTCAAACGCGACATGTTCCTCCACGGCGACGGAGACGGCCGGGAGTACGCCCGACAGATGGAACAGGCCGATTCCGTCTTCCGCGGCGCCATCCTCGCGGAGCAGAAGCAGTCGCACCCGGCCTGGGAGGATCTGTGCGGCTTCACGCCCTCCTGGATCCAGCCGTGGATGCTGACGCTCGAGGCCTGCCGCCCGCTTTTCTCTCAGACCATCCGCGACCATCTGGCAACCTACGATCCGATCGCCGCCATTGCCGCCGAGATCGACCCCGCCATGGTGCGGGGCCGCCACCCCCTCGACATCGCCCAGTACACCTGGAGCAAGACCATGCTCGAAGGCCAGATCCTCACCTGGGGCGGCGATCGGGTGGACATGGCCAACTCCATGGAGTCGCGCCCGGCGTTCCTCGATCACAACGTCGCCGAATTCGCCGTGCGCATTCCGCCGACGCTTCGCATTCGCAACGGCGTCGAGAAGTGGGTGCTCCGCGAGGCGATGAAAGGTGTGCTCCCCGAGGTGCTCTACAAGCGACAGAAGTTTGCCTTCATGGCCCCGCCGAGCCAGACCGACCCCGCAAAGCGCGACGCCGTCAAGAAACTGACCGATCAGTGGCTCACCCGGGACCAGATAAATGAACTTGGCCTCTTCGACGCCGAACGCGTCGAAGATTTCCTTGAATCCTCACAAGCCGCGCCGGATCCGGCAGCCGAGAAGCGCAAGGACATCATCCTGAACCACCTGCTGCAGATCCAAATCCTCCACGGCCTCTTCGTCGAGAAGGAAGAACTGGTAGACAGCAGCGCGTAACGAGTATGCAGACCGGTGTTCCGGTGCTATTGAGCAGCGGGAGCTTGTTCAACGAATGGGGTTGCGCTCCGTCAGTCGGGATCCGATCTCTTCCAGAATCGCAGCCGTCTCCGCCACGCGCACGTACCGATCCTTCAGTGACCCGATCGTGAACTCATGACGCTCAGGCGTCACCGTCGTGCATCCGTCGGACACCAGCGTCACGAAGTACCCCAGATCGCACGCGTCTCGAACCGTCGTTGAAATGCACTCATCCGTATAAACGCCCGTAACGTACAGCACGCGAATGTCGAGGTTGCTCAGCACATACTCGAGTTTCGTCGAGTTAAACGCCCCGCTGGTCGTTTTGTTGATGACGATCTCGTCCCCCTGAGGTGCGATGGGTTCGAGGAACTCGGCCTCTTTCGATCCCGGCGCCGCGTGCAGACCGAGGCGCTTGTGACCGGTGCTGCGATCGCGACCGTCCTGTGTCAAAGATTGTATCCGCACGTGAATGATCTCGAGCTCGTGCGCCCGAAAGCAATCCTGCAATCGCCGCACGTTCGGAACCACCACGCGCTCCAACTGATTGAAGTAGTACTCCTGGGCCTCGATCGGCACGCCGGCCCGTTCCGCGTCTTCGAAGACACCAAAGCCTCGCGCAGCATCGAGGTACTGCAAGTCGATGCACAGCAGCGCCGCCCGCTCCATGTGATCGCGATGAAACCGGTCGGGCGACGCAACGATCGACTCGCGGTAGATATCGCGAAGCGGGTCTACGTTGACAAATCGTGGATCTAGTTCGTTCCGGTTCATAGCTTTACGCGCTTCGGCCGCTCTTTGATCGGCGCTGCGTTCCTCTCCATCATTCCGCTCCTGCCAGCCGCAACGCGGCCCGCAGCAGGACGTTGGCCCCCGCCTCAATATCCTCCCAGTGCGTCCACTCGGCCGGACTGTGGCTGCGGCCCCCGACGCTCGGAACGAAGATCATCCCGACCGGGGCCAGCCGCGCCATCACCTGGGCGTCGTGTGCCGCACCGCTCGGCATGCGATGCGACTCGATACCAAGCTCCCGCGCCGCCTCATCGAAAACCTCCACGATCTCCGAATCGCACGCTACCGGCGGCACCTCGCTCAGAATGTCGAATTCAAACATCAGCCCTCGACGACGCGCGATCGCCGACAGCGCGATGCGAAACGCGTCGCCGAGCTCGGCCAACGTGCCCGCATGCACGTCGCGCACGTCCAGTGTAAACTCAGCGAGGCCCGGCACCGTGTTCGCCGTTCCCGGGTGCAGCGAAACCCGTCCGATCGTGGCCACGCTGCTCTCTCCACCATGCTCCTCGAGCACGCGGGGCACCTCCCCGGCGAACTCGGCCAAGCCTGCAAAAGCGTCACGCCGTATCGGCATCGGCGTCGTCCCGGCATGGTCGGCCTCGCCTTTGAGCCGCACCGACCATTTGAACAATCCGGTGATCGCCTCTACCACGCCGATCGACTTCCCGAGATTGTCGAGTACTGGCCCTTGCTCGATATGCAACTCCACGTACCCATAAACCGAATCCGGACTGCGCCGCGCCGCAAGCGCGTTGAGCGGATCCAGACCGCGCTCCTTCATGGCATCCGCCAGCCGCAATCCGGAAAGATCCACCGCCGACTGTAAGATGTCGGGGTTGATCGCGCCGGCCATCGCGAGCGATCCGAACAGGCCCCCGAAACGCCCCTCCTCATCGCTGAACGCAACCACTTCCAAGGGACGCTCCGTCTTGATCTCCTCTTCGCGAATTCGCCTAAGACACTCAAACCCGCACAATACACCCAGTGCCCCGTCGAGCCGCCCGCCCGCCGGAACCGTATCCAGGTGCGAACCGATCACCAAAGCAGGCACGCCCTCATGCGCCCCGAGCCTCCCCACGACGTTCCCCGCTCCGTCCATCTCGACCGCCAGGCCCGCATCCTCTATGGCCTTACGCAGAGTCGCCCGCGCCTCGAAGTCCGCGGCCGAGAACCCAGGCCGATAGATGCCTCCGTCCTCACCCTGGCCGATCTCGGCGAATCGCTCGATCTCCGCGCGCAGCCGCGCCATGTCAACACTGAGCGCCTGATGCAGTCGTTCCGTCATATGCCTACCCGGCCGGCCACAAATTGCCCTTGAGAATATGCTCACCCTGGAGCCGCAGGCTCCCGCAAAAGAAACTCCGCCCTACAGCACCCGATAACGCCTCTCCACGCACGAGTTTATCCCACGAAGTGCAACCAGGGCAACCGGCAAACCGGAGTGCCCTGCTACCTTCGACCTCCACTCACCCTGGACTTTCCGTCTCCGACTTCCCGAGGCCGAGCGCGGCGGCCCCACGGTGTTAGTACGAGGAAAGTGTCGCACGAGCGTGAGAAATTGAAACCATGTTGCCGCCCCCATCGAACAGAATGACTGACGAGGTCGAGTAAAACGCGATTTTGACAAAGCAGCGTGCGAAGGGAGCAAAACAATGAGTATCACGCTCGACACATTAAGGCAGCACCAACTGGTGATTCTTCGCCGCCTCAGAAAAGGCCCGCTCACCGAGTTTGAGCTCGCCGGCGAGGTGGCCGCGAGTTCCGGGTATACCGACGAACAGGCTGCAGACAGCATGGCCGACTGGCTGAAAGATCTTCAACAGGAGGGACTCGTCTGGGCGGGTACGCTCGCCAACGAGCGCGGTCAGCAGATCATGGCGGCCGCGCTGACCAGCCGCGGCCGGGAGGTCGTCAGGGGCGGGAGGGGCTTGGTTACGGACGGCAGCACTGCCGCGATCTAGGGCGATGAGGAGCCTGCGAATCGACCGAAGCGGGGCCTCTTCCGCGATCAATCGATTAATTGACGTCATGCCCTTTTCGAAAGACGAGAACCAGCTATGGGTAAACAGAGGGCCAAACAATTGCTGCTCGACCTGAGCCTCAACGTTGGACGCCTCAGCAAACTCGTTGAGATTGGAAAGTGTAGGCCTGACCGCCCGGAAACTAAGCTAAGGAAGTCGAGCTCAGTGTCCAAGGAAACTCGGGCGCGAATGTCGGCTGAGAAACGTCTTCTCTAAAGTCGGCAACGCTCGCACGGAGACATGCGAGCGCCAATGCGTTCGGTCGTCGCGCAGTCACCGCGGTCCGGTCTGCAGGCGTATCAATTCGGCGAAGTCGGGCAGGTCAATCCGTCCGTCTGCGTTCGAATCCATCATCTCGCATTCGACGGTAATGGGTTCGATACGGAAGCAGCGTTGAAAGACCGCTGCATCCACAAGATCCACGTCAGAATCGCCGTCAGCATCGAGGTCACCGCAAGCGCAGTCTGAATCGTCGCAATCCCACAGCCCGTCGCAATCGTCGTCGATGCCGTTTTTGCAGTCCGTTTCAACCCCGCCGCAATCGGCATCCACCGCGTCGAAACACCCATCGCAGTCGTTGTCCAGACCATCGGTGCACGTTGCCGCGGGCAACTCGTTTGAGTCCGGCAGGCCACAGTCCTCGGAACACGTGCACGAGTCTTCCGACGTGCTGCACACGCCGTCTCCACAGGTGGGGAGAGTACACATGTTCGTGCATCCGTCGGCGTCGATGATGTTTCCGTCGTCGCACTCCTCGCCGGGATCGAGGATGCCGTCGCCGCACTGGGGCAGCGTGCAGTCACCCTGGCATCCATCGCCGTCGATGATGTTCCCGTCGTCGCACTCCTCGCCGGAATCAAGGACGCCGTCGCCGCAAGAAGAGGTGCAGGCGTTCACAAAAACTCGAACGCCGTCAGCGAAGGCCACAGCCGCGTCCCGAGTCCCGTCACCGTTAACGTCGGCGATCTGAATCGAGGACGGGTCTGCGCCGACGGCATGCAAAGACGGCGTTCCAAGCGCTCCTGCTCCTGCGTTCAGAAAGAGACCGAGATCGTCGGAACTGAGATTGGCGGTGGCAACATCCGGAGCGTGGTCGCCATCCATGTCGCCGCACGCCACGGCTATGGCCCCATCGACTCCGTCGTAGCGTTGGGGCTCGCCGTACGCACCGTTTCCGTCATTCAAGAGTACGATGACGGAATCATCGACGAGATTGGCCGTGACCACATCGGGACCGTGCATACCGTCCAGATCGCAGCACGCGACGGCGAACGGATTCGCTCCCACCGGGAAAGTTCCCACGGCAGCAAAGACGCCGGCCCCGTCGTTACCCAACACTGTGACACTCTGCCCGCTGAAGTCCGCCGTCAGAATGTCCAGGTCCGAGTCGCCGTCGACATCGCATGCGGCCAGTGCCTTTGGGCTGTCGCCGACCGCGTAGGATACTCGGCTGCCAAACGCTCCCGTCCCGGTGTTCAGCAATACCGAAACGCTGTCCGAGGTGAAATCGGCGGTCACGAGGTCGACGTGATCATCGGAATCAATCTTCACACACGAGATATCCCACGGTGCTTCTCCGACGGCGTAACGAGTCGGCAAGCTGAAGAGCGGGACTCCCTCCACCCAGCCTTCATTGAAAAGTACGGACACGTCGTCAGAGGTGTGGTTGGCCGTCACCAGATCAACCAGTTCATCACCGTCGACGTCACAGCAGGCAACGGCAACGGGTTCGATGACCTCTTCCGGGTTATCGCCCACAGGAAAGCGAGTAGGGGGTGCAAACGTTCCATCGCCGTTATTGATCAGGACCGAGATCGTGTCGTCGCCGTCGTTAGCGGTGACCAGGTCCTCGTTGCCGTCGGCGTTCAGGTCACATGCGAGGAGGGAGAACGGCGGGCTCTGTTGAAATCCGTCCGCCGTGGGATAGGTCGTTCCCGCGTCAAGACAGACATCCGCAGCCGCCGCGCCCCCGCTTACAAGCATTACAACGGCAAGCGTAAGAGCACCCCACCGCGGCTTGAAATGCAGCGACAAGTCGTGCATTGCTCTCTCCCCATCTTATCGAGCACACCGCCTCAATTGCGCGCTTGACAGCGAGTATGAAACATAAGCGGGCCGAGCACCCCACTCAACCCGCTTAATCTCGCTTGCAGCGGTCAAAGACCGCTTGCGTCTTGTTAGCCGATCAGTGCCATGAGGGCGTCGACCGCCTCCTGCGGCAGAATGTCGGCCAGCATCTCCAGCACTCTCGAAATCGCTTCGATCAATGCTTCAGGCATGAGTTTCTCCTTCAATAAACCATTGTTACCTTTCACTCCCCACCGCAACGCGGACGGCGTAACCCCCTCCCCAAACCGGCATTTTGAGGAACTTCGGGGCCCCGCCCCTGTGTATCTCTACGCTAGAACCACTCAAATAGTGCGTCAAGAAAGCATATCGCGCGCGGTTCAAACATGACGCGCGCGCTTTCACCAGAGAGCGGTACGATGGGCCATTATCGGGCCTGCAAATATAAACATGTACTTATTCTTATTGTGTCGTGCCGACTCACTCATATGGACTCGCGAATTCCGCCAGGATTTCTCTCTGCTCGGACCCAAACGTGGTGGTCTGTCCGCACACGCTCCGATGCTTACCGGATGTCCGTTCCCGCGGGTTCGTAGCCGGGTTTCAGGCGGACAGTCCGAAGCCATCTCGTCCGATCGCGTTCGCATCCCGGCCGGGCGCCGCTTACATCTCACTTCAGGCCGAAGCGGCGAAGGATGATACGGTCGATCAAGCGGTCGGAGAGGAGGGCTTGGGCTATGGGGGCCAGCTTGGCGGATGCGGTCACCCGGTAACGGGTTTTGGGCTTGGTGCACTCGACGGCTCGGGTGATGGCGCGGGCTACTTTTTCCGGCGGGGCGCCTTTTTGGCCGAGTTGGTGCCGCCACTTCCTGTTCCAGGCTTCGTAATGTTTGTGGTAAGGGGAGTTCGGGTCGGCGGCTTTTTCGGTTACCGTGGCGACCGAGTTTTCTCGGAAGGCGCTTCTGATGGCGCCTGGTTCGATCAGAATGACGTGGATTCCCGTGCCGCGCAATTCCATTCGCATGCTGTTGCTCAGGGCGTTCAGGGCGGCCTTGCTGGCGTTGTAGGCGCCGGTCATGGGCAGCGATACGTGAGCGACCACGCTGGAGACGTTGATGATTCGGCCGGATCCGCTCTGTCGCATGGCAGCCAGCACGCGCTGCGTTAACTCCAGTAGCCCCACGATGTTCGTTTCAAACTGCTTTCTGATTTCGTCGGGGGTCAGCTCCTCGACCGCTCCGGATTGGCCGTAGGCGGCGTTGTTGACCAGGGCATCGATGCGTCCCCATTCGTCACGGATCTCGTTGACGACGGCCTGGGCCGACTCGCTGTCATTGACGTCCAGCCTTCGGATGCGCGCACGGTCGCCGAAATGCGAAAGTTCGTCCGTCAACTGCTGGATCGATTCCGGGCGGCGGGCGGTGGCGTAGACGGTGTGGCCACGGTCGAGCAGCATGTCGGTCGTGACGCGGCCGATGCCCGTGCTGCAGCCGGTAATGAGAACGATTCGATCGGTCAGCCGCGACATGTCGTCAGGACCACATCATCCGGCGCGTGTTGATGAAAGGTCGGCGCCCGGTGCGCCGGCGGGGACGTCGATGGCTTCTCCCGGTCTGAGCGGCGGATAGCCGTCGAAGGTCACGCGGGAGGCGAGGCGGTTGGCGGCCAACAGCCCGTACTGCAGCCCGATCACGTGCTCGAGCGTGGTGGCGACCAGGTCAGTTCGCCATATCGAATTGCAAACGAAGTTCGCGATCGAGCCGGGAACCTCGATGCGAATCAAGCGAGCGCCGGCTTCGGCTGCGCCGCGGTGAAAATCGGTGTCGAAGGCTCGCGGGTCGATGGCCACCTCGGGGATGAGCTTCTCGAATCGCCAGGCCAGCTCGTCGCGCCGGCCGATCGGCGAGCCGTTTTCCACAGTCCGGTAGAAGTAACGCCCCGCGGAAAAGTCGGCGGCGAGGGCGGGCAACGCCGAGGCCTGCCGGGCGTAGTCGCCGTCTTCACTATGGTACAAGACACGCAACTGCTGCCGAGGGGCGTCGGTCACGTCGATGACGGCGGCGACAGAGCCGGTTTCGAATTCGGCGACGGCGTCCACGCTGGCGGCAGCGAACGACTCGTTCGAGCCGATCGGTTGCCACGGGGCACACAGTGGGATCCACGCCAGGCGGAACCGATCGACCAGGTTCCGTACGTACGGATTTCCGTAAGGATCGGTACGGACAAGTTGCTTGAGATACCAGAGCGCACCATAGATTCCGGTCATGTCGTCGCCACGGAGTCCCGTGCGGATTAGCAGCAGCGGCCTGCGCGGCTTGGGCAGGCCGAGCGTTTCCACCGGGGTACCCAACTCGAAGAACAGTTCCTCGCGGCGTCTGCCGGTCAGCACGAGCGCGGGGTATCTCGTGGAAATCTCCTTGAGAATGTCGATCCATTCCTGCTCCGTCTCGACGGGGACGGCGTACTGGCCCAGTGATGTCTGATCCACGCCGACCATGTTCATCAGAACGTAGGCGGCGATGTTCGGCTCGTCGCAGGTCGTGGGCAGGGTTTCGACGGGGTCCACGTCGAAAACGATCACGCCCCCCCCGTCGGTGGGCTTGTAGAGGCAGACCGGATGCTCTGAGGTGGAGTCCTGGTCGGTCATGGAACGCAGGACGACCTCGTACCCGCGCTCTTTGCGGAGGCGGTTCAAGGCGGCGCTCCTGCAAATGTGGTTCTGGCGGAAAACCCGTGGGTCGGACGTCGTCGACGCCAGCGGGAAAACGTCGCGAAGGGCGAAGCCTCGCGTCATGAAGTCGGCCCGGTAGACCTCCGCATGGATCGGGTCGTCTTCCTGCTCGACCGTTCGGACGCGCAGGCCGTCGCCGCCCATGCGGGCGAAAGCCTGCAATGACACAATGACGATGCGGCCCGTTGCAAGGCGTTCGAGCGCCGCCAACGAACGGACGGCGGACGGTGGCGAGTCCGAGGCGATGATGACGGCGTCGGAGTTGGGCGGATCGCGTCGTAGCGCGGCCGATCTGACGTGGCGAACAGCCGATCGTCCGAAGCGTTTACGCAGCATGGCCGTCAGGTGCCGGTCTTCGCCGACATCGTCGCAAACCATGACGCGACGAACCTTACGCGCGGCCGGGTACGCGTAGGGCGGCGGCGGCAAGGCCAGAGGATGGCTGCACGTATCCGGCTCGATATTCTCCACAACGTATGCGGAGTGGAGCGTGACCGATCCACGGGCCCGGTCCAGACCGATCTCAATTTCGAGCCACTTGGTGTTGGTCGGCGTCTTGTAGTACGAGCGGAGCGTCAAAGGGCCGACGGACTTGAGCGCGTCGGCGAGGCGAATCCGGTCGCCGCGCTCGTCCGACGGGTTGATCGGCGTGACCCAGAGCGCGGCCCCCGCGTTGTCCACAGTTGCGTCGCAGACGCACGTCACCGTGGCCTCGACGCGGTACCATTGGTTGGATTTGCAGCGCATGCGTTGGGACCAGGTGCCTCGCCCGGTGTCCACCGTGCTGGTGATGACGAGTTGCGTCGTTTCTCGACCGGGCTCTCGCGTGCGTTGCCATTGCACCTCGTCGGAGTCGGTCTGCCATTGCCAGGAGCGTGGCTCTTTGGCCCCGTAGGCGAATGCTGCGTTTCGGATGCGGTTCAGATCATCGGGCACGTTGACATCCTCTCTTCAAGCGATCCAGTCCCGGCTTGGTGTATAGCGATGAGGGGTGGATCGTGCAACCGCATCGTGGTGAGGCGATTCGCCGTTGTGGGCTTCATGCGGGAATCAAGCTGTGAGATGTGCGCGAAGGGGAACAGTGGCGGGTGCGCCTGAGGCGGACTGGTGGCAGCCGGTGCGATAGGATGGCTGGTGTCCTTGGCACGAACGACCGTCAATCGCCTTGGCGTCGGGTGGGGTTGATCCGCAAGTACGGGCTGAGGAGTCGGACGCCGATGTAGAACGGGATGGTGTCCACGGCCGCCACGGTGACTTTGAACAGGTAGTTGTCGCGAATCAGGGCGGCCATGTCGGCCAGCTTGATCACACCTGCCCAGTACTGGGCACCGAAGGTGATGCAGATGACGGCGGTGGCGTCGACAAGCTGGCTGACCATGGTGGAGCCGTTGTTGCGAATCCAGAGGTGTCGGCCGCGCGTCAGCTTCTTCCATAAGTGAAAGAGATAGACGTCGCAGAACTGCGCGGCCATGTAGGCGACCATCGAAGCGACGACCGACCCGCGCATGCAGGCGTAGATCAGGTGGAACAGCTCCGCTCTCCCCTGGAGCACTTCTCCATCGGGGAGGTAAACGGGCTGAGCGAGGTCGAGGACCTGCCAGGAGGGCTGCTGGTCGGCGGCGGGGAGCCGGTCTCCCAGCCACAGGGTGCCGAGAACCAGCCCGTTGATCAATAGACCGACGCTGACCACGACATTCGCGCGTCGCCGGCCGTAGAACTCGCTGATGAAATCCGTGCAGAGGAACGTGAGCGGATAGGGCAAGACACCGACGGCCAGGGCAAGCGGGCCGATGTGAACGAACCGCGTGATGCCGATGAAGTTTAGCATCGCCATCGAGCCGACGAAGATGCCGGCAAAAACGAGGAAGACGCGCTCGCGGCGCTCGTGAAGCCAATCGGGGGCGTGGACAGCGTCGAAGTCCGACTCGTTCATTTCAAAGAAGGGTAGATGGGCCGTCGTCAGGCGTCAACGTGGATCTGGCGCCGCCGCGACCGCCACGCGATCACCGCGAATGCGACGATGACGCCCGCGAGGTCGGCCAGCCAGTCCCACAGGCTTGCGCTGCGATTGACCAAGGGCTGAAGCAGTTCGTCCGCGGCGGCGTAGGATGCAAAGATGAGCGTCCAGGCAAAATACCACTTGAACGTGAGCTTCCGCCCGCCGTGCCCGGCGACCATCGCGCAAAGAGCGGCGAGCACCGCATAAACGCCGAAGTGGATCACCTTGTCAAGGTGGCTGGCCGGCAGGCGGACGCGATCGGGTTTGGGCGTGTGCATGACCACGAACAACGCCACCCAATAGACAATCCAGATGATCCTGAGGTGGTGGCGGGCCAAGTGATCTCGATCCGGGAGGTGCTAAGCGATGTTGGCAATGTCCTCGCGCCGATCGCGGTCCGAGGGGTCCGACTGCTGCTCGGGCATCTTGAGTGTTGCGCCGGACGGAATTTGCTCATGGTCAGCGTCAGCGGGCTCGCTTGCTTCCGCATCGCCTGACGATGCCGGTGCGTCGTGTGATCCTCCGCCGGGCGGTTCGTTCGGCGACGCTCCAACCGCGACCTCCGCGATAACGTCACCGTCGGTCGTCTCGCTTGCATCGACAACTTCGGCGACGACGCGGTCCGGCGCCTCTTGCTCAGCGGCAGCCTGTTCAGACTCTTTCTTGTCCTCGGCCTCGCCCGGCGTTGCGTCGTGCTCCGGCTCGACCTCTTCGGAAATGCCGAGCACCTCACAGGCCAGACGCGCGTAATCGGCGGCGCCGTTGCTGCGCGGCTCGTAGTCGAAGATGGTCAGGCCGTGGCTCGGCGCTTCGGCCAGCTTGATGTTTCGGCGGATGACCGTGTCGAAAACGCGCGTTTCGGACCAGGGGCAGTCCGTCCCGCGGGAGGCTTCGAAGAACTCTCTCACGTCGTCGAGAATCTCGCCGGCCAGCCGCGTCCCGCCCTCGTACATCGTGAACACGACGCCGCTGACGCGCAGGTCCGGATTAATCCGTTTGGCCACCAGCCGGATGGTCTCATCGAGCAGCTTGCCCAATCCCTGTAGTGCGAGAAAGTGCGGCTGGAGGGGAATGAAGACCTCTTCGACGGCGACGAGTGCGTTGACTGTCAGGATCCCCAAAGAAGGCGGGCAATCGACGAGAATAAAATCGAATTCGTCGCGGACGCGGTCCAGGGCGTCGCGGAGGATCACCTCGCGACCGACGACGCTGACCAGTTCGAGCTCCGCGGCGGCCAGGTCGATGTGCGACGGGATCAGGTGCACGTTGTCTGCGACCTGGAGCATGGCCGACCGCATGGGGGCCGAGTCGGTCAGCACCGAGTAGATGCTGTCGGCCTCGTCGCACGGCTCGCATCCGAAGTTGATGGTCAGGTGGGCCTGAGGATCGAGGTCGATCAGCAGGACGCGTTGACCTCGGGCTGCCAGGGCAGCGGCCAGATTGGTCGTGGTTGTCGTCTTACCCACGCCGCCTTTTTGATTCATGATGGCGATGGAACGCATCGGTCCTCCCTTACCGATCACGGACGTGACTCCCCGCGCGGGGCCGGCGTCCGGACGTGGCGGGTCTCCATGGCCGCATATTATAGCGCCAATCCGCTGAGCGTGTCACGGAGAAATCCGACCTTACGTGGGATGGGCACGGGAACGGGGCGATTTTCGTTGAGGGTGACGGCTATGGTCCGTCAGCGGGCTCCACAGGGACCACGGCGTCGCGCATCTGCACCGGATGTATCTCGCAGAAATAGACGAACTCGCCGGCCTCATTGAAGGTGTGCTCGAACGATGCTCCGCCGCCCATCAGGCCCGAGTCCCACAAGCTGCCGGCGTCGGCGTCGCCCGGGTTCCCGCTGGTGGTGGTGTGGAGAACGATGTCGTCGTTCACCCAGCGGACGGTCTCTCCCACCGTGATGGACACTTCCGGCGGAACGAAGGCGATGTTCTGCATGCGCACCGTCGCGGCGACGTCGTCTCCGTTGCCGTTGTCATTGTCGTTGCCGTCGGGGGGAGGCATGACCCCCGGGCAGCCTGCGAGGACGAGAGCCAGGGGAAGAAACGCCAGACCCGACATGCGAAACGCCTTTTTCAAATCGCGGCGGGTTGATTTCGTCATTCGTTATTCTCCAAAATTGAGGTTCTCGTGTTCTTGACTGCTGAGTGCACCGTGCGCTCAGCCCGGCTGAACGGAGGGCCGCTGGCACGCCCTGCTTCAGGGGCAGTGCAACGCTCGGCACTTCCGCGTGCATTGACAGCCCTGGCCCGATGTCACCTGCGCGCAGTGCCGTAACGCTCCGATCCCGTCAGTCTCCGTGATGATGCGTTTTTGTGTCGTTGGTGAAGATGTAATCGCCGCCCTTCGCGGACGAATGACACGCATTACACGACTGCACCTGGCCGGCGATCCTGGTGTCACCGCGCATCGCCACGCTGCCGTCGGGCGTGTATTTCACCCAGTACCAGTCGTTGTTCTCCGAGTCGTAGCCCTCGATGCGCTTCATGATCGTGATGGCCATGAGCTCTTCATCCGGGCTGTAGTTCTCCTTGATAATGATCGAGCCGAAGGGCGGATCCTCCAGGTTGCCAAACGTCGTGCGGTTGATGAAAAGCTTGAGCTTCTTTCCGTGCGGGCTCTTGCCCGGGTAAAAGCCGGTATCCTGGCCCGGCCAGGGAGCCCACTGCTTGTAGTGCAACGTCTTCATCTCCTTCCAGATCGCAGCCGCGTCCGGCATGTCCTCGGACATCTGCGCGGCCGCTTGCGGCGCTCCCTGCGGGGGCAGAGCGAACAGGCCGGCTGCGATCAGCAGCACCACGGTTAACAGCAACGATTTGACCAGCTTTCGCATGAAACACCTCCTCCGTTTGTGATGCGTCGTGGTTTGGCGCGTGCGTTTGGACTGACAGTGACCGACGCCGATCCCCTGGATTATCGCCCGAGCGACGTGAACTGCGCATGAATTCCCCGTAACAAAGCCGTAATCGATGCGGCGATCCGGCCGGCGTTGTCGAGGCCGGCACTCGAAGCGCGAGTCGGTTACCGGCTCGGCACCCTTTACGTGCGTAAACGCGGTACACCTTTATCTCAGGCGACTGACTGTGCGGCCAAATCCGCATCCGCGTGTGTTGCGCAGGCCGCCGTTCACATGATTACGGGCGAGATACCCGGAATTCAGGGAGGCGTCAGCCGGCCGGGCTAGTCTGTACCTATACGCCCGCTCATGACGAGGCGGTGTATATCTGCCTTCTTTTGTCGGCCCGGAGCGCATGCTGCTGGGAGCGGTTGTGAAGCCGTGGCGCCCGCAAGCACCGCGCTCGGGAAGGCGGGTCATGCTGCGCGGCATGTTGAGGAGTTCGCCGAAGACTAAGGGCCGTACCCGGAGGCGTCGGATATGAGAAAGAATGCCCCATGGCTCGTTGTGGTCGCCCTGTGCGTCCTGGTCGTCCTCATGGCAACGGATACGGTAACGATCAAGTGCGATTCAGACGAGCTCGATGTTCCCGAGGCCGTTGAAGACGCGGGAGAGAACATAGAGGACGCTGCGGAGGAGTTGACCGAAGGCTGATCACTGAATGCGGCACCACATAAGGAGCTATGAGACATGCTGAGATATCGAATGATTCCCATGTTTTCGTTGCTGGCCATTGGGGGTGGATGTGCAACGATGGAGGGGAAGTGGTCGCTGACCAAAGTCGATCCGACGGCGGCGCGGCGTGACTTCGCGTTTACCAGCCTGACGCTTCAGGAGGACGGGACGTATTATGCTGAAGCACAGGAGTTCGGCGAGACGGAATCCGTGTCGGGCACCTGGTCATTCGAGAACGGGGTGCTTTCGCTCAAGCAGCAGGACGGCGAAGAGCACACGTACGACGCCGAACTGCTGGGTGCCGACGAATTAAGGCTGATCCATCACAAGAGCGGGCGCCGCGTGGTCGCCGCATTCGAGAAGCGGGCGTCCTAGCTGCGACCAGCGTGCGGTTTTGAGAGGGACGATCTCGGTGGGGCTGGCGGCGTTCGGCGCGCGTGTCGGCATCCCCGGGTATCGCACCGTGTGCGCAACTTTGTCGCGTTCCGAAAGTGTTTCGATACGGCTGCGGTGGCGGCGCCAGGCCGCAGCTTGAACTGACGTTTCTAACCGAAAGGGGTTTTGTGATGTTGAGTTGGGCGCTTGCGTTCTTCGTAATTGCGATCATTGCGGCGATCTTCGGCTTCGGGAATATCGCGGCCGGCGCCACGGCGATCGCCAAGATCCTGTTTTTCCTGTTCCTGATCCTGTTCGTGGCCGCTCTGATCGGCGCGTTGATACGCGGGCGTCCGCCCCGCCCGCCGACATAATCTCGGGCGAGACGGAGACGGTCGCAAATCGGATATGGACCGTCACAACAGAAAGGTGTGAACCGTGAACAAATGGAGGAGAATCCTGGCAGGGATGATGGTGTGTCTCATCTCAGTCGGCACGTCCGGCTGCTGTACGATCGCCCATAGCGGTGAGATAGAGACCTGGGACGACAATACCGGAGGCGGAGAGGCGTGCCCGTGGCTCATTGGTGACGCGCTGCTGCTGATCCCCGGGATTGTTCCCGGCGTCATCGCGTTCGTAGTCGACTTCGCGACGGGTGAATGGCGGCATGCGGGTGCTTACCGCGCCGGCGAGCCGCTGTCGGCGATCGCACGGATGCGGAGCGTGCCGGCTGAGCCCCGAACGCGGAAGGCCCGGATCGGCTGACCAGACAGCGTCGAACAGACAGCCTCGCTGCCCGGCAAGGGCCTGGCGTGCCCTTGGCCGGCGCGCCTGGGCGAGGCGGAGGCTTCAATTGGGGTCGGGGTGGAGGATCAAATGACGAACGAAACATTACGGATCGCAGGTGCTGCAATACTGGTAGGCTCGCTGTTGTCTCTGAGCGGCTGCGGCGTGATTCAGGCCTTGCTGGATGCTCTGCAAGAGGCTGAAACGACGACGGTGGAGTTGCGAAACCAGGGCGATTTCCCGGTGGAGGTCTTGCTGTATTTCGATGACGACCAGGAGACGGTGGACGGCGTCATCCAGGAAACCGGCACGGAGCGCACTTTCACGATCGCCGACGGAGCGACCGAATCGTTTTCCGAACCGTGTGAGGAACTCCAGGCGGTCATCATTGACGATGCCGACTTGCAGATTGTCGGGGACGTCGGCCCCGAGGATCGGACGGGTCTGCTTCGTGACGGCGACGACTTCGGCTGTGGCGACACCATCGTGTTCACGTTGACGCATTCCGACGTGGTCACCGATTTCGAGATCACGGTTTCGGTCGAGGGGCCGTAGACGCGCTTCGGAGTTGATCCGACGTCGAATGGCGAGCGTGCGTGAGCAGCGTGCCGATCAGGGCAAGCAGGGAGCCGGGCGGCAGATCCACACCGGCAAGCTCCACCGCCTATAGCGGCTCCGCTTGCCAATGGCACATGCGGTAATCACGTGCGCTCAACTTCGGGCAGCGTTGCCTTGCGCACGCCAGGCCGGCACCGGCATTTACGTCCAATAGCGTTCGAAGTGGAGGTTGCCTTCCTGGTGTTTGGTGCTCACCAAGAACCCGCGCTCTTCCAGCATTTTGCTTACCGATTCGATCATGTCCGGGTTGCCGCAGAGGAAGGCGTGGCACCGTCGGGGGTCGATTTCGCGGGCCGAGCCGGAATTCAATAGGTCGGTGAGCGCCTCCTGCGCCCGGCCTCGGAGGCCCCGCCAGTCGGAGGACTCCGGCTCGCGTGAAACCGTCGGCAGGTACTCGATCGACGGATCATCGCGTCTTATGACGTCCAGTTCCGCATGATAGCCGAGATCCGCCGCCGTTCGGGCGCTGTTGATCAGAATGAATCTGCGCCACCGGCCTTGCCCGCGATAGGTTCGTAACATCGAGACGAACGGCGCGACTCCGGTTCCGGTGGAGATCATGAGCAGATCGCCGCCCTGCGGAACACCCTCGAGCGTGAATGTGCCCTTGATTCGATCGTCCATCCACAGCCGGGACCCGACCTTCAACTCCCACAGACGGCTCGACAGCTTCCCGTCGTCGGCGTGCGCGAAGAACAATTCGACATGATCACGCTCGCCCGCCGGCGAAGCGATCGAATAGGGTCGCCGAATCAAGTCTTCCGGTGCGTCGGCTTCGCCGTCCTTGGCCAGCCCGATCGTGACGAACTGCCCCGGTGTGAACTCGGGCACCTGCATGTCGTCGGGCTTGATCCGCAAGACGGCCGTCTGGGTGCCCACGTCTTCTCGAAACACCACGGTAGCGTTGTATAAGTCATCAGACATTGGCGTACTCTGCTTTCTCGAATTCCAGGACTCGCATCACAAGCTTCGTAACGCCGGCGCCTGACCTCGGGCTGAGCGGCGTATGAATTGCTTGTTATTCGCCGCCTTGCCAGCCGGCCTTGACGTATGTCCAGAGGTCGCACTCCCGAGCCACCGGCCAACGCCTGGTGCTGCCGGCGCGAGCAAATCAGAAGCAGGTGTGCACGACGCCGCCGTCCACCCTGCACGCCGCGCCGTTTACGGCGGACGCCAGCGGCGAGCAGAGAAACGTCACCAGAGCGGCCACTTCTTCCGGCTCGGCAAAGCGCTGCAGCAGCGACGTGGCGCGATGTTGGGGCACGAAATGCTTGCGCAGCTCGTCCGGGTCCACGTTCTCCTTGGCGGCGATGTTCTCGAGGAACTCCTCGACGCCTTCCGTTCTGGTGGGGCCCGGCAATACGCTGTTGACGGTGACCTGGGTGCCTCGGGTCATCTCGGCCAGCCCCCGGGCCAGGCCGATCTGAGCGGTCTTGGTGACGGAGTAGTGCAGCATGTTCTCGTCGATATTCAGGCCCGACTCGCTGGAGATAAAGATGATTCTTCCCCAGCCACGTTCGATCATGCGCGGCAGGAATGCGCGCGCAAGACGCACTCCGCTGAGCACATTGATCTCGAAGTAGCTGCGCCACTCATCGTCGCTGATCTGTTCGAAGGGCTTTACCTCGAAAATGCTGAGGTTGTTGACAAGGATATCGAGGGGACCCTCGCGCTCGACAGCATGGATGAATTGCTCCGCACCATCGGTGGCGGAGAGGTCGGCCGCGACGTCACGGAGGCGATCGGCCGATTTCATTTCGGCGATCGCAGCCTGGACGGATTCTTCTGTCCGCCCGTTTACCACGGTCGTGGCCCCCTCGTCGGCAAGGTTCTCTGCGATGGCCCGGCCGATGCCTTTGGTAGAGCCGGTTACTGCAGCCAGTTTGCCCTCGAGCTTCAGGTCCATGTATCGGGTCCCTCGTTGCGCTTGTGCTGGGCCTTGTTCTATCCCCGCCATGCGTCGTGTTTCAGACGAACGGGCCAAGTTAGCTCCTCTGCGCGACAGACGACTGAATTCGAACTGAATGATTTGAAAGGCCTCATGGTTGCGGGGTCCCCGTGATAGGTCCTCATGACTGTGACCAACCGGGCTTTGCCCCGCCTTACGGCTCGATGCGCCTCCCCTTGCGAATCAACAGTGGCCCGCCGCCCGCCGGCTGACTGCGAATTCATGCCCGCTTCAGCAGGCGTTCACGTTCCCAAAACATCGTCGTTGTGAGGTAAGGGACATGGCGAGTCCGGCGATGACCAGCGTCAACATCTGGACGGTACTGCTTGCCGCCGGGCTTACGGCGCTGGCCACGGGTCTCGGCGTGATTCCCTTCCTCTTTGTAAGAGATATCAACCGCTGGTTGCTGAGCATCTCCAATGCAGTCGCGGCCGGGCTGATGCTGGCGGCCACTCACAGTCTTGTCTCCGAGGGCTCTGCGTCGAGTCCGGCGCGAACGCTGGCCGGAGTTCTGGTGGGAGTGTGCCTGATTGTATTGGCCAACCGCCTGATTCGCCGACGGGGAGGCTTCGACATCGCGGATCTGGCGGGCGGCAATGCGCGAAAGGCGCTGCTGATTCTGGGGGTCATGACGGCGCACTCGTTCGCCGAGGGGGTGGGCGTGGGTGTTTCGTTCGGCGGTGGCAAGGAACTGGGCGTGTTTATCACGGCGGCGATCGCCGTCCACAACGTTCCGGAGGGACTTGCGATCAGCCTCGTTCTGGTGCCGCGCGGCACGCAGCTCTGGAAGGCGGCCGGCTGGAGCGTCTTCACCAGCTTGCCCCAGCCGCTGATGGCGCTGCCGGCGTTCGTCCTGGTGTTCGTATTCGAACCGTTTCTTCCGTTCGGACTCGGATTGGCGGGCGGCGCGATGATCTGGATGGTGTTTGCGGAGCTCATTCCTGATGCGCTCGAGCATGCGTCCAGCGCGGCGGCCGCTACCACCGTGACGCTTGCCTTTGCTGCCATGCTGGCATTTCAGCGACTCCTGGTGCCCTGACAATGCGCTCGCCGTGTGGGCCGAGCACCCCGACTTCGAACGCGGGCGGTGCGATCGGCCGGGACATCAGCGACGATAGCGGCGTTGCGCTGCAGCTTACGCCGGACGTGCGAGTTCGGCGCGTAAGGCGCCCTCGAGACGCGGGTAGAGGAATTCGAAGTCGCTCTGCTCCAGCCGGTGCGGTACGGCTCGGACGCTCGGCAGGAGCAGTTCCTCAGCCATTTCACCCAACGCCGTCCGCAGCAGCCACGCCGGAAGGCGGAAGATCGTTGGCCGGTGCAGGACGCGGCCCAGCGTCTTGACGAATTCGGTATTGGTCACGGGGTTTGGCGCTACGGCGTTCACCGGGCCACTTAGCTCGTCGTCACGCAGGGCGTGATCGATGATCGCGACGAGATCTGTGAGCGCAATCCAGCTCATGTACTGCTCGCCGCTGCCGACGACGCCGCCGAGGCCCAATCGAAACGGCGTGAGCATCCTGTCGAGCATGCCCCCTTCGCGGGCCAGCACGACCCCCAGACGAAGCGTGACGACCCGTATGCCGGCCTCTCGCGCAGGTTCGGCGGCCGATTCCCATTCCTGCGTGACTTCGGCCAGGAATCCGGCGCCTGCGGCCGACTCTTCGGTCAGCACCTGGTCGCCGCGCGTTCCGTAATATCCTATTGCCGAGGCGCAGATGAGCGTGTCGGGCTTGCGCTCCAATCCGGCAATGCCCTCACACAGCAACTGCGTGCCTTTGACGCGGCTGTCGCGGATGGCGCGCCGTTTGGCCTCGGTCCATCGGCCGTTTGCGATATTCTCACCTGCCAGATGGATCACGGCGTGGACGCCCTCGAGCCTCTCGGCGTCGAACTCGTACGCGCCGGGAGACCAGTAAACGGCGTCCTCGTCCCCTGGTTGCGGGCCACGCACGAGACGCATGATTCGATATCCGTCGCTGGACAGATGGCGACAAACGCGGCTGCCGACGAGTCCGTGGCTTCCGCTGACGGCGACGGCGGGCGTGGTAGTCATGGTCGTGTCACCTCCAGCTAAGAGGGCCTACTTTTTGCTTTCGCGAGTCCGCATGGCCCGCCAGGGGCGCGGTGGCCAAACTCAAGCATCCTCCGTCCGGCGATTCCTGTCTGCCACGTGAGTTCTCGTCCTTCGCCAAAAGGGGCAGGCGACCAAGCCCGACGTTGACCCCCGGCCATCAGGGTACCCAACTGCAGCCGACAGGCAATGTCGCCTCCTTCAAAAACGACTGCGGGCTATTCGTTCCCGTTCACACGCCCATGCCGTGGCGTCGCGTACCAGCGCACTTGCCACGGCGGGCCCAATCGTATCGTGGACCAGAATTCCCCGTCGCTTATCTTGACGCGCAATCGGTTGGGCTAAGTGGTTCCTCGGGCCGAATCTTCTTATCTCGCCGGTTCCTCAGCGCGACGTTGTCTGAGGATCGCGCGACTCGTCTGTTCGCGTGCCAGATGCGCCGACATTTGGAGTTGACTGCGAAAGGGAGGCGGCTATGATTGGTTGCGTCAACGATGCCCTCTCATGCCCGCTGGGCGAACTTGCCGAGGGAGCGGCGGACCGATGGATTCAGTTTCACCTCGAGACAGAACTCTAACCCGCGCGGCCACCGTATTGTTGACTGTCCTTGCGGCTCCGGCGCCAGATGCATCGCCCGCAGAGACTCCTTCATGGGCCGTAAAGGCCACGATCGATAACCCAGAATACCGTGTAACAGATGCCGTTGCCGCCCATGTTTTTGGCGGTCGCTGGCTCAAGCTCAATGTTTCGATCTCCGCTCCGTCCAATGCAGGCACCACGTTGCGTGCCAGGCTTTTCCAAAAGGCGCACCGTCTTGACATGCCTGTGGGAGAAAGCATTGAACTTCCCATGCCACCGACACCACAGCATAAGAGCCGTCGACAGCTATCATTCTCTCTCGCGGTACCGGAGGTCGCGCGACCCACTACCATGGAACTTCGGTTCTTCGCCGAGACAAACAAGGGGCGGCCATGGGTCCAAAGGGGTGCCGTCCAGTTCAAAGTGTATCCCAGCGATCTGCTCGCGCCCTTCCGGGCGGCCGCGGAGCGTAACTCCCTCGCAGTGCTGGACCCTACCGGTCGTCTGAAATCATTCCTGAAAGAACAACGCGTGCCGTTCATCGATATCACGGCGTCGGAACATTCTTTCGAACCAGTCGTATCTTCGCCCCGGCGAATGGAGCAATCCGACAACCGCAAGACCTCGCTCCAGATCGCCTTGGTAGTATGGCCGGACGATACTGGGGACATCACAACTCAGCACATGGCGCAGAAGCGGATCGAAGCTCTGATGAGGAATCGCGCCAACGTCGTGGTCTTCAAAGAATCCGCGCGCATCCTCCCCGCTGTTATCTACAGAACGATTGGACAACGGGTACGCGCGGACGTCGAAATGACACTGCTGGACGCGCTTCCTTTTGACCCGCGCGCACAGCTCGCGTTGCTGGAGATTGTCAGCGGAACGATCGGAATAGAATGACCATAAGCTTGATGAGGGGCTCATGCCATGAACGCCAAATATGATCGAGCGGCCCGGGAGGTGGGCAACTGCAGTACCGGGCTTGTTCTGGCCCTCGTCGTCGCGGGGCTTGTGTGTGTTAATCCGTCCAGCGGGCGTGAACGCGCGCCCGCGGCGAAGGACCGCGCGCCGGTCGTGACAGTTGCAGTGCTCGATTTTGATGGCCCGAACGAACGCGCCAAAGAGATGGGCCGCGAGGTGAGTCTTCTCCTGACGGCCCGGCTCTCTGAAAAGCGCTCACTTGCTACGGTCGAGCGGGAGCGGCTTGACTTGGCTTTGAGTGAACAGGAACTTGGATTGTCCGGATTGGTCAGTTCAGCCACTGCCTCGCAATTCGGACAACTCACCGGTGCGAAAGTGCTCGTGACCGGGAAGGTCCTTGTGCTCGGCGACGAGTTGCACGTCGTCGTCAAGATCATTGGCACGGAGACGTGTAGAGTGTTTGGCGAGTCGGTGCGTCAAGATCTGAACGGTGCCCTTCCGGAAATGATTGAAAGGCTTGCGGACAAGGTTGCGGCGAACATCGGCCGAAACCGCGAACAACTCGTTGCCGAGCACGACAAGACCGGCGATTTCCTCAAGCGCCTCGCCCGCAAGATCGAGGGGTCTGACCGCCCGGTCGTGTCGATCAGCATCACCGAGACGCACAACGGGCGCCGATCGCTCGATCCGGCCGCCGAGACGGAGTTCACTCGCGCACTGATTGAACTCGGGTTCACGGTTGTCGACTCGGGCATGACCGCCCAATCGCCGAGCATTGAAATCGTCGGCGAGGCGATCAGTGAGTTCGGCTCGCGACGCGGCAACCTGGTGTCCTGCCGCGGGCGTGTGGAGATCAAGGCGGTCGAGCGAGACTCCGGAAACATAGTGGCTGCCGCAAGACAGATGGCGATAGGAATCGATATCGGCGACGAGTTGGCCGGCAAAATCGCCCTCCAAAGGGCAGCGCAGCGTCTGGTGGAGCAGATCGTGCCTTCATTGGTGCGGTAAGGGCAAGCGTCGGATGTGGAGTAAGGCCATGACGCGTGACAGAGCCGTACCCGTGACTGGGGTCCGGGGCCCGATCATCTTCTCCGTCGCCTGCCAGCTGTCGCCGTTCATACCTTTCGTACACGCTCAGGTTGCAACCGTCGGCCGTGACCACGATGAACGTTTCGCCCATCCCCGTAGCGTCGCCGTGCTCGACTTCGCGATGAAGGACAGCTCCGACGGTGTGGATTCTTCAGCCCTTGGCGTTGCCGACTACCTGACTGTCTCGCTTCAAAACCAAGGCGTGTTCACAATCGAGCGCCTGGAGCTTCGGCACGTCCTGGCGGAGCGCGAACTGCAAACCGGCGGCTTCTTGAAAGCCGGCGAGATCATTCGCGCCCGGCTGCCCTGGGTCAGGTACTTGGCGAGAGGCACCGTAGAACGGCTGAAAGACGACGGTGTCAGGTTGACCGTCTCCATCGCCGACGCCGCAACGGGAGTCGAAGTCTCGGAAATCGTCGCCAACCGCGACAGCTACGAACAATTGAGCTTTGCGATTGAGGAGTTGGCCGACCGCATCGCGCGCTTTGTCGTCGGTAAGCAAAACGCGCCCAGTGTCGGGCGGGAGCCCGTCCCTGGTTTCACCTCGATCCCGGAGGTCGCGCTCCAGTTTTACAGGGGTGTTGACCACTACGTATCGGGCCGACCGGCATTCGCAAGCGAATACTTCAATTGGGCCGCCAACGCGGACCCAAGTTTCATCATCGCCAAGTTGTGGAGGATGAAGTCTTATCAGGTGCTGGGCCTGGACGATTTTGCAGGAATTGTGCATGACGACATCGCCGGGACCACAGCAGGACGGGCGCTGCTGGACCGGCTCGACGGCGGCAAGGCGGAAACAGGCCCGCGACGAGTGACGGCCGTCTATTTTGACGGAGCAGTAAGCGAGCAGGGGCAACGAATCGCAAACGCGTTGCGGCGTCAGCCGGCTATCCAGGTTTTTTCACCGGCTTGGATCCGGCAGTTAGCCGCGGAAGCCGACCTCAGTGTCACCCCGGATTTCCGCACACATCAACTGTTCAGCCGCACGTGGCTGCCGATCGATGTTCTTGTCTCCGTGCGCGCCAACTCCGCGGACGGGCCCGACGCGGCACCCTCGGTGCGCTCGATTGACGCCGTGACGGGCACCGTCTTGTACAAAGCGCCGTTGTCCGCATTCGAGGCAGGATGGCCAGACGAGCTGGATCAGCTCGTCTGTCCACTGCGACAACGGCGTGCCTCTGAGGAACGGTCCTTTATCAGCCGGAATCCGCAGCCAAAGCTTCATGACTCCCATGTCAAACGCAGGGGACGCATTTTTCAACGTGCCTACCGCCTTCGTGCGATGTGCGAAGAACCGCGTAATCCGCTGACTATCATACAGTGTTTTAAGACGTTGCGACGCACGCAGGGTAGACAAGTTTGGAAGGAGTACCCTGTCGCAACCCTCCCATACTACGACGCTCTGATGGACCGCCTGCTCGAAGCATTGGAGCCGAACGACCCCCACGCTGCCCGTTGGACCTCCTACGCGTTATGGGTCAAGTGGTATTGCGGCGACGATGTCAGCAATGGTTCATGGTCTAAGACCAAAAACGCACGCGCGTCAATTCACTTTAGACCACTCGTGCGGACGTACCCTGACACACCTGCCGCACTCGCCGCCCGGTACCTGATCGGCCTCGAGTTATTGGCCGACGGCAGGGTAGGTGAGGCATCGTCTGCTCTCTCCTCAATCGTCGAAGAATTCGAGAGTCTCTACGGCGCAGGTACGCGGGACGCGCAATGGCAAATCCGCGCCAATCTCTATTATTTTGCTGCAAGAGCGACTTCCGCGACAGGAAACACGACCAATTCGCGGCGATACGCCCATAAGTTGCTGTCGATTCTGGACGTGGAAGACGGTCCGATAACGGGTGAGGGTTCGCGCGCGGACCGCTTGGACCCTTACTGTTTCGCCATTGTCAAGGCACCGTGGAAGCCGACGAGGATGATCATGCCCGGGACGCTTCTGCGGAAGATGGACCTCATCTCGCTCGGCTTCGGCCGGCGGGCTCAAAAGTTCTGCGCGGACCTCCTGACAACGGCGCCCCCCGGCGCGTCGGTAGTGGACGCATTGTATCTTGAATATACGGAGCTCGGCTCGTCCGGGCAACGCAGGCGCGCCTATGAAGTCGCGCAGGAGTATATCCGTGCAATCACTCGTGCTCTGCGAGCCGGTGATCCCGTGGATCCTGTTCACCTTGGCTTCAGGCTCTTCTCCTTCGCCCAGATTGCATCCGGCGCTATATCAAGCGGACAGGCAAGGGTCAACCAGGATCTCATTAATGAACTGATCGACGCCCTTCGCGCAGCGAAAAACGCCTATCCGACTCGAGACGACGTGCTGCTCTACCTTATGTACTCTGTCGGACGTTACGATGACATTGTGGAGCACGCCGAGGGGCGCCTTGCCGCCGCGAAAGATCCCACAGAAAAGCGCATCGCCCTGAGCATGAAGGCGCGGGCGCTGTCACTGGGAGGCCGCCACAGGGAAAGCGCCGAATTGTTGGAGCGCGAAGTCATTGCGCTCGAATCCGATCTGCCTCGCGGCCGTCGCCGAGGGATCGAGTTGTTCTATCAGTGCGTCGGAGGTTTCGAACGGGCTGGCGATTTTGATCGTGCCGCTCGAGTTCTTGAGCGCCGTCTTCGCGCGTACGAAGACAGCCTTCCAATCGCTGTGGAACGTTCAGGAGCTGACAGGCCGCTGCGCCCGGCCTTGGCTTCGGAGTTGGCTTATCTCAAATACCACTTGGCACGCATGGCGATCAAGTTGGGCAATCACCATCGAGCCATTACCCTTCTGAAGGAAGCGATCGAAATATCAGACGGCCGGGAGCTAAGTCTCCACGTGGACCATGGCGACGTAGGTTTTGACTACTACCAGGGCGGAGGGTCCTCGACATCGCACGGAGAGGTCTTCGGTCGGTCCGTGAAGCTCCTGGAGACGCTTAGAGAGGAAGCCCTTTCAGATGACCCATAACCAAAGCCGCAGGATGTGATCGCGGATGGCACGGACTCCGGTGCGGACCCCGCGTGAGCTGGAAAGGTAAACAACATCAGCATCACGCGGCGTTTCGCGCGGAAACATGGGCCACAACGCCATCTGTGAGAAACAACCGAAAACACCTCTACATCAGATCGACCTCATAAACCTCATGCCCCGATGGACGCATCCCCAGCGCGGCGTACGTTTCCTTCGCACCCCGGTTTGCTTGCATCACGTAAAGGCGCAGGCCGCGGGCGTCCGCGCTCGAACGAGCCAATTCCTCGACGTGCTTGAACAACGCCCGAAACACCCCGCCGCGCCGGGCGGCCGGATCAACATACACGCTCTGAAACCACCACAGCCAACCGTTCTCCCAGTCCGACCACTCGAACGTCACCATGCACTGCCCGACAACCTTGTCACCGCGCTCGGCCATGAAGTACGGACAGACCTCCGGATGAGCCAGCGCCCATCGCACCCCCTCGGTCAAGGCTGCCTCGTCGAGCTGCTTCCCCTCCGTATCACGCGCCAGGGCTTGGTTATATGCCACGATCGTCGGCAGGTCCTCCCGCGTCGCCGCTCGCACAGTCACCGCGCCGCTCATTCGACTGCTGTCTCCCCGCCCCGGGCGTAGCGCGGCGACACCGCCACGTAAGGCCGCCCCAGCATCTTCTTGATCAAAACGACCTCCCCCATGTCGTTCCCCTCGATCCGGTGCCCGATCCACTGCAATACGTAGCTCAACACCAGCAGCCCCACCGGCCGCCACCAAAGGTCCCAGCGCCATTGGACAAGCTGCCCCACCGCCAGCACCAACGCTGCGACGAGCATCGGAATCCCCACCGCATGCAGCCACCGCGACGCCGGGTGCCGGTGACGCTCGAGCCAGTTGGCGATCACCGCTGACATCGGTCGCATCGTAGGCCCGGCGCCCGGCCCAGACAACCGACGCCACTTGCCCCAGTGCCATCTGTCAATTTGGCACCATAGCCCGCGCCTGACCAACCCTGCTGCCAAGCTGGCAGTTTGGCGCACGATTGACTCACCCGCGCACCACCCATAACATTCTGACCCTCAAGGACTTGTGGCCTTGCAGAAACGTCTGCCGGGTCTGGCGCTCAAGTTGCTCAATCGGCTCCGGGTGAGGGTCCGCCCAGGGAACGGGCTGCGTTCTCCCGGACGAACCCGAGACCCGATCCAGCCGCCCTGCTGCAGACGGACCAGCGGCGGCAGTGTAGGACCGAACCAACCGCGACGCGGTCAAGATTTCACACCGAGATTTAGGAGAGTACCTGGCATGGCGGTCAAACAACTCGCCTTTCAAGAAGATGCCCGCGAGGCAATGTGGAACGGCGTGCAGAAGCTCGCCAACGCGGTCAAGGCCACGCTCGGACCGCGCGGCCGAACTGCGATCATCGATAAGGGGTGGGGATCGCCCACCGTCACCAAGGACGGCGTCACAGTCGCCGAAGAGGTCGATCTCGAGAACAAGTACGAGAACATGGGGGCCCAACTCGTCAAGGAGGCCGCCAGCAAGACCAGCAAGGTCGCCGGCGACGGGACCACCACCGCGACCGTCCTCGCACAGGAGATCATCCGACTAGGTATGAAGAACATCGCCGCCGGCGCCGACCCCAATGCCCTGAACCGAGGCATCGGCACCGCGGTTGAAAAGGTCGTCGCCGCTCTGCGCGAGCAGTCCAAACCGGTCAAGATCGACCGCCGTGACGAGATCATCAATGTCGCGGCCATCTCGGCCAACAACGACCGCAGCATCGGCGAGGTCCTCGCCGACTGCTTCGCCAAGGTCGGCAAGGACGGCGTCATCACCGTCGAAGAGGGCAAGACCGCCGACACCAACATCGAGGTCGTCGAAGGAATGCAGTTCGACCGCGGCTTCCTCTCGCCCCACTTCGTCACCGACCAGGAAACGATGGAGTGCGTGCTTAACAAGGCTTTCGTCCTGATCCACGAGGAGAAGATCAGCAGCGTCAAGAAACTGATCCCGCTTCTCGAGAAGGTCTCCAAAGCCAAACGTCCGCTCCTCATCATCGCCGAAGACATTGACGGCGAGGCGCTCGCTACGCTCGTGGTCAACAAGATTCGCGGCATCGTCGACGTCTGCGCCGTCAAGGCCCCGGGCTACGGCGACCGCCGAAAGGCCATGCTCCAGGACATCGCCGTCCTCACAGGCGGCAAGGCCATGATGAAGGACCTCGGCATCGACCTCGAAAGCGTCGCCATCGCCGACCTGGGCCAGTGCAAGAAAGTTCACGTGACATCGGACAATACGACGCTGGTCGAGGGAGCCGGCTCCACCGGCGAGATCCAGGGGCGCATCGCCCAGATTCGCAACGAGATCGAGGCCACCACCAGCGACTACGATCGCGAAAAACTCGAGGAGCGACTCGCCAAACTCGCCGGCGGCGTCGCGCAGGTCAACGTCGGTGCCTCCACCGAGACCGACATGAAGGAAAAGAAAGCCCGCATCGAGGACGCCCTGCACGCGACCCGAGCCGCCATCGAAGAGGGCATCGTCGCCGGCGGCGGCGTCGCCCTGCTGCGATGCAAGAGCGCTCTGGAAAACGTGCGCATCACCGGTGCCGACGAAAAGACCGGCGTGGCCATCGTCCGCAAGGCGCTCGAAGCTCCCATCCGAGCAATCGCCAGAAACGCCGGCTTTGAACCGGGTGTGGTGGTCAGCAAGGTCGAAGCCAAGTCCGGAGCCTTCGGGTTCAATGCCGCCACACTCCAGTACGGCGACCTCGTCAAGGACGGTGTGATCGATCCGACCAAGGTCGTCCGCTCCGCCCTGGAGAACGGCAGTAGCGTCGCCCGCATAGTCCTCAGCACCGACTGCATCGTCACGGAGAAACCCAAGGAGGACGACGACGAGGGTATGCCGCCGGGCGAAGACATGGACATGATGTAACAGGAATTCGCGGCCGCGTACCGGCGACCGGTGAATCGCCCGCGGCTTCCGTCAGAAAACATAAGAGAAAACCGCAACAAGCGAGGGAGGCAATAAACCATGGCAACCGCCACCGCAACCAAGGGCAAAGGTAAAGGGCAGGGCAAATCAAAAGTCAACTTCCGACCGCTCGACGACCGACTGCTGGTCGAACCCGCTGAAGCCGAAGAGAAGACCGCGGGCGGAATCATCCTGCCCGACACCGCCAAAGAGAAACCGCAACGCGGCACCGTCATCGCCGTCGGACCCGGCAAACTGCTCGACTCCGGCGCTCGCGGCGAGATGAGCGTCAAAATCGGCGATGAGGTTTTCTACGGCAAGTATTCCGGCACCGAGATTGAGTTCGACGGCGACACCTACGTCGTCATTCGAGAGAATGACCTGCTGGCCATCGTCGACTGATTCGCAACCAGGAGCCCACAATGTCAAAACAGATGCTTTTCGGAAACGACGCCCAACAGGGCATTCTGGAGGGAATCACGAAGCTCGCCCGGGCCGTCAAGGTGACGCTCGGCCCTGTCGGCCAGAATGTCCTGCTCCATAAATCCTTCGGCGCCCCGAGGGTCACCAAGGACGGCGTCACCGTCGCAAAGGAAATCGAGCTGCCCGACCCCTTCGAGAACATGGGCGCCAAGATGATTAACGAGGTCGCCTCCAAGACCAGCGACAAGGTCGGAGACGGCACCACCACCGCTACTGTCCTCGCCGAGGGAATCTATCGCGAGGGCCTCAAGCTGATCGCCTCCGGCGCCAACCCGATGGCCGTCCGGCGGGGCATCGAGATGGCCGTCGATGCCGCCGTCAAGGCCATCAAGGAACAGTCCGTCAAGGTCCGCGACAACGACGACCTCACCAACATTGCCACTATCAGCGCCAACGGCGACGCGGCAGTCGGCAAGCTGCTGACCTCGGCGCTGACGGCCGTCGGGGACGACGGCGTGGTCGAGATCGAAGAGGGCAAGAGCCTCGAAAACGAAAAAGAAGTCGTCGACGGGATGCAGTTCGACAAGGGCTATATCTCACCCTATTTCATGACCGACCCCGGCTCGCTCGAGTGCGTCCTCGAAGACGCCTACGTTCTCATCCACGAGAAGAAGATCTCGAATCTGCGCGACTTCGTTCCGCTGCTCGAAAACCTCGTCTCCTCGTCAAAGCCGTTCCTCGTCATCGCCGAGGACGTCGAGGGTGAGGCGCTGGCCGCCCTGGTGGTCAACAAACTCCGCGGTGTGCTGAACTGCGCCGCAGTCAAAGCCCCCGGATTCGGCGAGCGCCGCAAGGCCATGCTCCAGGACATCGCCATCCTCACCGGCGGGAAGGTCATCAGCGAGGACCTCGGCGTCAAGCTCGAGAACGTCACGCTGTCCGACATGGGCCAGGCCCGCAAGATCGTCATCGGCAAGGACACCACCACGATCATCCAGGGCGCTGGCAAGAAGAACGAGGTTAAGGCACGCTGCGACCAGATCCGCAACCAGATCGAAGCCACCACCAGCGACTACGATCGCGAGAAGCTCCAGGAGCGCCTGGCCAGACTCACCGGCGGCGTCGCCATCATTCGCGTCGGTGGCCAGACCGAGATTGACGCCAAGGAACGTAAGGACCTTGTCGACGACGCCTTCCACGCGACCAAAGCCGCGAAGGAAGAGGGCATCGTCGCCGGCGGCGGCGTCGCGCTGCTTCGCGCAATCCCGGCCGTCGAAAAAGCCCGAAACAACGCCCGCGGCGACGAGAAGATCGGCATCGACATCATCATAAAGGCCCTGCGTCTGCCCACCCGGCAGATCTGCATCAATGCCGGCTTCGAAGGCGATGTCATCGTCGAGCAGATTTTGGAGAAGTCCGGACGCGCGGGCTTCGACGCCGGAAAGGGCGAGATCGTCGATATGTTCAAGGCCGGGATCATCGACCCCGCCAAGGTCGTTCGGACAGCGTTGGAAAGCGCGGCCAGCGTCGCCGGTCTGCTGTTGACCACCGACGTCATGCTGACCGATCTGAAGGATAAAAAGAAAGCGTCCGTCCACGCGGTCCACTAATGACCGTTCAAACGAAAACTACGCAGCAAGGGCGGACACGACCGGTCCGCCTTTTCGTTTGTCGGTGGCGGCCGCGGGGAAACGCCTGAGTCCTTGATGCGACGACAATGATGGCGACTCAAAAGCGCGACTACTACGAGGTGCTCGGCGTGGCCACCAGCGCCGGTTCCGACGAGATCAAGCGCGCCTTTCGCAAGCTCGCCATGAAGTATCACCCCGACCGCAATCAAGGCGACGCCGACGCCGAGATCAGGTTCAAAGAGGCCTCTGAGGCTTACGAAGTCCTTTCCGATTCGGCCAAGCGACAGCGCTACGACCAGTTCGGCCACGCGGGCGTCTCAGGCGCCGGCGTGCACGACTTCTCCCACATGAACGTCGAGGACATCTTCTCGATGTTCGGGTTCGGCGACCTCTTCGGCGGCGGCAGACGGCGCGCCCGCGGCGCGGACCTCCAGACGACCGTCGAAATCTCGCTCAACGAGGTCGCCACTGGCACCAAAAGAGCCATCACCTTCCAGCGCAGCGACCTCTGCGACACCTGCGGCGGAAGCGGCGCCGCCCCCGGTACCAAGACGCGAACATGCTCCACCTGCGGAGGCTATGGTCAGGTCGAGCAGGCCGGCGGCCTCGGCGCACTCTTCGGCCGCGTCATCACCACCTGCCCCTCGTGCCGCGGCCGAGGACAGACCATTGTCACCCCCTGCTCCACATGCCGCGGCTCAGGCCGAACCGCACGCGAACGAACCGTCGAGATCAACATCCCGCCGGGCATCCTCGACGGACAGGCCGTACGCATCCGCGGCGAGGGCGAACTCGGCGAGGACGGACGCATGCGCGGCGACCTCCACTGTTACGTCGGCGTCAAACCTCATCCGTTCCTCGAACGCGAGGGCAACAACCTGCTCTGCCGCATGCCCATCACCTTCACCCAGGCCGCTCTCGGCGCCACGATCGAGGCCCCCACGCTCAACGGAAAGGCCGACGTCAAAATCCCGCGAGGCACGAAGAGCGGGCGGGTCTTCCGGCTTGCCGGGCAGGGCCTGCCCGACCTCCGCTCCGGTCGCCGCGGCGACCTCTTCGTGCAGACAAACGTTGAAATACCGACCAAGCTATCCAAGAAACAGGAAGAGCTGTTACGCGAATACGCCAAGACCGAAGGCAGCACCATCGCGCCCGAGTCCAAACGATTCTTTGACCGACTCATCAAGTATTTCGCCGGTGAGGACATCGCATAGCGCATGGCTGCAGCCCGATGAACAACGATGAGTAAACGAAAGAAAAAGAAAATCGTCATAAGGAACGACGAACAGGATCGGCAGCACCCCGACGTTCCTGAAGCCGACGGCCCGAACCCGCAGGAAACGGCGGAGAGCGCCGAACCCGCTCGCACCGAAGAACCGTCCGAAGTCGAGCAGCTCCGGCAGCGCGTCGCCGAACTCGAAGAGCAACTGCTCCGCGCCAGAGCCGAACAGCAGAACATCCGCAAACGCGCCGCCAACGAACTCTCCGAATCCGTCCGCTTCGCCAACGCAGCGTTCGCCAAGTCGCTCCTCGCCATGGTCGACGATTTCGACCGCACCCTCGAGCAGAGCCACACGGCCGACGCCGCCACCGTTCTTGAAGGCGTGCGCCTGATCTACGATAATCTCATGAAAGTCCTGAACGACCACAACGTCGAGACCATCGACGCCCTCGGACGCCCCTTTGATCCCAGGTTCCACGAGGCCATGATGCAGCAGCCTGCCGGCGACAAGGAACCCGGCACGGTCCTCGAAGTTCTCCAGAAGGGGTTCAAGCTCGGCGACCGCGTGCTGCGGCCCGCGAAGGTCATCGTCGCCGCCAGGACCGAAGACGCGATGGCATAGGAGGGTGTCATGCCCACGTACGAATACGAGTGCACCCGTTGCGGACGAACGTTCGAAGTCTTTCAGTCGATCAGCGCCAAGCCCCTGCGCCGCATCAAGACCGACTGCCGGCAATGCAAGAACAACGCCCCCGTCAAGCGACTGATCGGCACCGGAGCGGCCCTGCTCTTTCGCGGCGAAGGCTTCTACGAAACCGATTACCGCTCTGACTCCTACAAGAAGGCCGCCAAGGCCGAAAAGGAAGCATCCAGCGGAGACAAGGACACCGCCAAGAAGACCAAGGACGGCAAGGATTCCAAGGACAAGTCGTCCAAGGCATCCGGGTCCAAGGGCGGCCCGAAACCCCCGAAGCCCGACGGTGGTGGCTCCACCACCAAGGCCGCTTGAGTCCCCAACCAGCGCAATCCGGCATGTACGTTCTGCGTTGCCCGACGTGCGGGGCCGTTCGACACGTCGATCATCCTCAAGACGCACCACATCGGCCCTTCTGCAGCAGACGATGCCGGCTTATCGATCTGGGCAAGTGGTTCGACGAGGAGTTCCGCGTCAGTACGCCGCTTGAAGAAGCGGATGAGTCCGATGAAACCGGCGAAGACGAGCACGCCGGTGACAGCGACGAGTCATAACATCCTTCGTCCGATGCCTTCACATTCCGCCGCCGCCACGTTCCGGCCGAAATCCATCCCTAAAATCCACTTGACCAACGACCATTGACCTGTCATTTTCACCTCCGTTTCGCCCCGATACGGCGTTGTGGACCGCCGGGCGGAAAGTATAATGACAGCTAGGTCGGCTCGTGTGGCGCGTGGCGGGTCGGCTCACCGCGCTCGGGCAAGCAATCTGAAAGTGCGAGATCGTGGCCGCGATGCCCCTCGCACGTGAACCCGTTCCCAGGGTGCGGGCTTTATCATGCACGTCCGGGTTAAAAGGAGATCTCGATGAGTGTGCAACCCGAACAATCGAGACCGCTGGACTGGATGGACGGTTCAGGCCTTCGCCATCTCCTCCGCACGTTCAAGATCGCCATCCATCCCAGCAAACTCGTCCTGGCACTGTGTGCCCTGCTGCTGACCTTCCTCTGGGGCATCCTGCTAGACTGGATCTGGACCTCGACGGGCAACGGCGTCCACGAAAAAGCCATTCCCCGCTACATCGCAGGAATCGAGACGGAGGTCGACGAAGAGCAGCTCACCGAGGGGGTCTTCGACGTCTTCGCCGACTTCCAGTTGGGATGCATCCGCGACGCCATCGAATCCGTCCGCCACGGCCGGATCATCGGCGCCGTCAAGCCCGGCGCCGCCATGGCCGTTTCTTTCGATCCAACCACCCGATTCCCCATGCGCGGCGCCTTCGCAAACCTCGTGCTCATGGGACGAGGTTTCATCTGGCTCACCACCCAGCACGTGTTCTACGCCATCCTCTTTTTGGTCGTGGCGCTGCTTATCTGGGGATTCCTCGGCGGCGCCATCTGCCGGCTGGCCGCCCTGCAGTTCGGCCGAGACGAGGCCCCAACCGTCGGCCAGGTCTTTCAATTTACGAAAGGGAAACTGCTCGGCGGGTTCTTCATGGCCCCCATCGTGCCCCTGCTCATCTGCTTCGGCGTCGGGCTGGCCCTGTTCATCGGCGGACTCGTTCTCCGAATCCCCTACGTCGGCGACGTCATCGTCGCCCTGACGTTTTTCCTCGCCCTCTTTGGCGGCTTCGTGATCGCGCTGGTCGCCGTGGGAACCGTCGCCGCCGGAAGCCTCTTCATGCCCACCGTCGCCGTCGAGGGCTCCGACTGCTTCGACGCCATTTCGCGAAGCTTCAGCTATTTCTTCGGACGCCCCTTGCGCCTCATCTGGTACGCCCTTATCGCCGTCGTCTATGGCAGCCTCTCCTGGCTCATCATCAAATTCGTCATCTGGCTCACGCTGGCCTCGACGCACCTGTTCGTTAATTTCGGCAGCGGCGAGAAGCTGGAAGCGTTCTGGGACGCGCCGACCATGGATGCCCTCCATAGCTTCATCACCGAGACCGAAGGAAACTGGCAGTTGGTCTGGGGTGTCATCCTGGGCCTGTGGATTCTCCCGCTGCGCGTCCTGCCCTGGGCGTTTCTGGCCTCCTTTTACCTGAGCGGCAGCACCATCGCCTATTTCCTCCTGCGCCGCGACGTCGACGAGACCGATCTCGGCGAGGTGTACGTCGAAGAGGAGGAGCCGATTGGGCCGCCCCCGGCGGAATCCACCGAGGAGTCGAAGCCGGCCGAGTCAACTGGATCGGCGCCGGCAACCGAAGAGGAAGCGACCGGAGAGCAACCGACCGACGAAGCCGGTGAGTCCGAGACCGAGGAGACGGAGAAGTCCGCCGACGAGGAGGAGGAATCCGACGAGTCGCCGCCCGAGACCGACAAGGACCGCCGCGACGGCGAATGACCTGCGAGCACACCGGTGAATCAACGCGCCCGTACCTCGGCTCGCCCTGATCGCGCCGCAACGATGATGCCCACTCGAACCGTCAGGCGAGCCGACGCATGAGCGCCGCGATCCTCGGCTACACCGTGCTCGCGTTGCTTATCACGCTCGTTTGGCTCCGGCGGCATGTCGATCTCTCCCGCGCCAAACGCACCGCCGCCGTCCTCATCCCCGAATCCGACGACCGGTTGCCGGATCCCGCACCGCCCGTGTCGGTCATCGTGGCCGCCCGCGACGAGCAGGTCTGTATCGAGGCGTGCGTCACCTCCCTCGTGAAACAGGACTATCCCAACCTTGAGGTCATCGTCGTCAACGATCGCAGCCGCGACAAAACCGGGGAGATTCTCGACCGCTTGCAGCAAGAGCATCCCGAGCGACTGCGGGTTCTGACCGTTACGGAGCCGCGACCCGGCTGGCTCGGCAAGCCCAACGCCGTTCAAAACGGGGTCAACGTGGCCAAGGGCGATTACCTCGTCTTCACCGACGCCGATTGCGTGCAGGTGTCCGACCGGACCATCGCGGTGGCCATGCGCTACGCCCTCGAGCGCCGCATCGACTTCCTATCGATCATCCCGATGGTCGAGCCGAACTGTCCCACCGAAGCGCTCGTCCAGCCCGTCTGCGTCGCCGTCCTCATGCTGTGGCATCCGCCCGAGAAGGTGAACGACCCGAACAAACCGCATGCCTACGCCAACGGCGCGTTCATGATGTTCGAGAGACAAGCCTACGACCGCATCGGCGGCCACGAACCCGTCCGCCACGCCTTTTGCGAGGATATGCTACTCGCCCGCCGCGCCAAGAACGCGGGCCTCAACCTCCACGTGATCCAGAACCGCGGCCTGTACCGGTCCCATATGTACCACAGCTTCCGCGAGACCTGGCGCGGCTGGAGCCGCATCTTCCAGGGGGCCATGTTCCGGCCGGCCAAGGTCCTGATCGCCGCCGTCGTCCTCTTCCTCTTCAGCCTGCTCCCCTGGCTATCCGTCGCCACTGCCCTCGTTGGCTTCACCCTTGACGCCGGCGCGTGGCGCTGGCCGCTGGCTGCTTGGACCCTCGCCGTTGTGGCACAGCTTTCGATCATGCTGCGTTTCTACCCCCTTGCCCGCGCCCCGGCGTGGCGAGCCCTCACCTATTTCCCCGCCGCCATACTATGCTTCGCCTACCTGTTGACTGCCGCCGTCAAGATGTGCGGCGTCGGCACGACCAGTTGGGCCGGGACCACCTACAACTCCGTCCCGCGGAGCAACGGCTGAACCCGTAGGGCGGGTTCCAGCCGCCGGGTGCCGTGCCCACGCTTGCGTGGGCATCCTGATCGCATGTGCACGCCTGGCTGTAAGGCAGGTTCCGCCCGCCGCAACACCCCAGGGTGACCAAACGCCATCACCGAACTATCATCCATAGCCGACGGGACACCGTCCCTACGGGCCAGGGACGCTTCAACGGGTAACGCGTGCATCAAGACGAGGTGCCGCATCCCTTGCGAAACAAGGGGTCGGGAATCGTCAACCTCAAGGAGATCAGTCAAATGGACTTCTCGAAGATCGTGACCGAGCGACGCTCGGTAAAGAGCTACGACCCCCAGCACCCCATCACCGACGATGAGCTGAAGGCCATCTTCGACAAGGTCATCCTCAGCCCCTCCTCGTTCAACATCCAGCACTGGCGCTTCGTCGTCGTGCGCGACCCGGAGCGCAAGGCCCAACTCCGCAAGGCCGCCTTCGGCCAGGAACAGGTCGAGACCGCATCCGCGGCCATCGTGGTCGTCGGCAGGCTCAACGCCCACGAAGACGCCGACCGCATCTACGCCGAGGCCCCGCAGCCGGTGCGCGAGAAGATGGTTCCGATGATCCACAGCTTCTACGCGGCCAGTCCGCAGGCCCAGCGCGACGAGGCCATCCGCTCCGCGGCCTTGGCGGCCATGTCCCTGATGTACGCCGCCTATGACGCGGGCTACGCCACCGGCCCGATGATCGGCTTCGACCCCGACGCGGTAGCTGACCTCATCAAACTCGACGAGCACCATATCCCCGTCATGCTGGTCGTCATAGGCAAGCAGAAGGGTGACATGCGTCCCCGCGCCTACCGCCACCCGGTCAAGGAAGTCGTCCGTTTCGAGACCCTCACCGGCAAACCGTTGGAATAGCAAAGGGCGGGCGCCATGCCCCACGCTTGCGTGGCATGCATCTCGATAAATCGCGCATGTGACGCCCCCCACTCAACCAGTACCGCGAGTGTCAACGAGCGGTCGTTTCATCAAAGGGCCGCCGGCAACCGCCCGCAACGCTGTAGTCGCCCCAAACGCCGCCATTCCCCTGCTCACCTGCTCACCTGCTCCACTGCTCACCTGCTCCACTGCTCACCTGCTCACCTGCTCCACTGCTCACCTGCTCACCTGCTCTACCTTCCCCTCTCCAGCCGACTCGTCAGCTCGGCTGACAGCTCCTCCTGCCAAAAGCCCGCGAAGCGGGCAACGCCGCAATAGCCCCGGGTGAAGCGCAAGCGCAACCCGGGGTAACCGACGCCCCAACCAACCCAAGCCCGCGAAGCGGGCGGCGCAAACCTTCCCAAAGGAAAGCGCACGCCGGCCCTGCCGAAGCCATGCCCCGGAGGGGCACTTGAGAATAGCCCAGCGATTGATCGCTGGGTAAACGTCCCGGTCCAAAACCACCCGAGTCCCGGAGGGACGGCTGAGGAGCTTGCCACGCACGGTAACCAAAAACGCCGGGTGCCCCGTCCCTTGCGAAGCAAGGGGTGGGGGATCGACCGGGCAAGCGCTTGCTCGCCAATTGGTCAACTGCTCTACTGTTCTACCCTCCCCTTGCCAGCCGACTCGTTGGCTCCGGCTGAAGGCTCTCTTCTGACCACTGACAACTTCCGTCGCGCACGCCGTTCCTCACCCCCCGCAACACGGATCGACACCTGCGATAGCGTCCAGTGCGGCGAAGACGTCGAATAGGTTGACCACGCCGTCGCCGGCACATGGATAAATGTCGTGCACGTGCAGGGTCGAGTCATTATTGGCGCCCGCCATCTGGTCGAGCATCCCGAAGATGTCGAGCAGGTTCACCGTCCCTTCGCCGGTGACGTCGCCGTAGCGCGACGCCGTGTGGCCGCACGCCCCTTCGACGCACACGTCCCACGTGCACGGGCTGAAGTCGTTGCACTCGCAGTCGTCGGTGCAGACCGCGGCGCATTCGTCGGGGATCGTGTCGCCCGTGCAGTCGCGCGAAAAACCCGAGGCGATGTCGCACTCGTCCGGGACCGCGTTGGCGTTGCAGTCAGGGCTCGTTCCGGCGGCCAGGTCGCACTCATCGGGAATCAAGTTGTTGTTGCAATCTACATCGCAGTAGTCCGGCACGTTGTTGGCATTACAGTCGGGGGCTCCTGCGGCCATCTCGTCGGCATCGCTCACGCAGTCGCCGTTGCAGTCTTTGATGACCTCGAAGCGGTAGACAGCTCCGGCGTCCTCGGCAGCCTCGTCGTCGTTGTCGTCCCCGACCAGGATAGTGCCGTTTTCGATGGCCACGTCGGCTCCGAATTCACCGGTTGTGTTGGCGCTCTCGGAATCCGCCAGTTTCTGCTCTTCGTGCCACTGCCCGCCGGCGCGTCGGAAGACGTACGCGGCGCCTTCACCGAACCCGACGCCGTGGTAGCCGGGCGCGCCGGCCACAATGCGATCACCGCTGATGGCCACGCTCCAGCCGAGTAGGTCGGGCGTGATGCTCTGGTCGGACATAATCAGGCGGTCTTCGAACTGCCACGTGTCATCCGCGCCGTCGGCGGGCGTGCCGGCGTCGTTGCGGCGGAATACGTATGCCGCGCCGGTGAGCCTTTGCGGAGACAGAATCTCATGATAAGGGGCGCCCACGGCGATCACGTCGTCGGACATGGCCACCGAAAACCCGAAGCATGGTGAAACGGGCGTATCGCGGATGGGCAGGAGGGTGTTCTCCAGGACCCAGTCGTCGTCGGAGACGTCGGCCAGCGTCCCAGAATCGTCCCGGCGGAAGACATAGACCGACCCGTAATCCGTTTCCGAAAGCGTGCACCTGAACGGAGCGCTCACAACGATGCGCTGCCCCCGAATGGCGACCGAATATCCGAAATGGTCGTCCGGATTCTCCGCTGCGCCCGGGCTGGTGAGCTGCGTGTGCAGCGCCCAAGTGTCGTCAGTCGGGTCCTCGGGCGTGCCGTTGTCGTCGCGGTGGAAGATCAAGGCGAAACCGCTGGCCGGGAGTGTATGTCGAATTGGAGCCCCGACCACGATCCAGTCGCCGTCGATCGAAACGCTGTACCCCAGCAGGTCGTCCGGACCAGCGTCGGGAGCGACTAGCTTCTGTTGTTTCACCCAGGAGTCGTCGATCGGGTCTTCCGGCGTTCCCGGATCGACGCGGCGAAACACGATTGCCGAGCCGGCGTCGCAGCCGCCCTGCCCGCACGCCTCGCCATCCAGAAATGCGCCGCCGACAACGTGCCCTGCATCCATGTCAACGCTGAATCCCAGATGCTCTCCGCCGTATGTGCCTGGGTCCATCAGTTTCTGCCGCCAATTCCAGACACCGCCTCCGAGATAAGCATACATGTAGACGGCGCCGGTCCCCGCACGAACGGGACTCGCTTCGTCGTCTTCGTCGGCCCCGATGGCAATCCAGGCGTCGTGTATAGCCAGTCCTCGCCCATACCCGTGGTAGGGCGTCCCGTCGTCTGGCATGAACTTGCTCGTTTCGTTGAGAAAACAGTGTTCTTGGGCGTTAGTGGCTGTCGTGAGGAGGAAAAAAAAGAGACAGGATGTACCGACTAAATCGAATTGTCGTTTTTCCATGGCCGAACTCTCAGAGCGATCGAGAACCACAGCACAGCGTCGTCATGCCGCGCGGCGAAGACTGATACAGGTGGGCGAGCGGCACCGCCGCCCGACCACCTGCCAGCTTGAACCTACAGCGTCTTTTCCAGACGCAAGACAAACACGCCTACGTACAATCGTTGTCGCATAACGACACCGTTCCGCTGGTCAGACCTTCCGTGTCGAGGACCCCAAGACTTGTCATGTGGAAAGTCCCCTCAAACGAAAAGCTGTTGTCACCATCGAAGTCGACGGTTCCCTGTTCCAGCTCAATAGAACCGTTGTCGTTGGTCACGTTCATCGCCGCGATGTCGAGGTCGAACAGCGCCTTGGCTCCCGAGGCATCGACGGTAATCGTACCTGACGAGCCGCTGCGCAGCCCTCCGTTGGAGAACTCCACGACGAAGTTTTCTTCCTCGATAAGAACGTCGCCGTCATTCTCGAAATCACCGGAGATCTCAAGGTCCTCGCTGTTACCGCTGGCTGCCTTGATTACGCCGGTGCTCGACAAAGTCAGGACGGCGTCGGCGACGATCTTGCCTGGACCATTCACGACGATTTCCTGGGCGGCGGTGACGCTGCTGCTGAACGTCAGCATGCCGGCTGTCCCTGTTCCCGTGAACTCGATCTTGCTGGGGTTCTCGCCTGTTCCGGGCGTCTGCATGTTTAATGCGCCGCCGACGGTCAGGTCACCGCCCCCGGCCTTGATCTGCAGCACCGCGTCAGGCTCGATCGTGAGATTGTCGCAGTACTCCTCCGAGTCTACGTAGATCGTGGTCCCGTCGACGATTATGACGGCGTTGCTCGCTCCGGGCGGCACGTCGGCATCAACCCAGTAGTCGCCGTCGCACTCGCACCAGTTTCCGGCGGTTTCCCAGTCACCCGATTGATGACTCTTGTAGTCGCCCACGAAGCTGCACCCTCCCGTACAGTCCGCCAAAGCGCGCCCGCCCGAGAGCGCCGCGAGACACGCAATTAGTGTAATGATTCCTGCTTTCATTTTCAACCCTTTCCTAAAGGATCACACTCCGTTAAGCCCTGGAATCCGCGTCACTGGACCTGAATCACGCTTCCAGTGTCGAGACCGGTGGGGTCGAATGTGACGCCTGTGTTGATCACGATCTTGTTCGCCGTCACGTCGAAACCGCCGGTGCTGACAACCTTTGCCTCGTCGTTGTTCGCCGGGATGGTCAGCGTGCCGGAAAGTGTCGCATTCTTCTCGATATCCAGTACGCCCCAGTCCTTGATGATGACGTGGGTCAGATCGGGTTCGTCCGCCGTGTCCTCGATCTTGAGCGTCGCCTTATACGAACTCGACGTGCCGTCCAGCATGACCGTGCCGGATGAGTCGAACGTCCCGCCGGTGATCGTGAGTGTCGAGGACTCGGTCGACCCTGCAGTAACAAAAACGTCCACGCACAAGAATGTCCACCCGCTCAGCAGGGAAATTTCCGCCTCGGTGTTCTCCCCGTCCGTGTCCACCGTCAGATCGTTCGTGGCCTCGAGATCAGAAGCGTCCTCCACGAGGATCTCGGATTCGCCGCGCATGGTGACGTCTTTGAGATTGTCCACGGTAGCGTTTCCGCTCGGAAAGTAGAACTTCGCCAGCTCGGACGTGCCGGTGCCTCCGAAGATCTCAAGATCGCCCACCTTAAGCAGAATATCCTCGACCTTCAGCGTGGCAGTCTTGGACGTACCGGACGAGATCGTGGTAGTGTGTCCGGCCACTCCCACATCCACGGTCCCGCTGCCTTTCAACGTGACCAGCGTGTCCGTTGAGAAAGCGGCAACTCTGAACTGGTCCAGCACCTCGAGCGTCTTCGTGGACGCCACGTCAATCTCCGCGGTGCCCGAAGCCGTCAAGTCCGACGGCTCGGCGTCCTGCGCGTCGATGTCCAGTATGGCCTTCTTCGTCGAATTGCCCGTTACCCACAGGCCCGTGGTCGCCCTGAACGTGCCAACGCCGGTCTTCCTGAGAGTCATGTCATTCGACGAGTCGGCTTTGACTTCGACCTGCCCGAACGTTTTGGTGGTGCCGATACCGTAGTCGAACACCGCCGTAAACGACCCGCCGTCGCAGGCGCAATCGGCTGGTTCTGAACACGATTCCCCTTCGTGAGGCCCGCTCAAGCACTCGTTCAAGCTGCACTGATGAAACAAGCAGGGATCGCAGACCCAGATCGCCGAGATTTCGACGTCGTCGTTATCAGCCGGAGAGCTCCCGGAGTCCCAGTTACCCCCGGTGCTCCAATTGCTGTCTCCGGTTATGCACTTTTGGGCGCCGCCGGTCCATTTTTCCGGCCCAGTGCCGGCCGCGGCGGAGTCGGCCAGCGCGAGGAAACACGCGAGACAGGCTGTGCCGAGTATCTTTGTGCAGAGTTTCATTTCCGTTTATCTCCTTTCAGCGCGGTCCCGAGAAACACGCATCGACTCGATAGACCGTGGTGCGTCGAACGACGTACCCGGCCTTACCGTGACTCGGGCATCGGGGCCCGTAGTCACCGATCCCAACGTCTTCATGTCCACGGCGACGTCCAGCTCACCGCGTTCAACGTGGATTCGCCCGGCATTGAGCGAAATGACCCTGACCGTATCAAACTCGATGCGCGCCCGCGGGTGTGTCACGCGCCAGGTGCCCGAAGAACCGCTGCCAATCCCCTCGCCGTTGACGATGACGCTACTCGCGCCGTCGGCCACGAGGGTCCCGTCCATTTCGACCATTCCGGTCAGCGTGAGCGGGCCGCCCACCGCCCTGACGTTGGCGAACCGCCCTATGGCGATGTCCTGTGAGCCGTCACGCGTACGGATGACGCCGCCGCTTGTGCCGATGACCTCGACGTCTCCCGCGATCGCCAGGTCGCCCTCGGACGCAAGCGTGCCGGGCGTTTCACCAGATCCCGTGAACAGAATTCTCCCTGGCTCGGTTTCCCTCGGACGTTGCGGCATCTTGAGCGCAACATGCACGGTCAACTCTGCACCTGACGTGATCTCCAGCGACCCGGGTCCTACGGACTCGTTTCCCCGCTCGATCGTCAGATAGCCGACGTCGTTTCCACCCACGACCCGCACCTCGTGCCCGGCGCGGATCGTCACATAGCTCTCAGCCCCGGGCACACCTTCGTCTTCAGTCGGCGCTCGCCACCCGGTTCCCTTCTCATAGACTTCCCAAGACGATAGAGTGGCCCAATCTCCGCTCTGGTACGTCTGGTAACTTCCCGCTCGCGGTCCGGCCAGAACGACCGGCCCGGCCAGCAGCAGAAATGCGGCGCACCACTTCACCAAACAGCTTGCTTTCATCAATCCAACCTTTCGGTTAGAATGAAAGAGTCACATGGCCCTCGCAGCCGCGTGCTTCGCGGCCTCGGCTGCGATGGGCTCTCTCTTCGCGCGCTCGCGCTCCGCGACGCGCTTTTACATGCCGCGACAAACGCGTTCATCGCCCTCCGGCGAGCGCCTCACGAATCACGGCGCGCGGCTTCCGCCCGCTCGCTCGGCACTCCGGGCCGTCTGCTGTAGCAAGAGCGTTACCCCGGCCTCAC
>CAZNPL010000037.1:0-70092 GCA_964574815.1 uncultured Phycisphaeraceae bacterium
GACCGGCCGCCACCGGAGAAAAAACCCGCACGCAGCCTTGCCGGAAGGACACGGCGGGTCTGTCCAACCGGCACGCTGGCGCACGGGCCGTGTCCACGCCGTATTTGGTCCGCAATCCTTGAATGGGCCAGGATTGCCCCGCTCGACGCAAACGCCGCTCCCCTGATAACCGCCGTAGTCGACTTGCGGACGCGTTACGGGCTTATGAGGCCGCTGAAACTCGTGGTGTTCTTCTTCGCCGCCCCCGTCTATTGGGTATTCGCGATAGTCGATGACAACGTGTGCGCGGTCGGGCAACACGCTGAGCGGGCGCGCGATCTGGTCGCGGTGGTGAATCGCCTTCTACCGACGGGTCGGCCGCTCGTTGTAATGGCTCACGTAGCAGTCGCTCGATCGCCCGAAGGTTTTCACGCTCCTGGGATGTGCAGAACGATACCGCGGTGCCGGCAGCTCCGGCCCGCCCTGTCCGGCCGATGCGATGTACATACGTTTCCGGTTCCGGTGTAAGGTCATAGTTGATGACGTGCGAGATGTCTTCGACATCCAGCCCGCGCGCCGCGATGTCAGTCGCAACAAGCACCGGGATACGCGCAGAACGAAAATCAGCCAACGCTCGCGTGCGGGCACCTTGGCTCTTGTCTCCATGCAGCGCCACGGCCCGGACACCGGCTCTATCGAGTTTTCGGACCAGCTTGTCCGCTCCATGCTTCGTACGTGTAAACACCAGCGTCCGAGTGCTCGGCGTGTGCGTCAACAGGCGCGCCAACAGGGTCGGCTTCTCGGGTCTCTCCACGTGATGAACCCAGTGAGCCACCGACGGGGCAGGCGACGATACGCGCGCTACCTGTACCGGCTCCGGGTTGTGGAGGATGTCGCCTGCAAGTTTACGGATCGGCGGAGGCATGGTCGCCGAAAAGAGTAACGTTTGGCGTTGCCGCGGCACGTGGGCGAGAATGCGGCGCAAGTCTGGCAGGAATCCCATGTCGAGCATGCGGTCAGCTTCGTCGAGGATCAGGATCTCAGTACTCGCGACACGGACCAGGGCCTGCCCCATGAGGTCGAGCAGGCGACCGGGCGTGGCGATCAGGACATCCACACCGGCTCGCAGTGCACGGACTTGCGGCCCCTGGTTCACTCCACCGAACACAACGGTCTGCCGCATACCGGTGTACCGGCCGTAAGTGCGAAAGCTCTCGTAAATCTGCTGGGCGAGTTCACGAGTGGGGCACAGCACCAGAGCGCGGATGCAGCACGTCGGCATCGTCGCCCGCGATGGACACATGCTCAATCGCTGAAGGACGGGCAATGCAAACGCCGCCGTTTTGCCGGTGCCCGTCTGGGCACAGCCAAGTACGTCGCGTCCGGCGAGGACAAGCGGAATGGCATGGACCTGGATAGGCGTAGGATTGTCGTAGCGCGCCGTACGTACGGCTCGCAGGAGCGGCTCAGAGAGCCGCAGGTCTTCAAAACTCATTCTATGATACTTTCTTAAAACCCCAAGCGGAGATGTGCCGGACGCACGTCGCGTCTGTCAAAGCCATCGGTGCCTGGCTGTGCTCCGATGGCTGCAATTGTCCACGGGAAGCATCAGGAGTGTAAGGTCCGGCCGCAGGGTTGTCAATTGACCCCGTAGACTGGAAGCGCGTCCAGCCGACGGGCGGCATCAGCGTCACCATGAACGTCCGCGGGCAATCTTCGATCAAGGCATCTGAGGTCCGTGATCGCTGCACGAGCCACCCCCCCAAGTTGGCCGAATTCCAGCCCCTGGGCGAATCACTTCTTGCGCCAAGAAAAGAAGGCGGCCACCAGGACGAGTGCTATGGCCGTCAACACGATGGCCGCAACCACCGGCTCGGGTATCTCCGCGATCATCATTCTCTCCACATCCTATTTGCGTGTCGCCGGCCGGCATGATGCTCAGCCTTTTTTTCGTCGCACTCTCGTGAGCCGCGCAATTCAGGAGCCGGGCGGAGCCGAATCAGACGCGTCGCCATCATCCGAATCTTTTTCGCTCTTGATCTCGTGTATCTCGGCGCGAATATTCTTGAGACGCGCGGTGATGCCATCCAAGAAGCGATCGATCTGGCCTTCCGCCCCCAGAGGTGGCACGGTCCATTCCGCCAGCAAGTCGGCCAGCTCGAGGACGACCCCCGAGAACCACTCCGGATCGTACGACCGAACCTTCCGGATTGCTCGAAGATATGTCGCTTCCGCTTTGCGGAATGCCTCGCTCGGGTCCGGAACGGTGCGCGCGACTTGGTGAAAGTCACGAACGGCGGCGGCGAGCGTTTTGACCTCGGCGGTGATAGCTTTTTCGCGATCGAGGAGTTTTTGGGTCGTAAGCTTGTGCTGGCGGCGCTCATCGGCAGCCTTGGCGACGTCGCGACGAATACTTTCGAGTCTGGGCTCATCGAGCAGATACGGGTGAGCTGCGTGGATCGCCGTGAGTCGGCGCATCGCTTGCGCCAGGCTCTGCTCGCTTCCTTTACGGGACGCCGAAACAGCCTGCCGCGCCAATACGTCGATCTCGTCTCTAAGTTGCTTGACCCGGACCCGCAGCTTTTCAACTCGTTGTTCGTACTTCTCGACCACGGCGGCCGGGATCTGCTCCGCGTTCTGTTCCTGGAGGGCTCGCATTTTTCCTAAGACGGCGCGGATATCCATCTCGTCGTCGTGCTCCAATGATGCGAGGAGGGTCTGAGCCAGTTGGTTGAATGAATGCCGAACTTGATCCGGCGACATTGTTGGAGCCGGTTTGGGCGGCGTCGATCGCCAATTGGGTTGCCGTGACGGCGAAGCCGTAGAGGACTGTTCGGTTTGAAGTTTCTGTTCGAGTTCGGCGCGCTGCTTACCGATTGCGGCGCGGATCATACTTTGGAGTGCCGCATCGTCGCGCACGTCCGGGTCGGCCAAGGCGCGCCCGCCGATGCGCTCCAGCGACGCGATATCCGGAGTTTCACGCTGAATAACCGAATTCCAACGCTGGAAAACGACGTTTCGCTCCTTGGCATTCATGTTAGGCTCCGACGCGTTTCGAATCACGGACGCCCAAGAACAAATCACTTGTTCGTGGTCTTCTGAGCCATGTGCTGTGCATCTTACGCCTGGCGGAGTCGGGCCGAGTGCCGCACGCGTCAGCCGTACATAAGGTCGAACTTGCCTGTGCGAAAAGCTCCAGCAAGGGCCGCGGGAACCTCCGCCTCGGCAAGGACGACCTTGGCGCGATTCTCCGTGACGAGCGCTTTCATTTCCGCTTCTCGCGCACGGGCCAGCGCTGCCCGCTTTTCGGCCTCGGCCTGGAACCGCCGCTTGTCCGCCTCGGCCTGTTCGGTTTGCAGTTTGGCCCCAACGTTGGCCTCGTGTGATACGCCGGCGACACTTATGTCGGCGATGTCGACCGAGAGGATCTCGAAGGCGGTTCCCGCGTCGAGCCCGGATTCAAGCGCCCGGCGAGCGATCTCGCCCGGGTCCTCAAGAACGTCCTTGTAGGTTGCGGCTGAGCCGATCGCGCTGATGATCGCCTCGCCCACGCGGGCGATGATGGTACCCTCTGTCGCACCGCCAATCAGTTGACGAATGTTCGTCCGAACGGTGACACATGCCTTGGCCAGCAATCGAATGCCGTCCTTGGCGACGGCGTCCAGGCGGTCCATGCCATTAGAAGATGCATTCGCATCGGGACAAACGATTACCTTGGGGTTGACCGAAGTGTTTACGGCATCTGCGATATCGCGGCCGGCAAGGTCGATGGCACAGGCCTTCTTCCAATCCAGGTCTATGTTGGCCCGGGCCGCTGCAATGATCGCATGGGTCACGTTGGGGACGCGCCCGCCGGCAAGGTAATGGCATTCCACGTCATTGACGACGATGCCATGGATACCGGCTTTGACCAGTTGGATCTTGGCAAACACGATCGCTGAGGCGTCCACCTTTCGCAGACGCATCCCGATCAGGTCGGCCATCGTCACACCGGCGTTGCTCATAAAGGCCTGCAGCCATAAGCGGAAGAACTGCGCGACGACGACGAGGATGATCAAGGCGATCACGCCGGTAATGCCGGCGATAATCCACCAACCGAACCAGGCAGGTGACTGACCGAGAGCCAATCTAGCGAATGGGTTCATGACTCACACATTCAACGTTGCTCGCGGCCAATGAGACCTGCGATGGATCGCCCCAGGCCATTTGTCCATCAGCGTCCGTCTCCGGATCTCGGCATCGATCTCCACGGAAAACACCGGTCGCCTGAGCACGTGGCTGACGCAGGGCCTCTTGTGCCTGGATGCGAGACGACAGGAATTCGCGGCAGGCCGCGCGAGTCGGGCCGATGTTGCGCCGATAGGAGAGGTTGGTAATCAAGGCTATCAAAGGGTTGTTCCACAAACGAACGCTGCGTGCTACCCGACGCAGTACATGCCCCGCCTTATAGAAAGTCCCGTCGCACGCCTCCCACTCCTTCACGATTTCGTTGCACGAGAAATGCCGGTACCGGGCGACCGGAAACGTCAACGTGTAGTACTTCCAATCCTCCGGAAAGCTATCTGCATTCAATCGACCTTGCGATTCCATCTCGCTCCACAACTGTGTGCCCGGCAGGGGCGTGAGAAACAACGTGTTCAGGGCGTCCACGCCGTAGTGCGTGGCCGCCTCCGCGGTTCTTATGCCGATCCCCGGCTCATCCGTATCCAGGCCCAAGATAAACGAGCCGACTACGAGTATCTTGTGCCGTTGTATACGACGGACGGAGGCCGCAAGGTCGCGGCCGTTGGTGAGATTGAATTTCTTGCCGAGCTCCTTAAGCCCTTCGGCGGTCGGCGATTCGAAGCCGATGAAGACGCCGACGCACCCGGCCCGCGCCGCCAGCGTCAGTAACTCCTCGTCGTCGGCCATGTTGATCGTCACCTGACCAATCCACCGCTTGCGCAGCTTCGCGTGAATCATCGCGCGAAACAGGTTTTTGGCACGCTCGATGTGACTGCGACTCGTTCCGATCAGGTTATCGTCGACGATCAGAACGAGTTTCTCCCGGATCCCTTCGAACTCCCGCACGACATGCTCGATGGGCCTCTGTCGATAGCGATGTCCATTGAAGGCCGTCACGCTGCAGAAGTTGCAGCTAAGTGGACAGCCTCGCGTGGTTTGAATCGATCCAAACGCGTAACGGCCGGTCAAGAGGTCGTTCCGGGCCAGCGGGATCTCTTCCATGTCGGCATGTGACCCCTCGTATCGGCGTTGTAAGTCACCACGTTGAACGTCTGCCAGAACCCTGGGCCACACGCGCTCGCCCTCCCCCGCTACGACCGAGTCCACGCGTGCCAGGGCCTCTTCGGGGCACATGGTGGCATGAATGCCGCCCATGACGACCGGTACCTGCCGGCTGCGGAAGTGAGCGGCTACTTCGTAGGCGCGGTTCGCTTGCGACGTGAAAGCCGTGACTCCCACGAGGTCCGGAGGCGCGAGTCCTGCGTAGTCGGGCACGCGCACGTTTTCATCAAAGATGGTGATGTCCCAGTCCGACGGGGCCAGTGCCGCCAGCGTGGTCAGCCCGAGTGGCTTCCAGACGCGGTAGTAATTCCAGCGACTCTCCTTGACGTGCGTCAGGCACGACAAGGGATTTCGGGGATTGATCAGGTATAGGCGAATGTTAAGAGTCCTCTCAGTTTCGCTGCGGCGACGAGTTGCCGGAGTCCGGCAGACCAGCGAGCACCAACTCTTCGCCTGGGTCATAAGTTCGGGCGCCATGCGGAACGCCGTTGCTGGCATGGCGCCCCTCATCGCCATGCCGCTCCCCACCCGCGCGTCGAAAGCGCCGTTTCCCGGCTCGGCGTCTCGCTTTTCGCCAGGTGTGGCTGATCGAAGCCGCGGCGATCTGCGGCACGTGCGCCAAGAGATTCGGCAGAAACCTCAGCGCGTCGTTGCGGACCCCCTTCCTGGTGATGCGTAGAATCTGGGCCGGCGTGTAGAACTGTCGATAGGTCCGCCGTCGCAGCTCGCCGAGCTGTTCCACGGAACAGTGGTCAGAGTAGATCTTGCCGCTGGGGGCAATGTGATAGCCCGGGTTGTCGGCCACCAACTCATCCAGTCCGGAGTGCGGGCTGGAGCGGAGTACCGAGAGCGCGATCGTGTCGAGGCCCAACTCGTGGGCGAATGGCGCGATTCGGAGCATGTCGCATGGACTCTCGCCGATGCAACCGAGGATGAAATAGCCATGAAGGAACATATGGCTGTGGCGCAGGACCTCAAAGTGCTTTCGGATCCGTGCTACGTCGAAGCCCTTTCGCATCGACCGCAGCGTCTTGTCGTGGGCGGACTCGACCCCCAGCATCAGCATTGAGAATCCCGCCTGCTCCATCTTTCGGAGCACATCCGGTCGCCGGGCGATCTCCAAGCGCGCGTTGACGAAATACCTCTTCCGAATGCCGCGCGCGATGATCAGGTCGCAGATACGTTCCACACGGTCCATGTCGTGCGTAAACAAATCATCCACGAATCCGACAATCGGCGCCTCGATCTCGCCCAGTTCCTCGACGACGGATTCCGGCGATCGGCCCGTCCACCGGCGCATCTCGCCCCATGGATTGCGATTGAAGGAGCAGAAAGTACACCGCATCGGACAGCCGCGCGACGCGGAGATCGAATCGACGCCGATGCCTGTGCCAGCGCCCTTGATCTTGAAGGCGTACGTCTGCCGGCGCAGACGCCGGTCCGGGTGGAGATCGTCTCGCACGTGGCCCAGACTGCGGTTGGGGTTGTGGTAGATACGCCCATCGCGGCGAAAGCTCAGCCCCGCGATTTGCCCGAGTGGTACGCGGCGACAGAGCTCGTCCATCGCTTCCTCCCCGTCACCGCGAATGACGACGGCGACGTTCGGGAAATCCGTCAGCCACTGGTGCGGGTCTTCCGTCGCATAACGCCCGCCCACTACGATGCGGATCCCCGGGGGCACGGAGCGGATCTCCGCGTCCAGGAACTCGCGGTCTCGGTCCCAATTGACGGAAAAGCAGACCAAGTCAGTCGTCGGTCGGAGGAAATTCTGTGTCCGGCCGGGCATCATCCGCAGATCAACCGGGTCCACCGATCGGGCGTACCGTTGCACGACGGCTGCGATGAACTCCAGTCCCAGGGGCGGAAAGAAGCCCGCTTCGTTGAGTTCCCGCCGATAGGGATACACGCACAATGCATGCTGAAACGTCTCGCCAGCGGTTGTTGTGAGACGTTCAATCATCTGAGCCCCTCCTCGCCACTCCCCCTGAAGCGCTGTCAACTCGGTTCCGGCCGGGCATTTGGGAGTCCGACGGCCGCCGGCCTCGGATTGCCCCCGGCGCCGCGACGCGGACGCGCCGCGCCAAGCCAATCTGCTCCAACGCGCATATCACGAGGTAGCTCAGATCGACTTGCCACCATCTCAGTCCGTGTCGCGCCGAGAACGGAAACGCATGGTGGTTGTTGTGCCAGCCTTCGCCCAAGCCGAGCACGCCGAAAATGAAGTTGTTTCTGCTCAGGTCGCCGCGGTCAAACGGGCGGCTGCCCCACAGATGACAGATCGAGTTGATGCTCCAGGTCACATGGTGCCCAAGGAAAACTCGAACGAGACCACCCCACAGGAAGCCCAGGAGCGCCCCCGTCCAACTGCCCGTGAGGATCCAACCAAGGACCGTCGGAATGAGCAGGCCGAGGAGTACCCAAAGGCCGAACAGGCGACTCGTGATGCGCACCAGCGTGTCGGAGTGCAAATCCCGAACGTATCGTTTGAGATTCGGGTAGTCGGCTTTGAAGATCCACCCGATGTGGGCGTGCCAGAATCCCGTGAGAGTGCCGCGTACGCCCCCGCCGTGGTGATGGGGAGAATGAGGATCCTCGGTCTTGTCGCTGTGCTGATGATGTCGGCGGTGGACCGCGACCCATTTGAGCACCGGTCCCTGGACCGCCATGGAGCCGAGGACGGCCAACAGAAATCTCACCGGCCGTACTGCTTCAAAAGATCGATGGGCGAACAGCCGGTGATAGCCGACTGTGACGCCCAGGCCCGTGGCCATGTACATGGTCAACAACAGCGCCAATTCGACCCAGGTAAACCCCCACCCCCAAAGTCCGCATATCGCGACAATCAGTCCCAGAGGCGGGATCAACACGCCTGCAAGTGCCGTTGCTCGCTGTGACACGGACGGCCGCAAAATGGGTTGTGAAACAACTTTCGCCATTTGGACTCCTCACAGATCACGAGTTAGACGGAAAGAAAACCCCAATGCCCGAGCCCCCGATTTGGGCGACGGGTCATGCACCACTGCTGCCGACTCGTTCGCCCGAATCGGGACCGGCGCCGCCGCGTGCTGTCGCTCCGACGGCGGCTCCAATGACGGAACCTGTTCGATCGCCCAGTTGACCTCACTGCCACTGAGGGCATCCACCATGGGAATGCGCGCCTCCTCCAACCCTTCGTACGGCTCAATCGGGCCCCGCTTGAGCCGCCAGGCCCACGCGAGCAACTTGGGGATTGTCAGGCACAGCCCGATCTGTCCCACAAACTGATAAAACAAACGCCTCGGTCCGAGAGAAGACACGCGTAATTGCAGGACCGTCCGCAGCGTGTTCAGCGGGTTGTAAAACGCAGTGTACGCCCGCAACAGGTTCAGTTGCTGGCGCCACGGCCTCGGATGTCCGGATGCGACCACGTGATTACCGTCCTGGAATGCCTGGGGAACGTCCCTGTGGCCGACGCGTTTGAATATCGAGCCAGCCACAGCCGCGGGCTCAAAATCGCGCGTCCCGACGGCGGGCCCCAGGTAAGTGCACTGGTACGACACGGCTCCGTGATCGAACAGGTAGCGCGCCTGGTTTAACAATCCGGTTAAGTCACCGTTCCGGGAACGCAGCGGTTGGGAATCACTGTGAATCATCATCGTCATCGGCTCGATTCCGAGTTCGTGAAGCAGAGCAAAGAGCTCGGTCGTCTTGTTTTCCGTTTGACCCTTGTTCACCAACTCTCCCGTGATGTCTTCAATGCCGAAATAGATGGCCGCCAGGCCGCCCGCCTTGGCCAACGGCAAGAGATCGCGATTCTTGTATACGTCGAACTCGGTGGCTTCCGTGTAGAAGCGAATACGTTCCGACAGCGTCTCGCCGGAGACTTCGATGCGTGCCAGTTCGGTCATGAGGTCGACGACTGTCTGGCGATCATTAAAGAAGTTGTCATCCGTGCCGAAAAACTCGGAGATGCCGAATTCCGAGTAGATGTGAGCGATCTCGGCCGCCAACCGTTGAGGGCTCTTGTGACGCCAGGTGCGCTGGTTGACCGCGGGGATGGGACAAAACGAGCAATTGAAACGGCAGCCCTGAGTAGCGATCACCGATGCGACAGTCGAGAGTTTGCCAACCCGCTCGGGCGGACAAGGCTTCGCAGAAAGCGTGCGGCGACGATGAGGAGGCTCGAGCATCCGGTAGCCCGCATCGGGCATGGGCATTTCGTCCAGGTCGCGCACGAGCCTCTGAATGCCGGTATTTATGGCGAGCGGGGACTCGGCGGGCGCATCGGGCGACAGGTAAGCCAGTCCCGGCACGGATGCCAAGGCACCAGCGAACCGCGCGCTCTCGAACGCATCGCGCGGGGTCGCAGCGGCAACACGGTTCGTGAGAATCGCGTGCAGCAGGTCCAGCAGCACGAACGCTTCGCCGGTCACGACGCAGTCGGCGCCGACGCCCGGCTCGGGCCCGAGTTCAAAGAAATCGGCCGGTTCGTAGATGGCCTTGGGCCCCCCGGCCAGAATCAATGGACGGGCGGCACCCATCCGGTACGCGTCCCGCACCAGTTCGTACGCCCTCTCGGCGTGCACCTGCATGGATGACACCAGCAGGATGTCCAGCGGTCTGCCGTTCAAGCGCATTCGGCTGGGGAGGACGTTCGGCGACCATTGCTGCAGCACGATGCGTAGATTCGCGAAGCCCGCTTCATGTAACACGTCCCCCAGCAGGCGAACCGAACATGGAGCCATGCGCTTGTCCGCGTACCAGTAGGGCAGCATGCGAGTCCGGAAATCGAACGCATAGACAATACCGATCCCGACATCATGGGCGTCCCTCAAACTTCGAAGCGCGGCCATACGCTCTCGGAAGGCTCCGTCCTTCAGATAAACGTCATTGCGCTCGCGCCGAGGCAGCTCCATCCTACGATCTCTCTTTGGGCTGGATCTTTCTGAGCATCAGTCGCGGCCCCGAATCAGTGCTCTTGACATCGAGCGTGACGTTCGTCATTGCCTGCGACACCGCTGCGTTCAGAAGCAGTACGCTTCGACCATCGTGTGCGAATTCCGTGTCACCCGGACGGGGCTGGTCCAGGCGTAGCTTCCAGCCACCCGCCCTTCGCGTGAATCTTAGAGCCACACCATCGGTGGGCTTCTTTCGCGCCAGTTTCCTCGACAGGCGATCCAGGGCCGCCATTGTTACCGTGAACATATTTCACCATCCGTTCGTTCAACGTCGTGGACGTCACACGCGGCGCGGCATTGGGCGAATGTCACTCGCTCGTCCCGCCGCGGGCATCGTCCCACCTTCTCAGTTTTTCTGCCGTTCCCGCCGGGCCCGGGTCGCGTCCACTCCATGTGCCCCCAGGCACGGCATGGGCGAGTGAGAACACCTGCACAACCGTGCCGGTCGACGTATCGAAATCCGCCGTCGCTTCACGCACATCAACGCCGGTGATTTGCCTGATCTCCTGTCGCAACGGTTCGGAAGACGCAGTGAACAGAAATCGATGAAGCTTCCGCATTTGGGCGGCGCCTTCCGGGCTCTTGGCCAGCGCCGTCTCGGCTGGCGACAGCGTTTCACGCAGCGTGATGACCACCGTGTCGTCGCCTAGGACGACGATGGCCGAACCGGGCAGCCTGCCCGTTGTGTAGAGCTCGAAAGCCCAGGCGGCCTGGGCGATCTGCTGCGCCTTGCTCGAATCGGACTTGTCCATCAGCTTCGTCCCTGGGGTTGCGGTGACGCCGCGTCGCTCCGAACACAAAAAAGCCGACGTGGCCAAACACCCGCAGGCGCTCCACCACGTCGGCTTACTCTTCAACGAGCCCCCCGGCAAAGCCGGGTTGCCCTTCATCAAGTCATCCGAGATCAGCCCCGCCGCGTTCATGTCGGTGCTGCGGCGGCATTCATTACTGTATTCTACATCGTCGGCTCGCCGGGGGTAGCGGGATTCCTCGAAATTGGGTAGATTCTTCGTCCGGTTTTCGGCGCCCTGCTGTGCAGACTGCCGGCATGCGAGTTTTCAGGTTTAGCGGAATTGCAGTGCTTGGCCCGCAACGCGTCGCACGCTGGGCCGGACACGGCGGAGCTCACGATGAAGACCCAGGGAGAAATCGAAGCTGCCATTTGCGAGGGCATCAGGCGTTTTGAACAGGAGTTCATGGGCCGCGGCCCAACGGACATACACTCTCACTTGATCGAAGACCTCGTCATCATCCGCCTCCAGGGCGTTCTGACCGCGGCCGAACAGCAGTTGGCAGCCTCGTCGCCGACCGAGAGAGGCAGAGGCCTGCTGAAACAAGTCAGGATCCAGCTGGTTGAAACGGCCCGTCCGGTCTTGGAATCGATGGTCAAGAAGGTCACGGGCACTGAAGTCGTGAGTCTGCACCACGACATCAGCACCGTCACCGGTGAAGAAGTCGTGATCTTCACCCTGACCGAATCCCCCCTCGTCCGCGAGAAAAAGGCGAAGAAAAGCTAATCGCCCTCTTCAGGCCCAGAGTGCGCTGCACCACGTCTGTGAACAAAGCAAATGGGTTTGCTCTTCAGCAACCCTTCCCCACGTGCCCGATGCGAGTGCACGGTTTGGCGTATGCTTGGCGCGGCGTCAGCCCCCCGTAATGCGCGGTTCTTTTAGGTCTGTGCCGTCCAGCGGGCCGATCTCCTCCCGGTTCAACGGGACGTCCGCGCCCTCGGAGGGCGTAGACAAAGCTTGCCGATGACACTCCAGCCGGCGTTCGCGCTTTTCAGCCGCCTTCTGCGATTTCTTGAGTTCACGTTGCCGTTTCTCGAATTCGCGCTCGCGTTTACGAGCCGACGTTCTTGCCTTCCTGCCCATACCAAGTTCGTTCCTTTCGGCCGTTCGGTGCGCGTGATACTCAGCACCGCGAGCATCCTACTCGCACCATGGATGCCGACGGCATAACGCCCAGCTTCGTCAGGCTAACTCTGCATCATGGAGACGCCTTCTGTTGCCGATCCAACTCCGTTCCAGCCCGCATTGAGCATCTGCGCGAGACGCGCGCCGGCCGCTTCTGTTACGGTAAGCATGCCGAGCTCCCTCGTAGCGAATTGCGCGTTTGAGGTTCGGGTGCCGCGCGATGCGGGAAACGACGTGCTTACCAGCGCCCGCGGCGTCCACCGCCACCGCCACCCCCTGCGGGGCGAGGTTTGGCTTCGTTCACCTTGATCGTGCGGCCACCAAACTCCTTGCCATCCAGGGCCGCGATGGCCGCTCCGGCCTCCGCATCCGAGTTCATTTCGACGAAGCCAAAGCCCTTGCTCTGGCCCGTCATCCGATCTGTGATCACGTCGATGCTGTCCACGGTGCCGTGGCACGCAAACAGTTGCTCAAGGTCCGGAACGCAGACGTCGTAGCCGAGGTTTCCAACATACAACTTCCTACCCATCATAAATCTCCTGGAGGGACCGACGAGCCAGTTCCAACCGCCTTGGCATACGCGCGACCACGACGCAACGACAAACCGCACCCCCATTCGGGGTGGGGCTTTCACGTGCGGCGCTGCGAGACAAACGTCTGTTCCTGTCGAGGGCACCAGACGAACATCGGGCAAGCGTATCTGAGGTCAGATGGACCTGGATTCTCGGGCTCTCTGAACTTTCTGCGGCGATGGCCGCACTTCGTTTGCCTGGCGCTAACGAACACGGACAGCAACATGCCGTCCTCAACGGCGCCAAGGCTTCATTCGAGCCTCAGTGACCAGTCCTAATCGGGAGAGTGCACCCACGACCGCGGGCAAATCCTCAGGATGGGGATCAATCATCGAAGATCGCTACTTGAAGAAATAGTACGCGGACGCGGCCAGCTTGACAAGTGGACTCGTCACTTTTTCTCGCCCGGCTTGAGATTCCCGCCCTCTCTGGGAGCGGGAACGCCGTTGAGCAGATACTCACACTTGAACGCCGTACGGGGAGATCTTTCCCTTCCTCCACCAGTCCGGGAGCCGGGCCGACAGGCCGCTGTCCTCCAATTGCCGGCGTTCGACGAAGCCTGCGGCTACTATGACACAGCAACCCGGCAGGAAATCCACCGCGGGCTGGAGAGTCTCGGCTACTTGACCGCGAAACTCAAGAATATGGACGGCTGGTGACTGGGTCGGTGTCGCCTCGGCGAATGCCATTTGTCGCTGCAGCACGGCCGATTTGGGCTGACACTCGCCGAATCATCAAGATCCCGTATGCTATTGCATTGCAGGTTCCAAACGTCGGGTGAACCCACCCTAGCTTCGGCAGGAAGCGGCCATGGCTTGGGGCATGAACAGAAGGTGCAGTGATGGTTTCCATGGCAAGACACAAGCGCGCCGCATCAAGCGATGAGAGTACCGTCGTTCGGCAACCCGCTGAGCACTTGTATCGAGACGAGCTTTCCGCTCTGGCCGAGCACGATCCGTATCCCAAGCCATTCGGCTGGCAGCTATCGCCGCTTGCGGTACGCGCTTTCATTCTCGGCACTGGACGCGATGACGTTGCCAAGTGGGCCGGCAGGAAAACCAAGGCCGGCATGGTCATCGAGCGGAAGTTTTACGGTGATGACGTCCTGATAGACCGGTGCATCGTGACTCTGATGGGTAATCGCGGCTTGATGCTCGTTGGCGAGCCCGGCACGGCGAAGAGCATGCTCTCCGAGCTTCTCGCTGCCGCCGTCTCGGGCGTTTCCACGAACACGATCCAGGGTACCGCCGGAACGACCGAAGACCAGATCAAGTACTCCTGGAATTACGCTCTGCTGCTGGCCGAGGGGCCAAGCCTCGGCGCCCTCGTGCAAGCGCCGTTGTATGTTGGAATGAACGAAGGACGAGTTGTTCGTTTCGAGGAGATCACGCGTTGTCCACCTGAGATCCAGGATGCACTGGTATCCGTATTGTCGGAGAAACTCCTGCTTGTACCCGAGTTGGAGGGAGATGAGCGTCTGCTCTTCGCGGCGCCGGGCTTCAACGTCATCGCAACGGCCAACACGAGAGACCGCGGCGTACACGAAATGTCGTCGGCGCTGAAGCGCCGATTCAACTTCGAAACAGTCCACCCGATTCGAGAGCTGAAGCTCGAAGTTGACCTTGTGAAGCGTGAAACCGAACGATTGCTCAACGAGTCCCACGCTCCCGTCACGTGCCGACCCGAGGTTGTTGAGTTGCTCGTGACGACCTTTCAGGACTTGCGTGAGGGGCGGACGGCTGAGGGGATTCAGGTCGAGAAGCCGACCGCAGTGATGTCGACCGCGGAGGCGGTGGCGGTCGGCCTCTCGGCAGGGCTGCACACGTTCTATTACAGCGATAAGAAACTTGACCCCGCCACCATCGCTCGTCACCTTGCCGGTACCGTCATGAAGGATAATCCGGACGACCTCAAGAAGCTTCGGCACTATTTCGACACCGTGGTGCGGAAACGAGCGGAATCCGGCGGCGTATGGAATCAATACTTCAAAGCCAAACGAGCACTGAGCTAGGCAAGCGCCGGCGCCCGGACCGAGGACGTGGGCCGGCGGGGCTTGCCGCTGCCATGACGGCGGATGAGTTTGCGGCGCCGACCACCCCGGACCTAAGAGCGCGCGTCGTGTACTTTCCTGTCCGACACCACAGTCCCGCCTGTGCCCATCATGTGGCGTCACTGATTCGCACCCTACGTCCGAGTGCCGTGCTCATCGAGGGACCACGCGACGCCACACCTCTGATCCCCCTGCTGTTGCGACCGGAAACAAGGTGCCCGGTAGCGATTTACACCACGTACGTGGATCGCGCGAATAAGGAAGCGCCGCGCCGTCACGCCGCGTACTATCCGCTATGCGACTACTCGCCGGAGCTGGTTGCGCTGCGCGCGGCAGATGAAGTCGGTGCCTCGGCGAAGTTCATCGATCTGACGTTCCCGGAGATGGTGCGGGCCGGTCGCATCGGCGAGGACGACAGGGCGCAGAGCCTCTTCGACGAACATGCCCTGACACACAGCCATTTCCTGAAAGCAGTCTGCCAGCGGACGGGCGCGCGAGATCCGGATGAGTTGTGGGACCATCTATACGAGGTCGAATACGAAACCGTATCCGTCGAAGTGTTCATGCGGGCGGTTTCGACCTATTGCGCCCTGGCGCGGCACGACCAGACGCCCGAAGCACTGGCCGCCGACGGCACGTTGGCCAGAGAGCAGGCCATGGCTGCGGCGGTTGCGCAGGAAGATGGCGATCGAATCCTGGTTGTAACAGGGGGATTCCACACGGTTGCTCTTCCGACCACGGTGCCGGCCATGCCGCCGCGCGTAGAGGCGGCCGAGAAGGATGCCCTTGTCGTACTGATGCGGTATGGATTCGAGCAGCTCGATCGACTGAACGGTTACGCGTCCGGTATGCCGGCCCCTGATTTCTATCAGCGACGTTGGGATGGCGGGGAGGTCGGGCAAATCCTCGTCGAACTCGGCCGGCGTTGCCGACAGAGACGCATCGAACTCTCGGTGGCCGATGAGATCGCAGCGCTCGATCACTGCCGCCTGCTGGCGAGTTTGCGAGGCCACTCGCAACCATCCCGCGAGGACGTGCTCGACGCGATCCGTGCATGCTTTATCAAGGGGACCGTCGATATCGAGGGTGTCCTGGTTCTCGCCCTCGCGCGACAGCTTCTCGCGGGCAACTCGGTGGGTAGTGTTCCGCCGGACGCGGGGCAGCCCCCCATCGTCGAGGACTTCCGCGTGACCGCTCGGCGCCTCACGCTGGATCTGGATCGGATCGAAGCGAGAGAGACTGCGCTGGACCTCTATCGTAAAACGCGCCACCGGGAGTTGTCGCGGTTCTTCTATCGCCTGGCGTTCTTGGACGTACCCTTCGCAGACCTGGTTCGCGGCCCGGATTTCGTGCGCGGCGTCGGGCTGGAACGTGTTCAGGAAGTTTGGAAGTACCACTGGTCACCGGCAGCAGAGTCTGCCCTGATCGAGCGAAGCGTCTATGGCGCCAGCGTGGAGGAAGCTGCGGCCTCTCTGCTGCTCGAGCGCTTCGCGCAGGCCGAGCTGAAAGGGCAAGGCCGCCGCGCCGACGTTGCGACGCACCTCCTGCTTGAAGCCTGCCAGATGGGCCTGCACAGGCATACGCAAGACCTGTTCGAGCAGACTCGCGACCTGGTGGCCGAGGACTCCGATTTTGTTTCCCTCATCACCGCGGTTGAGACGCTATTGATGCTGCACTTGTCGCGGGAGCCGCTGGAAGCCCACGGCCTGATCGGAGTCACCCTACTGGCAGGGCAAGCGTATAATCGGGCAATCTACGTTCTGCCGCAGTTGGCCGCAACGCCGGATGATCAAACGGAGACCGTGCTCGATGCGTTAAATGCGATGGCACAGTCGGCCACGACGCTCGACGAGTCGGAGGGACAGCGGGAGGCTCGCCACACCGGGCTTCAGGAAATCGCCGAAACGGCGGGGGGTAACGCTGCGTTGCGAGGTGCCGCCGCGGGGACGCTTCACGCCGACGGCGCCATGTCTGTCTTAGAGTTGGTGCGGCACCTTCGCGGTCACCTGCTTGGCGCGGCCGCTTCCGACGGTCCGGCGTTTCTGCGCGGGCTGATGCGGACGGCACGGAGCGTTCTCTGGCGCGCCCCTGCTGCCATCGATGCCGTTCACGAGGTGTTGCGATCCTGGACAGAGGACCAGTTCGTCAGCCAGGTGCCGAACATGCGACTTGCGTTCGCCGACCTGACTCCGCGGGAGTGTGACGAGTTGGCGGCCTGTGTCGCGCGCCGGTTCGGCATTCAACCGCCGCGCGCCGCAGTCTCCGGAGCGTTCTCGGAATCCGATCTGCTGTTGGCAATCGACATCGAAGCTCGTTTGAAGCGCGCACTGCAGCGTGACGGACTCGACACCCTTGCGGATTCGGAGAGTGGAGCATGACGAAGCCACCGAGTCCACAAGACATCGAGGCGCTTCGCCGCTGGCGGCTTGTACTTGGTCGCTTCGCCGAACGAGAGTTGGGCCCGATCGACGATACGGCTGGCTCGCAACACGGTCGGATGGACCGTGTCCTCGAGTATCTCTACGGGAGGGAGTACACCGGGCGCGGCGTTCGCAGGCGAGATTCCGGGCGGAGTGGCGGACTGGGGCCCAGTTTACTCGTGTTGCCGGAGTGGCTGGCGGAAGTACGTGAGCTCTTTCCACGAGAAACCATCGAGGTTGTTGAGCGCCATGCCCTGGATCGTTACGGCATGACCGAGCTGGTGACGGATCGCGAAGTGCTCGAGAGGCTCGAGCCCAACTATGAGCTGCTCAAAGCGGTGCTGACGTTTCGCGGCATGATGCACGGAGAGGTGCTTGAGGCCGCAAGGCGCGTCGTGCGACACGTCGTCGAGGATCTTCGTCGAAGGTTGGCGAAAGAGGTAAAGCAGGCACTTTGGGGGCGGCTGAACCGGCAACGCCGGAGTCTCCTCAAGGTCGCGAAGAACCTGGACGTGCGCCGCACGATCCGGGCGAACCTGAAGCACTTCGATGTTCGCAGAAAACGGCTCGTCCTGAATGAGCTCTTCTTCAGCTCCCGGATCCAGCACCACATGCCCTGGCACATCATTATGGCCGTCGATTGTAGCGGATCGATGCTCGATTCCGTGATCCACTCGGCGGTCATGGCCGGCATCTTCAAGGGGCTGCCGGCGGTCCACACGAGCTTGGTTGCATTCGATACGGAGATCATCGATCTCACGGAATTGGCCAGCGACCCGGTCGAGGTGCTGATGAGCGTGCAGCTCGGTGGTGGCACCGACATCGGAAAGGCGCTGGCCTACTGCGAATCGCTTGTGCGGCAGCCGTCGAGGACCGTCGTCATATGCGTGACGGATTTCTACGAGGGTGCGGCCGCGAGCAACATGCTCGCCACCATAAAACGGCTGCGCGAGACGGGTGCTCGGGTTCTCGGCTTGGCTGCGCTGGATGAGAAGGCGCAGCCGGTCTATGACCGTGAGTTGGCGGCTCGTTGTGTCGACATGGGTGCCGAGATCGCGGCGCTGACGCCGCTAAGGTTGGCTGAATGGCTGGCGAAAGTCCTGAGCTAGTGGCCTTGGCCCGTCGCATGGTGGTGTTCGATGACGGTGCGCTGGCTGCGCTTGCGAACCGGGGCCTGGTCCGCCGCGCGCACAAGGACCTCGAAAAGACGCCTCCGCAATGCACCGCTTCATCCGACGAACAATTCGTCTTCGAGATCGACGGATTTCACGTCCGGCTTGGTGACAACCCCGTCGACGCGAGGTGTGACTGTGGCGCGAGCGCAGTTTGCCGACACGTCCTGGCGACGGTGATTCATCTCCGCGATCACGTCGCGTCATGCGACAGCGGCCCATCAACACAAGCAAAAGCTGATCCCGGCGCAGAGATCATGAGTGTCACCGCTGAGGCGCTTGAGTCATGGGCTGGTAGGGCGGTCGTACGTCGCGCTTTGAACTGTGCGCGTGAGGACGTTGATTTCGAAAAGGGCGAAGCCCTAGTAGCGCAGCTTCCGGCGTTGAACGCCACCGTTCGGTGGTTGCCCGGGGCGGGCCTGGGCGGTATGCTCTGCTCCTGCCATGCTGCCGGTTCGTGCGAACACAAGGTGGCCGCAGTGCTGGCGTTCTGGGCCAGCCAGGGACGCGAGTACTCAGGGGTGCCCGAACAGCACCTGCAAGCCGCCGCCGGCGCCCCGAGGACGCGTGCGGAAATACGCGATTCGGTCCGACAGGTATTGCAGGAGATGGTCGCTCTGGGATTGGAACGCATCTCCGAGTCCACCCGACAACGCCTGAAGACGCTGGCCGTGTCCGCCCACGGAGTGGACCTTCCCCGCCTTGAACGCCTGCTGAATACTCTGGCTGAGGAGACGGCACTGCTGCTGAAGCGCAATGCCCAGGGTGCCGCGGCGCAGGTATTTCATAACGCAGCCCGCGCCTGGGCGTTGACGGCGGCGCTGGAGCGACCGACATCAGCCCTCGTCGGCGTTCATCGAACGAAGTACGAGCGGGTCGCGGGGGATCTTGATTTGATCGGCGTGGGCGCCCGGCAATGGCGAACTCGCAGCGGCTACGAGGGGCTTACAGTCTACTTCTGGGAACCCCGTTCCCGGCGATGGAACACGTGGACCGACGCCCGTCCGCTCGGGTTGAGTTTTGAACCGGCCGCCCGCTACACGCAGCCGTTCCCGTGGACTGGTGTGGAAGATCCTCACGAAGCCAGCCGTTCGCACTACCGTGTGACCGGTGCCTATCGCAATCCAGTCGGGCGACTCTCGGGCCGTCCGAGCACGCGGGCGGTGCGCCTCGGACCGTCGAACATCGGGCGGGTGCCTGCAATACAAACGTGGCCTGACCTCCTGCCGCGCCTCGAGCGTGTCTACGGAGGCGGCCTTGCCGAGCCGTCGGAACAGGACGCAATTGTCCTGCTCGCACCCAAGAGTACGCGAGACCCCGTATTTGACGAGGTGGGACAAGTTCTGCGCCGGTCACTCATGGATGCAAAGGGGCGGGAATTATCGTTGACCCTGCCGCATGATGACACGACAGCAGCGGGCGCTAACCTTTTGGAGTCCATCGCGAACGACGAAATCGTTTTGGTCCTCGGCCTCGTTCGTGGCCGAACGGAGGGCATCTACGTAGAACCCATTACATTTCATACCAAGGATCGGTCTGTGCACATCACGCTGGACGGCGCTACATTGTTACGCGCCGCCAACTCTCACGGCTCCACACCTAACGATCAGGAAACAGACGGGGCCGACGAGATCGACCGCGACGACTTAGCCGCGCCGTGCTCCCCCGTCGGACTGCTGCTGCAGCAGGCGCTCGAGTACGTGGAGGACGTGGCCGAGGCCGGCTTGCACATCCCGCGCGACCTCAATGTGCTGCGGGCACTCGCCGAGAAGATGAACACACTCGGTCTCGAAACCTGTCGCCAGGCCGCCCTTTCAACCGCAGACGCGATTGATCAATCGCGACGTGGACGCCGCGCTGCCGTTCCTGCCGGCGCGCTGCTGAGCGCCGGCTACGTGTTACGCCTTGCGTTGCAGCAAGAGGCGCTCGCACTCTGGGCTCGTCAACTCGCTTGACCGCCGGCCCGATCTACTACTGATTGGCTTTGATGCCCGAGATCCGCCGCACATCGCCCATCACCTCCGAAAAGACGATCGGCGGGACGTCCGCGAACCTCAGTACACGAGGGTCGCTCTCCCCGCAAGGTTCGTCGTATTCGTAGCTTCCGTATTTGACCGACCCGCCGCGGACGAAGAACACCGTCCCCAGCGTCACCTCGTCGTACATGTCCATGCCCATGAACATACCTTCGATCAGTATCAGGACATCGACACCGGCGGCCGGGAAGCTCTTTTGGTAGCTGCTGACGCCGCCCGCATCGACAACCGATCCACGGTTCCAGCCGAGGCGCTCTGCTCGACCCTTGAAGGTCATGCCGTTAAGCGATCTGCCATGCAGCTCTTGATAGCTCTTGAGGTTCTGCTGGCCCTCAGTTATGGCAACGACTTCGCGCTCCAGTTGAGGGAACGGCGGCTCAACCTCGTAGTCGGACAAGTGCTCCAACCACGCCTTCCGCGTGTCTTCGTCGACCTCTAACGGGTGCACCATGCCTACCCGAGCGGAGCTGGGCAGCTCATACGCATCGTCCGTGTTGGTTGTGAGCGTACGGTCCTCCAGCGCGCGAAACAGGCCGGTGAGCTTACCATGTCCGTCGTATACACCCCAAACGAGCCGCGTGGCAAAAGGCAGCAAGATCGGATGGTCCAGGAAAAGCTCACGCCACCGCGACACTTCCCATCGGCGTTGCCTGACCAGCAGATTATCGAGCCTCAGCTTTTGCGCTTTGATCACCTCTCGCAGGTTGGCCGCCACCTCCTTCATCTCGCTCTTGACGTCCGCGGAGGCGCTCTTCGGCAAGCTCTTGACGGTTTTGTTCTTCTTCAGGTCGATGTATCGCAGCTTGAAGTCGGTTCCCAGGCGCACTTCGTATTGCGACGCGCCTGCGTCGATGATCGTGGATTCCCCGAGCTTGAAGCACAGCCATGGCACGACCCGGTCACCCAACTCATCCGGCGTGATGCCTTGCCTCTCGGCCGCCAGAGCGAACGATTCGGCGGCCGCTCGCCCGACATTCTTCATTTTCGTCCGGTACCGTATCGCCATCGAATCCACCGCGAGCAGGGCCGCATCCGTTCCCAGCAGGGCCAGGGCCTGCACGGCGTACTCGGCGAGCTTGCCCCTTTTCGCATCGACCCAGATCCGGATCTGAGCCGCGAGTACCGGCACGACGGCATCATCCCCAAGCATCGCCGCAACCGTCATCGCCCAGCGGTCCGAAGCCGCTTGTTTGCTTCGCAGGAATGCGTCAAGAACCGCGGCGGCAAACGGTCCGCTGCGGGCGCGGTCGAGCAGCCGGTAAACGGCTGCCGCCTCCGGGTCCGGTCGCATTTCCTTGGCCCTCGATTGTCGGAAGAACAAATAGCGTATCTGCCGCTCCGACAAGCGCTTCCCATCACGCCAGTACAGCGATGGAAGATTCCCCTCCTTGATCCAATCGGCAACGGCCGTCTCGAGCTTCTTCGCTGTCCGCTTGGTGCGAGCGGATATGTCCGCCTTGGTGATCTCCCTACCCTGGCGACTCCAGGCGTCCTCGAGTCCCAGCAGCATCTGGTCTCGCACGTCCTCGTTGGACTCGTCGTCCAATCTCGCCTCCAGGGCGGCGAGCGCTTTCTCCGTTCCAGCACCCGCGAGCAATTGCGCGGCGGCGAGTCGAATATCGCCCCTCTTGTGCTGCAGCAACGTCGTCGCTTTCTCCACGGCGGCCTCGCCGCCCTTGGCCAGTGCGCGACTCGCTGCAGACCGCACCGGCTTGGACTTGTGCTCGAGCAGTTCCCAAAGCACATCCGACAGACACTCCGGCCTCCATTTTTGGGCGAGTGCCAGGCTCTTGAGCACATCTTCCGCACTTGATTCGGCCAGCCTTTGCCGCAGATGCGACTCGATCATCTCGGCGTGCGTCGCGTCATCCAGCTTGATCAAGGCCTCGAGCCCCACCGACTGCACGTCGGGGTACTGATTGGCGATCAATGCCTCAAAGACCGGCACCGCCGCCGCACCCATATGAGCCCCTGCCATCTGCGCCATGTTGCCCACGTCGAATTCGCGCGTTGCTTGTCGAGCGTAGGCCACGAGATCCGGCACGACCTCTTCGCCCAGGCGTTCCGCCATGAATTCGGCGACCATAAACTTGTTCACCATGTTCGGACTGCCGCCCATAGCGCGCCGCGTGACATCGAGAGCGGTTTGGCGATATCGATCCGGCGCGTGGGCGAACAGCTCTCGCATCTGCAGAAACTGACTCCAGCGGTCATCTTCGACGGCGACGTGTTCCGCAACGTACGCCTCGTACTTATCCCCGGCTTTCTGCAGCAGGACGGCCAGGACGTCCGCGCTGTCCGATGCCCATCTCAGGTTGCTAAACACACCAGGCAGTACGCGGTCAAGTCGGTCCGGTGCGTGCTCCAGCAGCAGGGCCACGAACGCCGGTGCGCTATTGGTGAACGTCGCTGCACTCACCGTACGGTCCAACACTTCGTCGTCCATCCGGAGCAAGTGCCTGCCGAATGACGTCGGTCGGCCATTGCGGACCAAGCGATCGATTCGCTGCAGGGCCCTTGCGGCAATATACGGCGTCGCCAGCCCCGCGCATTCGCGGGCAACTACCTCAAAGAAATCTTGATCTTCACGTTCCCGCGCCAGGCAATTATCCAGCCAATCCCACAGGACATCATCTGCTTTGAGAACCAGAAAGACATGAACGAGCCGCCGATCTTCCTCGGACCAGTCAGGTGGATCGCGCAGCGCCCGGATAAGATCGCTTGTCCAGTACTCGTGCTTGCCCGGTTTCGGAATGCTCCGTAGCGCCGCGTCGTCCCCGTCGCGAACGTAGGCCGCTATCCGATCGAAACCGCTGTAGTGTGTATATCTGTCCTTTTTCAGCCTCGTCAAGATGTCAGTCAATCGCGCCATGACAACCTCGCGAACTCAGTTTCGGTCCTCCAAGTGCATGCCCCATGGTACACGATGTGAACAGGATGGCGAGAGGACGCCGCCCCGCGCGTGGCTGTTGTCAGCCGCCGCGGCGGTCAGATCCATGAGCGCTCCGAAATAACGGACACGTAAGGGCGGGTGGCAAGCGTCGCCTCAAATGCTGTGCTCGCCTACTGCTCCCGGCGCTCACGCGTTTGGGCACGCATGAACCAGGAAGATGTGAGGAGTATTTCATTGGAAAGTGGCTTGTCAAAAACCCGCGGCTGTCCTGCCCAGCCACCCGAGCGCTATGGCGCTGCGTCTCTTGTCGATCGTGCGATGGCGGCCGGCAGTCGGTCACCCAGTCTGGCATGCTGCGCATCGCGGTGGCATGAGTAAGTTGATTGCGTCGTCCGCCCGGGAGGACTGAGCCGTGCGCAAGAAGTCCGCCGGGCCTCACCCGTGGCGAATGTCACCCGAGGATTACCGCGCCGCGGCGGCCGAACGGATTCCGCTTCAAGGCGATCCAGTCGTTGCCGGCTGGGACGAATTCTGACGGAAGCGATGGTGGGGACGGGAAAAACCGTGCACGAAGAGATGGCGCTCCGTGCGCTCGTCACTGATCTCAGGATAACGGCCGTGACTGTCCGCGATGACGGTATGCAAGCCTCGTAGCGAGGGTTCGCGACGCCCGTCCACGTGGGGAACGGTCCACACCGGCCGAGCGTCCTATAAGACTGGTGCCTGCCGCCAGCCGCGTGTGCCCTGAACCCTTGGTGACAGCTTGACAGCCTATTAGCGGATACTCAGAATTTCGCTAATAAGCGGGCCGCTTGTTTTCGCGCCTGCAACTCAACAGGAGCGGCGAACTCATGGCCGGGGCCTCAGGAAGGCTGATACGGTGCGCGGAAGGCTACTCGGCGTTCGTACCGAAAACGCTCCCGCCCGATCTGACTTGGTCACCGCGAGTCATCCGGGCGCTTTCCGACGCGGACCGCCTGATCGGGCGATTAGCCGGTCAAGGGGCGCGTCTTCCGAATCCGCACCTATTGATGCGGCCTTTCGTCAGGCGCGAGGCCGTGCTTTCCAGCCGCATCGAGGGTACCCAAGCAACGCTGAGGGAGCTTCTCGCCGCCGAGGCAGGTGCCGCTGTGGAGCGAAGCCCAGATGATCTTCGGGAGGTGGGCAACTACGTCGCCGCGTTGGAGCATGGCCTTCGACGTTTGCCCGAGCGTCCGCTCTCTCTGCGCCTGGTGCGAGAACTTCATGGCGTGTTGATGGAGGGCGTGGGGGGTGGGCACGCGACCCCGGGCGAGTTTCGACGTTCGCAGAATTGGATCGGTCCGCCCGGTTGCACGCTCGCCAACGCGCGGTATGTCCCGCCGCCGCCGGGCGAACTGATGGGCTGTCTCGCCGAATGGGAGCGTGCACTCCGTGATACGTCGACGCCCCCGCTGCTACACGCTGGCCTGATCCACTACCAATTCGAGGCGATCCACCCCTTCCTGGACGGCAACGGCAGGGTGGGACGATTGCTCATAACTCTTCTTCTTGTGGAACGCGACATTCTACCGACGCCCTTGCTCTACCTGAGCGCGTTCTTCGAGGCCACCCGGCGTGACTACTATGACGGCCTTCTTGCGGTGAGCCGGGAAAGTATGTGGGAGGACTGGCTGGAGTACTTTCTCAACGGCGTGGCCCGACAGTCGGAGGACGCCATAAGTCGCGCTGACAGGATAAACCAACTTCTCGAGCAATGGCGGCTGAAGGTCGCAAGTGCGGCATCAAAGACACCGGCGATCCTGCTGGACATGATCGCGGAAAACCCGTTCGTAACCGCCAACAGAGTCGCGGATCGCCTTGGCGTGGCGTTCACCACGGCCCAGCGAGCGATCAGGAAGCTCAAGGATGCATCCATCATCGAGGAAGTCGGAGATGCACGTCGTGACCGCGTTTACTGCGCGAAGGCGATCCTGGACATCCTGGAAGAGCCAGCAAGACTGGCGCCGGGGTGAGCGTTGCGCCTCGGCAAGCCCCACCGCGCGCGTCGGCAGCACCCACAAACACTCGGCCGACGTCGAGCAGTGTGTGCCCGCCGTCGGCGAAGATAATCGTGGCCATCATCCCAGTTGCCACCGTCACAAAGGTGCGCGGCGAGCACTGGAACCTCAGTAGAATCCGCCTGCGAATTCCACTGTAGCGGCTACCGTTCATTGTTCTTTGCTCTTTGGTCTCCACTCCGACGCGGGAACGTAACGCCACTGCCCGCTCGGCCTCGCGACTACTGGCCAATAATGACGCTGGATCCCTGCACGCCGGTGAGCAGCATGTGTGGCGTACCGATCGTTCCCTCCCATCCGGTCGATCCTTCTTTGATCCTGACCTTGCTGTACGGCGGCAGACCAGACAGATCGTCAATGCTGTTGAGGGGCTTGTCGTAGCAGCCCTGCTCGACGCCGGAGTGTGCGAAGTCCATCCACACGCCGTCGACGCTCCGACTCGGCCAGGTGATGCTGCCGTCGTCTATTGCGGCTTCGAGCAACGCCTTGATCTCATCCACATAGTTTGGCTGATTGTCGTCCGGTACCCTTTTGTTAAGCAAAATGACGTAGTTGATTCCGTCACTGCGCTGCCGCGCGAGCGTGTTGGTTCCCTGGAGTCGGCCGCCGTGTTCGCGGGCCCCGAGGATCGTGGTGCGCGGCGTGCCGATTCCCCAATCCCATTCGATGTCAATCATCGCGCCGCGCCGGACTTCGTACGAGTCGTTAACGCAGTACTTATCGAGATAGCGCAGCAACGGCACGGCGCTGGCGATAAGCCCGCCCTGAGCGATGCGTGCTTCGTGATCCCAACCGCCGTACGCCGTCACCACGGAGTCGCCGTCGGGATCGAACACATTCCGTGAGATGGTCGGACAGTCGTACCAGGGCTCGCGCGGGTTGGCGTCGCGTTCGAACGTGTGTCCCTGCGCGAACTCGCCTGCCGGGAACCACATCGCCCCCGTGAGAACGTGTTGGCGGACGAAGGGGATGTATTCCGTGCCGCTCGTCTGCTTGAGGATCAGCCCCAGAATCAAGTATCCGATGTTGGAATAATGCCGTTCCTGGCCAGGCGCGACCTGCAGCGGCTGCCCCATGATCCAGCGGACCGTCGCTTCCCTCCCCGGCGGCGGGCCCTCAGCGAGAATGTCCTGCATGTCGTTCCAGATGTCGATCTCGCGACGGGTGAGGTCGCCCACCTTCTCGCACGTGCCGCCGTGAATGTTGCATACTCCACAGGTTTCGCCGATGACGCATTCATCACACGGGACTCCGCTGGTGTCACAAACCTGAGCGTTCCGATCCCAGCCTCCGTGATGATGCAGCAGGCTCCAGACAGTGATGCCCGCCAGACGCAGGTCCTCGACGCCCGGCCCCGGGAAGGGCTCATAGTCGAGAATGCCCCCGGCCGCTTGACCGAGGTCGAAGACGAACTGGTCGTAACTGATCACGCCGGCATCCATGAAGTGGTTGATGGCGGCGGCCGTGATAGGCTTGGTAACGCTCGCCAGGCGCATCATCGCGTTCTCCGGCAGCTCCGTCGTATGTTCTTGATCCTGCCAGCCGAAGCCACGCAGGTACACGATGCGGCCGTCTTTCATAACACCGAGCACACCGGCGCCGATGTCGTTTGCCTGCATGTAATCCTGCATGGTCGTGTCAAAGAGCACCAATTCGGGGACGGGCATGCCACTAACGGGCACATCCGCCCGTGCGGGTGCCAAGGGACTGGCGAGCAGCAGTCCAAGCAGATACCAGGTTGTAGTCATCGAAGCACGCATGTGAGGGACTCCCACGGCAGGCAGAGCCTACTGCCGGTGCACCAGCACATCCAACCCCTTCAACGTAAACGGACGATCAATGACCAGCGAGGCTTCGGTAAACGTATTGGTTGACCCGGCCTTGAAGATAAGGGTGGTCCCGTCGAGCGCCTGGTCCACGGCCTCGGCTATGCCGCCATAGGGCGACGCCGGCCACCCGATGCCCGGACCGCCGTCGCCGACAAACGCGACAACGCCGGGAGAGATGCGAATCAGGTGTTGCTGGTTGGCGGTATAGCCAAGGTCAACTTCGTCGCAGGCGTACCAGCCATCGTTGTCGCCGCCCCGTCCGAGGTTCATGAGGAAAAGCGTCGTGTCCGGCGACGTCGCCGTATCGTAGCCGTACGCGACCCACGCATGGCCCACCGTCTGGCCGGGCCGGTTGCCTCGGATGATCAACGGTCGGAGCCACTGGATCTCGTCTATCATCGCGGCCACGCTGCGACTGGCATAGTGCCCGGGATAGTAACCGAAGTGGTAATGCAGCGCGTCGCCGGCGGCCCCGGTGTTGGTGGTGGAGAGGAAGAGCCCCCAGTCCATCTGCACGGCCACGCCGACGTGGTAGCAGAGCTTCGCAACCTCACTGTCGTCCACACCATCGCCGTCGAAGTGCTCGTCGTGGATCTGGTCCCAGTCGTAGGTCGCCGCCCCGAAATCGACCTCCGCCGCCCCGAAGAGCCAGCCGGCACGTGACCACAAATCCGCAAGGGCGGCCAAGTAATCGGGATCGTCGGAGATCTCCCGTGCCTTGTTGTAGGCGGAGTTGTCCCAGTGTGCGCCCGCGCGCAGGGAGGCCACCGGGCCACTGTGCCACTCCAGCCTTCCCTGCCAGACGTATGGGTCGATTCCGGGATCCGTATCCAGCTGCGCAGCCTCCCAATGGTCGAATATCGCGTAGAGCCAAGTGTTGATATAGGAACCGGCGCCCACCTCCGGCCACCGCCAGTAGTACATCGTCTGGGCGGTGGCCGTCGCCACGCAGCCGACCTTCGGACGATCCAGCGCCGGCGTGGGGTGCCCCGGCGGCCCCGCCCAACTCGGGCACGCATCGTTGTACGGCGAATTCTGCGACCATTTGCTCGTCACCGGCAGGACCATCATGTCCGGTTCCGATTGAGCACGCGCTTGGCTGGGGCGGGGGGGTATGCGGCGGGCGGCCAGGTCATCCCAACGCACAGCCCGTTCTACGAGGGCTTCCCGGTAAGACTCGAGGTCTGGGTCGCCGCCCATAAGCGACTTCCGATGGCCCGCGAGCCGGGCGCCGATCTCCCACAGAATATACTCATGGCTCGGATTATCAGGGTCATAGACTCCATTTGGGCTGTAGAAGTAGACCGGAAGAACCAGATCGTCCGCCCCACACAGGCAGAACCCTCCGTCCTTGAGGTGCGCGATGTAGGCGACCGTTTCACCGTCTACCTCGTGGGGCTCCATGTCCTCTATGGTGGCATCGGCCCGTCCATCGGTAATGACTCCCCGCAGCCAGGTCTCCACGGCAGCTTTAACCTCCAGCTCCGTCATCGGCTCGGCGCTCGAAGGCGTCGCCGCTACGAGCAGGCACAACACCGCGCTCGTCAAGATCGACGGCATGGCCAGTAAGATTCGGGAGTAGTCCTTGTCCATGGTCGCGCTCCTTCCAAGGAGAGTTCCCGTTACTGGAGGCTGACGAGAACAAGGACCAAGCCCGTACCCTCGGAAAGTGAGGTCATCGCCTTGCCAATCATGGCGCCCTGCGCTCTGGTGCGGTCGGTGACCTTCATGGCGTGGCCCGGGACACTGGATGTCGTCAACAGATCGCCGGGTTTGATGGCGCCGTTTGACGAATCGCACCAGGTCCACACGCGGCCGGTGAGGGCGATGGGGTGTTGGCCGTCGGCCACGGTGCCCTGCTGCCCCATGAGCATGCCGGGTTTGACGCCACCCGCACCGCTCACGACGCCGGCAACCGTGTAATCGTACGGCCGGTCGGCCACAACGAGCTTGCCGGGGTTCTCCGCGTCGATGCACACGACCATGCCGGGCTCGACGACCGCACCCTCGGAAGTGACATCGAACTGCTCTGACAGATCGGCCCCGCCGGTGATCTCCAGCACGGATACCTTGGTCCAGCCGTCCTGATCGACGGTGAATACTCTGCCGCCACTACGTTCGTTGTAGGCAACGATGAACTCACCTTCCAAGTCGTTCCTTGCCAGCCAGAGAACTTCGCCCGGGCCGTTGTTTTGCGCGTGCATGGTTGCGTAGGTGCCTGCATTAGTGATGTAGGCCGCCATGCCGGCATTAAGTTGAGTGTTGTGAACTCGAAGGGTCGCATTGTTCCTCCCGCTTCCGGTGCTACTGGCGTACAGGGCGTTACCGCCCGTGTTGGTGAAATATCCACCATAGCCGCTCGAACTGTTGGCCTTACCTTGGACGCCGATCCCGGCGCTGTTGTGGTGGCCGTACACGCCTGACCCGTCGACGGTAGAGGAAACCCCCTCGACACCCGCTTTCTTGCCTGAGCCATAGACTCCGGCACCGCCAGGGGAAGCGGTAGATCCCATGACTCCGTTGGCGATTCCATTGGTGTCCGAGTACGTGGCCTCACCGGCTATGGCTGCACCGAGGTATTCGGTGATATTCGCCTTGACTCCGTACACGTTGCTGCTGACCACCCCGAGCGACGCTCCTCCCACCGGCGTGTCGCCGACGGTCACGAGACCATCGAGCGTTGTGTCGCCATGCACGTGCAACTGCGGTCCCGCGCTCGGCCCGCCGACGCCGACTCGATCTTCGAAATAGCCCTCTCCTGCGACGTGCAGTGGCCACAGCGGCGAGTCCAGGCCGATGCCGACTGCCCCGGTTACTCTTGAAACCGAAATCGCATTGACGTCGTCCGCCGGATCTGAATTGGCGGCAGCGTGCGTGCCGATATGGAGCCTGTTGTTCAATCCATCGTAGTGGATGAACCCACCACGCATGTTGCCCGTGCTCTCCATGAGCCGAATGCGGCCACTCTCCACGCCGTTCAGGGCGCTGGCCTGCAGGGTCAGGATCGGGCCGTCGATCGGATCGTTGGGGCCGACGATATGAAGCATACTCCCCGGGTCGGAGGTCCCGATCCCAAGGTTTCCTTCGAAGTAATTTCGGCCGCCGGTAAAGTAGGCCGCGTATCCGTCGGAGGACCTTGTCCGACCCCGCACACCGATGGAGTTTCCGCTCGTGGCGTTCCCCAACCCGTACACGCCGACTCCGTCGGGGCTGTCAGCGCTTCCGTACACTCCGCTCGTCTGACCCGTGCTTGCCGTCGCGTCACCCCAGACACCCCGCCCCCGGGTGCTCGCGGACTTTCCTTTAACGCCCGTCGTATCCCCGGATGATGTCGCTTCGCCGAACACGCCGGATCCGTATTGAGAATCGCTCCGCCCGTGCACGCCGTATCGCCCTTCACCGACGTGCCCGTAAACGCCGACCGATCCCTCGCCGGACGCGTAAAACTTTCCGGCCGTGTTGGGCGCGGGATTTCCACCGTCCAGGGCCGTGCCGGTGGCGTCTGCCTCAATCGCAACTTGCGCGTCTCCGCTCGAACTGGCCCGCAGCGCCACCGCGTCCGCCGCCGTGGCAGTGGCGTAAACGGCGTCGTCAGCGGCCCCGTCAACGTGCAGCCCGGCTACGGGGTTAACTTCTCCAATGCCGACGCTTCCGGCATCGTAGTAGATGTCGCTTCCGGCCGCGGACCAGAGGCTCTCCCCACCGTTGAGTGCGTGGAGCGCGTAAGGCGCAGCCATAACCGGCTGACGCGGGCTGAGCGTTGTCCAGTTCGACTCGCCGGAGGGAAACTCGACCCTGATCTCCAGCCATCGAGCGTCACCGCTGAACTCCGCGGCGCCGAAATCGAGCTCAACGGAGAACAGGCCGTCAACCACGTCGACGAAGGAGGCACCGAAAGTGTCGATGAGCGTGCCCTCGGTCTCGGCGTCATAGAGCTTGAACTGCAAATCAGCCTGCCCATCGACCGGCACGCCTCCCATCTTGAGCTGGCCCTGGTAAATGAAACTCGTCCCCATCGGTTCGGCGGCCGCGCGGGGCAAGGTCACTGCCGCCACCGCCACGGTCATCGCGATCATCCGAATGGCCCATCGTGCTGGTCTGATCTTCATGGTTTGCCTCGTGGTCATCTCAGTTTTCCTCGCACTACCCATGTGGTACCGAAGCCTGTGGCCGTGCCCGCCGAACCGAGCCACGCTAGGAACCGCTGAACAAACGTTGAAACTCGCCGACGTCCTTCAGGTCGACGTCCCGGTCTGCGTCGAGATCGAAGCATGCACAGGAGGGAACGACGAGTCCACCGCCGGGCCCGGAAACGCACGCGTCGAGATCGCTGTAATCGAAGAGGTTGACTCCGCCGTCGTTGTCACAGTCGCAGGGGGATTGACCGAACCAGAAGCCACCAGCGAGTGTGAACACGTCGCCGCTCAGAACGCCGGCGGCCGACTGACCGATGGTACCGGACAGATCGAACTCATCCCCGGTGCTGAACATGCCCCCGCCAGCGTCGATCGTAAACCGATTGATTTCAAAGACCGGCTCTTCGCCAATACTGGAAGCCAGTATGGCTGCAGCCGCTATGATCAAAACGATCAGCGATGTGCTCGCCGCCGCTCCCCTCCTCGTTTCGAATCGCACTTTTGTGCCCCCCCAAGACCGCTAACGTGATCACACTGCCCGGTACGAAGTCCGTGAGCATCCGCCGGCACGCAACGTCGCAACGGCTGTCCACCGCAGATAGCGTTCGCCGGCCGCCATTTGGACGCGGAAGGTGAGAATTGTGGGATTTTCTGCCTCTGGTTCATCGTCTTCAGCAGATGGGGGTATGTCAGATGCCTTTGTCTGCTACAATGTGGGCATTACGTGCGACCATGGCTGTGCCGGGCGGACCCGGTCCAGCGCCCAGGAGTAGGCGCCGTGCGTGTGGCACCTTCGAGAACATGGGCTCAGAAACCACTCAACCGTCTCTGTTGTCACGAGTTCGCAATCCGGCCGATGACGCCGCGTGGCGCGAATTTGACGCCAAGTACCGCGAGCTGATTCTCCGCTATTGCCGCGCACGCGGGTTGCAGACAGCCGACGCGGAGGACGTCCGCCAGATTGCGATGGCGAACCTCGCCAAGAGCCTGCGATCCTTCGAGTACAAGCCGGCTCGCGGTCGCTTTCGCGGTTATCTGGGCAAGGTCGTCCGAACTGCGGTTTCTCGCCATTTCGCGCGTCCAGATGGACAGGCACGGGCGCTAGATACTCATGTGCTCGTGACGTTCGAGGCGGACGACGCTGGGCAGGCGGATGAGGTCTGGGAACGCGAATGGGTCCGGCATCACTACCGCCTGGCCATGCAGAACGTTCGCACCGCGTTCGATCCGAATAGCGTGCAGATTTTTGACAGGCTTCTCGCCGGGGACGCTGTAAACCACGTGGCGTCGGACTTTCAGACAACGCCCCAAGCCGTGCACAAGGTCAAGCAGCGAATCCGTGACCGGCTGAAGGAACTAATCGCCAAACAGATCAGGGAAGAGGACGACGAGGGCAGTGCCCCCATCAGGTCATAATCCGGCGCAAGTGGACGATGTGCCCAATTCGTTCGGTCTCAGCGGCGAGTCCGAGGACTGGATTGACCGCGTACGCGAAGCGGAGGCGCCCGCCACGCTAGGCTGCATCGGCCCTTACGAGCTGATCGAAGAAGTCAGCCGCGGCGGACAGGGCATCGTCTACCGTGCCCGTCAGCCAGGCACGAAGCGTGAAATCGTCGTTAAGCGCCTGCTGGCCGGCGCCTTCGCGACCCCAGTGATGCTCCGGCGCTTCGAGCGAGAGGTCGAGCTGGCCGCATCATTGAGCCACCCCAACATCGTCACGGTGTTTGGCATCGAGATCGTCGATGGTCAGCCTCTGTTGGCCATGGAGTGGATCGATGGTGTGCCGATCGACAAATGGGCGGCGAGCGGCGATACCGAACGCCGATCGCCCAATCAAATCGCCGCATTGATGCACGAGGTGTGTGGCGCAGTCCACCATGCTCACCAGCGCGGCATCATCCACCGCGATCTGAAACCCTCGAACATCCTCGTGGATCGAAACGGCGTTCCACGTGTGCTCGACTTCGGCCTGGCGCGACCGGTCGACGCGGAAGCCGACCGGGGGCAGACGGTCACGTTGACTGAGCAATTCGTCGGAACGCCCGCCTACGCATCCCCGGAGCAATTGCGCGGCGGCACCGGTGCCATCGATGTCAGGGCCGATGTCTATTCGCTAGGTCTTATCCTGTACCAGGCACTGACGGGCAATCTCCCCTACGACGTCAGCGGCGATCTCCCCGATGTTTTCCAGCGTATCGAGCACGCCGAACCGATCCGCCCGTCGACCGTAGTCCCCCACCTGGATCGAGATATCGAATCCATCGTGCTGAAGGCCTTGGCCAAGGAAAAGGAGCGGCGATATCAATCCGCTGATCTACTCGCCAAAGACCTGCGACGTTACGTCGACGGCGAGTCCGTGCTGGCCCATCCGCCGGGCACGTTCTACCAACTACGAAAGCTCGCCAAGCGTCACCGCTTGGCGCTTGCTCTGGCCCTGGGTGCGTTCGTCGTGCTCCTGGCGTTCTCGGTGACGGTGAGTTACCAGGCCTCACGCATTTCCGAGCAGCGCGATCTGGCCCGTGATGCAGCCGACAAGGCCGTGGTCCAGGCGGCGAAAGCGGAGACGTTGACACAGTTCCTTCAAGAGATGTTGGCCTCGGTCGACCCGGCCATCGCACGCGGCAGCGACGTGACGGTGCTGAAACAAATGCTCGACGACGCTGCTCGGCGTGCCAAGGTGGAGCTGTCCGGCCAACCCGAAGTCGCCGCAACGGTGTACGCTACGATCGGCACGACGTACAAGGTCCTCGCCCGGTATGACGAAGCCGGACTGCACCTGCGTGAAGCGCTTCAGACACGGCGCGAGCTGTTCGGCGATCACCATGCAGATGTCGCTGCCAGCAAAACACATTTGGCCTCACTGTTGCACGCCGAGGGCGGCTATGAGGAATCCGAGCAGATGTTTCGCGAGGCTCTTCGAACCCAACAGGAATTGTTCGGATGTGAGCACGCGACTGTGGCGGCGACGCAGCACGAACTGGGCGTTCTGCTGGTCGACCGGAATGCGTACGACGCTGCGGAAGCCATGTTCCGCCAGTCTCTGGACACGCGGCGAAGGCTGTTTTCCACCAGGGGTCCCGAGGTTGCCGAGAGCCTGCACGGGCTCGGCACTGTGTTGCAGGCTAAGGGGCAGTACGCCGATGCAGATCAACTGTACCGCGAAGCACTGCTCATTAAGCGCGAAGTGTTTGGCCGCCTGCACCCCAGCGTCGCCCGCACACTGAACAAGGTCGCCGCCGTCGCCAAGAGCCGAGGCGAATACGCCGAGGCGGAGGAGCTGTATCGCCAAGCCCTGGATCTGCACCGTGGACTTTTGGACGAGGATCACCCCGACCTCGCGGCAGCCCACAACAACCTGGCAGCCATTGTTGAGAGCCGGGGCGACCACGTAGCGGCCGAGGCGCTGTTCCGCCAGGCGCTGGACATCTACCGTCGGCGGCTCGAGCCGAACCACCCCAGAATCACAAGCACGCTCGGTAATCTCGCCAATGTTCTGCGAACGAAGGGCGACTACGAAGAATCGCGGCGGATGTTCGAGGAGTCGATCGAGCTTCTGCGAGAACGGCTGGGTGACGAACACATTCGCGTCGTGTCGACGCGCAACAACCTAGCGGGCCTGTTACTCGCCATGGACGAACGCGATGCAGCCGCCGACGAGTACCAGGAGGTGCTGCGCGTGTTGCGCAAACTCGTGGGGGAAGAGCACGAGTACGTGGCCGTAACCATGAACAACCTGGCCATCGTTCATCAGGCACGCGAGGATTACGATGCGGCCGAAACGCTCTACCGCGCGGCGTTATCGATCTGGCGCAAAGAGTTCGGCGATGAGCATCACCAGGTCGCCGCCGGCCTTCAGAATCTCGCCTCGCTGCACGTCGCCAGAGAGAACTACGCCGCCGCCGAGCCATTGTACCGTGATGCCCTCGCGATGCGCCGCAGTCTTCTGGGCGAGAGGCATCCCGATGTTGCGATTACACTCGACAACCTGGGATCCATGCTCCAGGACACCGGTGACTTCGCCGCCGCCGAGCCGCTGCACCTGGAAGCGCTCTCCATCCGCCGGGAAGCGCTGGGTGAGCACAATCCGAAGGTTGCCTACACGCTCCACTGGCTCGGGCAGTTGCAGCTTCGCATCGGCAACCCCGGCAATGCCGAGACGTACTTGCGCGATGCGCTGGCGATCTTCAGTGACACGCTGCCCGATGATCACACACGTGCACTCAATTCGCAGCGCCTGCTGGGACGCAGCCTGACCGCCCTCCGGGAGTACACTGAAGCTGAGGCAATCCTCCTCGATAATCTCCACAAGTCGCAGGGCTCGACGAGAACGGTCGAAGCCTTGGTCGAGCTATACGGAGGTTGGGGTAAGCCTGCCAAGGCGGACGAATACCGCGCCCTGCTGTCCCGAGAACGTTGACAGGTTCCGGTCGAGGCCGACGTGAGGTGCTCCTCGGCTACAGCGCCGCGTGCTCACCGGCCCCCTGCTTTTTCACTATCGCCGAGGCCAAAACAGGCGGTCCGCGCGAAGGCCTTCGTATCCAGTCCGCCGCGGGGCTCAGATGCGCTGTTCGAAAGGTATGCGCCTAAGGAGTGCGGACATATAAGCCGCAAGGTGCGGCGTCGCCGATAAAACATGACGGCCCGAGACGGCGCACCCGGTCGGCCAGGGTGCGCCTCATTGCGGGCATGAGGCACCCTCCTGAATCTTGCTGGCCCCAGAGTCCGGAAACTGCGGACCTCGGCATGAGATTACCTTCTTAAAAAGCGACGATGGGAGCACAACACTTCAAGTGATCCCACAGCCGTCCGATTAGATAAATGCGCTCGGTGCCATGAGAGAAGCATGCGGCAGGCGAGGCTGATTCAGCTTCAGCCGAATTGGGCGAATCTGATCCCTTGATCATGACCCAAGCCTCATTCACCACAGACAGCGGGCCCTCGCTCGCAGAACGCGCCCGGGCCCATCAGATTGTCGGCGCTGCACTGGGCGAGGCGCTTGCCGCCGAATCGGACCTCGCGGGCATTGATCTGACCGGAGCCAATCTGAGTGACGCTGACCTTTCCGGCCTGCACTTGTTCAAGGCCAGACTTCGGGGTGCTTTGCTGCGAAACGCAAATCTCAGCGGAGCCGAACTATCTGGCGCCGATCTGGAGGGTGCGGATCTGGAGCGCGTTCAGATGACCGGCACCGGCCTCGGCAGGGCGAGTCTGAAGAGGGCCAGGGCTTTCAATGCCGATTTCAGCGCCGCAACACTCACTGGCGCGGATCTGGCCGGCGCCGATTTTGGATGCGCCAAACTGGTCGGCACTCGCCTCCGGGAGGCATGCCTCGCGTCGGCCAATTTTAGATCAGCCGACTTGCGTCATGCTGAATTGAGCTTGTGCCGCGTCACCAAAGCGTGTTTCGACGACGCGGATCTGCGTGGATCTCGATTGCGTGCGTTAATCGATTTTCGGTCGGCCCAGTGGTATGGCGTCGACATTCGAGATATCAATTTCGCCGGCGCGTATCAGTTGCGGCGGCACGTCATTGATGAGAACTACCTTCGTGAATTTCGCGAGTCCGGGCGCTTTAGACGTGGACTCTATCGCATCTGGTGGCTGACGAGCGATTGCGGTAGGAGTCTTGGACGTTGGATACTGGTCATCTTGTCCATCGCCGTCGTTTTTTCGGCGATCTCGGCCGCAGTCGGCATGGAGATCAACGGACACGACGCGGGGTTTATTACCTATCTCTATCACAGCATTGTAACACTGACGACTCTCGGATACGGCGACATCGTGCCTAACTCAACTCTGGGACAAATCCTGATCATTGTGGAAGTCTGCATCGGCTACATGATGCTGGGCGGGCTGATCTCGATCTTCGCCAACCAGTTGGCTCGACGCGGAGAATAGCATGTTCTTCTGGAAACGAAGTCCAGATCCTCAGGCCAAGCTGCGGCGACTCATCAGAGATTACCAGCTGCCAAGTTTCTCAGCGACAGCCGTGTCGGCGCTCAGCCTTCTGCGAGGCGACGCCGCCATGTCGGAAATTGTGGCGCGTCTCATGGCTGACCCCGGACTCATTGTACGCATCTTGCGCACGGTCAAGCTCGGGCATCCCGAACGGTTTGCGGAGCAAGACCGTCAGATCGTCCAGTTCCCCGGCGTCGAATTCGACGTTCCCGGTGATAACGATCGCTGGTGTTTCGACTCCCCGGCCGCGAAGATCTCGCAGACACTCAGCCCCGCTGCGTTCGGGCAGGTCTGCATCCAGGATAAACAACTGTATTTCGTCGTCGCGCTGCGCGAACGCGTCAAGCACCATGAGCCCGTCCTCAGCAAAGATCACCTCGTAGCCGAGAGATTCCAGGGTCGACGCAATGATTCCCCGAACGTGCTGATCGTCTTCGGCCAGGAGTATCAGTTCCCCATTTCCCTGTGAAGTGATCGTACCGGGCTTCACCGGTGCCGGGGCTGCACAGGCCTCGATCCGGGGCAACACGACGGTGAACGTCGTGCCCTTGCCGATCTCGGACTGGACCTCGATACACCCTCCGTGGTCCTGGACGATGCCGTGGACGATCGACAAGCCCAATCCGGTACCTTCGCCGCGCGTCTTGGTTGTGTAGAATGGCTCGAACATGTGAGCTTGGACTTCCGGCGGCATTCCCACTCCGGTATCCGCAATAACCAAACGGACGGTGGAGCCGTTCGACTGTGGAGATTCGGGGGCGTCAACGGGATCTGCCTCGGCCTTTGGCAGGAGGGCTACGCGGAGGCTTCCTCCTTGCGGCATGGCGTCACGGGCGTTAATCGCCAGGTTCAGGATGACCTGGTGCAGTTGTGTCTGGTCCGCGTTCACCCAGATGGGTGATCCGGATGTGGCGTCAACCGTGAGTCCGACGGCGGCCGGGAGCACGCGGCGAAGCAGCCGTTCGGACTCAAGGACAACGGTGCGAAGATCGAGCGGTTTCTTTTCGGTCGGCAGTTTTCGACTGAATGTTAGGAGGGCCCGTGTGAGGTCGGCGGCTCGGTGCGTCGCTTCCTGGACGAGCTCGAGCTCCTTGCGGGCCCGAGAAGCGTCGGCCCACATCGTATCGGCTCGTTCGGCATGCCCGCGGATGACGGTGAGCAGATTCGAGAAGTCGTGGGCAACTCCTGCGGCCAACTGCCCGATGGCCTCCATTTTGTGAGCCTGGTGCAGTTGTTCATGCAAGGTTCTCCGGTCCTCCTCGGCCCGCACGCGCTCGATGATCCTCCCCAGCCTTCCGGCCACCGCGCTGGCCAGACGCCGCTGCTCTTCCAGGAATAATGCCCCTTCCTGTCCGGCTCTCGATTCGCGGTAGTAGACCTCCAGGACGCCGGCCCGCTCACCGTGGACCACGATGTCACGGTCCAGTTTCCATGCAGTCTCTTTGAAGTCGGCGGTCACGTAGCTGCGCCCCTCCAGGACGATCCGCGCGCAGGTGATCTGCGGGAACCGCCAGGCAGGCGGAATCAGGTCTACGGTTCCCTGAATGACGTGATCGAGAGAGGCGTCCGGCCTCTGGCTCAACCGGACCATTTCGTACAGGCAGTTCAGTTCGCGGACCCGCTCCGCGAGGTCTTCTGACCGTTTGCGCAACTCTTCCTTCGAGCGTAATACTGCCAGGAAAAATGGACCAATCCGCGCTATTCCGATCAGCATGAGCAAGGAAATGGCCAAGCCCACGCACTCCGCTGCCAAGTCGGGAGGCTGGACGGCGTCGTGTGACAGGGAGTGATAGAGAACGACGCTGCGGCGGACGGCCATGAGGAACGCAACCGCAGCGATCAGAAGCCACGCCGGGTCCTTCCCCGTGATACGAAGGACCCGCAGTGCCAGAACTGCAGCTGCGTACTGGAATACCGTTGCAAGACCAACGACAACATCCAGGGCCATGGTCAGGTCGCCCCATGGGCCGGCCGAGGGAACCCTTTCCGTCGATCGGTCGCCAAGAGTTTACCCGTTCGACCGTTCGTTAGTCCAATTGGCGTGAATTGATCATTGTACGCCCGTTGGGCGCAAAACATACTTTAGTTGTGCCTCCCGAAGAGGCGAGTTCGTAGCCCCAGGAGCCACGACTCGTGCGGAAGGCCACCGAAAAGGTACCTGCTGAGTGCGGCGGGGCCTGCCGGAGTTCGCATTGGAGTACCGGGATGACGACAGCGCCTGGATTAGCCACAGCGACTCGTCACGCGCCTGCCACGCATCCGAACGACCCGGTGGACGGGCCGGACGGATTAGACGCCTTCGCGGAGCAGAGCAGGCGCGCCACTGACACGGTCATCATTGGTCTTGGTAACGAGATTGCCGGCGACGACGCAGTCGGTGTTCTTGCCGCCCGGAGGTTGAGCAGCCTTCTGGCGGGGGAACCGGATGTGGAGGTTATTGAGCTGCCCTGGGCGGGTCTGAACCTGCTGGGCGCGCTTCGCGGCCGGCGGCGTGCGATACTGATCGACAGCTTGAACAGTCGGCGGTGCCCGGCAGGCACCATCGTACCGTTGAACGAAAACGACCTCGCCGGGTCCGTCCGGCTCAACTCGTTTCATGACATAGATTATCCGACGGCGATGGCGCTGGGTCGGGCGGTAGGGTGGCCGATGCCCGGCCACGTCGAGATCTACGCGGTGGAGGGAGAGGCGTTCCTGGACTTTACGGAGCGGTTGACGCCGGCCGTCGCGAAAGCGCTCGACGCGGTTGTGCAGTTGGTTGCGGCGTCGGTGAAGCGCACAGACAGCGCGTTGACCGGACATCGCCGGACAAACCGTCTCGATCGAGGCAGCATCGTGACTTGAAGTTCGTCTCCCGGAACGAGGTGATCGATGATTCGGTCAGCAAGTTTGGATGAGCTCCCTCCGGAGCCTGGCGTTTTCGGCAAGACGGAGCGCGAGATGCAGGAGGCGTTTTTGGCCGAAATCGACCGCATACCCGGTGGTGACCGGCTGCGCCGCTGCATTCAGTGCGGCACCTGCACGGCGTCGTGCCCGGTCAGCTATGCGATGGACCTTACACCCCGGGAGTTGGTCGCCTATTTCCGGGCCGGTGTTATCGACGTGATTCTACGGAGCCGAACGATCTGGGTCTGCGCGTCGTGCTACCAATGCACCACGCGCTGTCCCGCAGGCATCAAGATCACCGATTTACTTTACGCCCTCAAGCGCGTCGGTTTCGACCAGCGCGTCTTTCCGGAGAAGTTTCCCGTTTACGTGATGTCCGAGACGTTCGTGCGGCAGATCAAGAAATACGGGCGTAATTATGAGGCGGGTCTGCTGCGGACGTACTTTCTCAAGACCGGCGTCATGCGCATGATCAAGCAGTTGCCCCTGGCGTTGAAGCTGCGCCGAAGAGGCCGGGTATCGCTTCGTCCGTCACGGATCAAGGGGATCGATGGTCTGCGCAGGATGATCGCGCGGGCCGAGCAGTTGGAACAACCGCGACTTGCGGAAGAGGTTCGGCCGCTCACGCGTGTCGTGGGTTATCAGGCGATCGGTTGAGAAGGAGGATGCCGAGGCATCGCGCGTCTTGGCCGTGTCGGTCCCGGTTGAATTGATCAGAAAGGGCTGGCCGAAGGTTGGGACATGGAATATTCCTACTATCCAGGATGTTCGCTCCATTCTACAGGGGTGCCGTACGACAAATCGATGCGGGCGACGTTCAAGGCATTGAATGCCCCTCTCATCGAACTCGACGACTGGAACTGCTGCGGTGCCACCGCCTACATGTCGGTGAAGGAAACGGTTGCTTTCACGGTTTCGGCGAGAAACCTGGCTCTGGCGGAGCAGGCGGGCCGGGATATCGTGGCTCCGTGCAGCGCCTGCTGGTGCGTGTTGAACAAGACCCGCTTGTATATGAAGAGACTGCCCGAGCTTCGCCGGCATGTCGAAGAGTCGCTACGGGAAGCCGGAATGAGCTGTCGATTCGATCTGCCGGTACGGCATCCGCTCGAGGTGTTCGTCAACGACTTCGGCCTCGCGCGGCTCGTGCCACGCCAGGTTCGCAGCCTGGCGGGTCTTCGGGTCGCCTGCTATTACGGCTGTCAGATCGTCAGACCCGAGCGCGCCGTGGACGAGAACCAGGAGGTTCCCATGGCTCTTGACCGTCTCCTGGAAGGCCTGGGCGCCACCTGCGTGCCCTTCTGGCCGAAAGTCCGCTGCTGCGGGGGCATGTTGGCGGCGACGTTCGAAAGCGTCGCCCGGGCGCGGGTCAACAGACTGGTCGAATGGGCTCGGGTGGAAGGGGCCGATTGCATCGCCACAACGTGTCCGTTGTGCCAGGCGAATCTGGAACTGCTGCAGGGGGGCGGCGATGACGCGGAGGGGGCCACACCGCCCATCCCTGCCGTCTATTTCACACAACTGGTGGGTCGGGCACTCGGCTGCAGTGAGCAGGAGCTGGGGCTGCACCAGAACATGATTCCGTTGGACTTCGCGTTTCCCCGGATGGCGGATTCTCCGTCCAGGACCGCGCCACATGTGCCCTCCTTGCAGGTGACGAGCCATGTCTGATGAACCGCGCATAGGCGTGTACGTGTGCCACTGCGGTGTGAACATTTCGCAGACGGTTGACGTCGTCTCGTGCCGGGAGTTCGCCGCGCAGTGTCCCAATGTGACCGTGGCGCGCGACTACCGGTTCATGTGCTCGAATACGGGACAGGATCTGATTCGCGGCGATATCGAAGAACTCGGGCTCAACCGGGTGGTCGTGGCGGCCTGTTCACCTTTGATGCACGAGCTCACCTTCCGAGACGCGTGCGAAGAAGCCGGCCTGAACAAATACCTGTTCCAAATGTGCAACATCCGCGAGCAGTGCGCGTGGGTACACGACGATCGGACGCTCGCGAGGGAGAAGGCCCGCGCGCTGATCAACGGCGCCATTCGCCGCGTCGCATGCCACGAGCCGCTCACGCCGGTCGTGGCCAGGATCAATCCGGCGACGCTCGTGATCGGCGCGGGAATTGCGGGGATACAGGCATCGCTCGAAGTCGCAGAGGCCGGGCACTCGGTTTACCTTGTGGAGCGCGAGCCGAGCATCGGCGGCAAGATGGCGTTGTTTGATAAGACCTTCCCGACGCTCGATTGTGCCGCGTGCATTCTGACGCCGAAGATGGTCTCGATAAGCCATCGCCGCAACATCAGACTGCTGACCTGGCACGAGATCGAAGACGTATCCGGCTACATCGGGAATTACAAGGTCAGGCTCCGAAGAAAGCCCCGCTTTGTCGACACCGCCAAGTGTACCGGATGTGGACAATGCGTCAGCCACTGTCCGGCGACGCGCCGTCCTTCGCACCGGCAGATCCTCATCGGTGGCGAGGTCCTGGCTGTAACTCGTCCGCAACGCATCGACGCCGGCGGGAACGGCAACGGTCACCCGGTTCAACGCCGCACAACACGCCAGGACGTGCCCTTTGAACGTCCAGACGAAATGACGCAGGTCCGACCGGGGGAACGTACTGCGGATATCCAAAGCCGAGTCGAGTTCGCTGCGGATGTGCAAAAGCGTGAACCCGCTGAAAAGTCCGGGCCTTCACCGCTGCAGCGCTACCTTAAAGTCGTCAAGGCGTTCCGGAAGCTGAGCGCAGACAAGAAGGCGAAAGCGCGAACCGGCGAGTGCAGCGGGTGTGGTCTCTGTGTGGAAATCTGCGGCGGGCTCGTCGGGGCCAAGGCCATTCGCATGGCGGAGGTCGGTCGAGACGACCGGGGCCGCGCTATTCGTCGCCCCGTCCCGGAGTCGGTGGATTCATGCATTGCATGCGGTGCCTGCGCTCAGGTCTGCCCGACCGGCTACATCACCGTATGGGATTCCGCTCAGGAAGAGGGGGGCGTGCCCGAGTACTCATCGAGCAACAGGACGGCCATCTTCCTCCCGTTCCCGCAGGCCGTTCCCAAGGTTCCGCTCATCGATCCCACCGCGTGCATCCATATGCAAACCGGCGAATGCGGAGTATGTGAAAGCGTCTGCGAACCCGAGGCTATCAACTTCAACGACCGCGAGGAGACTGAAGAGTTCGAAGTGGGGCAGATCCTGGTCTCCACCGGTTATCAGCTCTTTGATGCGGGCGCGATGGCCCAGTACGGCTACGGGCGAATGGACAACGTCATCAGTGCGTTGGACTTCGAACAGATGCTGTGTTCGACCGGCCCCACGGGCGGCAAAGTCGTGATGAAGAACGGCAAAGAGCCGCGAGCGATCGGCATCGTGCACTGCGTAGGCTCGCGCGACGAGAATCATCACCGGTATTGTTCCCGGGTCTGCTGCATGTACGCGTTGAAGTTCGCCCACCTGGTCAGGGACCGGACCAGCGCCCAAGTCTACCAGTTCTACATCGACATGAGGGCGTTTGGTAAAGGTTACGAGGAGTTCTACAGCCGCGTGCTCGATGAGGGCGCGAATATCATCCGCGGGAAGGTGGGGGAGGTGGTCCCGGCGCGATTTCGCCGCACCGACGGCGACGACGGATGCCTCGTCGTGCGCTGCGAGGACACCCTGGTCGGGAAATTCCGCGAGATCCCGGTCGATATGTTGATCCTGTGCAATGCACTGGAGCCCCAGGAGGACTGCGGCAAGCTGGCCAATACACTGGGTCTCAGCCGATCCCCCGACGGCTTCTTCCTGGAACGGCATCCCAAGCTGGACCCGGTCGGAACCAACAGTGACGGCATCTATCTTGCGGGTGCGTGCCAGGGGCCCAAGGACATCCCTGATAGCGTGGCCCAGGCCCAGGCAGCGGCCGCTCGGATCCTCGCCACGATCAGCAAAGGCGAGGTTCTGATCGACCCGATCCGGGCAAAAGTCAACGAGGAGAGTTGCTCGGGCTGCCGCATGTGCAACACCTTGTGCCCGTATCAGGCAATCACCTTTGACGAGGAAAGTGGGGTCAGTCGTGTGAACGAGACGTTGTGCAAGGGCTGCGGTACGTGCGTTGCGGCTTGCCCGGCCGGTGCGATTACCGGGTGGGGCTTTACCGACGAGCAGATCCTTGCGGAACTGGAGGCCGTACTCGTGTAGGGGTCGGCTGAAACCGGCTGCACGTGGCAACGACCGGCAAAAAGCCCAGACAGTATACGGGCCGTTGGGAAGAGACGATGACCAGCGTAACGATGCCCAGTGCCGAGCGCAAGCGTGGCGCGGAGTCGCCAGGCGACACGGAAACGACCTGGAAGCCCAGGATCGTTGCTTTCTTATGCAACTGGTGCAGTTACACCGGTGCGGATCTTGCAGGCGTATCCCGGCTGAAGTGGTCACCCTACATCCGGGTGATCCGTGTCATGTGTTCGGGGCGAATGGACCCGACGTTTGTCTTCGAGGCGTTCCGAAGCGGCGCCGACGGGGTCATCATCTCCGGCTGCCATCCCGGCGACTGCCATTACGTGGAAGGAAACTACAAGGCTTTGCGACGCGTGCGTCTCATCAAGCGATTGTTGGCCGACTTCGGAGTCGATCCGCGCCGCCTCGCGTTGACCTGGGTCTCCGCAAGTGAAGGTGATGTCTGGGCGAAGGTAACCAACGAGATGGCCGAATTGGTCGAATCGCTTGGTCCACTGAGGTTGGAAAAATGAACGTTCCAAGTGTGTGGCAATCATCTCGCCCGGTGCCGGGTGCGGCAAAACCGAAGCTTGCGCTGTACTGGGCGGCATCGTGTGGCGGATGTGAGATCGCCGTGCTGGACATCAATGAGAAAATTCTGGAGGTTGCCGAGCACTTCGACATCGTTTTTTGGCCGGTCGCCATGGACTTTAAAACCGGGGACGTCGAGGCGTTGCATGACGGCGAGATCGCCGTCTGCCTTTTTAACGGCGCGATCCGAAACGACGACAACCAATACATGGCCGGCCTGCTGCGCCGAAAGGCCAAGCTCCTGGTCGCCTTCGGCTCCTGCGCCTGCGAAGGATGCATCCCTGCGCTCAGCAATGCGACAAGTCGGCGGGCAACGCTCGACTGGGTCTACCACAGGTCGCCATCGACGGACAACTCTGCGGGCATCGAGCCGCAGACCAGAACCAGAGTCGGCGCGTTTGTCCTCGAATTACCCGACTTCTGGGAAACGGTGCGATCGCTCGACCAGGTGGTCGATGTCGATTACTACGTGCCCGGTTGTCCACCGCAGGCACTTCAAATCGCGGCCGTCCTGGACGCTCTCATCGATGTGTTCAACACGGGCAGCGATCTGCCGCCCAAGGGAGCGGTCCTCGGCGCCGGTCAGAAGACGGTTTGCGACGAGTGCCCGTGCACGCGCGAGGAGAAGAAGATCAAGAAATTTTTCCGGCCGCACGAGATCATTCCGGACCCGAACAGGTGTTTACTGGACCAGGGCATTCTATGTATGGGGCCGGCCACACGTGACGGATGCGGCGCCAGGTGCCCGTCGGTGTCGATGCCCTGTCGCGGCTGCTACGGCCCACCACCCAATTCACGAGACCAGGGTGCCAAGATGATTTCGGCCCTCGCTTCGGTCATTGATTCGGAGGACCCGGACGAGGTTGAACGAATTCTCGACACCATCGTCGATCCGATCGGGTCGTTTTACCGATTCTCACTCGCCAAGGCCAAGCTCGGCCGAAAGCTGATTCCAGACGTTGAGCGCTTACAAGTCGGCCCTGCCCGCTAGAAGGTGCCAGAATGAAAACGATCAAGATCGACCCCGTCACGCGGTTGGAGGGCCACGGCAAAATCGACATCTTCGTGGACGATGATGGAAACGTTGCGGACTGTTTCTTCATCGTGCCGGAACTGCGCGGCTTTGAGCAGTTCTGCGTGGGCCGACCAGTGGAGGAAATGCCACGTATCACCTCGCGCATCTGCGGCGTGTGCAGCGAAGCCCACCACATCGCGGCCGCCAAGGCTTGCGACGCAACGTACCACGTGGAACCGCCGCCGGCGGCCAAGAAGCTCCGCGAGCTGCTCTATTCCGCATTCATGACGGCCGACCACGCCACTCATTTTTTCATCCTCGCGGCCCCCGACTTCGTCCTTGGACCCGACGCGCCTCCCGCGCAACGGAACATCCTGGGGCTTATCCAGAAAATGGGCGACGACGCCGGCAAGACGGTCATCGCCTCCCGCGCCGCCGCGCACGAGATCGTGAAGATCATCGGTGGCAAAACGATTCACATGATCAGTGCAATACCCGGCGGTGTGTCAAAGGCGTTGAGCGGCGAGGAACGCGTACGGATCGTTGAATTGGCCAGGCAGCTCGTTGAATTCGGGAAATTCACGGTAGCCGTTCTCGACAAGGTGGTGCTTGCGGACAGCCGGTACATGGACCTGATTCTCTCGGACATGTACACACACGCCACGCACTACATGGGAACGGTGGACTCGAACAACCGCCTCAATTTCTACGAGGGCAGCATCCGCGTCGTCGACCCCAGCGGGCAGGAAGTCATCCAATATGATACGCAGGACTACCTCTCGCACATTGCCGAGCATGTCGAGAAATGGTCATATTTGAAGTTCCCCTATTTAAGAGCGCGAGGCTGGAAGGGGCTGGTGGACGGGGCGGACAGCGGCGTCTATCGGGCGACGCCGCTTTCCCGTCTGAATGCCGCCGAGGGTATGGCCACACCCATGGCACAGGTCGAATACGAGCGACTCTATGAGGCGCTCACCGGCGACAAAAAAGGCAGGACGCCCGTTCACCACACGCTTGCCACCCACTGGGCGCGCGTCGTCGAACTGATCTATGCCGCCGAGCGCACGCTGGAGCTGGCGGCCGATGAAGAGATTCTCGACCCGAACGTCCGCACCGTCGCGACCAATACGCCGACGGAAGGGGTCGGCAGCGTCGAAGCCCCTCGAGGTACCCTGACCCATCATTACACGACCGACGAGCGCGGCGTCCTGACGAGCGTGAATCTGATTGTCGGCACTACAAACAACCACGCCGCTATCTGCATGTCGATCAAGAAGGCTGCGGAGGGGCTGATTACGAAGGGCGTTGAGATTACCGAAGGTCTGCTCAACCGTATCGAAATGGCCTTTCGGGCGTACGATCCGTGCTTCGGGTGCGCGACCCACTTCCTGCCGGGTCACATGCCGATGATCGTCCGGATCCGCAACGCACGCGGTGAAGTCCTGTCAGAGAGGAGACGTGCGAGCACGTAACACCCGTCTTTCACATATGACCCGACCGGTACTGTGAGCGCGTAGCCTAGAGGCAGCAAAACAGTGCGGCGTAACGAGAGTAAAGCGATGAGTACCTCTCGCCTTGAGAGAGACGGCCAGCACAAGTTGGCGGGTGACTCCGCGAAGAGCCGCGCCCTGCGGGTCCGCAGTATGATCCTCAGAAGGGCTCTGCTTCCCCCCTTCGTTGTCATTATGCTGGTGTGCGCGACGCTAGTGTACTATTTTACATCATACTCCCGCAACGAAATCGAGTCCGGGTTGGTGCGTGTCGCCTCGGACCACCGCCGCATGATTGATCAATTCCTGACGGGGCGGGCCGCGGATCTCCGATTGGCCGCCGGCCTCCAGAGCCGGGAGGCGTTCTCCGACAAGGCCCGGCTGGCCGAACTCCTGCACAGGCTTCAATCCACCTCCGAGGCGTTTTTCGACCTCGGCCTGATCGACCAAAGCGGCGACCATGTGGCCTATGTGGGCCCCTACGAGTTGGCGGAAAAGAACTATGCGGACGCCGAATGGTTCAGGGCGGTTCGGGAGTGCGGGCTCTACATGTCCGACGTGTTCCTCGGTTACCGACAGATCCCTCATTTTGTTGTTGCGGTCCGTGGCGAAGACGAGCACGGCCCCTGGTATCTCAGGGCTACGATCGACACGGCCTACTTCACCGACCTGGTGCGGGCTATCCGGATCGGGCAAACCGGCGAAGCCTATCTGGTCAACCGCGGGGGCGTCTTTCAATCCGAGCCCCGCGCAGGAGGCAGACAGATGGAGAAGGACCAGGACTACGGTGTCTACCGGATCGATCCTGATCAGACACCGTCCTTCTCAACCGGCCGGCGCTCAGGCGAGCGATATCTTTATGCCACGGCCCCGCTCGAGTTTGTCGATTGGGTTCTTGTCGTTCGGCAACGAACGGCCGACGCCTACGCCCACTTGTTTCGGGCCGTATTCGTTGCGCTGCTTGTGATCGTCACGGGGGGGATGCTCGTCGTCTGCATCGCGTACATCCTTGCCTCGAGTCTGGCGCACCAATTGAGCCTGGCGGACATCGAAAAGCGGGAGATGAGGGCTCAACTGATCGTCGCAGGCAGACTCGCCGAAGTCGGGGAAATGAGCGCGAGGCTGGCGCACGAGATCAACAATCCGCTGCAAGTCATGAAATCTGAGCACGCAATGCTGAACGAGCTCCTGAAGGAAATCGAGACTGACGGCAGCGTTCCCAAGACTGCGGACCTTGGTTCGCTCAAGGAATCTCTCGCCCAACTGGACCTCCAGATCGAAAGGTGCAGTCGCATCACCCAGGGGCTGCTGAAGTTCGCGCGAAAACAGGAGCCTGCGGCTCAGCGGGTATTCCTGCAGCGCCTGCTGCCCGAGTCCGCCAGGATGGTCGAACGCAGAGCAAGAGAACAGAATGTCGCAATCGCGCAGCAATACGACCCTGATTTACCGCCGGTCATGAGCGACCCCTACGAGCTACAGCAGGTATTCCTGAATCTGTTGAATAACGCGCTTGACGCGCTCGAGGGCAAGAAAAACGGAAACGTGCGGGTCAGCGTGGCCCGGGACGGAGACAACCATATCGCCGCGTCCGTTGCCGACGATGGCTGCGGCGTTGCAACCGAGCATCTGGATAGAATCTTCGATCCGTTCTTCACGACAAAGCCCGTGGGTAAGGGCACAGGTCTTGGGCTGAGCATGGTCTGCGGGATCGTCGAGGGTCTGGGGGGGAGAATCAGCGTGACGAGCGAGCCGGGAAACGGCTCGCTTTTCACGATACGCCTGCCGATTCGGGCGACAGAAATCACGATACCTGCGCACACGGTCGGGGCGTGAAGCCGCGCACCTGTTGGGAGGATAGCCATGATGCTTCCCGTACGATTGCTGTTGGTTGATGACGAGGAGAGATTCCTGGCCACGACGAGCGCTCTTCTCCGAAAAAAGGGCCTTGATACGTTCATCGCTGCCAGCGGAGAGGAGGCGATGAAGACTCTGGAGGCGACCCGGATCGATGTGGTGATCCTGGATGTGAAGATGCCCGGGGTTGATGGCTTGGACGTCCTACGCTGGATCAAACGGAAATATCCCCTTGTAGAGGTCATCATGCTGACCGGCCACGCGACGTTTGAATCGGCGATCGAAGGGATGAAGCTTGGTGCTTTCGACTACCTCATCAAGCCGTGCGAGATCCAGGGGCTGCTGGACAAGGCCAATGAAGCCCATGCAAAGAAGCAGGCCGGCGAGGAAAGGATTCAGAGGGCAAGGATAGAGAGAATAAAAAGCAACCCGCTCGCTGCGCTCCATGACGACGTGCCTGAAGAATGGTAGCGCTCGGGTCGGGCACCGTGGTTCAGGGCGTGAATTTGGCAGCGTTGCGCCGGCGCGCAGGCGATCGAGGACTTGCCTCGTGAGGGCGTAGGCCCCCGGATCGTTTAATGGTGTATTGCTCGCGAGCGGGGCAACCTCGGCATGCGCTCGAACCGCCAGACCAGGAGGAACGATGAGCTTCTTGGCCCTGTGACTACCAGCGATGGCCGCGCAAAACGGGGGCGCTAAACGGCGTCCAGTCCCTGGCAAGTGGAAGCAGTGCAATCTGGGCGATCGCACAGGGCACGCCCGGCGCGTACGACTCGGCAATCCCGACGACCAGCCGCGGATCGGCTGGTAACACAAACGTGAATATCGTAACATCACGGCGTTCGCCCGGCGAGCCGGCGCGGCCCTCGTGCGAATTGCCGGCATAAGCGAGGTTGTGCACGGTAAGGTTGCGGCCGAAATAGCGGGCCGCCGCAGAAGAGAGGAACGGTCGATGTCAGATCTGGTGCGTTTCAGCGTCTCATTGGATGCGGGTCTGGCCAAGCAGCTCGAGCGTCTCGTCCGTGGCAGCCGCTACACGAATCGCTCCGAATTCGTGCGCGACCTCATTCGGCAACGGCTCGTCCAACAGGAGTGGGTCGATGCCCGCCAGCCGGTGGTCGCCACGATCACACTCGTGTACGACCACCACCAGCGCAAGCTGCTCGATCGCTTGGTCGAAATTCAGCATCACCACGCGGCCCACGTTCTCGCCACGACGCACGTGCATCTGTCGCACAAGATGTGTGCCGAGATGATCATGGTGCGGGGCAAGCCCGCCCGCGTTCAGCAACTTGCGGACGAACTGGGTAAACAGCGCGGTGTCTTACATGCGTCGCTGAGCATGGCGACCACGGGAGCGAAGCTACGCTGAGTTGGGAGAAGTCACATGTCCAGCAGGAGGCAAAACATGTATGTTGGCGGTGGTCGAACTGGAAGATTGTCCGGCCTGATTGTGGCCATCCTGGCTGCGAGTTGCCTGACCGGTTGCCAAGCACCGCGGGCAAGACACCTTACCCGTTGGCATGAGAATCACTCGTATGTCACCGACGTGCCGCCCATCGTGTTCCATGACGACCACGGCGTGCTGGCCGGGAGCTACCCAGACGGCGTGGTAACGGTCGCGGTCGAGTTCGACGATGTCTGCGCGCAGTTGGGACATGTGTGCCTGTGTGGCGCCGGAGGATTTCGCATTGCTGGCAGCATCACGGAGTCCCTGCGTTCGGACGGCCCGCCGCTCGAACGCGGCGATTTCATCCTGATCAGCGGACGCGATCACACCGTTAGCGAAGTTGTTGCGTTTGTGCTTGGTTGCACGCGTCGCGCGGCTCCGGAGCATAGCCAGTACTTCATCGACGATTCGATCACGGCGCCGCGGCGCGAGTATCGCTACTACATCGGCACTGTCGCCGCGCGACGGGCGGTCCATGTTCTGTACCGCAAGCACCTGCTCATCGGCCACGACAAAATGGACGAGCTGTGGAAGATCGAACAGGCATTTGACCGCGACCCGAATTCCGTTTCCGCCGAGGACGTCGACCGCTACCGCAAGGCGATGCGCTGCATGGTCCGGGATGTCCTTTTCGATCGGGTCCTCGGGCTGATCACAGTCGAACCGGTCAGTTACGAAGTTTTCCAACAACGCTTGGACCGGCTGAGAGACTAACCCTCGCCTGTGTAAGTGGCGCGAGGCGATGCTGCCGGCGGATGTCCAGGTTCCGGCTTGGGGTCGCCCCTTGATTGGCGCGAGCGAGTGCGGATATATGACCGCAAGAACATCGCCATGAAGCTCACCAGCGCACGTGTCAGGCTTGGCGCGTCGTTCGACCGAGTTACGTCAGGACGGTCAGGAATGGCCCGCAACGCGTAGGGCATGCCGTCCATGGCCTTCGTCGGCTGCCAGGCACTGTCCCCGCGTGTCGATCTGTCGCAAGATCGCGCCACGGGCGAAGTTCGCTTGCCCGCCGGCGCGGGCTTTGATGCATACCTGGTGCACCAGGACCGTCAAATGCCTGCCGGTCCTGGAGCGGTACGGCTGCCGCCATTCTCCGTGAGTCGAACGCCGCAAGGGCCAGGGCCCGCTATTAAGGCGTAGTAGGGGCGGTCATCGTAATTGTGCCAATGTCCGTGGTTTCGCCCGCGTTCACGACGACGTCCGGCACGGCGACGTCCTCGAATCCGCCCAAAGACAGTTCGACATCGTAAGTGCCCGCCGGCAGGCCGATCAGGGTGAACGAACCGTCCGCATCGGTACCGCCCGACGTCACTTCAACACCATCCTCGCCGAATACGGTGACGATCACGTTCTCCAGCGGCGCGGCGGATTCGTCCACCACAACGCCGGTGATGTCGCCTGACTCGATGATATCGATCAGCTTCATCGCCACGGACGGCGTGAAATGAAACGTGCGAATCGTTGACGGGTCCTCGATCTGGCCGCCGGGAATGGGCCGGAACGCCTGCGTCAGATCCACGTCAAGCAACAGCACGGTCTCCTGGCCCGCCAGCACGTCGAACGTGAAATGCAGTTTGATGCCCGTCTGCTCGCCGCTGGGGACCCGCAGCAAGTACGGCTCGGCGACGTCGTTCAACTTCAACTCGCCTTCGGTAACGACGAGTCGCATCTGCGTGTACGTCCCCGCGTCAAGGGTGGATTCGGCCAGCAGATCGGTTCGACCGTTCTGCAGGTCCAGCAGGTTGAACGGCCGGGCGCCTTCGAAGATGGTGACCCAAGACGAGTGCTCGTCATCCCCATCCTCTTCATCCGCATCTACGTCGTCCGGGTCTTCGCCCTCGGCATCCTCGCCGGGCGCACCTTCGCCATCCGGACCTTCAATTGCATTCACAATGACGCAAGAGTCGGTTTCCTCGTCGCACTCTTCCCCTTCAGCGCACGGCTCGACGCCTTCGAGGCACTCACCGGTCTCCGAGTCGCATGTTTCGATACCGTTGCAGTAAACCGAGTCGTCGCATTGGGCGTCGCTCTCGCAAGAAGACATGCACGTCTCCGTCTCCTCGTCGCAGAATTCGCCTTCTGCACAGGGGAACTGGCCGTTGACACACTCGCCCTCGACGCAGCTCTCGACGCCGTTACAGAAGACGTCGTCCAAGCAATCCGCATCCGTGCTGCAAACCGGCAGCACCTCGGAGCGCCGCACGTCGATGCGCGTGATCGTGATGTTCGCCTCTTCGATGAGATCCAGCGGGTACGGCTTGTCTGTGATGAGCACGCGAAGTGTTCCCTCTCCCTGGAGCAGGTCGTCAGGTGACACCGTGCAACGTACGGCGCTGAACCCGATGAGCACCAGAGCGACAAGAGCGACGGCGAGTTTCGGTCGAACGAACATGGGATCGATCCTCCAAACACCTTTGACGAAGTGCGTGCGTCCACCGAGCACACGACCAACCCGTGACCCGTCCCCTTGTGACCCGCCCGGAGGACAGCCTACGATACGCGTGAAGGACGCAACGCCGCGTCCACACCCGTCGCCTTATCGGCCAGGTACGCCGACCACTGAAGCATGGGAGCAGGACGTGGGAACCACAAAGGGGCTCGACCGCGCACGGCTACTACGGACGCTGCGCGGCTGCGGGATCATAATCGGAATGAAGGGCTCGAAGGCGTCGGAGCACTACGCTGGCTCGCTGTAGACCGCCTCGACGAGGACCGGCAGGCACTCGCGGCAGGCTTCCACGTCGCCCTGGAAATTGCCGTCCGGGGGGATGTTATTGCAGGCCTCGACCCATCGCTCGAGGGCGTCCGCCTCGCTCAGCCCGTTGTCTCGAAGTCCCGAAATGGCCAGGATGAAGCCCTCCAATACTTCATCGCTCAGCATGGGGCAGGCCTCGCGCATTTCCTGCGTGATCGAGCCGTCGCCCGCGGGCGGAAGCGGAACCGGCGTAAACCCGCAACCGCTGCATGCGAGAAAGATGAAAATCAAAAACGCTTTATGAAACAGCCGTCCGATCATCGTGATCTATCCGGTGTGGCCGCTCACAGCGGTCGCAGGGCCATAAAGAAAAGACTGTCGCCGTCATCGCCCACAGCGAAAACCCGCAGAAATTCTCCCGTGTTGCCGTCGTACTCGAGCACCGCGTTGCTCCCCTGGCTGACGACCAGCAGGTTGTTCGTATCGGGATGGAACAGCAGCCCACCCGGATCGCTCAGCCCGCCGCTTTCCGGCATCACGAATACTTCGGCATCTCCGGTGCTCACGTCCACGCGCGCAACGCTCTCGTCGCCACTAAGCGACACATACAGCGCGGCGTCCCGGCCGAACGCGAGATCGACCGGAGTTACGAAACCGAACGACGCCAGATCGACAACGGTGCCGATCGGTGCCCCGGTCGCGCCGTCGTACCGGATCACGCTGTTGGTGTCCTCGCTGACGACGAACAGGTCACCACTTGGTCCGAACGTGAGCCCGACGGGGTTGACAAGACCTCCACTGGCGGGCGGCACAAACAGGCTCATAAACGCCCCGGTTTCGCCGTCGTACTGTTCGATGGAATCCGCGTCCGTGTTCACGACGTAAAGATTCCCATCCGGGCCGAAGCGCAGCGTCAGAAATCCCAGCGCGCCTGAGCCGGCCACGAACGTGCCGATCGGCGTCCCGGTGGTGCCTTCATACCGAATCACGCTCGTGTCGTCGGTCAGCCCAACGTTGACCACGAACAGATCGCCGCCGGGACCGACGTCGATTCCGCCGGCAAGGCCCAGGCCGCCCGCCTCGGACTGGACGATCTCGCCGAGATTGCCGCCGGTGATGCGGTCGAACTCCGTCACATTTCTACCCGAAAAGCCCGTGACCAGCAGGTTGCCCGGGTTGCCGAAGTTGGGCACCCACGCGAACTCGGCCGTGACGGTTTTGTCCCCGTCCATGGTAATGATTGTCACGGGATCGGTGCTGGCAACGTCCCCGCTGTACCGCACGAATGTGTAGCCGGCGGCCGGTGTCGCCTCGAGCGCCACCTTCGTACCGTGCGGATAGCTTCCGCCCGCCGGATCGAGCGTGACCGTTCCGGCCCCTTGCGGCGTGACGCTGATCGAGAGCGTTCGAGTCGGGGGCGGTGGCGGAGGCGTGATGTCCTGCTCGCGGAAATGGGCCACAAGCTCGAAGTCCCTGGTTGCCTCCAGATCGAAAATGGCGGACGTAGACAGCGTGGAGCCTGAGGCGTCGGTGACGGACTCGAACTCGAAGCCGCCGAACGCGATGGCCTCAACGGTGACGATCGTCCCGAACCCGTAAACGCCCCCCCCGGGAGTCAGAATTGCCTCTCCGCTGCCGGAGGGATCAACGTCCACGTTTATCGAAACCGTTGACGGCACGATCACGGCCGTGATGTCTATGTCACCGTCCACCACCACGTCGACCGTCGGTTCCTCGCTGAGCACGTCTCCTTCAAATTGAAGGAACATGAACCCCTCAGCGGGAACGGCCGTGACCGTGACAAGCGTTCCGGCGGGATAGACGCCGCCCGGCGGTTCGAGAAGGATTTCACCCGCTCCCGGACGTTCCAGGGAGACGGTCAGCGCAAACCTGTCGGGCGTTCCTCCGGGCACCTCTTCGACGGTGACGGTCAGTGCGGCGGTGCCGGTTTCGCCCTGGTCGTCGGTCACTCGCAGTGTGACGTCGAACTCGCCGGCTTTCGTAAACGCGTGCTCGACAACCGCACCTTCCGCCGTGTTGTCGTCGTCAAAGTCCCAGCCATAGGCCACGATCTCCCCGTCGGGATCGAAGCTCGCGCCGGCGTCAAAGACGAGCGTCTCACCGACCTGCGCCGAGCGATCGTCTCCGACGATTGCCACCGGCGGGGCATTGGGATCTTCCGGCGGATCGACAGGGCGCCCGTCCGGCGGGGCGCCCGGAAAGAGCCCCGGGATCACGTTGCATCCGCCAGGGCCGGCCACCAGGACCATCAAGCCGAGCACTTTTGTCAAGAACCGACTCGCTCCGACGATGCCTTCGTCTCGTGGCTTCGGATTCATACCGTCCTGATCCCAAACGGCCGACGCGAGTCCAAATGTCGCGAATATGGACGGACGGCCTGTTTCTCTCGGTCCGCTCACCGCCACCTCGCCAAGCAGCGGCTCGTACTTTCGATCATAGTTGGCCCCGCCGGAACCAGTCAAAGGGCACCGGCTCGCCGCGCTCGTCCGCTCAGACGGGAGCCGTCCGGAACGCGTGGGGGACAAGATAAAACGCGATTTATTCTTCAGCTCTGCGGGGCCATGTTCGCTCGTTCCTGTCATTTTTGCCGCTTGGCGCAAGAGGTGATGCAGGGGCGGATAAAGCTCGTTTGATTGTTGTTGCCGCGCTCGAGGACTGAACCTATTTTCAATACGAGTGGTGGGCGTCGTACGTGCGGCGCCGCAAGAGCTAGTGGTGCACGAGTGAGTTGGAGGTGAAGCATGTTAGCTGAAGTTATTGGCCGTATCCTGGAAATGCTCGCGGACATTCTTCCTCAGGAAGCGATCGACAACTTGATGGCCCTGCTCGGTTGATTTGCCGGGGCACAACGCACTACGGTTTTTTGAAGACCCGGCTGGCTTGTTTGGGGTGTTAGGCCAGCCGGGTCTTTTTTCCCGGATGGCACATCGCACTGACGGACGAGGCGGCGGGCTTCAAGGGTCGAGAGTGGTGTCAGCAAAGCGGTTCCGATCAAACGGTGGTTTCTCATCTCCGCCGTGACGGCGCCGCGCGATCGTTCGCTCCATCGACCCTTCATGACGACGTCTATCACAACGGCGTTCCGAACCTGTTCGACATCTCCTGATATTCTGGACGGCATCGACGGCGATTCCACCGAATGCGGCCTCGAAGACATGGACATCGCACCGTGTGCCGGTACCGGTGCTTTGAATCTGTTTGATGTTCTTGCCGTTCTCGACGCGGTCGGGGGGAGGACCCCTGTCTTGGCCGAAGCCTGAAGGGGCGTGCCCTTGCGCCCTTCCGACGCTCAGGAGATGCACTCTCGTGCGCGGTCCACCTGAAGCAGACTTTGAGGTCACGCCCGGACGGAGACTCGGCATGTTGGATAAAACGAGTTTTATCTTCGAGGCTCGTTGCTGCGCTGGAGAGGGTTCTCAGCCTGCCCTCGGCGGCCCGACAGGGTCGGATAAACTTGGTTTGATTGTCCTTGCCGGAGAAAAGCCGAGTCCATAGGCTGCAAGAAGTGGACGGGTTGGGGTCCGATCGTCGGGCTTCCAACGAACGAATTGGACGACAAATGCGCTGGAGGTGAAGCATGTTAGCTGAAGTTATCGCCCTCATCCTGGAGAATCTTGCAGACATTCTGCCGGAGGACGCAATCAACCAGTTGATGGCCCTGCTTGGCTAAGCTGCGGGCCGGATCGCATGAAAAACCTGAAGGCCCGGTTTGCTCGAGGGATGTAGAGCCAGCCGGGCCTTCCCTTTCGCGCCACCTGCATGATCGCGCGATCCTTGGCCGATCAACCCGGCGTTTTCAAAGGAATTCCCGACGCTTGTCGGCCGAGGTGATTACAGCGTGGACGGATTTGGTTGTGAACGGTTTTAACAGCGGCTTTTGCCCGCACCGCGCCGGGTGCGTCATGGGTGGATAAATTCCGCTTGATTTAGCTGGATTGCTGTAGCGAACAGGCCTAAGGTGGTCGCAAGCGCGGCTGGTAACGGTTTCGTCCGCGCCGAGAGTTTGTTGCTGATTTTCCGAAAGGAGCGGGGCAATGCTTGCTGAACTGATTTCGTTTGTTCTCGAGAATTTCAGCGATTTCCTGCCTCAGGAGATCATCGACTTTCTGATGTCACTGATTGCCTGATCTCCGAACGAATAGGCGATCGGAGCATCCGCGGACCTTGCGAGAACACCGCTCACAAGGACAAAGGTACACGTACGAGAGAGATCGGCGAGTTGAGCGAAGCTATTCGTTCAGCTTGCCGGTTTGCGTTTCACGAGACACACGGGGGTGGAGTGGCAAAATGAGGAAGCTACAGGGGTGGGCGGTGCTCCGTTCTTCGCACGCGTTATCGGGCGTGTGTGCGCTTTTCCTGGGGGCGGCGCCAGTCATTGCGCAATTCTGTCCGGACACCGGAACCATTTTGAGTACCAGCGACGCCGCAGAAGGCGACGCACCTTTCGCGGTGCGGTGCTGCGACCTCAATACCGACGGGTTTCCCGACTTGGTCACGGCCAACGACGCCAGCGATACCGTGTCGGTTCTGCTGAACAACGGCGACGGCACCTATGCTCCTAAGGTACAGTGGCCCGTGGACGACGACGGGGGAGTGGTTTCCGAGCCCGTGGACGTCGTCTGTTGCGACCTCGACGGGGACGACCTGATCGACCTGGTGAGCGTCAATCACACCTCGGACGATGTATCGGTGCTCCTCAATACCGGCAACACCCAGTTTGCGGCGGCGGTCAAGTACCCCGTCGGCGAGGCCCCTTTCGGAATCGAATGCCTCAATCTGGACGGCGATGCCGACAAGGATCTGGTTACCAACGGCTTCACCGAGGACGCCCTCTCCGTGTTGCTGAACAACGGCGACGCAACGTTCGCGCCGCACGTTACGTACCCAACGGGCGACGCGCCGATCGCGATGGCCTTGTGTGACATGGACGGCGACGCCGTCGCCGACGTCGTAACCGCCAATATGCTGGGTAAGGAAGTCTCGGTGCTGCGTAATAACGCGGACGGAACCTTCACCGCGATCGGATCAGCCTCGATCTGTCGAACGCCAACCGAGTGCATCAACCCCTTCGACATAGCCTGTTGCGACTTCGACGGAGCCAACGGGCCCGACGTGGTGACTTCAAACGGCATCGACGACTCCGCAGCCGTCCTGTTAAATGACGGAACAGGCCAGCTCGGCGGCGCGACCTTCTACGATGGGGTCGACGGCGCCTACGGCGTGACCTGCTGCGATCTCGACGGCAATGCTGCGCCCGATGTGATCACGGCGAACCTCTCCAGCGGATCGACAACGCCGCCCGCTCCGGATGATCTCGCCGTCTTTCTGAACGATGGAACCGGCACCCTTGGCACGCTGTCGTCGCTGCCGGTGGGCGTCGATGGATCGTCCGACCCGTCCTCCGTGGTCTGCTGCGACGTGGACGGCGACACCGACGCGGACATTGTCACGACCTTCGTTGACGGTCTGACCCTGTTCGAGAATGATTGCCTTGCCGACTGCGGGGACGGCTCCTGCGATCCGCCTGAAGACAAATGTAACTGCCCGGAGGATTGCGGGGCGCCCGATGCAAACGAGATTCCGGACGGCACGTGCAACGATGGTGTCGATAACGACTGCGACGGAGCGATCGACTGCGACGACGCCGATTGTGATACCGACACCCTCTGCTCCGGCGGCTGCTTTACGGACGAGGACTGCGAAGACGGCACCATCTGCACCTGGGACCGCTGCATCGACCAGGCGTGCTCCTTCGAGCCAAACAAGTACGGCGATGTCGATCACAACGGCGTGTTGAACCTCTTCGATATCTTCTGCATCCTCGATGGCATCGCCGGCGATTTCAGCACGTGCGCGTTCGAGGACGTGGATATCGAACCGTGCGCGGGCAACGACACGCTGAATATCTTCGATATTTTCGCCGTCCTGGACGCCATTGGCGGCATCGATCCCTGCTGCAGCTGAGCTACGACGCGCTGCCTGCAGCGGTCGAGACCAAAAACGGGTAAGGGCCGTCCTCTTTCTGCGTCGCTCGGGGCCAGGCTGCCCACGGCGTCCGAATATGCATGCGCGCGAAAATAAACCGGGCTTTATCGCGGCTCTTCGACCACGTCGCGAAACCACCCTCAAAACCTGTATAATGGTCGGCAGCTACCCACACGCAGCGTCAGCAGCAGACTCAAACTGACGCCGGGCGTGTAAAGGCTACCAGGCGGCCCGAGCGCAGGAGATTGACGCCCTATGCGATGCAGTGTCGACAGCGAGCGGCGACCCCGTTACACGCGGCTTGCTCTCTATGCCGGCTTGCTCGCGGTGTCGTCGCTGGCTCCTCGCCCGGCCTTGGCGCAACGCGTTTTCCACGACCGACTCCTTGACGCGGAGCCAAGACCGACCGACCCCGGCGTCACGCTCCCCTTCGATCCGGGCATGCATCGCCTCGTTGACCTGCAGCAGGCCTCAACTGCACGATGGCGCCCCGATGCCCCGGCCTCGGATCTGTTTAACGGTGCTGCGTCGCCGGACGGCGAATTCTTCCGCCTGCAACTCGTCTTCAGCGGACTCGTCAACCCGCCCGGCTCGGCCGATCCGCTTGATTTCGAGCCGTTTCGGTACGGCGATCACCCCGTCTTCGGATTCATCGAGATCGATATGGACGAGGACGTCGATACCGGCGGCGAGCTCAACGCGCCGGAATATCGCTATCTGGGCAACGCTGTGCGTTTCGGTGGAAACGTGCTCCGAGAGGAATATCGCGAACGTGTGGCCACGGACGCATCCGCCTTTGACGAAGATTTCGAATCACCCCCGCAAGTGGAACGCCACGGCGAGGAATTTCACTTGGCTCTCCTCGGAACCCAGTTCAGTTCCTCCGGCATCGAGCTGATCGACGGCGACGGCGACCTGCTCTTCGAACACGGCGAGACGTGGAACATTGAGGGGTTCTTCTTCCACCGAGCGCACGCCTATGAACTGTTCAGCTTCGTCGAAGGCGGCCGTAACCCGGGCGAATACAGCCCCGTCAGCCACCTCCGGTTCCAACACGACCCGGTCGATGATGTCACCCACGTGACCCTCGTTTTTCCCCTCACCAATGTCGGCGCCGGTCTGATGCATGATGAACCCCCCGAACCGACCAACCAGGATCCAACCGACCACGCGTCGATCCTCGAGGCCCTCGAGGACCTGCAGCTCAGTGCCTTCTTTCTGCCCATCCTGCCGACCGGCCTGCCCGAGGAGGCGATACTCATCAACTGGGCCGAGCGCGATCCTAAGGACCACCTCGATCCCACCAATTGGAATCTCACGGCGATCGTCGGCACCAGCTACACGGCGGCCCATCCCGAAACGGTATTCTACGTATGGACCGACATCTTTCCCGATGTTGTCGCCGGCGACGTGGACGGATCCGGCGCGGTCGACGGCCCCGATCGACAGCTCATCGCCAGGCACATTGCGCAACATGATCATCTGGACGGGCTGGTGGACGGCGCCGTGACCATCCTCGGTTTTGCGGACGATTTCAGCCTGTTTGACGTCAACTACGACGGCGTGGTCGATGGGCTCGACCTGACGCCTGTGGAAGCGGACGGGGACGGGGACGAGGACGGGGACGTCGATCTGCACGATTTTGGGATGCTCCAGGCATGTTTTGCCCGCGAAGATCCGGGCAGTTCCGCATGCCGGGCGTTCGATCTCGTGCCGGATTCGAACATCGATCTCGACGATGTGGCGGAGTTCAATCAGCGAATCGGTGGTCCAATGAGTGATTGATGCGGTTGGCCGACACGGGACACGAACACTCAGGGCGGGGTAAAGCAAGGTGTCGAGACGAGTGAACGGAACAGCCACGCTCGACAGGCACACGGCCGTTCGCCGACGACGCGCCTCCGCCCTCACGTTGATCGAGCTGCTTGTGGTCGTCGGCCTGATCGCCGTTCTTCTTGCAATTCTTACGCCCGCCCTGAGCTCCGCCCGCGGCGCCGCCAAGACGCTGGTGTGCTCTTCCAGTATGAAGTCCATCGCTATGGAGTTCCGCTTTTTCGCGGATGGGACGGCCGGCGAACGCGGGGACAGTCGGCAGCTTCGCGGCAATCGATTCTGGATCAACGATTTCCAGGACAGAATGTACCGTCTTGATGAATTCTGGGACGAAGGCGAGGCTGCTACCGGCGTGCTCGAAGCGGATAGTGAATTGATGCTCTGCCCCGCCGGTGCAGAACGACTGACCAAACGCAAGGGACTCCCCTGCGGAAGGGAGTCTGTTGTCCCCGCACAAGACGTTTCGGTCGCCGTGAACATGCGCCTGTATCGCGCCGTATTTGATATCAAGGGAAAGAAGCTGCTCGCCTCGCCGCTTGCAACTCAGTTAACCCAGCGCGTTCTCGATCATCCCTACGTGCCGCTCGTGATGGATGTCGACGGTCGCCACGCCGTGTCACAGGGCGTCGATCCCTTCTACATCGCACCGCCGCTCCCCTCGGTCGAGGATCCCTACTCGACGGGCCGATACTGGTCGCCCTCGAAGCGACACGGTGGAAGGACCGTGGTCGGCTTCGTCGGTGGACACGTCCACACCAGCCGCCAACCACAAAACGAGCGCTGGGACTGGGCCTATCAGGCGGAGGTCGGTCGATGAGCCTTCGCAACCGCCTGAGTCTGCTCCTGGCTCTCTTCGGCGTCTACGCGGTGCTGGCCGCCGCAGTCGCCATCTTCGGGAGCCACATGCGCGTCGAGCGCGCCGCCGGGGAGTTTCAGCAGATCGCCGGCCAGACCACCCGCATCGAGGAGCTCGAACTTCATCTCACCGAACAGACGTTCCTTCTGAAGAGTCTCGCGGCGGGGCATGCAGAGGCCCTCGCACCCTACACGTCGGCGCGAAAGAAATGGAACGTCACGTTGCAGCAGTGCGCTCGATTCGCGCCGATGCTGTCGGAGTCGGACGCATGGCGACAGCTTTATGTGTCCGCCGAAGAGTTCGAGCGTCAATCGAACGAGTTTCTCAAGTTGATGGACGAGGGCGATACGCGTGAGGCGAAACTGTTTCTGCGCAACCACGTGGAGGCCGACCTGCTGCCGGCGCTGCGCGGACGCTTGAAAACGTTGAAGTCGCGGTTGTCGGACGCGCGGAATCGATCGGCGCGGGAGCTGGCCAGCACGACATCACAGGTACTGACGCTCACCGTCGGCGTGGCGCTGCTGGCGGCCGTACTGGTTCTGGGCGGGGGCGCGCTCGTCCGACGCTGGCTCATGCGTCCGATCTCGCGTCTTCACGCGGCGGCCGCTCAGTTCCGCGAAGGCAATCTTGACTACCGAAGCCAAACGGGATCCCGGGACGAACTGGGAGAGCTCGGTGCGGCCTTGAACGAGATGGCCGGTGCCCTCGCTGCGACCGACCGGAAACACCGGACCATGTTCGCAAACCTTCGCGACGCCGTGGTTATCTGCGACCGGGAGGCCACCGTACTGGAGTACCACGACGGCGACACGGAAATTCTCGGCGTCGAGGAGCACGATCACGTCGGCCGCCCTTTACTCGACGTGTGGCCCGAGTGGCGCGGCGCCGTTAAAGACTGGCAGCAGGTTATTCGTTCCGCGGTCGACGACGGCCGGCGCCTTCGCGTACACGACGTTCAACTGGTCTCCGCGACGTCGGACCGCGACGGCCGCTATGCGGACTTCGTCGTGTATCGCGTCGATTGCCTGACGAAACAGTGCGCCGCCATCGTCGTCCGCGATGCCACCGACAGGCATCAACTTCAGGAGCGCCTGCGCCATGCCGAAACGATGGAGGCCGTAGGAACGATGGCGGGAGGCCTGGCCCACGACGTCAACAACCTGCTCAGCAGCGTTACCGGATCGCTCTCGTCGCTGGCCAACGATCTGCCCGACGCAAAACACAAGGAGCGGATCGATGTCGCGCTTCGAGGCTGCCGCAGGGCGGCCGGCCTGACCAAACGGCTGCTCAATTTCGCCCGCGGCATTCAGGGCAGCCCGCAGACCTTCTCGCCCGCGGAGGTGATCGACACCATCTTCGATTCCATGGACGCTGCGGCGATGCAAAACCTCACCGTCGAGCGAGCGCTGGATCCGACCGTGCGCGTCCACATGGATCAGGATCAGTTCGCCCAGATCGTGATGAACCTCTTCCGCAACGCACGCGACGCGTCGAGCGAAGGCGGCCGAATCGAAGTCCGTCTGGAGCAGTCGCGTGCACGGCATCCGGGCGAGCCCGGCGCCGAACGCCCGTTCGCCGTTCTCGCCGTCAAGGATCACGGCAGCGGCATGACGCCGGAGATCGAAAATCGTGCGTTCGAACCTTTCTTCACGACCAAAGCGAGAACCGGGGCCCGAGGCCGGGGCATGGGCCTGCCCATCGTCTACGCTGCCGCCAAGAGCGCAGGCGGCTTCGTGCGGGTTGAGAGCGAGCGCGACGTCGGCACGTGCGTATCCGTCTACCTTCCAATGTGTGGACAGCCCGAGGGCGCTCCATCGGCCGCCTCCGACGCGACGGCCCTGCCATCGTCGTAGGCCGTCAAACCGATTCGTGCGGATCGCTCGTTGACAGCTTGTAGCCGACGCCGCGCACTGTGTGAATCAGGCGAACGTGGCTCGGCGACTCGACCTTGTTCCGCAGGAGGTTGATGTACACGTTGACGAGATTGCTGGACTCGTCGACTTCGTCGCCCCAGAGCTCGTCCAGCAGCCGCTCCCGTTCCAGGACCTCGTTGGGACGCCGCATCATGTACGACAGCAGTTCGGTCTCCCGGTCGGAGAGCGTCGCTTCCAGATCGGGGCGCCGGGCGACGCGCGTCAGCAGATTGAGCTCGAGGTCTGCGTAGCGCAGCAGGTGCCGCGTGCTTTCGCCGGTCCGGCGCACTAGCACACGCAACCGTGCCGCCAGCTCGTTGACGTCAAATGGTTTGCCGAGATAGTCGTCCGCGCCGTGGTCGAATCCAACCAGTCGATCGGGCACGCTGTCCCGCGCCGTTAATATGAGAATGGGCGTCTCGTCGCCGCGCGCCCGAAGGCCGGCGGCCAGCGCCAGCCCGTCCCCATCCGGCAGCGTCAGGTCGAGAATCAGCGCGGCGAATCGTCTCCGCTCGAGATGCCGTTCGCACGAAACCAGGTCGGCGGCGTGCGTAACAATGAACCCGCACGACTCCAGCCCTTCCTGCACGGTGCGCGCCACGTCAAGATCGTCCTCGATCAGCAGTACTTCGATGGGTTGCGAGGCCCTTGCCATGTGGGCACTCCAGGTCCAGATCTTGCACAGCCGTCGCCTATTATCCTAAGCCTGTCCCATTAACTCGCACAACATTATCCCCGTACGCGGAAAAAGGCCGGCAGGAGCGATGCCGAGAATTTGCACTCAGGGCGGACATAAAGACCTTTTTATTATCGGCTCAACCGACTTTGCGCTTGCCACAGGGGCGATAATTCGTCAAACTTGCTCCCGTGGCACGGCGCTTTCAAGCGGTCGGGCCCATCTCGTTTCGTGGTCAAGGGACAGGTCCAACAGGAGGAAATGCGACATGCGCAGCAAAGCTCTTTGGTGTGGCGTCATTCTAGTGGCGGCCGCCGCAATCATGTGTTGTACGAGCCAGTCATGGGCGGCGGAGAAACAGGCGGGCGATCAGGCACAAAACCAGTTTACGCCGCCGGATCGGGGGAGTGTCATCGTCTACTTTGAGAAAGGCGCCGACCGTGGCCCGGCGCGTCAGTTCGTTCAGAACAAAGGTGGCCGCGTTCATTATGAGTACGATGTTGCGTTGCCGAACGCAGTCAATTTCCGCGGCGTTCCGGACTCGGCCATCGCGGGCCTGCAGCAGGTCCCGGGCGTCGCGCGGGTCGAGCGGGATGAGTATCACCCCGACCTGGTCAAGCTCGATGAGAGCACGCCGCTGATCCGGGCCTTGCAGAGCCAGATCACCGGCGCAGGTCTGAGCGCCGACGGTTCCGGCATCCGCGTGTGCGTTTGCGACACCGGCATCGATTCGGATCACATTATGTACACGGACCGGATTGATACCGCCGCAGGCTACGACTTCTACAACGATGACTCCAATCCCGAGGACGACAACGGCCACGGCTCCCACGTCTCCGGAATCGCCGTCGGCGGCGTTGGGCTGAGTGTGGACTTCGGCTGCGACGGTTCCGAACCGTTTCAGGGTGTCGCTCCGGCCGCCACGCTGATCGGCGTCAAAATCCTGAACCAGTTCGGCGGAGGATACGACAGCGACATCATCGCGGGCATCGACTACTGCGCCTCTGCGACCATGCCGAACGGCCCGGCCGACGTGATCAACCTGAGCATCGGCACCGGCAGCTACTCAAGTACATGCGACAGCCATGGCTGGGCGGCGGCGGCGAATAACGCCGTGGACGCCGGCGTCGTTGTGGTGGCCGCCTCCGGAAACGAGTGCAACAGCAACAGCATGGGTTCGCCGGCGTGCGGGTCGAAGGTCATCGCCGTCGGGGCGACCTACAAGGACACCTATCCCAACTGCGAAGACGGGACCAGCAACTTCAACTGGAGTTGCTGCAACGACAGCAGCCCTGCCGTGGATAGCGTGGTCTGCTTCAGCAATCAGAGCGACTACCTCGACGTGACGGCACCGGGAGCGATGATCTGGTCGGCCAGCACCGAATCCGGTGGAAGCACCATCACGACGATGGCCGGAACCAGCATGGCCTCACCGCAAGTTGCGGGGCTGGCAGCATTGGTGCTGAGCGCCGATCCCACACTGACACCATCCGAGGTACGCCAGATCATCCGCGACGGCGCCATCGACATGGGCAGCGCCGGTTTCGATCGCGCCTACGGCTACGGGCGAGTTGACGCCATTAACTCGCTGCAGCTTGTGCAACCCTGCACGTCCAACGCAGATTGTGACGATGGCTTGTTCTGTAACGGCGCCGAAACCTGTGACGCCGGCACGTGTGTCGCCGGGACTGACCCCTGCCCGGGTGAGGACTGTGACGAGGTCAGCGACGTTTGCGTGCCGATCGTCTGCGACAATGACGGCACCTGCGAATCGGGCGAGGACTGCAACAACTGCCCGAACGACTGCATCAGCGGCACCGGCGGCGCGACGTGTGGCAACGGTCTGTGCGAAGCCGGCGACGGTGAGGACTGCCGGAACTGTCCGGCTGACTGCAACGGCAGAACCACGGGTGCGCCGTCTGGCCGCTTCTGCTGCGGCGCCACCGAGGGCTGCGGCGACAGCCGCTGCAACGATGGCGGCTATTCCTGCACGACGACGCCGCAGGGGACGGCCTACTGCTGCGGCGATGGCATCTGCGAAGGCGCCGAGGATGACATCAACTGCGCCATCGATTGCGCCACCGGTTGCACCAGCGCGGCCGATTGCGACGACGCCAACGAGTGCACGACCGACGCGTGCGTCAGTGGCGTGTGCGAGAACACGGCCGTCGCCGACGACACGGCGTGCTCCGGTGGCATCTGCTGCGGCGGGTCGTGCACGGCCGCAGTCTGCTACGTTGATGGCGACTGTGGCGACGGCGAGGCGTGCACAACGGATACCTGCCTCAATGCCGGCACGTGCTCGGCCGCCTGTGATAACACATGGCCGGCCTGCGGCCTTTCCGATAGTTGCTGCGGCCCGACGTGCGATTCCAGCAACGATCCGGACTGCGACACGTGCGTGCCCGCCGGTGGGTATTGTGACACAAATGCGGATTGCTGTTCGCTGAGCTGCCATCCGGCCAAGAATTACTGCCGGTAGCAAAGAACTGACTTTGGTCCGGCCATCGCTGCGGACCGGTCCAGGACGATAACATCGGCGCCTCCACGTGCCTTCCGCATGTGGAGGCGCTTCTTCTTTACGCGGCGCGCCTGAGCTGTGATTTGTTGAAGAGCTTTACTGGGGGCGCTTCTTAAGGAGGACTTAATGTGTTTTTTTGCAGGAACTTGATGCTTTTGTGCTTGCCTTCGTCTCTCCGTAACACCATACTGCCGGCGAACGCGCATCGCGTTCACCCGATTCGCAAAGCTTTTCGACCGGCGCGGTCATGACTCAAGATATGTCGAGAAGGGCGGTGCACCTCTGACGTGGCACCGCCTTTTTGCGTTCGCGGGCGAACAATTCACAACCAGTTACAGGAGGAACTCAGATGAAGGCACGGATTGGTCTCATTTCGGGGGCGGCAGTGCTGTGCGCGTGTATCGCCGTGGCCGCGCCGCCGACGGGCTATTACGACTCGGTCGACGACAGCAGTTCGTCAACGTTGCGCCAGACACTGCACGACGTCATCGACGACCACACGCGGTATCCTTACACGGACACGAGCACCGATACCTGGGACATTCTAGAAGCGGCGGACGAAGATCCCAACAACTCCGCCAACGTCTTAACGATCTATCGCAACCGCAGCCACGCCAAGGACGATCACTGGAGCAGCAGCAACACGACCGGCTGGAATCGTGAACACTCCTGGCCGAAGTCCTTCGGCTTCACAAACGACGGCAGTTGCAACTATCCCTACACAGATTGTCACCACCTCTTTGCGGCCAACGGTGAATACAACTCGGCCCGCAGCAACCTCGTCTTCAACTGGGTGCCCTCGCCGGACCAGTCGTACCCCGTCGACAACACGCCGTACTATAACTACTGCTGGAATTGCGGCGGCTATCAGGACGGCGATTGGGAGGTGTGGCCCGATCGCCGCGGCGACATCGCCCGCGCCCAACTGTACATGGACATTCGCTATGAGGGCGGAAACCATGGTGTCACCGGCTGCAGCGAGCCTGATTTGATCCTCACGGACGATCGAAACTTGATGGACTGGGACGCGAATCAGAATTTCTCGCCGGCGTACATGACGTTCCTCAGCGTGCTCATCGAGTGGCACAACGAAGACCCGCCCGATGCCCGCGAGATGCTTCGCAACGATATCGTCTACAGCTACCAGGGAAACCGTAACCCCTTCGTGGACCATCCCGAGTGGGTGGACTGCCTTTTCAACGATATCTGCGGATGCAGCGTGGCCGCTGACTGCGACGACGCCGACCCGTGCACGATCGACGATTGCGTGAGCGGCTCGTGCGTCAACGATCCGGTCAACTGCGATGACGGCGACGCCTGCACCACCGACAGTTGCGACTCCGGCACCGGCCTCTGCGTGAACGATCCCATTGGCTGCGACGACGGCGATCCGTGCACGTTCGACGGATGCGATTCCGTCACCGGTTGCTACCACGATCCCGTCACACCATGCTGCGGCAATGGAACGTGCGAATCCGGCGAGGACTGCAATACGTGCCCGGACGACTGCATCAGCGGCACCGGCGGAGCGGTGTGCGGCAACGCCCTCTGCGAGGCCGGCAACGGCGAGGACTGCGCGAATTGCCCCGCCGACTGCAACGGCATCACCACCGGCAGGCCCAGCGGTCGCTTCTGCTGCGGCGCCACCGAAGGCTGCGGTGACAGCCGCTGCACTTCCGGTGGTTACTCATGTACCACGACGCCGCAGGGCACGGCCTACTGCTGCGGTGATGGCATCTGCGAAGGCGCCGAGGATGACATCAACTGCGCCATCGATTGTGCCGCCTGCACGACCGACGCTGATTGCGACGACCTCGACCCCTGTACCACGGACGTATGCTCGAGCGGGTCGTGTTCGAATACGCCCATCAACTGCGATGACGGCGACGCCTGCACGGCCGATAGCTGTGACTCGGCGACGGGCACGTGCGTGAACGATCCGATCATTTGCGATGACGGCGACTTGTGCACGACGGACTCCTGTGACACGGTGACCGGTTGCGTCTACACGGCGATCGACTGCAACGACGGCGATCCCTGCACGACTGATAGTTGTGATCCGGCGACCGGTTCGTGCGTCTACGATCCGATCAGTCCGTGCTGCGGCGACGGAATCTGCGATACCGGAGAAGACCAGTGCAGTTGTTCGGCCGATTGCGGCACGCCGCCTTCGACGGAAACCAACTGCTCCGACGCAATCGACGAAGACTGCGATGGCCTCACCGACTGCAACGACGGTGATTGCGCCGGCGACCCGGCCTGTCCATCAGGTGCGGTTTGCGGGAACGGAGTGTGCGAGGGTAACGGTGAAGACTGCTTCTCGTGTCCCGGGGATTGCCGCTGCGCCGGCCCCGGGTGCAGCGGGTGCTGCGGCGACGGCGTCTGCGGAGGCAGCGGCGAGAACGCCAGCAACTGCCCCGTTGACTGCGGCGGGTAGAGTAAGCCAACGCAGTGACCAGGTGCAGTCCCCGGTCATCGCCCGGAGAAACGTATCATTAAGAGCCGTCGCCGCGATCGTGTGTTGATGATCACGGCGACGGCTTCAAAACATCCATCGCGCCACCGCCCGCCTCCTGACCAAGTTGGATCACCCGCGGGTGTGCGCAGCCGGTGGCTCTTACTTGCCGCGGCCGAGACGACCTGGCTTGGTATGACATTCGTTCTGCCGGCAATCTGCATCGCGACATAACGGACGGCCCGTTGGAAAGCCACGCCTCAAAGACGCGGCTACTCCTCCGCCGGCCGCGGATCGGCGTTCTTCACGTAGCGATCGAGCCACTCGGTCATCTCCCAAGCCATGTGCATGATCGATTCACGCGCTCGATATCCATGGCTCTCGTGTCCTTCCGGCAAGGCTGCGTGCGGGTTTTTTCTCCGGTGGCGGCCGGTCA
>CAZNPL010000038.1:0-69352 GCA_964574815.1 uncultured Phycisphaeraceae bacterium
TCCCCTGCTCGGATTGACCGGGCCGTGGCGCAGGTTCCTCCGGCAGGCCCTCGATCCGCAGGTGGTCGAGCAGTTAAGGAAACATGAGCGAACCGCATCAAGAGGCACCGTACGACACTTGTCCTCAGCGAACAGGTGCATGAAGATGCACTACGACTGCACTTTCATTTGATGCGTTTAATAGCCGGCGGCCTGGCCGTCTTTTCGGGACTCCGATGCTCCGATGTAAATGTCCCGCTTTGCGTCGTAGCGGATGGCCTGGTAGCCGCCGTAACCGCCTACTTCGAAGTTAATCTCGTGACCCATGCGCGACAGGGCCCGCCGGACCTCCATCCCGATCCCGGACTCGAGCGCGACCCGGCCTCCGTCGCGCATCGATTCGCCGGTCGGCGTGGAGGAGCCCGTGTGATGGAACCGCGCCGCGTCGCCGGCCTCCTGCAGGTTCATCCCGAAATCCATCAGGTTGCACAGGATCTGCACGTGGCCTTGGGGCTGCATGTCGCCGCCCATGACCCCGAAGCTCAAAAACGGCTTGCCGTCCCTGGTCACGAACGCGGGAATGATCGTGTGGAACGGCCGCTTGTGCGGCTCGTACACGTTTGGGTGGCCGGCGTCCAGGGTGAACAACTCGCCGCGGTCCTGGAGGCAGAACCCCAGCCCGTCCGGGCACAGGCCCGATCCGAACCCGCGGTAATTGCTCTGGATCAGCGACACCATGTTGCGGTCCTTGTCGGCCACCGTCAGGTAGACGGTGTCGCTGTGGCGCAGCATCGAGTCGGCGTCGCCGAGATCAATCACGCCGGCCGGGTAATCGCGCGACGCCCGCTCCGGATCGATCAGGCGGCGGCGGTCGCGGGCGTAGTCCTTCGAGATCAGGCGCTCGACCGGCACCCTGGCAAACCGCGGGTCGGCGTAGTAGCGCGCCCGATCCTCGTAGGCCAGCTTCTTGGCCTCGATGAGCAGATGGAGATAGTCAGCGCTGTTGTGGCCGAGCGGCCGCAGGTCGAAACCCTCCAGAACGTTGAGCATCTGCAACACCGCGATGCCCTGCCCGTTCGGCGGCAGCTCCCACACGTCGTAACCGTGGTAATTCGTCGACACCGGCTCGACCCAGGTGGACGTGTGCTCCTCGAGGTCCCGCCTTCTCAAATGACAGCCCACGCGCTGGAAGAAGGCGTCCATCACGTCGGTGAGCTCGCCGCGGTAGAATACGTCCCGGCCACCCGATGCAATCCGCTCCAGCGTCGTGGCCAGCCGCGGGTTGCGGAAGATGTCGCCCTTTTTCGGCGGCTCGCCGTCCGGCAGAAACGTTTCGGCGAACCCGGGGTACTGTTTCAGCTTTGCGGAACCGATGGCCCAGTAATGGGCGATGAGCTCCGAAACGGGAAACCCCTCGCGCGCGTAGCGAATCGCCGGGGCGAGCACTCGTTCCATGTCGAGCTTGCCGAACCGCTCGTGCAGTTCGAACCAGCCGTCCACGCACCCCGGTACGGTGACCGGCAGTGGGCCGTACGGAGGCACTTTCTCGAGACCCTTGTCGAGGAAATCCTGCCGCGTCAGCCCGAACGGAGATCGCCCGCTGGCGTTCAGCCCGTAGAGCTTTTGCGTTTCGTTATCCCAGACGATGGCGAACAGATCGCCGCCGATGCCCGAGCCGGTCGGCTCCATCAGCCCGAGCGCCGCGTTCGCTGCGATCGCCGCGTCCACCGCGCTGCCGCCTTCCTTGAGAATCTGCAGCGCGACCTGCGTCGCCAGCGGCTGACTCGTCGCGGCCATCCCATGTTGAGCGATGACCTCCGACCGCGTCGCAAACCCGCGACCGGTGATCCGATCACCCGCGAAAACGGTTCCGTCAGACATTGAATAAGCGCACACGATGGCCACCACTACCAAGTAAGGTAAGAACGTCGGCCCCTTGCGGACAAAAGGCTTGTCCCGGCCGGGACTCGCCAGAATCAGAATCGGAAGTTGCCGGCACGCTGATCCCTCCCCGAATGTACAATTGGACATTCAATTCACCTCGCTCGAAGACAGGTTGGACCGGCAGCGCCCATTCGGATGCGCGCTTGAAGGCCCCGCCAGGCGCACCCATACGTTCCAATCTAGCATCAAAGCCTAAGCGCCGAAAGCCCTGTCCGATCCGCCCGCTTCGCGGTACAATCATCAGGACCTTCTGCCGGAGCTTATACAGATGACTCTCGATGCCACCGACAGCTACGAACTGCTCAAGGCCGTTATCGCACTCGCCGCGGCCGACGGAAAAGTGACCAACAGCGAGCTCGCCGTCATCAAGGCCTTGGCCCGCAAGGCTGCCGTCGAAGGACCGGATCTCGACGCCATGATCGAATCTGCGGCGATCGACGCTGCCGCTCGGCAGGCGCTCCTGAACCGCGCCGTCAAGCAGCCCGAACGGGCGATGTCACTCCTTATCGCGGCCGCCAATATCGATGGCCACGTGAGCGAGGAGGAGCGTAACCTCCTCGTCGTTATTTCCTGCACCCTGGGCGTCCCGGCCCGCCGCTTTGGTGAGATCTTCCAGAGCAGCATGGCCGTCTCCAGCCGCATTACGCGTAACTTCAATCCCTTTGACCGCGAGAAAGGCCAGGCTTGAGGATCGCCCTCATGCGCCTCGCACCCGAAGGCAAAGCCCAGATGATCGCCGGCACCGTCATTCTTGGCGCCGCGGCGATCCTGCTCGGCAAGTTGTACCTACCTGCCATTGCGGTCCCCATCGTCATCTGGATCTGGTGCATCGCGTTCTTCCGCGATCCGCGACGAGAAGCGCAGTTTGACCCCGGGGTGCTCTGCGCCGCCGCCGATGGCCGCGTTAAAGACGTCACCCGACTCGAACGTTATGAACCGATTGACGGGCCGGCCGTGCGAATCGGCATCTTCCTGAGCCTTTTCGACGTGCACGCGAACCGCTGGCCCTGCAGCGGCACCGTCCGATCGGTCGATTACACCAAAGGAAAGTTCTTTGCGGCCATGAACCCGCGTGCCGGCGACGAGAACGAATCGAACACCATCGTCATTGACCCGGCCGAGCCCGTGCCCGGCCCCGTGGTGGTGCGACAGGTCGCCGGCATCGCCGCCCGCCGCATTGTGTGCCACGCCGGGCCAGGATCGAAATGCTCAATCGGCGAGCGATTCGGCATGATCAAATTCGGCTCTCGGACCGAGCTGATTGTCCCCGCGCAAGCCGGGACGGAGGTGCTCGTGCAGGTCGGCGACAAGGTCCAAGCCGGAATCACGCCGATGGTCCGCCAGTGCCACGCTACAACCGATGGAAGCCCGAATGCCCGAACACCTCAAGATGACAGGCGACCAGCCACAACGGCCCCGTAGGCGGCGACTCCGCTCGATCGTCCTGCTCCCGACGATGCTGACGCTCGGCAACCTGACGTGCGGGTTTTCGGCCGTCCACTTCGGTTTGCGTGCCCTTCACGCCGCCGGCCCCGGCATCGATGCGTCCGTGGAAAACACCCTCAACAACGAGCTCGTCGAACGCATGCTGCCGTCGTTCCTGGCCATCGGTGCCATGCTGATCTTCCTCGGCATGCTCCTGGACATGCTCGACGGGTTGGCCGCCCGATGGACCCGAAACGCCACCAACTTCGGCGCTCAGCTCGACTCCCTCGCCGACGTGGTCAGCTTCGGCGTGGCACCGGCCATCCTCGCAGTCGCCCTCATGATGCGGGAGTGGAGCGGCTACCAGGTGGTCGTCACGCCCCTGAGTGCTCACGCCCTGGGGCGGCTCATGTGGGTCTGCGCCGCCGCTTATTGCCTCTGCGCCGCCGTCCGCCTGGCCCGATTCAACGTCGAGCACGACCTGCCCGACTACAACCGCGTCAGCTTCCGCGGCCTCCCAAGCCCCGGCGCCGGGGCCGTCATCGCCTCGCTCGTGATGCTGCACGAGCACCTGGCCAGCGCGATCGTGCGGAATCTGCTACTTTATTGCCTGCCCGTGGTGGCCTTGGTCACCGCGTATCTCATGATCAGCCGCATCCGCTACCAGCGCCTCACGCAGGCTTATCTCATTCGCCGGCGGCCGTTCGAGCATCTGATCCTCTTCGTCGTTGTGTTCGTCGTCTTCCTGTCGTACAAAGCGCAGACGCTGGCCACACTCTGCTGCCTCTACGCCCTGAGCGGTCCGGTGGCGGCGGCTTACCGGCGACTGCGTGCGGCCTCGCCGGGCCGCGTCCAAAAGAGCGGCCGGCAAAAACCTGACCAAGAATCTCGAACTTCCGGTTGACGGCCGTCGGCCGAGCCTTTAATGTTAGGTGCATGTTAGGAACCTGACGGGGACTCTGTTTTGGCTATCGAACCCATACGTGTCCGTTTCGCTCCTTCGCCGACCGGGTATCTCCACATCGGAGGTGCGCGCACGCTTTTGTTCAACTGGCTGCTTGCGCGGCAGACGGGCGGCGCCGTTGTCCTGCGCATCGAGGACACGGATCGATCGCGCCAGGTCGATGATTCACTGCCGAAGATCCTGGATGACATCCGCTGGCTGCGTCTTGACTGGAACGAGGGGCCCGAGGTCGGCGGCGATTACGGCCCCTACTTTCAGAGCGAGAGGCTCGACCTGTACCAGCAATACCTCGACCAGCTCCTCGAGCGCGGCGACGCATACTACGCCCTGGAGACGCCCGGTCAGTTGGCCGCCATGCGCGAGCAGGCCAAGTCCAAGGGAACGGGCTTCAGATACGTCCGGCCCGACCCGCTCCCGTCCGTCGAGCAAGGTCGGCAGGCCCGCGGCGAAGGCAAACCCGTTACCGTGCGATTCAAGGTCCCCGCGCGCGAGGTGGTCGTCTCCGACCAGATACTCGGCGAAATCCGGATCGCCGCCGACGACCTCGAGGATTTCATCATTCAGAAGAGCGACGGCTGGCCCACCTACCACTTTGCATGCGTGGTCGACGACGAACTCATGGGCATCACGCACGTACTGCGGGGCCAGGAGCACCTCACCAACACGCCCAAGCACGTGCTTATGCAGGACGCGCTCGGCTTCAGGCGCCCCGTCTACGCCCATCTGCCCGTGATTTTCAACATCGACGGCACCAAGATGAGCAAGCGTGACAAGGAGAAGGCCCGCGCCAAAGGCCTGCCGCCTCCGGAGATCGACGTCCACGATTTCCGCGCGGCCGGCTATCTGCCGGAGGCCCTGGTGAACTTCATCTCGCTGCTCGGCTGGTCGACCGGCGACGACAACGAACAGCTCACACTTGACGAGACCGTTCGTCGATTCAGCATCAGCCGCGTCGGGGCCACCAATGCGAGGTTCGACCGCGACAAGCTGCTGGCGTTCAACACCGACTGGGCGGCGCGCCTCGATCGCGATCGCCTTGTGGAGGCCTTGAGGGACTTCGTCACCGTGTCCGGATCGCCCTTGCAGCAGCTTGATGATCAGACGCTGGGCCATCTGCTTGGCTGCGCCCCGGGATTCAAGACGTTTCGCGATATCGAGCGAAAGTCGCTCTTCCTGGTCGTGGAAGATGACAAGATCGTTTACGACCCACAGGCTGTGAAAAAGGTCCTTGCCAAAAACGGTAGCGCCGGCTTCGAGCGGCTCCAGGCGCTTCAGCCGCAGCTCGAATCGTTGTCGCCCTGGAGCGTCGCTTCGCTGGAGAAACTGATCGCCGGCATTTGCGAGGACGAGGGGCTGAAGCTCGGCGCCGTCGCCCAACCGCTGCGTGTCGCCGTCACCGGCAGTACCGTGAGCCCGCCGATCTACGACACGTTGGCGCTGCTGGGAAAGGAGCGTACGCTCAACCGCGTGGAACGTACGCTGGCACTACGGAGCGATTTCTGACAGACAGGATGCGGCGAGGGCTGCGACGGAAACGAACACTCGACGAATAAGGATTTCATCTGCATGTCACTTTTGGTAACGGGCAGCATCGGCATCGACTCGGTGGTCACCCCGCACGGCGCCGCGAACGACGTCCTGGGCGGGGCCAGCGTTTATTTCTCATTCGCCGCCGCGTACTACACACGCGTGCGCCTGATCGGTGTCGTTGGCGATGATTTCCCCGCCGAGTTCCGCACGCTTCTCGAATCGCGCGAGATCGACCTGGCCGGGCTCGAGACCCGCGCCGGCAGCAAGACTTTTCGCTGGACCGGCCGATACGTTGGCGACATGAGCGAGGCCGAGACCGTCGAGGTCAGTCTCAACGTTCTTTCCGAGCAGGCCCCCGAAGTTCCGGAAGTGTTCGCCGACAGCGAGGTCGTCTTCCTGGCCAACACGCATCCGGCGCTCCAGCGATCGTTGTTGTCCAAGGTGCCGTCAAGCAAACTGAGCGTTTGCGATACGATGAACCTCTGGATCGCCAACGAGCGCGCGGAGCTGCTCAAGACTCTAAGCATGGTGGACGGGGTCATCATCAACGACGCCGAAGCGCGACAACTGACAGGCGAGCAGAACCTGATCGACGCCGCCGAGGCCGTGCTGAAACTGGGCCCGCGCTTCGTGGTCATCAAGAAGGGAGAGCACGGGGCGTTGCTCATGACGGCCGAGGGTCCCACGGCCATCCCGGCTTTTCCCACCAAGGGCGTCAAGGACCCCACCGGGGCGGGCGACAGCTTCGCCGGAGGCATGCTCGGTTATCTCGCGTCCATCGGGGACTTCTCCACCGCCGTGCTGCGGAGCGCCCTGGTACGCGGCACGGTCGCCGCCTCGTTTACCATTGAAGCCTTCTCGCTGAATCGCGTGCTCGAAGTCACGCGCAGCGACGTGGACGAACGCGTCAAGTTCTTTACTGACATGCTGCGGATTGACTGATCGTGCGACTCTTTGTGGCCATCGAACTGGATCATCCCATCAGGCGGGCCCTGCTGCATGTGGCCGACTCGCTCAGGGATTTCCGCCGCACGGTGCGCTGGGCTTCCGAGCACCAGATGCACCTGACGCTCAAGTTCCTCGGTGAGGTCCCCGACGACAAGGTCCCAGACATCACCGACGCGTGCGCCGGCATCGCCGCCGAATGCGAACCCTTCGAGTTCGTCCTCAACCGCACCGGCTGCTTTCCGCCGGAAGGCCGCGTGCGCATTGTCTGGGGCGGCTCTTCCGTCACGCCCGACGAGTTGGCCCACTGCGTCCACAAGTGCGAAGACGTCTTCGAACAGCTCGGCTTCGCGAGAGAAAACCGGCCCTTTACGCCGCACGTGACCATCGGCCGCGTCAAGCTCGACGATACCCGCGGCCGGCTCAGGCGCGCCGTCAGCGATTTGCGCATCGCGCGCGTCGCCGACCACGTGAAGTCCATGACGCTGTTTCAGTCGATTCTCAGCCCCGCCGGCGCGCGGTACGTGGTCGCCGGCACCTTTCCGTTCGAAAAAAGAAAAACGGATGCCCCCGGCGCCGAATGACCCGCGCCCACACGGAGGAATCTTATGAAAGCGGCAACCGACGGCAATCGCAAACAGGCCCTGGATCGCGCGCTCCAGCAGATCGAGAAGTCCTACGGCAAAGGCGCGGTCATGCACCTGGACGGAAGCGCCACTCAGGTGGACGGCATCAGCACCGGCTCGCTCGCACTCGACCTCGCGCTCGGCGGCTCGGGGTTTCCGCGAGGCCGGATCGTTGAACTCTACGGTCCCGAGGCCTCCGGCAAGACCACGGTCGCTCTGCACACGGTGGCCGCCGCCCAGCAGAACGACGGCGTGTGCTCCTTTATCGACGCCGAGCACGCCCTCGACGCCACCTGGGCGAAGCGATGCGGCGTCAAGCTGGAGAACCTTTTGGTCAGTCAGCCCAACTCCGGCGAGGAAGCCCTCGAAATCGCCGAGATGCTCATCCGCAGCAACGCCGTCGACGTTCTCGTCATTGATTCCGTCGCCGCCCTCATCCCACGCGCCGAAATCGAAGGCGAAATGGGAGCGCCGCAGGTCGCCGTCCAGGCTCGACTCATGAGCCAGGCTCTCCGCAAGCTCACCGCCGCCATCTCGAAGACCGGGACGGTCATGATCTTCATCAACCAGATCCGGATGAAGATCGGCGTCATGTTCGGCAACCCCGAAACGACCCCCGGTGGCCGGGCCCTCAAGTTCTACAGTTCCGTGCGCGTCGATGTCCGGCGCGTATCCACGATCAAGGACGGCGAGACCGCCACCGGCAATCACGTCAAAGCCAAGGTCGTCAAGAACAAGGTCGCGCCGCCATTCCAGAACGCCGAGTTCGACATCATGTTCGACGGAGGCATCAGCCGGGAGGGGGACCTGATCGACCTGGGGCTCAAGTCGGGCGTCGTCCAGAAGACCGGCGCGTGGTTCAGCTTCGGCGACGTCCGCCTCGGACAGGGTCGCGAAAACAGCAAGGTCTTCCTTCGCGACAATCCGGATCTGTTCAACGAGATCCGCGAGCGAATCCTGGACCGGTACCGCGCCGAGCGGGACGCGGCAGACCAAACGAAGCGACCGAGCCAGGCCGGGCCGGCAAGCGAGAAGGGAGGGGCCGAACCCGCGTCCGATAACCCCCCCGCCAAGGCGGCAGTCGCGTCCGCTCCGGCTGCAAAACGCAAGAGAGCGTGACGATTGGGCCTCGTTACAGAAGGTTGGATAAAAAATCTCAATTCTCTGTTGTCAACTGTCACTTTTGCCGCTTAAGATGACATAAGTCGCGGCACAGCGGAACGGCTCGGCAGGGCGCGATCGAGCGGGGGGCTGGAGGGCACGCCGAGCGAGGTCCGAAAACGCAGGTCCGGCTCGCGCGAGTCCAGGCCGTTGACTGCATTCAGCGACCGGATGCCCAACGCGAGGCGACTTACGATGGCACGAGGATTGCAGGTGCCGTCCCTCGACGTGCACCAGGAATTCAATTCATTGCATAATAGACAGAAGCCCCGGGAGCGCGAGCATGGCCGCCCGGGCAACGACCCCGGCAAGTGAGGTATGACAACCATGGCTGTTCGGCACCACATCAAGGTACTGGTGATTGATGACGACCCCTCGGTCTGCAAGACGGTGGGACTCCTGCTCGAGGACCACGGGTATCGACCCAAGACGTTCACCGACGCGCAGAAGGCCGTCGAGCACGCTGCCGACGAATCCTTCCAGATCGCTCTGATCGACCTTCGCATGCCCACGATGGACGGCGTCGAGGTCGTGGAACGCCTCAAGAGAATTGACGAGCGAATGTGCTGCATCGTGATGACGGCCTTCCCGAACCTCGACACCGCGACCGAGACGATGCGGCGTGGAACGTGCGACTACATCACCAAGCCGTTCAAGCAGGAGGAGCTGATCGAGGCCCTCGAGCGAGCGTGCCAGAAGCTCGGGCTCATCTACACGGACGAGAGCGAGCTCAACCGGCTGATCGGGCAGCGTATTCGCGCGGAGAGGCTGAGGCAGAACCTGACGCTGCGGCAGCTCTCGGACCGGACGGACCTCACGACCTCACAGCTTTCGCAGGTTGAGCTCGGCAAGAACGCCGCCTCCGTCTGGGCGCTCGCCAGAATCAGCAGCTCCCTTGGACTGCGCCTGGCGACGCTGTTGAACGGTCTATGAAATCGCTGCGGAAGGAACTCTGGTTCGAAGTGCCTGAGCGGCGCGGCTTCGTGAACATCAGCCGTGACGTCGAAGAAGCGGTGCGCGAAAGCGGCGTGCAGGAAGGACTCTGTCTTGTCAACGCCATGCACATCACGGCGTCGGTCTACATCAACGACGCCGAGTCGGGCCTCCTGCACGATTACGAACAATGGCTCGAAGGCCTCGCGCCGCACGCGCCCGTCGAGCACTACCGCCACAACCGCACCGGCGAGGACAACGCCGACGCCCACCTGAAACGACAGATCATGGGCCGCGACGTCACGGTTGCCATTACCAAAGGAAAGCTGGACTTCGGCCCGTGGGAGCAGATTTTCTACGGCGAGTTCGACGGCCGGCGCCGCAAACGCGTGCTCGTCAAGATTATCGGCGAATGACCGAACATCGGCTCCTTTCACGACGACGGGCTCGGCCGCGCGCGTGCGACTGGCGAGTTGGGTACCAACGCGGGCTTGTCCACCAGTGCTTGCTTGATGTCGGCGTCGGTGCTTGTTGCGCCCGCATGCCCGTGCGGTTCTCTGAATTACTTGAGAACGGCGACAGGCTTACCCGATCCGCGCATAAAAACAGCCGCCGAAGCGGCTGAATAAAAAATGCGGCAATCACCTACTCTCGCCCAAAGACTACCATCGGCCGTACAGGCTTAACTTCCGTGTTCGGAATGGGAACGGGTGTTTCCCTGCACGTATCGTCACCGCAGGTAGAAGAATAGTCTTCACCCCCGCGTTGTCAAGCCCCTGCTCAACAAAACGGCAGCCGAATCTTCGCCCCAGATGCCATCGTGCCATGGTACCAAGGGTGCCGTGCTCACGCTTGCGTGGGTATGCTCCGCCACGCACCGCCCGCTTGGCTGCCACCGGTCGGCCCCGGGCAGATCCCCTGGTGCACCGGCCCGCAACGCCGCAGTCCAGGTTGTCTCCAGTAACATCAGCCGCCCCGCTCCCGCGCAGGAAGCGTGTCCGTCCGGCGAACCAGGCGCATCTCGAATGTCTCGACCGTTTCATCCTCGGCCAACTGCACCGCGCGCGGGAGATTAAACTCCGGCTTGAAGAACTGATACGCTCCTTCTGCGCTGGCATCCGACGCGGCCAGGTAAATCAGCGCGAACGTCTTGCGATCTCCGCTCACAAGTCGATCGACCTCTTCCGGAGGCCCTACGACCGTCACCCGCAACGTATCCGGCGGGTTGGGCTGCCGGAACTGCACCGTGTACTCGTTCCAGAGAAGACGGCTGCCCACGAACTTGATGGGAACGGCCTGAATCGTCCCGCGCTTCAGGCGCCGCCGCAATGTCGCCCGGACCTCAACCGTCTTGGGCGAAACGGAAACGACCGGTACGTTTCCGCTATCGCTTTCCAGAGCCGGATCCAAAGGCACATCAAGTTTCAGCGGCATCCCTTCGGGCTGCGTCGCCATGTCGCTCTCGGCATCGACGGCAATCCTCGGATTCGACCCCTCAACCTGCTCCCAATGCGATTGCAGCACCGACACATTCACGGAAGGCGGGCTGACTCGGGGTTCAACGCTGTAGTCCAGGTTCCCCCCTCGAAAAACAACCGGGACCTCCCGCGTGATCCGGCGGTCCACGTGAATCCGGGTCGTCGGGGGATCCACGTGCTGAATCGTGCAGCCGGGAAACTCGGCCTCCCGGTCCCGAAGCTCATCCACAACATCGAGGAGGCGAGTCCCCAGCCCGCCGGACGCCAACTCCGCATCCTCGATGGTCAGGGTAAGTGGCCGCGAAACCAGATCGGGCAGCTTGTTCACGTCCGCCTGTCGCCCCCGAAACGTGACCAGATACGTACGGGGCGCATCCTCCGCCTGCGTCACGACGAAGTCGCTGCCGCGCGGGGCGCGAATCGTGATCGACATCGGCAACTCGACCGACTCGGTCAGTAGTTGGTCGGCCGACACCCAGATCAATAGCGTCAGAACCGCGGTCGCGCCGTACAAGCCGATTTGTTGCATCGGTCAGGACTCCGTAGACCCCTCCGCCGCAGGGGACCGCGCGTCGCCGGCAAGCACGCCGGCAGCCGGCTTCTTGGCTCGCGTGGGTGGTTCCTCCTCCACCGGCTCCCCCTCGTCCTCGGCGTCAGCGGCTCCGAGTCCAAGTGCGTCAACGAGCATGCTGCTCAGTGCATCCGGCGTGAGATGCCGATGGAGCTTGCCGTGTAGCGCCACCGAGATCGTACCGGTCTCTTCGCTCACAACGATAACCAGCGCGTCGCACTCGTGGCTCAACCCCAGCGCCGCGCGGTGCCGGCTTCCCAGTGACAGCGCCAGGTCACCCGACTCGGCGATCGGGAACTGGCACGCGGCCGCGGCCACCCGATCGTGCTGTACGATCACGCCCATGTCGTGCAGCACGGTCCCGGGCCAGAAGATCGTCTCGAGCAGTTCGCTGGTTACTTCGGCATCGAGCCGCACCCCCGTCTCGGCAATCGCGTCCAGACCCACACTCCGCTGCACCGCGATCAACGCCCCGATCTTCTTCTGGCTCAGACGGCTCACCACCGTGACGAGCGGATCCACAATCGGCTCCGGTGTCGTGGACCAGAAACGAAGCCACCGCGCCCCGCCGATCCGGATCAGCCCCCGCCGAATCTCGGGTTGAAACGCAATCAGCGCCGTCAGCACCACGGCCCCGAAGAAATAGGGGTAGAGAAAGACGATTCGATCGAGGTGCAGCCGCTCGGCCACCACCCGCACCAGCAGGAAGCTGGTCACCAGGATGATCCCCACCGACTTGAGCAATCGCGCGCCGCGCGTCCCCTGAAGGAACCGCAGGGCCAAGTAGACGACACTGCCGATCAGGATCAGCTCAACGATGACCCCCCACAACCCCGTGCCGGTCTGCCGCAGACCCCGCACATAATCAAGTAATGCCTGAAAGGCGCCGGACTCTAACAGTATTGCGGGCGACTTCAAAGTGATCACGTCCGCCGAGACGGTGAAACTTCAGCGATCAGAACCCAAACCGCGCCAGCAAGCGCGAACCTCCCCGGATGGCCGTAAGTATAGGCCCAACTGCCCCTACTGCCAAGCAACGGCAAGTTCCGCCCGGCGACTCCAGACAGGTCTGAGCGCCTGTTGAACACCCGTCGGTTTTCCGGTGCCAAAGGTGCCAAGCTTGTACGTGTTTAACGTACCGGGGAGGGTGCCATGAGTAACGCAGAGCTCGCCCGTCGGCGAGAGCCGCGTTGTCCGTGCCGCAGCCGCACGGAAGAACTGCACGGGCACGGCTGTTGTGACGACCGGTTCGGTCAGTAGCGCGTCACCGGGCCTCGACGGTATCCCCCGACAGTCAGCCCGCTCTCATCGATCACTAAACTCACAGCTCCATCTTCAGCCGTGTTCATACAGGTCCGCCCCCCCAGTGCGTCGACGAAGGCGTGCGATGTCCGGTCCCCACGCTGGTTGGACGAGCGGACACAAAGCCGCGGGTCCACCGAAGCGATCAAATCAGCCGTGTCTTGACCGACGCGGCCGTGGTTTGGCAGCGCCAGCACATCCGCGACCAAGTCCTCGCCGGCGACAAGCTCGCGAATCGCGTACGCCTCAATATCCCCGGTCAATAGAACCGAGCGCCCCAGGTAACGCACGCGAGCTACCGTGGATGTGTCCTGCATGGCGACTCCGTTCGGCAGTTCGTCCGGCGGCCAGAGCACTTCAAAAGATGCCCTGCCCCCGACTGGACCGCTCAGTCCACCGTCGACCAACTCTACCGGATGGCCCCGCCGCCCAAGCTCGATCATCATCATGCGCGCGGGGCCGTCCGGCGGCGCGACCCTTTCGAAGTGCCGATTGATGGTCACCGGCCCGCACGACAGCCCTTCGATGATCGACATCAGCCCGCTGAAGTGGTCGACCTTCGGGTGGCTGATGACGATCCGGTCGATACGACGAATGCCCCGATGCCGACAGAAAGGCAGAACGACATTCTCGCCCACGTCATACGCGCTGCTCGAACCGCAGTCATAGAGCCACACCCGCCCGTCGGACCACTCGATCATCGTAGCGTTCCCGCGCCCGACGGCCAGCCACGTGACGCGAACACCGCGACTTTGGCCGCCATAGCGCGCCGCGGCGAGCGGCATCACGACGACGGCCAACGCGACCAGCCCTCCCGAAAACCACCGCCAGCCTGACGCCGCCGTGAGCACCCGGCCTACGTTCCAGCCGCGCCATCCGCCGACGGACATGGCACGCCCGCCGATCAATAGCAACAGCAAGATTGCAATGCACCCGGCGCGCGTCATCCCGCCGCCCCACCCTTGCGCCGCCGGACTGACGGCCTCCAACACACCCACCGCCCGCAGCAGCACATCGACCGACGCGGCCGTCGCCGCCTTCAGCCAGACCGCGATCGAGGGGAGCACGATCCCGACGAGCGTCGTGATTACGCCGAGGACCAATGTCGCCGCAAAGAAGGGAAACAGCAGCACCGAGTTCAGCCAGCCCAGCGGAGCAACCCGTCCGAAGTGAAACCACGCAATCGGCGCGGTCGCGATCCACGCCGCCACGCTGACCGCACCGACCGAGCGCACACTGTGGTAAAGCCGTCGAAAAACCAGCCCCGCCACGCCGCGATCACGCGGCTCGACCCGAATCAAATCGTCTTCCGGATGCTGCCCCTCGATAAACCGCCTCCATAATCGCAACAGCGGCTCATGAAGGCAGATGATCGAAACCACGCCCGCAAACGACATCTGAAAGCCGGGACTGAACAGCATCGCCGGCCGAATGCAGAGCAGCACGATCAGCGCCAGCGCCGTCGAATTCAGCCCGTGCGCCGACCGCCGCAGCATCAGGCCTACACAGTAAAGCACGCCGATGATCGCCGCCCGAAACACCGAAGGACGCGGATCCACCAGGCCGGCAAACGCCACGATGACCGCGATTACCACAAGCGCACTTTCACGGCGTGTCCGCCCAGTAGACCGCATCAGCGCCCAGGCCAGCCACGCCACCACGCCCACGTGCACTCCGCTGACGGCCAGAAAATGCGCCGCGCCGGTCCGAATGAACCGCTTCTCGGTCTCGGCGTCCACGGCATCACGGCGGCCGAGCACGACGGTCTCGATGAGACCCCGCTGCTCGTCAGCAAAAACCAGTTCGTCCTCGAGAAGAGCCCGGCGGGCCAATTGGCGAAACCGGCCCACGGCCGCCCGCACCGGATCCGCGGCCTTCGTCCGAACAACCACGAGATCCGCCCCGCGGCAGCGCATTCCCACCCGCACGCCCTGCCGTCGCTGCCAGCGGGCGTAATCAAACTGGCCGGGATTCGACGGTCCCCAGGGCCGGTACGCCGTCCCGTAGGCGGCCACCTCGTCCCCCGCCTCGACGTCAACGACCTCCCCATCCACCGCCACGGCCACAAGCCCGCTCACCGGAATCGGCCCGCCCCGCCCCTCGATCGACGACGCCTTGAGGAGTAACCGGGTCCGCCGGTAGCGGTATGTCCAACGGCCAAAGAAGTGCGTGCGAGGCTCATGACGCCGTGGAGAGGACAACACCGTCCCGCTGATCCGAACCAGCGCAGGCTCATCGGTAACGAAGTGCACGACATGATCGGGCGCAACGCGGCGATAGAAACCGTCGTGCCGGATCCCGCCGACGCACGCTGCCGTCACAAGAGCAATCACCCCCGGATGCCCGCGGCGCAAGCCCGGCAGGAACAGCCCCACCAGTGCTACCAGCAGCAGGCAGGCATAAACGATCATCGGAGGCGCCATGGCGTTGTCCACCGCGACACCGAGGGTCATCCCAACGGCCGCCGGAAGCAGCGGCGCCGAACGCCGCGGTCTCCCGTCGGAACGATCCGGATCCAACCGCGCTATGGCGTCTGCACGCATCATCATCGTAAACCGCGTGACGGGGCTGGAGCGAACCACTTCCCCGACCTTGGAAAAGTGCGGGCATGATAAACGGGCCAATAAAGAGCAACAACTACACTGTTATAAATTCACATGAAATACGAGAGCCTATCCCGGAACTGTTGATGCGTGCCACTGGCGGCCTGTGCGGGTCTTGCGGTGCTGGGGCAGGTGCCATGGGCAACATTGGTCTTGCCCGCTGGCAGGACCCGCGTCGCCCGTGCCGCCGGCGGACGGAGGAGACGCGCGGGCAAGCTCCGCCGCCGGTGGCGGCTCCGCTTGCCCATGGCACCCTCGCCAAACACGTACGGCTTCCGGCCCACGCACGCTGATGCACAAAGGGGCGAAGCCTGCTTGTCTGTTCAGGAGGGATGGGTTATGGAGGATCCGGGGTCTGTAAACGAGGCGGCCACGGCAGCCCCGAAAACGGGGAGTGATCGATTGAGCAACGTCGAGCAAGGGACCACACAACGAGCGGTCATTTTCGACCTGGACGGGACCCTCACCGTACCGGCCCTGGACTTCGATTCCATCCGCGCCGAGATCGGAATCGGCGACGGCTCGCCCATCCTCGAAGCGATGGTCGACATGAATGACGAAGCCAAGACTCGCGCCCAGGCCATCCTCGACTACCACGAGCAGCGAGCGGCGGAGGAGTCCGTCCTTAACGAGGGAGCGGTCGAGACCGTCAACGAGCTCCGACGCCGCGGATTCGTGGTCGGCATCCTGACCCGCAACGCCCGCCGCTGGACCAACGTCGTCCTGGAACGCCACGGCCTGACGGTCGACGGACTCCGCACCCGCGAAGACGGGCCCATCAAACCCGACCCCGCCGGCGTGCTCGAACTGTGCCGACGCTTCCGAGCCAATCCCGCCGAATCCTGGATGATCGGCGATCACGCCTTCGACATAAAGGCCGGTTCACAGGCAGGTCTGAAGACGGTCCTGATGATTGGACGAGGGCCGACACCACCTTTTGCCGACCAGGCCGATCACGTCATCCGCTCCCTGCGAGAGCTTCCAAGAGTCATCGCGCCTTGAAAGATATACCTGAAATGAATGCGACGCTCGCTTTTCAGCGTCCCACGCCGACGCGCAGCTTTCGCAGCCGCGCACAACCTTCTTCGAGATCTTCCATCTTCTTGGCGTAGCAGAAGCGAAGCTGCTGCCGGCCGTCGTCGGGATTCCGGTAGAACGCCGAGCCGGGCACGGCCGCCACGCCGACCTCGTCGAGAATCGACTCGGCCGCGTGCACGTCGTCGCGAAACCGTCCGGGCTCGAACGCGGCCAGCATGTAGTACCTTCCGCGGGGGACAAACGGATCAAACCCGATCTCCCGTAGCGTCGCGGCCAGCAGATCGCGCTTCGCGAGATAGTCGTCGCGCATGCGCTCGTAGTATTCGTCGGGCAATCCCAAGCCGGCCAGGATGCCGTACTGCAGCGGCGTCGGCGGACAGATGTTGAGTTGGTCGCTGACCACGCCGATCTTGTCGCACAGCTCGGCCGGCGCAACCGCGTAACCGATACGCCAGCCCGTCACCGCGTACGTTTTCGAGGCCCCGCTGATTGTCACCGTGCGTCCCTCAGCATCGGGCAGCCGACCGGCACTGACGTGCGGCACGTCGTGCGTGATGTACTCGTAAATCTCGTCGGTGACGATCATCGCATCGTGCTGACGAGCCAGTCGAGCAATCTCTGCAAGCTCCGCCTCGGAGAACACTTTGCCGCTCGGATTGGCCGGCGTGTTCACCAGGATCATCCGCGTCTTCTCATTGAAGGCGGCCGCGAGCTCCTCCGACGAATACGCCCAATCCGGAGGCCGGGTATCGACAAACCGAATCGTCGTCCCGAACAGTCGGAGCACGTTGACGTGGTAACTGTAGTAGGGCGAAAAGACGATCACCTCGTCGCCGGGATCGATCAGGCTGAGGACCGCACACGTAAACGCCCCGGCGGTGCCTACCGTCACGGCGATCTCGTTCTCTGGGTCGGCCTTGATTCCGTTGAAACGCTGCATCTTGTCGGCGATGGCCGCTCGAAGCTCGGCCAGCCCGCGCATGTGCGTGTAGGCTGCGTGATCGGCATCAATGGCCTTTTGGGCCGCTTCCTTGACCGCGTCCGGCGCCGGCTGGTCGCAAACTCCCTGTGAAAGGTTGACCCCTCCGACGGCCGCACACGCCGCCGAATAACGCCGAATCCCGGACTGCTTAAGGTCGGTGACACGTCTGGCAAATTGCAACTTGGTGACCCCCTCGTAACGGTGTCTTCCCTTGAATCTTTAAGCTCCGGCTTCCGATAGGCGCATTATTACCGAAGAAAGGTCCCTTTGACCAGCGTATGCGATGCCCACGCGTGCGCGGGCATGCCATTGAACCGGGGCTGACGGCTGCAACGGCCGTCTTCTGCGTGTGTCGGCAGGTCGATTCGGGCGGCGCAGACGGGAACGGCGGGCAAGACCGCGCAAGCCGACCGGGGCCCCAAGGTCCACTCCACTCACCCCTGTGAGATTGGGAACACCCGGTCGGCATTTTCTCGAATGCGGCGGACCCGCAACGCCAATCGCCGGCTCATCCCCGTTCGCCCCTTCGGAAAGCACCAGCCACCGGTACTACGGTGCTGGATCGCCGCCGTGCGGTGTATGAACCGGTGCCGGCGCGCACTCTGGTCAGAGCGGCCTTTCGATCGGCCGCCGCTGACGGCGCACCGCCCCACGTCGGCAGTCACGCCATCCAGGTCGCGGCCGCGCTTCGAGAACGCGGTATTCACGCTATGTTGGTAAGAATGCCGTTCTCACGGCCTTGGAGACAACCCCTACCGCCCCCCAGCGGTTGACCCCACATCCGATAGTACGCACGCACAAGCGTCAAATCCACCACCTTACCGATATCGTGCGCCGACCCGACCGGCCTGCCGGAATCTCACGTACAGGCGGGCGTTCGCTCATTGCCATAACGCTCGTAATGACCGATGATGGAAAGTGGCAGCCGAAGGGGAGTAATCCAACGTGCACAAAACAAGCGGCATGACAAAGAACGGTGCGGTTCTGCTGTTGCTGGCACTTGCGGGCGGATGCGGACCCGACCTGCTCTACCTGCCCATGTTGGCGGCAGGCCAACTCGGAGCCATTGTCAACAGCATGCCCATCGACGCAGCCCTCGCCGGCGACACCCTGACGTCCGAAGAGCGAGCCAAGCTGGAACTCATCGTCGACGCCCGAGAATACGGCATCCAGACTATCGGCCTCGATGCCGGCCACAGCTTCACCACCTTCGTCGACACAACCGATGCATTGCAGGCGTACAATGTCTCGGCCTCACACAAAGACCGCTTCGAAGCCGTAACCTGGACCTTCCCCATCGTCGGCACTTTTCCCTATCTCATGTATTTCGATGCCGACCAAGCGGAGCACCAGGTCGAGTTCCTCGCAGAGCGCGACTACGACGTGTTCATGTATGAAGTCGACGCCTACAGCACCATGAACACGATCCCCAATCCCGTCCGCTCCACGATGCTGCGGCGATCGGACTTCTCATTGGTCGAAACCGTCATTCACGAGATGCTCCACGACACCGTCTGGAAGGCGAACGCCACCACCTTCAACGAAAGCCTGGCCACGTTCGTCGGCCGCGCCGGCGCCGTCGCCTATTTCCGCGATCGCTTTCCGGATCAGCCCGAACTCGTCGAGCAGGCCATCGCGCGCAACGAAGACTCCGACCGGTACAACGCCTTCATCTTTGAGCTCTACGCCGGACTCGACGCGTTCTACATCTCCGATCGCACGAGCGAGGAAAAGATCGCCGGCCGCGAGGACATTGTGCAGGCCGCCCGCGAGCGATTCGCCCGGGAAATCCAGCCGCTGATGAACTTTCCGGAAAACTACGACTGGGTCGAATACCTGCCGGCCAACAACGCGTGGCTGCTGGGCAACTATCGCTACAATCTCGACCTCGAGAGCTTCGAGCAGGTCTACCAACTCACCGGAGAAAACTGGGAACTCGCCCTGGACGTCTTCGAAGACGCATCCCGCGCCGCCGATCCTTACGCCTACCTGCGAGCCTGGGTTGATACGTCGCAAGCCCCCTGAATGCCCGCAGCCCTAAGGCGCCTTCGCGGTCACCGTCACCCTGGACCCTCACCCGGAACCGTGGATGGATGCTACTGGCGGCTTGTCCGCCAATGTTTCGCGGCCTTATTGGGACAGGTTTTACCGGCGGAATCCGGTCATCAATTGTCTCGAGAACGCGGTCTCGGCGCAGGATTGTCTTGACCCCGCGAGACCTTCCTTCTTACGCGCGAAGCGTGATTCGGGAGGGAGCCTGTCGCAGGAAGAGCTGAGTTACACGGTCATGAATTCATACCGATCCATGCGAGCACTCACTTGGATGGCAACGCTGCTTCCGACGGCCGCCGCCGATCCGATGTCGGCGTATGCGTCAGACGCGGCCTCACCCAGCGGCGATGACGCGCTCGTTGATCCGTACCGGCCGGAGGCCCCGGACGACCCACCCATGCGCGTGCGACCGGCGCTGCGCCCCGAGCGCCTTGCCGTGCAACGCTCCGTCTGGATGCGAGGCCCGTATCAGAGTATCCAGGTCAACGTCGACGCCGACGGCAACAACATCCCCGGCGACGCGGCCAACGAACCCTCGATCGCGATCGACCCGACCGACCCCGATCGCATGGTCATCGGCTGGCGGCAGTTTGACACAATCCTCTCCAACTTCAGACAGGCGGGCTGGGCCTACAGCCACAACGGCGGCGAAGAGTGGACGTTCGTCGGCGTGCTCGAGCCCGGCATCTTCCGCTCGGACCCCGTTCTTGAAGCCGATTCAACCGGCCGCTTCTACTACTTGAGCCTCAGCGTCCCGGCGAACAATGTGTTTCGCTGCGACGTTTTCAGATCAGACGACGGTGGTGTCACCTGGCCGGTGAAGACGTCGGCCTTCGGCGGAGACAAACCGTGGATGGTGATCGACCGGACGGGAGGCATCGGCGAGGGCAACGTCTATGTCAAATGGCAGTCGTTCTTCAACTGCTGCGGGTTGAACACCTTTACGCGCTCCACCGACGCTGGCCTCTCCTTCGAGTTTCCTCGGGAGGTTCCGCTCGGCCCGACCTTTGGAACGCTGGACGTCGGCCCGGATGGCGAAGTCTACGCCGCAGGCATCGAGGCCGTCACATCTCAAAACCCGAACAGTATCGTGATCGCCCGATCGTTCTCCGCTCAGATCCCCAGCGGTTCGCCGACCTTCGAATTGCAGAGAAGAGTTGATCTCGGCGGTGTACAGCCCTTCGGCGGAAGGCCCAACCCGGACGGCCTGCTCGGCCAGATTCAGGTCGCCACGGACCACTCCGGCGGCTCAACCCACGGCAACGTCTACATGCTGGCCTCGGTCAATCCCCCCGGCCCTGACCCTTTGGACGTGAAGCTGATCCGCAGCACCAACCAAGCGTTCTCGTGGAACGCGCCGGTCCGCGTCAACGATGACAATTTGAACAGCAACTGGCAATGGTTCGGAACGGTCTCGGTGGCGCCGACCGGTCGGATCGACGCGATCTGGAACGACACGAGAAACTCGGGGCAGGCCAACGTGTCGGAACTCTTCTATGCGTTCTCGACCGACGCCGGTGAAACGTGGTCACCCAACGTTCCTGTAAGCCCTTCATTCGACAGCCACGTCGGCTGGCCCGATCAACAGAAGCTCGGCGACTACTACGACATGATCTCGGACGCCGCGGGTGCCAACATTGCGTACGCGGCCACGTTCAACGGCGAGCAGGACGTCTACTTCCTTCGCGTCGGCGATTGCGACGAGAACGGCATCCACGACGGTATCGATCTCGAAAGCGGCGGCGAGGACTGCAACGAGAACTTCATCCTGGACTCGTGCGACATCGCATCGGGTACCAGCCAGGACGCCGACGGTGACAGCCGGCCCGATGAATGCCGCACAGGCTGCGAAGCGGCGACCGAGGCCTTTCTTGGCGAGAATCTTGGCACAACGGTCGGCACCGTGCCGGACGGAGTCGAACCCTCGTGCAATCCGCAGGCAGCCGTCGCGACGTGGTTCCGATACACCGCTGTGTGCCCGGCCACGCACGAATTGACCACACTGCCAACCGGCACATCGGCGCAGGATACGGTCGTCGCCGTCTTTGATGCCTGCGACGGAGACGAGATCGCCTGCGACGACGACGGCGGTCCCGAGTTGCTCTCGCGGGTGACTTTCGACGCCACGCTGGGCGTTACCTATTTCGTTCGCGTTGCAACGCTGGGCTTCCAGACCGGCGAAGTGGTGTTGAACATCGATACGCTCGGCCGCTGTATTCGCGTCCGGCAATACGAGCCAGCCAAGGGAAGCCTGTCTCGGGAAGATCGCACCGGCAGATAGCCCATCGCCGACACTTACCGCGGCGCTCTATCGACGTCGATCGGACAGCCGAAACGTAATCAAGAGAAGCTGCAGGAACCCGGCTAACGCAAATCGGACAGCAGCGACGCGCGGCTCTTCGCCGAACATAGCCAGCACACCCCAGCCGGCAATGAACAGCGCCAGCATCTGCAGCAGCGTGGTAAGCAGGCGTGTAAGCGAGAAGTCTTCCTGAAACGAGTCGCGCTGCTGCCGCTCGAGCAGATTGCGAATATCGGTCAGCAGCACTTCGGCCCGTGCGCGGGGTTCCGGCTCCGCCGTTTCCTCGTGACGATCGATCCGAGCAGGTGGCGGCTCGGGAGCCGGGATGGCAGGGGAGTCGTCCGGCGTCGCACCCGGTTTTGTGTCCTTCCCCTCGATGATCGAAACGGCGTCCAGCAACGTCGTGGCAGTTGCAGTCGGCTCCACGCGGCCTTCGTGGAACGCTTCGCCGTTGGCCGTGATCAAGATCGTGCGGCAACCCGCCGCCTGACCCGCCTCGATGTCCCGGGCGCTGTCGCCGACCATCCACGACTTTTCAAGGTCGAGATCCAGGTCCTTGGCCGCTTTTACAAGCATTCCCGGAGCGGGCTTGCGCAGATCGCTCTCTCTTCGGTAAGCTTCGACCGTCGCCTCGGGGCCGTCCAGAAAGGGACAGTAATAAATGCCGTCCAGGTAGGCGCCCCCGGCGGCCAGAAGCTGCTGCAGGCGATCGTGAATCTCGTCGAGCCGTGCTTCGTCGAAGTAGCCGCGGGCAACACCCGACTGATTGCTGGCCACTACCACGCGATAGCCCGCGTTCCTCAGCCTTCGTACAGCCTCGATCGCCCCGGTGACCAGGGTCACCTTGTCCGGATGGTCGATGAACCCCGCATCGACCACGAGCGTGTCGTCACGATCCAGAAACACAGCCGGCTTTGTCATCGGCCGCAGATCCGCCGGTTTACCGGGCTCCAGCATCGGCATCGCATGCCGCTGGCCGAACCCTTCACCCAACAACCCCTTTCCGCGCCAAAGAGATTACCCCGAATCGTGCTGTAGACAAGCCTTTTCTCGACAACGCGGGTCAGAAGAGCGTGATCGTTCAGCCGGCGGGCATGCGGTGTCGGGTGCCACGGGGAGCCTGCCCGCTCGTGTTTTCCCTGGGATAGCCAGCCACGCAGAACGGTCATCGACCACCACGAACCTCCCGTGCCACCCGCAGATTCTCGCGCATATGCTCGAGATCCAGCCCCCCGATCACCATGCTGTTCACTTGCCCGTGGGACAGAACAAACCGGATCGCGTCCTCCGCCGGCAAATGCCCGGCGGCCAGCCCTTTCTTGACGACGACGTTGACACCACCGGCAGCGGCGTCGGAGATAAACGGCTCCAGCGCACGATTCTCCATATGGTACTCGACCATCACGGCGTCGGCCCATGACAGGCACGCGCGGAACGCCGCATTGGTATACCCGGAGAAACCGATCCGGCGCACCAGCCCCTCATCTCGCAGCGCCTGCAACGTCGGAACAGCGTCCGTCTCCTCAATGATCCGCAAATCATCGCGCGAGCAATGAATGAAAACCAGATCGAGCACATCGGTTGCCAGCCGCCGAAGGCTCCGCTCCACGCTGCTTCGAACGCCCCGCGACGAGAAATCATGCCGCGATCGCCCGGCCTCAAATTCCTCACCCACCTTGGTCGATACAAAACACTCGTGATAACGATGCGCGATCGCCCGACCGACCCGCTCCTCGCTCAAGCCATACGCCGGGGCCGTATCGATGTAGTTGATCCCCAGGTCCAGAACTCCGTTGAGCAACCGGCCCGCGCTTTGCTCATCGGGCAGATCATAACCGGACGGATACTTGATCCCCTGATTGCGCCCGATCTTGAACGCACCGAAACCGATCGGCGTCAGATTCAATCCACCCGGGTCCATCGGTCGTTCAATTCCCACGGCGGCCGCGCAACACCAGGTCGTGGCCAATCGCCTGGAATCGGTGGAACATCCTCCGGCTCCGACGGCGAATCGAGCTTGGCCTGAACCAGCCGCGCAAGCTCCGGCGCCAAAGCGAGTTTCGTCGGCCAGGCTGTGATCACGTTACCTTCACAAAGTACCCGCGGATCGTCGGGCCGCGCTCCGGTCGCCGTTCGCCCCTCGGCCCGCTCGACGTGGTAAGTCGCCCATTCCGCGCCCGCAAGACAAACGTCCGGAAGCACCGCGGCCAACTCCGACCGCGCACGGGTGAGTAACTCCGATTCCGTCATCGCTACGCCGTCCTCGGCAACCTGCCCGCCGATCTGCCAGACGCGGCGCCCTTGCGAATCATCGGCCGACGTAATCGTGACCCGCGTTCTCGCGCCGTCGACGCAATGCCCCCACAGCTCCGGCAGATCCCCGCGTACCATGACCATGTGCAACGGACGCCGCTGCATCGCCTCGGTCTTGAGGCCGACCCGCTTGCGAAGCGCCGCGTTTCCATCGCCGGCAGTCAGAACAACACGTCGAGGCCGCAGCGCAAGCCGATCAGGGCCGTTTGCGTGGACAAAGCTGACCTGCTCAACGACCCCCGGCGACGACGTGATCAACTCGACGCCCTTAGGCGCCTCATGGTAAATCAACCGATCGCCCTGGCGATCGGCCAGGTCGCGGAGGAATGTCACCGGATCGATCACCTGTTCGCTGACCCGAAACACGTCGCCCGGACACGAAGCGAAGACGGCCGGCCGGTCGGGCGGTTCGAGCCGTGCCACTTCGGAACGAAGTCCGGCGCGCGCCCCGACCATGCCCGCTTTCGATCTCAGCGAGTCCGTACGCCACAAAGTACAGTAGTCGCTGTACACGCGTGTTTCGGCAAGCCGCGGCTCCCGCTCGCCCGCCAGGCACGCCCGCCACACGCCCGGCATCTCGCGGATCGCTTTCGCCGACCCCGTCAAAAGACCCGAAAGCGTGTACTTGAGCCCCCCGTGGATGATCCCCTGGGACGCCACGGTCTGCCCGGCGCCGAGCCCGTTGCACTCGGCCAGCACCACACGGAAGCCTCCACGCCGCAGTTCATCAAGCAGCCACAGGCCGGCCGCTCCGCCACCGAAGATCAAGACGTCCAGATCAATGCGTTCCGCGGTGCTCATGAATCAGTGCCGGATGCGAGCGCCTCGACCGCCGGATCGGCCGGTTTCCCTGCAAGGACGGAATCCAGAAGGTCGTTCATCCGCGTCTCGTCATCCTCCCAATAGGACACATCGATCATGACGACTCGTAAGGTACCCAGCTCTGCGAGATCCAGGCGGCGAAGTTTGACGGCATCCTTATGCGTGGTCAAAACGACGTCGCACCTCGCCCGCTTTGCGGCGGCCGCAATCTTCGAGACATCGGACTGGAAATACCGATGATGATCCGGCCACCAGAGCGTCTGGGCCGCCTCGATGCCCAGTTTCTTGACCGAGTCCGCGAAACTCTCGGGGTTACCGATACCTGCAAGCAGCAGCGCCCGTCCGCCCGGATACTCCGCCGGCGCGCCGTCAACGTCCGTCAGCGACATCGGGCGGTGCGCACATCGCAAAATCGGCGTATCCGGCGCCAGTTTGCTCAATCGGGCCGTCAATCCCGCAAGCTCATCCGAAGCGATTCGGTCCGCGCGGGACACAATCAACACGTCAGCGCGACGAAGCGCCGACAACGGCTCACGAAGCAAACCGCGCGGCAGAAGCCGCCCGAAACCGAACGGGTTCGTCGCATCGATCACCACAACGTCTAAATCGCGCGCCAGACGCCGATGTTGAAACCCGTCGTCCAGAAGAATGACGTCGGCGCCGAGGCGAACGGCGTCATGCGCCGCGGCTACGCGATCCGGATTGGCCAGGCAGGCGATTCCGGGCAGTCGCTCGGAGACCATGAGCTGTTCATCGCCGAGCTCGCCCGCCGGGGCCTTGTAACCCCGTGCCACCACCCCCGGCGTTCGGCGGCGCTGGTGGCATCGCTCAGCCAGATCGATCACCAGGGGCGTTTTTCCGGTCCCGCCCGTCGTGATGTTGCCAACGCTCACGACCGGCACCGGCAGCCGAGCGATCTGCCGATCGCCACGATCGAAGCGGCGATTACGCCGCCGAACCGCCGCACCATACACAAGCGACAACCCGGCCAGGCCCGCACGCAACGGCCCCGCCCATTGCCCCGCTTCCCCCGAGATGATTCGTAAGTACGCCGATACCGCGTCCATGCGCCTATCGTGTGTAGGTCAACGCCGTGCATGTTACGCACGTCTGCGCCTCGCGGGTATATGCCTGATGATAGCCCTTGAGCTCCGGTCTCGCGTCCTGCAGCACCGACGCCAGCACGTACATGCACCCCGCACTGCACACACGCGTCGCATTGCCGTCCGCGGACAGAGCGCGGAGGAACTCGTCGGGGCGGGAGAATTCGAGATACGCCAGCGCCCGCCGGTCCCGTTCTTCGAGAAACGTCAAGAACGGTTGATCCAGAGCAAACGTGTCGCCGAACTGCCGGCCAACGTGACTGAGGTCCGCACCGGCCACAAGCAACGTGTCGCCCCCAAACTCCCGTATCACATCACGCAGCGCCGCGGCAAAGTCCCGCAGGTCGATGCCGTTACCGTCAATCGGTTTTGTCCCCGTGGGGCCGCATGGATCCGGGCACAATACCGGCACGAAGCGAAACGACTCCGCCCCGAACACGTGCTGCAAGCAGAGAAGCTGAAGCTCAATCGAATGCTCGCGCCGATGGTCGAGCTCATGCGCGCACAGGTCCGCTCCGCAGCGCGCCTCCAGGGCGTCGAGAAACGCCGTGTCGACCTCCGTCAATCCGAGCGGCGTCTCGAACGCCTTGCGTGTCGCAACCACGGACGTGGACCAACCAAAATGATTGGTCCCCAGAATGATGCAGCGATCCGGACAAGCCCGCGCCTGCAACGCCCGATAAGCGAGTTGATAACAGGGCTCCCCACGCTCGAAATCGAGGTGCGGAGCAACCACACCGGCGATGAGTCCGTTCTGAGCAACTTCCCCACGGTCCGAACCCAGCAGGCGTACGATATACGATCGCGCCGTGTCCGCATCTCCGATCTGCTCGGCGAAGATGCTCGGCCTCGACGGCCGCGCACGGTATTCCTCACGCAAAGACCGCATGTGCGCATCGAACGCCGCCCCCCGCAACAGCCGCGTGGACTCCAGATTCTTCACCATCCCCGTCAGCGTATCCGCCTCAACCGGCTGCCCGTAACGGGTCTCGAACTCCCGCATGATGCCGCGCAGATCGTGCTTCCCGTCAAAACGCGACAGAATAAACAGCGCCGGCTCCGTCACCGTCAGAACCGCCTCCGCGATCCCGGTCGGGTCGTGGATCGCAAAATGCCCCTCGTGCTGGCCGCCCAACGGAACGGCTTCCACAGGCCTTAGTTGTGGTCGCTGTTCAAGTGCCTCACTCATCCAGTCACCGCCGACTCCATCAAAGGAGAGAATCTACGCACGCTACCCTTCTGTCCCACACACCTCATTATAGCGACTCAAACGCAATCGAGCGTCCTGGGGCCTGCCTTGTTCCACTGGCGGCCGGTTCCCATGCCCATGTTTGCGTGGACATTCCAGAGGCAATGTTGCTCGACGCACAACGGTCGCCGGTTCTTCACCTGCTCCAAGCCGCACGCATTCAACGATTGCACGCAGCTTACTTTCCCTCAAAACGCAACTGCTCAATCGCGGCGACCGCCATCCGATCGCACTCCTCGTTCTCCGGATGCCCTGCATGCCCGGGTACATACTCAAACGTCACTGTATGCGTCTCACAAGCTTTGACCAGCGCCTGCCAGAGCTCGGCATTCTTGACCGGCGGCTTGCCGGGGCCGGCCCCCCGCCGCCAGTTGTTCCGAACCCACGCGGGGAGCCATTCTGTCATGCCCCTGGAAACGTACTGGCTGTCCGTCACAACGCGAACGATGCTCGGTCGCTTCAGCGCCCGAAGCCCCTCGATCACTGCGGTCAATTCCATCTTGTTATTGGTCGTCCGCCGATCCGCCCCGGACGCCCGCCGCTCACGCCCCGTCGGAACGTGCCGCAGAATGTATGCCCAGCCGCCCGGGCCGGGATTGCCGCTGCACGCGCCGTCGGTAAACAGAATGACATCCGCCGCTTCACTCACAAGCCACCCTGATACCCCCAATCCCGTTCCATGGTCAACCCACGCTCGGGCGCACGGGCAGCGTAAGGTCCCGGAGCGCCGCCGCCGGCTGCCGGAGCGAATGCCTGAGGCGACACTCGAGGAACGGCACGAGCGGATCCGCCTGAGGCGGACGAGCGGCCACAAAGTCAAAGGCTGCCTGAACTCCCTCGGACCCAACTGCGCCTTCAATTGCAAAACAGGCTGGAGTTGGACCCCCCGCACACGCTATAGTTAAGGTGTCGTGTCGGCACCGCTCGGCCGACCGCGTGATACGAGCCTCTGAAGGATGGTTTCGGGCGGGACGGGTGTGACGCACTTGGTCGATTCGTCCCGCCCCCAGGCCTTTTCGGAATCGCGTTTCAGAGCGCCTCGAAGCCGAATACGTTGCGGAGGACGAGCGGATGAGCGTCAGGATCGAGCGGTGCGCACGATACATCGGTCTCTTCGTTTTCATCTATTCGACAACGACGCGCGCGGACTTCCCGAGGAATCAGTCCGTTGTGCCGAGACGACCGCACAACACCTCCGCCGAAGCTCCATCCAGCGGTGAAGGTGGACGGCGCTCCGCCAAGCCCGGGGGTCTCGTCACGATCCTCCAATCCCGCGTCGACCACATCGAATGGAAGGACACGCCGTTTGCGGAAATCATCGAATGGGTGCGCGATAAGGGGCCGATCAATGTAATCCCGATATGGCGAACACTCAAAAGCGAGCGGGTCACACCGGATACGCCTGTCACCTTGAGCATGTCAGGCGCCACCGTAGGCGAAGTCCTGTCCGCCTCGCTCGAGCAGCTCTCCGATGAGTTGCGATGGCGCGCCATCGGCCGAACGCTCAGGATTTCCACGCGAACCGATTTCCCGGACGACCTGTATACCGTCGTCTACGACTTGGGCGACCTGATGCAGGACCGCCCCGACTTCGTCCTCAAAGACCTGCACGGATCCAGCTTCCTGCTCCAGCAGGGACGCGAGGTGAAAGAGCAGTCCACGTACTCGCGCGAAAAACATATGGACATGGTCCGCAAACTCATCATCGAAACCGTCGCGCCTGAAACATGGCGCGGCGGTGGAGGTCCCGGAAGCATCGAACTCGATTACCCTTCCGGCGCCATGGTCGTCTGCAACAGCCCGGAAGTCCACGTCATGATCGGAGGGAGCTTCGACATCAGCGAGGCCGTCCCTGCCCACACCGCACCCCGATCGTCTTCCGGCCAAGACCGCAACCGGGGAGTCGCAGTGTCTCCGTAAAACGGTGACACTACCAAGCCGTGTGCCGCGCCTCTCCCGGCAATCGACTCCACCGCCTGTTGACAGAAGAACGTCCTAACACGACTGTCCCCCAGATGCGCCTGCTACCTCACTTCGCTCTGATCGCCCAGACACTCATCGCCGCCGGCACGTTCCTCGTGGCCAAGGAAGCGACCGACCATCTCAAGCCCATCCAGCTTGCCTGGTGCCGCATTCTCACCAGCTTCGTGGTCATTCTCCCGCTCTACCTCGTCGCGCGGCGCGGTCGCCCCTGGCCGACCAAACGCGACATGCTCCGACTTGCATTGCTCGGCTTGTGCGGCATCACCGTCAATCAGGTCCTGTTCCTCCACGGAATTCACGCATCCAGCCCGTTGCACGCGGCCCTCTTGTACGCCTTCACCCCGGTCATGGTTCTGGCGGCCGCGGTCGCCTTTCTCGGCGAACGCCTCACGCGCCCCAGGCTCCTGGGCGTCATACTCGCTGTCACCGGAGTCGTCCTCGTACTCTCCGGACGCGGACTCGATCTCGCCTCCGGACCGCTGCGCGGAGACCTATTGATCCTGATGGCCGTCGTCGCCTGGTCCGCCTACACCCTCCTCGGCAAACCGGTCCTGAAGCGACACGACGCCCTTACCGTCACAACGTGGGCATTCGCGTTCGGAGCTGCCAGCCTGCTCCTCATGACCCCGTGGGCCATTGCAGAACTGGATGTGTCCGCGGTGAGTTGGCAGGGCTGGTTCGGCGTGCTCTACCTCGCCGTCATGACCAGCGTCGTCTCCTTCACGCTCTGGTACTGGGCCCTGCGTTTCCTTGACGCCACGCAGGTGGCCGTCTACACCAACCTGCAGCCGCCCGCGACGGCGCTGTTGGCCTGGTGGCTGCTCGCAGAGGTCCCCACGTGGCAGGTGATTGTCGGCGGCATCATGGTGATGGTCGGGGTCACCGTCACACAACTGAGCGGCCGCCTGCGTTACAAGCCGACGGCGACAACCGAGGTCGCGCGCCCTTTCGTACGTTCACCACAGACCCGGCACCGGAACCCGCCCGCCGAGCACGTTATGCGACGATAACGCGAAAGGTAGTGCGACACACTTTACCCAACCGTCAATACGGCGTCGGATTGGGTCCCGTCTTCCAGAGTTGAAAGAGCGCGCGGCACTCGCTCTGAAGAATCTCGCGACGCACCTTCACCGGGCTGCCGCTCAGGGCGTAAAGTTGCCCGCAAGCGAGATTCAGTTCATTGAATCCCGACGCCACCGCGTCCTCGATGGTCGCGCCGAACGCCACCTCGTCGATCCGCGCCCAGTGAATCGCACTCGCACACATCGGACACGGCTCACACGTGGTCACCAGAACGTGGCCCGAGAGGTCAATCATACCCAGATGCCCGCATGCTTCGCGAATCACATTCACTTCGGCGTGCGCGGTCGGATCGTTGGTCAACCGAACCGTGTTGTGAGCCGCCGCCACCAGCGTCCCATCGAGCCGACCGATCGCCGCCCCGAACGGGCTCTGCCCGACCGCCAGCCCTGCCTTACACGCCTCGATCGCCGCAAGCATCAGTTCCTCATACATGCTCGTCACTCGACAAATCGTCCTACGCGCTCTTCCAACGCCGCGATACGGCGCTCGATCTCGTCGAGCCGCGCCTCCAGTTCGGACGCCGACCGCGCCGCCGGCCGCGAACTCACCTCCTGCGGCTCCAACTCGACGGTCTCCTCGTCCTCCGGATACAAAGTGTGCGCATACCGGACCGCCGAACGCCCCGGCGTCCGCGGCAGCGTCCGAACCAAGGGCGGGTCTTGAGCGCCGAGCTCATTAAGAACGCCTTCCACGTATTCCAGGTTGGGCATCTTGGACATCCGGTCCGCTCGACCCCGCAGCTCGCCGACCGTCTGCGGCCCCCGCAGCATCAACTCGGCCAGGACCGCCTGCTCCCGCGGAGCCCACCCGCATGCCGATTGAACGACGTGTTCGTATCGAACAGAGCGAGCCCCCGGCGGGCTGTCCGCCCTGCGCACCAGCCCCTGCTTCATCAGCTCCTGAAGTGTGTTGGCCACTTCCCCTTCGGAGAACTGAAAGACGGGGTACCGGTTCGATTTCTGATTGCAGCCGGCGACCAGCGCGTTCAGAGTGAGAGGATACTGCTCCGGCGTCGTAAACGCCTTCTCGATCAGCACCCCGAGAACGCGCCGTTGCGCAATGGTCAATTCGAGTCCCATACGAAAAAGTCCCTGCCCAAAACTCCTGAACCGACACCGCAATCAGGTTCAGGACGGCAGTTTAGCGAATTCAGCCCCCGGTGCACACTCTCTCGGGCCCGCCGAAATGGCCCACGATGCGCCCACGCCGCTCTGAACGCGGCCCGGGGAACGCTGATTGCCAAATGAAAACCATGCAGCATCGATCCGCAACCGCAACAAGGGCCTCAGGCGAAGCTGAGGGCATGTTTGTTGAAGGAATTCGAGCCTCCCTCTACAGTACCGCATGAACGCCTTATGGGAGATTGCCATGCCCAGACGCTGTGTCGCCGAAATGTCCCCTGGTGAGCAGATTGATTCGCAGACCTTTCTGGTCACCTCAAAGGACCTCCGCACCACCACCAGCGGATCCCTCTACATCCATGCCGTCCTCGCCGATCGCACCGGCCAGGTCGTCGCCCGCGCCTGGTCCGCCTCCGAGGCCATGTACGAGGCCATCCCCACCGGCGGATTCATCAACGTCAAGGGACGCACCGAGAGCTATAAGGGCAACCTCCAGTTCATCATCGAGGCCATCCGCCCGATGGACCCCGGCTCGCTCGATCTGGCCGAATTCCTCCCGCGAACCTCGCGCGACATCGACGAAATGTGGAAGCGGACCCGAACCCTCCTGCAGCAGATCAAGGACCCGTTCGTCGCCACCCTCGTGAAAGAGTTCCTCACCGACGAAGACCTCATGCGTCTCTTCCGCGCCGCACCGGCCGCCCGCGACATGCACCACGCCTACATCGGCGGCCTGCTCGAGCACACGCTCAATCTTCTCGAAGTCGGCAGCATGGTCATCCCTCGCTACCCGCGGGTAAGTCTGGACCTCGTGCTGGCCGGTCTGTTCCTCCACGATCTCGGCAAGACCGCGGAACTCGGTTTCAGCACCAATTTCGAATACACCGACGAGGGGCAGTTGCTCGGCCATATCACCATCTGCGTCAACTGGATCGAACAGAAGGCCGCCAAGGTCGCCGAGGCGATGGGGCAACCATTTCCCGACAAACTCAAGTGGGCCCTGCAGCACATTGTCCTCAGCCACCACGGCAAGACCGAATTCGGCAGCCCCAAAGTCCCGGCCCTGCCGGAAGCCTACGCCGTTCACTACCTTGATAACCTCGACGCGAAACTCGATATGTCGCTCAACGTGATCGACACCGACAACGACAAGAGCCGCGAATGGACGAACTACCACCGCGGGCTGGAGACCAAACTTTACAAGCTCGACGTCATCACCATGCAGGCTCGAGACCAGCGCCCATGAGATACACGCAAATAACCGAGGAACAGACAAAGTCCATGCTCAAGACGATCGGCGCAGCCTCCGTCGACGACCTCTTCGCAGGCATCGACGCGGAACATCGAAACCGAGGCGCGCTCGACATCCCCCGCGGCCTCAGCGAACCCGAATTGATGGCCGACCTCGAAGCGCTGGCTGCAAAGAACGTACCCTGCGGCAACTCCGAGCTGAGCTGCTTTCTCGGCGGCGGCGTCTACGACCACTTCATCCCCTCCGTCGTCGACAACCTTGCCTCCCAAAGCGAATTCGTCACTGCCTATACCCCATACCAGGCCGAGGCCTCCCAAGGCTCTCTCCAGGCTTTCTACGAATTTCAGACCATGATCTGCCAGCTCACCGGGATGGAGGTCGCCAACGCTTCACTTTACGAGCAGGCCAGCGCTGTCGCGGAAGCCGTCGTGATGGCCGATGGCGTAACCCGCCGTAAACGCGTCCTCGTCTCCGACGCAATCCACCCCGATTCCGAACGCGTCCTCCGAACGCTGACCTCAGAGCAGGAGATCGACCTGGTCCACTTGCCCCGGAAGAACGGCGTAACAGACTTCAGCGTGCTGGAAACCGAACTCGACGACCGCACCGCCGCCGTCGTCGTCCAGTCGCCGAATTTCTTCGGAGTCATCGAGCGCGTTGCGGACGTCGTGGCCGCCGCCCGAAGAGTCGGCGCCCTCGTCATCCAGATCGCCTGCCCCATCAGCTCCGGCATCCTGAAACGCCCCGGCGAAATGGATGTGGATATCACCGTCGGTGAGGGCCAGCCGCTGGGTATCCCCATGTCCTACGGCGGCCCTTTCCTCGGCTTCTTCGCCTGCCGAGAGAAGTTCCTGCGCCGAATGCCGGGCCGAATCGTCGGCATGACCCTCGACACAGCCGGCCGCCGCGGCTTCTGCCTCACCCTGCAGACGCGTGAACAGCACATACGCCGCGAAAAGGCCACGAGCAACATCTGCACGAATCAGGGCCTGCTCGCATTAAGAGCTGCGATTCACATGGCCGCACTCGGCCGCCAGGGGATTAAAAAGGTTGCAGAACTCTGCTTCGACAAAGCACACTACGCAGCTAAAGCAATCGCCGCCCTCGACGGATACGAACTGCGATTCGACCGCCCGTTTTTCAGAGAATTCGTCGTCCGCTCGAAACGCCCCGTCGACACCGTCCTGCAGCACTGCCGAGACCGAAACATCAGTGCCGGAGTATCCCTGGGCCGATGGTTCGACGACCTCGACGACTGTTTCATGGTGGCCGTCACCGAAAAACGATCCAAAGCACAGATAGACGCGATGGTCGAGGCCTTGAAAACAGCCTGAACTCGAACACGAGGAGAATGTCTTGATGAGCACCACGGTGCCTCCCGTTGAATCACCCGAACCCTTGACCCCCGACGAGCGCGACCACCCGCTCCTCTTCGAACAAGGAGCGGCCGGCAACTGTGCCGCAGCCTTGCCGGAGTCCGATGTGCCCCGCGTCGACAAGGCCGAAGCCCTCGGCGCCGAATTCCTGAGCGACGAAGGTCCTGACCTCCCAGAGATCGGCGAGCTCGATCTCGTCCGACACTACACCCGCCTTGCCCACCGTCTCTTCAGCGTCGACGGCAACTTCTACCCCCTCGGCAGTTGCACCATGAAGTACAACCCGCGCGTCAACGAACGGGCCGCGGCCATGCCAGCCTTCGCCGGGATGCACCCGTACCAGAACGAATCCGACGCCCAGGGCATCCTCGAACTGCTCTACCGCCTGCGAAGATATCTCGAAGAGATCGCCGGCCTCGCGGAAGTCACCCTCCAGCCCGCCGCCGGCGCACAGGGCGAGGCCACCGCCCTCATGATCATCAACGCCTACCACCGCAGCCGCGGCGAGAGACGCCCCAAAGTCCTGACCCCCGACTCTGCCCACGGCACCAACCCCGCGAGCTGCACCATCTGTGGCCGGGAGGCCTCGACGGTGAAATCGCGCCCCGACGGGCGCGTCGATCTCGACGACCTTCGCGCCAGCGTCGACGAGCAGACCGCCGCACTCATGATCACCAACCCCAATACCGTCGGCGTCTTCGACGAGCAGATCGCCTCAATCGCTGAAATCCTCCACGCCAAGGGCGCCCAGCTTTACCTTGATGGCGCCAACATGAACGCGCTCCTCGGAATCGCCAAGCCGGGCGACTTCGGCGTCGACGCCATGCATTACAACACCCACAAGACCTTCAGCACGCCGCACGGCTGCGGCGGACCCGGCGCCGGACCCGTCGGCGTCGCCGAGCACCTCCGCCCCTTCCTCCCGGTCCCCCAAGTCATCCGCCGCGACGACGGGACGTTCGGCTGGGACGAAGACCGCCCCAACACCATCGGCAAGGTCCGCTCCTTCTATGGCCAGACCGGCGTCCTCGTCCGCGCCTACACCTACATCCGCAGCCTCGGCGCCGACGGCCTCCGCGACGTCTCCGAGAAGGCCGTGCTCGCCGCGAACTACGTCGCCGCACGCCTCAAAGACCGCTACAAACTCCCCTTCCCGCCTCCGTACGCACACGAGTTTATCCTTATACCGGGCTTCGAAGAACACAAAATCACCGAGGCCGACGTTTCCAAACGCCTCATCGACTTCGGCTTCCACCCGCCGACCATGAGCTGGCCGATCGCCCACTGCCTTATGATCGAGCCCACCGAGACCGAGTCGCTGGCCACCCTCGACGCCTTCGCCGACGCCATGCTCGCCATCGCCGACGAGATCGAACGGGACCCGAACCGCATCAAAACCGCTCCTCATACCACTCCGGTAAAACGCCTCGACGAAGTCGCGGCCGCAAGAAAACCAAACGTGCGCTGGAAAGCCGCCGCCGGCTGAGTCAGGTGTGCAATCGGTCCGGTCCAGATGCGTGTGCCGCTGCTCTCGAACAGTAGTGGAACACAAGGGTGCCGTATGGAAACGGACGGGCCGTGCTCCTGGCATTCGTACACTTAAAGACCCTATAAGTTAAGGTATACGGTCAATTACGAGACAGAGCCGCGAACGTGAAAGCTGAAGGCTGATCCGCCTGAGGCGGAACGGCTGATGGCTGACCGCCCGGCGGGGGTCGGACGTGCAACTCCACCAATGTGTCCCCTCGTGTGCCAACGCGGAACCTGCCTGACCATTGCATCCAACAGCCGCCTCCGCGACACAACGTCCGATAGCAGTCATTCCCGAAAACAACATAACGCTGAAATACTGCAACTAATTCAATTCCATTGACCCGGTCGGCCCCTCCAGCTATCCTGAATCAAGCTGGCGTCGACACGTGCGTCACCAGGCGGCTGCCACGCCCAGCGCCCGGAATGAGGGTCTCGGAGGGGGCCCTTCAACAGAGTGCACCCATTACAAGTCCGGGCGGCCAACAAGGACGTTGACGCGCCCGACATTCGGTACAGGCGAGGCAATGCGGGAACAGATCGGCCTCCTGCGGCAGGCCGCGTGCCTTAATCCCCCAACTCACGCGGGCAGCATACCCTGTCCATTTGCCGCGCCTGACTCCCCGGTCTCCCGACAACGAGAGTTCAAAAGCTCAACAGACGGTCCTGCTGAGCGGTCAGATACGGCACCCGCCTCCGACAACGGAGCACGCGGTGACCGGCGATAATCAAAGGAGTCGAACAATGAGGGACAACAAGAGAGCGAAGTCATTGAAAGCGGTGGCGCGATGTTCCGCACGAACCGTCATCGCCGTCCTGTGCGTCGCAGCCTTTTCAGCCAACGCCGCCTGGGCCAGCAACATCGACTGGTACGTGAAGACGCCCGCCAACGGTGGCAGCGACGCCAACGACGGCATGAGCTGGGCCACCGCCAAGGCAACCATCGCCGCTGCGCTCGCCGACTCCGGGGGTACCACCCACATCCACGTTGCCGAGGGCGTCTACAACGAACGCGTGAGCTACCCCGAGCGCAACAACGTCGAACTATGGGGCGGTTATCCACCCGACGGCGGCGACCCGCGCGACCCCTGGGCCAACCCGACTGTCCTCGACGGCGCGGGCACAGGCTTCGGACCGGTCGTCAGCATCCCGATCCAGCCCAGCGGCACAAACGGTTACACCGGCATCCGACTCGACGGATTCGTCGTCCGAAACGGAACCCAAACGGGCTTCGGTGCCGCCGGCATCCAGGCCTACTCGCTGGGCATCGTCATCCGCAACAATATCATCGAGGATTGTGACGCGTCCGGCGCCGTCTTCGGAATCGGCGGAATGTACCTCCTCGGCCCGCTGTATGCCCCCGGCTCACCGATCATCGAAAACAACATCTTCCGGAACAACCGCGGCACGGCCATCGGCGGCATCTACCTCGAGGGGGCCGGCGGCCGAGGCTACTACACCGTGCGTCTCACCAACAACCTGCTGGTCGGCAACCAGGCAACGACGACCGGCGGCCCCTGGGCGACGGGCGGAATCGACGTCTTCTATCCCGCAAATGCCCTCATCACGAACTGCACGCTGGTGGACAACACGTCGGCCCATCCCAGCCAACCCGCGGCCGGCATTCACACGGCCGGCTACGACGTCTTCGAAGCGGGCCAGGCTACGGTCGTGAACTCCATCCTCTGGCATCCCGCGGGCGACGACATTCTGGTCGATCTGTCCAGCGGGTTTATCTCACTAAGCTATAGCAACGTGCACGATGTCAGCGACGTCGGCCTGGGGTCCAACAACGTCTCGTCCAATCCGCTGTTCGTGCGCGATGTGTTCGGCCCAGCCCCCAGCGGCAACGACCTACCGCCCTTCATGATCACCAGCGGCTCGCCCTGCTTCAACACCGCGACCGGCTCCGGAGCCCCCGGTATCGACATCCGCGGCGTCAGCCGCCCGCAGCTCGGCGGCTACGACATGGGCGCCTACGAGCTCGACGTCGTCAGCGACGAAGACAACGACGGCGTGCCTGACGGGGCTGATGCCTGCCCCGGCACGCCCGCGGGCGAACCCGTCGACGCTCAGGGCTGCTCCTGCAGCCAAGCCGACAATCAGGCCCCCGAGGTCACCTGCCCCCCCGCCGCCGTCGTCGATTGCGCCGATCCGACGGACCCCGTCGACACCGGCACCGCGACGGCCGTTGACAACTGCGACGATCAACTCGACATCGACTTCAGTGACGAGGTTGTGCCCGACGGCTGCCCCCAGGCACCCGTCATCCAACGAACCTGGACCGCCACGGACGACTTCGACAACGTGGGATCCTGCGTCCAGACGATCGTCGTGATGGACAACACCGACCCCGTCATCACGTGCCCGGATGACGTGGTCACAAGTTGCAGCAGCTCCATCGACCCATCCGTCACCGGCGCCGCGACGGCAACCGACGACTGTGCCGACACCGTCAACATCACCTTCGGCGATGTGACTGCCGGCCAATGTCCCGACGACGAGGTGATCACCCGAACGTGGGTCGCCTCCGACGGCTGCGGCAACTTCGTCACCTGCGATCAAATCATTGAACGATCCGGAGGCGACGCGGACCAGGACGGAATCGACGACGCCATCGACAACTGCCCCAACGTTCCCAACGGCCCGGACCAAGCCAACGTCCTTGGAGTCGGCAACCAGCGTGACAGCGACGGCGACGGCCTCGGCGATCCGTGCGACAACTGTCCGTTCGACTACAACCCCGGCCAGGAGGACTCGGATGGCGATGGTCTCGGGGACGCCTGCGAGCCGCCGCCCTACATTCCGGAACTGCCCATCATCGGCGGCGGGGGTGGCACTGAACCGCAACTCTCCGGTAGCGGCGAAACCGGCCCGGACGGCTCCTACACCGGAACCGCCGTCAGTGAGTTCGGCCGCGACATCGGCGAGATCGTCGTAAGCGGCGCGGACCCCGGCGAGACTTTCGATTGGGAGCTCACCCAGGGCGATCTGGGGCCGGCCGACGCGCCCGGCCCCGGTTCCGGCACCTTTGCGGGCTTTGCCAACGGCCTGGCCCTGGGCCGAACGATGAACGTCACGACATCCGCCGACCCGGGCACTTACGTTGTCACCATCAGCATCACATTCACCGCAACCGAACTCGCGGCCGCGGGCATTGAAGATCCGTCCGAGCTGATGATGCACGTGCTCGACGACACGCACGACCCGCCTGTGTGGATCCCCGCTGGTGAGAGCGTCGGCGAATCAGCACCGACCGGATTGGTCGGCGATGCCGGATACGTTCAGAACGACGACGGAAGCGTAACCTACTGGGTGGTCCGGGACGAATTGAGCTTCTTCGCAACCGGGGCGCCAGAGCAGGCCGCGCCGCCCGACGAGCCCGATGATGGTGAAACTCCCGACGACGGTGAGGTTCCCGACGGCGGCGAAACTCCCGACGACGGTGAGGTCCCCGACGACGGCGAAGAACCCGATGACGGCGAGGAACCGGCCGATCAACCGACGCCGCCCGACCAGCCCGCGGCCTGTGGCCAGGGAACGGCCCCATGCGGCGCGCTGGGCTTCATCACCCTCGCCGCCATGCTGTTAGGGCTCTTACCAATGCGAGCGGTAACAGGAGCAAGCCGAACAAAACAGCGCTAGCAGGGCGGGCTCCGCGGAGACCCCCTATCCTTCGTGAGTACGTTTTTGGCGTGCCAAAAGGGCGCCATGGGCAACTCGGTTCGCGCGGAGGCGAGAACTGTGTTGCCCATGGCCGCCAGTGAGCACGTTGCACTCGTGCACGCTGCCGGCGGTCTACTGATGCAGCACGAACGTCGGACCGGGTGCTTGACAGAGTCGGCGAACCGCAGCGATTGCCGTATAAGGGGAGGGCGAGGCTCCTGCCGAGCCGCCACCGCTACAAATCACAAATCTCGAGGCTCGCCGGGAAGCTTGCCCTCCCAGAGGTCCCGCCCAAACTGTCACCGATCCTCTGGGACCGGGCGCGGGGGCGCAGGGTGGTGACACGCGGCGCGCGGCGTTATGCTTGGGACGGGTGTGGCGGTGGCTGGCGGTCGGCCACGTCGGCCACAGGGGTAGCAGGTGAGCGAGACCTTAACGCACTCAAAGGAGCACAGGCATGATTCGCCCTCTGGGGATTCTCGGGATTGTTTTCTTAATGCTGGCATCGGCGCCCGGCTGCGCCGTCAAGCGCGCCGACTACGGTGAATCTTTCAAGCTGAGTCGGCTGTCGACGGTGTCGGCCGACGAGGTGCTGGCACATCCCGAGAGGTACGACGGGCGATTCATGCGTGTTTCGGGCCGCGTCGAGGAAGTATGCGCTCATCGTGGGTGCTGGATGCGACTCGCCGCGCCCAATGCAGCCGACGCGATCTTCGTCAAGTTCACGTGCCCGGTGGAGGGGCGGCTGATTCCTATGGACGCAGCCGGTCGGAAGGCGATCGTCGAGGGCACGCTCGTGGTGGACGAGATCTCGGAAGAGGAAGCGCGGCATTACAAGGAAGACGCCAACGCGCCGCCGGAGGAAATCGCCAAGATCGTCGGCCCGCAGAAAATGGTGCGTATGAAGTCCCCGGCGGCCCGCATCCTGGGGATGACGAAGCAGCAAACCACCAGCCAGTAGAGCGGGCGGCGCGGCCGCAGTTCCAGAAGCTATCCGAATACGCGGTTGAAGGCGGCGAAAGACCGGCGACGCCGCCTGAGGCGGACCAGTGCACGCCGTCGAAGGTCTCGGGCAAGGCTCTACTTCGAGTATCGCGAACCCTTTCACGGCATAGCTCCCGACGGCTTTGCCGGGGCCGATCGGCGATGCTCGTCGCGGCTCGATGGGCAGGGGGACCGCAAAATCGAGATCGCGTGAACGGCGGGGTGATTGAAGCGGTATAATCAGAGTTGTGGAAAAAGTAACCTCCCTGGCGAGCCTGCCGGAGACTGTTGATGCGCATCACCATCGAGCCACACGTGAACATCGGCTTGGCGCTCTTGGCGTCCCTGTTGGTCGCCTGCGTTCCGCCCGCCCGAGGTGAGGATGAACCTGTCGAAGCCCCCACGCCACTGATTCAGGAGGCGCTGGATCGAGCGCTGGGAGACGGGGGCGACCCGGGCGGCGAGGACGCTGCTGCGACGGCGTCGCACCATCCGAGCCGCCTGATCGTGCGATTCAGAACGGACATGGTGCCGGGTCAGCGGGCAGTGACGCATACGACGGCTCGGGCGGATCGGGTCGTCAGAAGGGCTCGATTTGTTGACGGCCTGACGGTCGTCGAGGTGCCGGAAGACGAATGGTCTCAGGCGCTGGCGTCGTATCGCACGGACCCTAACGTGCTCTATGTGGAGCCCGATTTCGAGATTCGGATCGGGGACTTGCCCAACGATCCGTCTTTCGATCGCCTGTGGGGTATGGAAAACACGGGGCAAACGCTGAACGGGTTCTTCTGTTTTCCGACGGGGACGGTCGGGGCGGACATTCGGGCGCTGGAGGCATGGGACGTCTGGACGGGCGATCCTGATTTTCGGATTGCGGTCATCGACACCGGCATCAATTACGAGCATCCCGATCTGGCGGCGAACGTCTGGACCAATCCGGGGGAGATCGCTGGAAACGGCATCGACGACGACGGGAACGGTTGGATCGACGACATCCACGGGTATGACTTTCACAACGGCGACAGCGATCCGCTTGACGACCATCGTCACGGCAGCCACGTGGCCGGGACGATCGGAGCGGTGGGCAACAACGACTTGGGTGTGGTCGGCGTCAATCATCAGTGCAGCCTGGTGGCACTCAAAACCTTCGATGAGAACGGAAGCGGCTTTGTGTCGACCGCCGTGGAGGCGATGGAGTACGTGATCGCCAATGGTATCCGGGTTTCCAACAACAGTTGGGGCTGCAGCAGTGCAGACGCCGGATGTTTCAGCCAGGCACTGTTTGACGTGATCCAGGCGTCGCAGTCGGTGGACCACATTTTCGTCGCGGCGGCCGGCAACAAATTCGGCAACGACAACGACGACATTCCGTATTATCCGGTCTCGTACGATCTGGACAACATCATCGCCGTTGCGGCGCTGGACAATCGTGACGGGCTGGCGTTTTTCTCGAACTTCGGGGCAAACAGCGTCGATGTGGCCGCTCCGGGCGCGTGTATCTACAGCACGATGCTGGGTTCGGACTACGGTTACCTCGACGGGACCTCGATGGCGACGCCGCACGTGACGGGACTGGTCGGACTGGTGATGAGCCGGCTGCCCGAGCTGACCGGCCCGCAGGTGCGCGAGCGCATTTTCAAGACCGTCCGGCCGGTTCCGGCGCTGGAAGGGATGGTAGCGACGGGCGGCGTGATCCATGCGGGGGCGGCGGTCTGGGACTGCAATACGAATGGGGTGCTCGACGAGGAGGATATCGCTTCGGGTGAGAGCAGCGATTGCAACGGCAACCAACTGCCGGACGAATGCGAGCCGGACTGCAACGAGAACGGGGTGGCCGACGGGTGTGACATCGATGCCGGGACGAGTCTCGACTGCTCAGGCAACGGCATCCCGGATGAGTGCGAGCCGGACTGCAACGGGAACGGCGTTCCCGACAGTTGCGACATTGCCGACGGGGTAAGCCAGGACTGCGACGGCGAGGGCAACGGGATTCCGGACGAGTGCGAGAACGATTGTGACGGAAACGGCGTAGCCGACAGCTGCGACGTCGCACGCGGCGCGCCGGACTGTAACCGAAACGGGATTCCCGACATTTGTGAACCCGGTGGCGACGCAGATTGCAACGACAACGATACGGCCGATTTGTGTGACATATTCATCGGACGCAGCCGTGATTGCAACGAGAACGCGGTACCGGATGAATGCGACGTGGCGTCCGGATCGAGTGAGGATTGTACGGGTAACGGGGTCCCCGATGAGTGCGAGCCGGATTGCAACCAGAATTCGATCGCGGACAGTTGCGACATCGCCTCGGGCTTCAGCACGGATTGCAGCCATAACGGGCGGCCCGATGAATGCGAGCCGGACTGCAACGGAAACGGTGTCGCCGATGTCTGTGACATTCGTAACGGAGACAGCGGCGACTGCAACATCAATCGCATTCCCGACGAGTGCGAACCGGGTGGCCGGCCGGAGGATGACTGCAACGGCAACAACCAGCCGGATCTGTGCGACGTTTACGCCGGATTGGGGCGAGACTGCAACAGCAACGGAGTGCTTGACCTATGCGACGTCGACGCGGGCGTATCGGCCGACGTGAATGTCGACGGCGTTCCGGATGAATGCGAGGGGAAGGGGTTCCGCCTGATCCCGATCGGGGCCAGCGGACCGCACGTTATTGAAGAGAGCGAGATCTTGCTTGACGAGGCCGGTCAGACCGTGGAACTGGAGTTACGGATTTCGGGTTGGGATCTGGACGGTGACGGCGCACCGACGTTGCGGGGGTATCAGGCCGAGGTCGACGCGTCCGGCTTCAGCAGTGCCCTCTACGGCGAACTGGACCTGGCGCAGATTCCTTGTGCCAGCAACGAGGACTGCCCTGGCTGGCAGGCCGAGTGCCTCGACACGGGCTATTGCAGCAGATACGCCGCGGTCGGCATTGACACCACGCGCCCGGATTTCGTCTTTTACGATCTGTTTTCGGTGTGGGTGGTCAATTTGATCTCGAACGCCCCGGACTTCTTTATCTTGAGCGCGCTTTTCTCGGCGGGCGATTCGGTGGCCGATCCTGGAGAGGAGAAGTACGCAGGCACCATCCTGCTTGATGTGCCGCCGCTGGCCGGCGGGACGTTTACGATCGACTTGAATCAAGGCAACAGCATTTTCGGAAGCTCCGCCGGACTTTCCATTTCGATCCCCACGTTCGCGCCGGTCCGCATCACGATACCGTCGGACTGCAATGACAACGGCCAGGCGGATCAGGAGGACGTCGCTTCCGGACAAAGCGCCGACTGCAACGGCAACGGGATTCCGGATGAGTGCCTTCACATCGAGACGGACTGCAACGGGAACGGATCGCCCGATGACTGCGACATCGCTGACGGCGTTAGCGAGGACTGCACGTTGAACGGGGTTCCCGACGAATGCGAGCCGGACTGCAACGGGAACTTTGTGGCGGACAGTTGCGACATCGCGGGCGGCGCCAGCATGGATATCAACACCAACGACGTGCCCGATGAGTGCGATCCTCGCCGGGACATCTACGTTGACGTTGAGGGGTGTTTCTTCCCCGGCTCGGGGACGGAAGACGACCCCTACTGCAACATCCAGCAGGCGATCGAGAGTGCCGGCAGCGGGCGCGATGCGCTGGTCGAGATCGTGGTGGCCGACGGACTTTATCGGGGGCCCGGCAACAAGAACATCGAGTTCAACGGCCGAGCGCTGACGCTTCGCAGCGCCAACGGGCCGCAAGGATGCATCATTGATGCCGAAGGCGACGGGCGGGGTTTCGTATTTGGCCCTGGTGACGACCAGGTCCGGTTGCGTGGCTTTACCGTTGTCAACGGCTCTTCGACCAGCGGCGGCGGCATCTTCTGCTCCACTTCGAATCCCATCATGGAATCGTGTATCATTCGCGACTGTTACGCCGAGCGCTTCGGCGGCGGGATGCATCTGTTCCGGGCGAATCCGACGATTCGCAACTGCGCGGTCTCGAACAACACCGCCGAGTTCTTTTACGGGGGCGGCATCTACTGCTCGATCAGCAGTCCGAAGATCTTCAATACGTACATCGTGGACAATCAAGCCGATCTGGGCGGCGCGGTCTTCGGTTCGTCCAGCGCGCCGGTGATGCGGAACGTGACCGTGGCGTTCAATCGCGCTGGTAGTCGCGGCGGCGGTTTTTATTTTACCGGCGGCGGCAGTCGGCCGGAGTTCAGGAATTCGATGCTGTGGGGTAACGACGCCGACAGCGGTCGGGAGATGTACCTGTCGGTCGGGGCAAACCTGACGGCCGGGTACAGTTTGATTCGTGGCGGGAAGTCCCTGGTTGAGCTGTCGGGCGGCACGCTGACATGGGAAGAAGGCAACCTGGACGCCGACCCGAAGTTCGTTGACGCGGCCGGCGGAGACTACCATCTGTCGCCGATGTCCCCCGGGATCGACGGCGGCGACCCGGCGTTTGAGCCGTCTGAGGGCGAGACCGATACGGACGGCGACGCACGCGTTCTGCTGGATGGCGTGGACATGGGGGCGGATGAAGCGACCGCGTTTGCCGACTGCAATGGTGACGAGAGGCCTGACGGGCGGGAGATCGCGCTCGACGAAGCGGCGGACTGCAACGAGAACGATGTGCTGGATCAGTGCGACATCGCCGAGGGGACTTCGCCTGATTCTCTGCCGCCGACCGGCGACGGCGTGCCGGACGAGTGCCAATCGGATTGCAACAACAACACCATGCCCGATACGCTCGATCTGGCCGAGGCGACGAGCCTCGACTGCAACGAGAACCTCGTCCCCGACGAATGCGACATCGCCGAAGGTGTGAGCGCGGATTGCGACGGGGACGGGATTCCCGACGACTGCAAGCCGTTCGGCGATGTGAACGCGAGCGGTTTGGTCAATGTGCTCGACGCGTTCTGCGTGCTCGAGGCGGTTTCAGGTGTGTACGACAACTGCACCATCGAGGACGCCGACATCGGCGACTGCGTTCCGGACGGTGAGGTCGATCTCGTGGATGTCATGGCAGTGCTGGATGCGATCGCAGGCATCAACCCCTGCTGCTCCTGACGGTGTGACCGTTTCCCGACGGGCTCAACCTGCTAGACTATCGCGTTGTTCGTGTGCTGGTACACGATCCGCTTCGAAGGAGGCGCGTGCATGAAACGGACGCTCAAGTGGCAACACGGCGCGATCGCCCTGACGGCGCTGGGGGTTCTCGGCACGTCTGGCTGTTTCGACATCGAGTTTCCAGTGGACTTTGCGCTGCTCAGCTCGGTGTCTCCCTTTGTCGTGAGCGGCACGGCCACCGTTGTGGACAACGACGGCCCCTGCCGGGCATGGATCGGTGACAACGGGGTCACGTATCACCTCTTCCAGGATCCGCTGCTGGACAATGATTTGTTTGATCGCATTATCGAGCCGGGCACCGTATCGCGGCTCGTTCTGGCGGAGCGGTCTGATCTGCGGCTGGCGTGCGCGTTCGGCATCAATGTTGAAGTTCAGGACGTTTTGGAGATTGTGGAGCCATAGGGTCCGGAAGCGTTGACGCAAACCGGTGTTGCGGCTTCAGGTGTCGCCTGTTTTGCGCTGTGAGGGGTGAAGGATAGATGATTCATTTCGCGAACGCACCGGGCGCCTCGAAATCATGATTCTCGCACGAGTGTTCATTGGGCGAAAGAAGCCTGAACCGGCGCAGGTGGAGCCGAATTGGCGCGTTCAAGCCGGCCGTCAGGCTGTCTGGCGGTTCGTGCTTGTGGTTTGCGGGTTGGCCATGGGATGTCCGTTCGCCGGACCGGTAGTGCCTGGAAACGGCCATCGTGAGCGACCGCAGGCCGTCCTGCTGCTTGGCGTGGAAGGGCTGGAAGCTCCTGTTACCGAGGATCGCAACGTTTTCAAACCGTCTTCGTTTCGGTCGCTTGGGGACGAAACCAACGACCGTTTTGCGGGGTTTTTTGTTACCGTGGCCACGCACGATCCCGATGCGTTGAAGGCGGTCATTGTGAATCGACGGTCCGGCATCGATGTGGCCTTGCGGCGGTTGGCGTCGCCGGCGACGCCGGATGAAATGCGACGTGCTGGACAACTCGAGCCGTATAACGCCGCGGTCGAGTCGGCCCTGAAGGCGGGGGACGGGCTTTTCTGGCTCGCGGGAGATGCATCACCGCCGCCGTTGGCTGTCAAGATCGGCGTCCTGCTGCCGGAGGGACTTGTGACTCCTCTTGCGATGCTGGAGGTTTACGCGAGCGAGGCCGGAGACACGCCGGTGGCCGGGGCGCGCATTGAGCTGACCGGCGAGTTCTTCAACATGGTCGTGCTGGGGGACTCTGTCGCATGGGGCAATGGGCTGCGATATTACGACAAGATCTGGGTTCGCGTGGCCGAGTTCCTGGAAGAACAACTGGAGCGAAAAGCGATCATCCAGCGCTACGCGATGTCCGGGGCTCCCATTGTTCCGTTCGAGGGCGAGGGAACATGCGCATTTCCCTGCAACGGCGAGTTGCCCGCCGTTTTGAATTCGGTGACCAACCAGGTAAGTCAGATCATTGAGCCGGCCGAGATTGACCTCGTTCTCATGAACGGATGCATCAACGACCTGGGTCGCGGCATCATCTTCGATCGGTCCGAGGATATCGAACTTCTGCACACTTTGACCGTCCAGGCCTGCGACGAAGAGATGGGTGCCCTGCTCGAGCGGGTCCGCGAGGTCGCTCCGAACGCGGTGATTGTGGTTATGGGTTACTACCCGATCATCGGTCTCCAGAGCGATCTGACCGGTGTGCTGAATCTTCAGCTCATCGAGGGCACCGGGATCGAGGGCGGCAGCGTGCAATTGGCGGACCTGGCCGAGCGCTCGCGCGTGTTTGCTGATACGGCGAACGCGTCGCTGCAGAGTGCAGTTGACCGTTTGAATGCAAGCCATCCGGATGCTCCGGCGGCGGCGTTCGCCGACGCTAGCTTCGGCCCGGCCAACGTGATCTTCGGGCCGGAGGCGTGGTTGTGGGGACTGACAGACGAGGCCGAGGGGTTTGAATCGTTGAACCTGGGTTTGGACGTGTTTCCCGAGGACCCGATGCGTTTCAGCCGGCTGGATCTCTGCCTGGAGTACGGACTCTCGCCGACGCTCGTCCCGTGCCTGTATGCTTCGATCGGCCACCCCAACGAGGAAGGTGCGGAGGCTTATGCCGAAGCGATTCTGGCCGAGCTCGAGCGTATGGGCATCATTCCCTCACTGACGCCTGACGCCGTCTCTTACGACAACTGATTCGCGTCGGCGGAAGTCGCACCGCCTGTCGCAGGGCGATGGTCGGCAGCCCCCCCCCTCGGGTGGCGGTTATCATGCCTGGAATAATTGCAGTCGTTTGCGACCAACTTGTTTTTTTACGTGCTGCGAGCTTCAGCGCTTACAAGTTTGGAATCGGAACGGCCTTCAGTTTGCTATAATCAGTGTGACCTCAGGGGTTTCAGCGTTGGCGGCCTGGAGTTTGGCCGAGGGGGGAGCGGTGCGGGCATCCGGCTTTCCCCTGTGATGAGGCGAATTTGCGTCGGCCTGAAGCGACGGGCCGAGGTTGAACAGGTTCAAGAAAGGAGATTTTGACGCAATGGGGATCGGCGCACGTTGTTTGCTCTTGACGTTGACTGCAGTTCTTTTGTCCGCCTATAGCCGCGCTGATGAGCCGCGGGATCATGAGCGTTTTGATTGCGGGCGGGACATCCTCCGGCACGAAGTGGTGTTGCCGTTGTCGGCGGAGGCCCTGGCCCGCCCCCAGGCTCGGGCCGCCGCCACGGGGTTGGACATCGTGCTCAATGTCGGTCCGGGCCTTGCGGCTGAGCCTGAGGCGTTGGCGACGTTTGAACGGGCGGCCGAGATCTGGGAAAGCAAGTTTTCCGATCCGGTGACTGTGGTGATCGACGCCGACCTGGACGATCTGCCGTCGGGCGTGCTGGGATCGACGGGGTCGCGCAGCTTCCTTTTGAACTACGGGGATGTTCTGGTCGCCATGGTCGTCGATTCGCAGGCGAACGAGACCATCGTATCGGATCTCCCGTCTCTCAGTCAGTACAGCGCCATCGTGCCGTCCGGTTTCGGTGTGGACAGCAGTCTCATTGGAACGAAGGCCAACCTGCGGGCGCTGGGGTTTGACATGAGCTTCGACGACGGCAACCCCGACGCATCCATCACGTTCAGCACCGGGTTTCTTGATGATTTCGACTTCGATCCATCGGACGGGATCGCGTCGGGTTTGTTCGACTTCGAGGCGATTGCGGTCCATGAGATCGGGCACGCGCTTGGATTCACAAGCACGGTTGACACCGTCGATTTTGTCCTCGATCAGGGCGGTACGACCGACGTCAGCCTTCGGACGCTGGATATGTTCCGGCTGCGGCCCGGCGACGCGGCCGTGGATTTTACGACGAGTCCGCGGATCGGCTCGCCCGGTAACCTGGAACCGACGCAGGTGTTCTTTGATGGTGCGGGTGAACTCGGATTGTCGACCGGGCGCTTTCTCGGTGACGGCCGGCAGGCGAGCCACTGGAAGGCGAACGAGCTGACCGGGTTGCTGATCGGGATCATGGATCCGACGCTCGGCCGCGGGGAGCGATTGGAAGTCGGTGACAATGACATACGGGCTTTCGGTCTGATCGGGTGGGACGTGATCTGCACGCTGGACTGCGGCGATGGCGATCCGTGCACGTTTGACGAGTGTGTCGGCGGGGCGTGCGTGAATTCTCCGGTCGCCTATGGGGACGTGAACGGCGACGGGGCGGTCAATCTGTTTGATGTGTTCTGTGTGCTGGACGGGATCGGCGGCGACTTCAGCGAGTGCGACTTCTCGAACGTGGACATCGAGCCGTGCGTGCCCAACGGGACGCTGAACCTGCTTGACGTGTTTGCGTTGCTGAACGCGATCGGCGGTACCGATCCTTGCTGCGGTCCGTAAGCGGGGCGGCGCTCGCGCACACGTACACGCGTGCGTGACAGTTCAGGTAGGTAGGTGCCCTGGGAAAGCGGAGCCGCAACGGCGGCGGAGCTTGCCCGTGCGTTTTCTTCGTTCGGCAGCGGCACGGGCGCCGCGCCAGCCGCCAGTCGAGCCGGGGCTTGCCCGGGCGGACTTCTCTGGTAGAGTTCTTTCGGATGCGCCATCAGCGGAGGCCGGGCGCCGGTCGCCGCCGCGTGTCATGGGAGTGTCCGGACGCCTGGTGGGTCCCGCGGCCTTCAAAGCCGTTGAGGGGTCGTTGACGCGGCTCCTGGTGGGTTCGATTCCCATCCACTCCCGATACGGTCGTTGCATTGTGATAGCGTTGGTGGGGGCTCGATCGGGATCAGGAAGCACTGGCGGGGCCGCTTGAGGCGGACCAGTGGCACCGTGCGTCGGAGGTGGGTCGCTTGGTCCTTTAGCACTGGCGGGCAAGCCGCCAGTGGCACCCGGCATGCTACGCTTAGCGCATTTTGAAGGTTGTTACCCTTCTCTTAGCTCCTCGACCAACGCCGTCACCGTCGCTTTGGCGTCTCCGAAGAGCATCATGGTCTTTTCGTCGTAGAATAACGGGTTGTCTACTCCGGCGAAGCCGCTGCCTAGCGAGCGCTTGCAGATCATGACCGTTCGGGCTTTGTCCACGTCGAGGATGGGCATGCCGTAGATCGGGCTGCCCTTGTCGGTGCGGGCGACGGGGTTGATGACGTCGTTGGCGCCCAAGACGAGAGCGACGTCGGTGTTCTCGAACTCGGGGTTGATGTCGTCCATCTCGACGAGCTGGTCGTAGGGAACATCGGCCTCGGCGAGCAGGACGTTCATGTGTCCGGGCATGCGGCCGGCGACGGGGTGGATGGCGTATTTGACGTCCACCCCCTTGCCTTCGAGGACCTGCCCCAGCTCGCGGGTGATGTGCTGGGCGCGGGCGACGGCGAGGCCGTAGCCCGGGACGACGACGACGGACGAGGCGGCGTCAAGGACCATCGCCGCGTCTTCGACGCTGTAATCGCGCACCTGCTTCTTGGCTTCTCCGGGTCCCGCAGCGCCGGTCGAGTCGGCGACGCCGAACGCGCCGAAGGCCACGTTGCTGAGCGACCGGTTCATGGCCTTGCACATCAGGGCGGTGAGGATGATGCCGGCGGCGCCGACCAGCGAGCCGGCGATGATCAGCAGTTCGTTCTTGAGCACGAAGCCGGTGGCGCAGGCGGCCAGACCGGAATAGGAGTTGAGCAGCGAGATCACGACGGGCATATCCGCGCCGCCGATGGGGATGACCAGCAGGACGCCGAGCACGAACGACAGGACCAGCAGCACGATCAGGGCTACATAGGACGCCGGGTTCGTGACCAGCGGAATGAACAGCGCGATGATCACCAGGAAGAGCAGGCCGTTGAGAATGTTTTGCGCGGTGTAGGTGATCGGCTGCGACGGGACTTTTCCGCAGAGCTTGCCCCAGGCGACGATGGAGCCGGTCAGGGTGAGGCCTCCGATCAGGACGGAGAGGCCGACGGTCACGATGGTCATCGTGTCGATCTGGGCGAGCTCTTCCGTCGCGGCGTAGTCGCTCAGTGCGACGAGTGCGGATGCGATTCCGCCGAAGCCGTTGAACAGGGCGACCATCTCGGGCATGCCGGTCATCTGCACGGTGAGCGCAAACCATGCCCCGACGACGGCCCCGATGATGAGACCGATGAGGATCCATCGATAATCAACGATGATCTCGAAGTGGACCAGCGTTGCCACGATGGCGATCAGCATGGCCAGCGACGCGAGCACGTTTCCGCCGCGGGCGGTCTTGGGGCTGCCCAGGCGCTTCAGGCCAAGGACGAAGAGGGCGAAGGCGACCAGGTATGCCAGCCGAATAAAGTCTGCTTGTTCCATAATGCTGTCCTATTGGTGCAGTCGCCGGCTACTTCTTCTTGAACATCCGGAGCATTCGGTCGGTGACCAGGAAGCCGCCGACCACGTTGATGGTCGCGAAAGCGACGGCGGCCGTCCCGATGATCGCGGCCAGCCAGTCGGCTCCGCGTCCCGCGCAGATGAGGGCACCGACGATGGTGATGCCCGATATGGCGTTCGCACCGGACATCAACGGCGTGTGGAGCATCGCCGGGACCTTCGAGATGAGCTCGAAGCCCAGAAAAATCGCCAGGACAAATACGAATAAAAGCGTGATCAGATCGACTTCTTGCATCGGTTTACGCCTTTGTTAACTCATGGATTCCTTCGTGGGCTGGTGCATGACCTCGCCGTTGCGAGTGATCAGGGCGCCGGCCACGATCTCGTCCTCGGTATCCAATTTGATGCTCCCCTCCTCGTACAAGTCCAGGATCAGCGTGGACATGTTTCGGCTGAACATCTGGCTGGCGTGGACGGGCAATTGGGCGGGGATGTTGAGCGGGCCGCAGATGGTCACGCCGTGCCTGACGACGGTCTGGCCGGCCTCGGTGAGCTCGCAATTGCCGCCGCGTTCGGCGGCCAGGTCCACGACCACCGAGCCGGTCTTCATGGTCTTGACCATCTCCTCGGTCACGAGGACCGGCGCTTTTCGGCCGGGAACCAGCGCGGTGGTGATCACGGCGTCCGCCGTTTTCACGTGTTTGGCCAGAAGTTCCTGCTCTTTCTGATGCTGCTCGTCGCTGAGGGCCTTGGCGTAGCCGCCTTTGTCCTCGGCGTCGCCGTGTCCGAGTTCCAACTGCACGAATCGCCCGCCGAGGCTCTCGACCTGCTCTTTGACTGCGGACCGTGTATCGAAGGCCTCGACCACCGCGCCGAGGCGTTTGGCCGTTGCGATGGCCTGAAGCCCCGCGACGCCGGCGCCGAGGACGAACACGCGCGCGGCGGCGACGGTGCCTGCCGCGGTCATGAGCATGGGCATCATTCTGGTGAGGTGGTCGGCGGCGAGGAGGGCGGCCTTGTAACCGGCGATGGTGCTCATGGAAGAAAGGACGTCCATGCTCTGGGCGCGGGTGATACGCGGCACGCAATCCATCGAGAAGGCGGTGATTTTTCGTGCGTTCAGTTTTTCGATCAGGCTCTGGTCCTTCAGTCCGCCGAGGGCGCCCAGATTTGCGAACAGGATGGCGCCTTCTTTCATGAGATCGACTTCATGAGCGCCGAGTTCGGAGTTTTCGATGGGCGGCTGCACTTTGGCGACCACGTCGGCCTCGCTGAACAGTTTGCGGACGTCAGACTCGGTCGTGGCGCCTTTGCCCTCGTATTCGGAGTCGGGGATCGCCGCATGCTCTCCGGCGCCCTCCTGAACGATAACCTCGAGACCGGCCTTCACCAGGCGACCCACGCATGCCGGGACCAGCACAACCCGCGTTTCGCCCGGAACGATCTCCTTCGGCACAGCTAGTTTCATGGGAGTATCACCATCATCATTCGGTTCGATCGATCGGCCCCTGGCCTCGTTGCCAACCCCTCTGCTTCCGGTTCCCACCGATCAGTGACGCAGGGCCCGCGCCGTGATACCGCCCCGCCGCCTCCGGCATAGAGCGTGGCAGGATAACGTTGTTCGGCCCGCCCGTCTGCGCCTGCGGCGAAGATCGCCTCTTTCAGGGGCGTGACGCTTCGGGCGAATCGTTTCGGAGCGTTTCCCTTGCGCAGCTGAGTCGGTTTTCTCGGCGGCTCGGCAGGGGCCTCGCGCTCCCGCGCAGCGCCAATCGCTGATGATCCGCGGATTCTGTCTCCGCCGCCTCTTTCAGGCCCGGCGCCGGCCGGGTTTCGCCACACGAGTACCCGAAAAGACGAAAACACGCAAATAGCATGCCGTTGATGTGGCACTATTCGTTTTGTGGGCCGGGCCAGCGCAGAAGAGGTGAGGAGAGGGAATGGGTGAGTGCTCTTGAACACGGTGTGCTCGGCGAGACAGGACTTCCGCGCGAGTTAAAACCCGCGGAGCACACTTGGCCGCCGGGCGGAGAAGCATTCGGGCAAGCCCGTTAAACAGGTGCGTCGGCAAGGGGCGAATCTGCACGAGGTTGTGGCGAAGGGCACGGCGCGTAGGGGCGTCACCCACAAGGGGTGACGTAACAGGCGGCAGAAGTCAGCAGGCCATAAATTATGTGGGCTGCGCGGAGATGGCTCCGATTGCTCGGCGGCGGCGACGGGTCATGCCGACGGCCGCACCGAGCACGATCAGGGCGAGGGTGCCCGGTTCCGGGATTACCTGAAGGTAGAAGTGTTCGTCGTTGTAGTGGAAGCCGGGTTGGCCAGCCAGGGCGAATTCGAGGTCGTAGAAGTCGGCGGGCGTGGTTTCATCGATGCCCATCGTGAACGTAAAGACCTGGGGGCCGGCGTATTCGATCCCCTGGTCTTGCGGAAACGTGTAATAGGGGCGGGTCGGATCGACAATATCGGTGCCGATTTGGAGATTCCAGTCGGGATCGGCATCGAAAACGAGTGTGCCGCCGTTGACGACGCCGGGTTCCTCCATGCGTTTCAACTCGACGGCAAAGCGGGCGTTGAGCGCGTCTTCCAAATCTACCAATAGTTGCAGATCGACTGTTCCGCCCGGTTCGACGGTGAATACCTTAAGCAGTCCTCGGTCGGCAGCCCCTGTCGCGGACTCGTCCGGATCGGCGAATCCGTCGAAGTTGATGACTTCGGGGGCGGTGGCGACCAACGGACCGCCGCCATGACAGGCGTTGCAGTTACGGGCGAATTGCGGCCGGGCGTGGGCTGCGACGGCTATCACCAAGACACACCCGGCTGCACCTGCACATCGTCTAATGCCCATGATGCTTCCCTCCCCTGTTGCCAGCAAGCGGCGGAGCCGCAGGTCCGGGCGCTCCTGGCAGCTTGACCACGGATTATCGATCGGGAACTTTCCGGCCCCCATGGGGCGAACACACCCCGCCCACGTGCCTTTGATGGCACGACACTGATCGTAGCGATCGGCTTCGCTGGGCTCAAGCCTGCGGTGAGGGCGAAATCGCGTTCAGATGCCGCTCGGAGAAGATCTCACGACCGATAATGGAGACTTGCTACGGCGCTACGATTTGCACGATTGGAGTCTGAGACTGCCGAGTGTTTGCGAGAGCCCACCCAACGGGGCAGGATTTGAGAAATTCAACCTGACTTGGAGCGTACGTCGCGGCCAGGGGGCCCTTGGAGCTCCGCGACATCTCAGGCTGGGTTTGTTGATTGAGTGCAAGTGGTCCGGCTCGGGCGCATCGGCTCATGCCGACGCCGAGCGGGGCAACGCACGGGCTGGCTGCGCCACCGCTGGCGGCTTCGCTTGCCAGCAGCACCCTCGGTGAACCCGTACGCAGGCAAGCTGGCACTGGCACCCCTATGACGTACCGTCTTGTCGGTGCCGTGTGTCCCCCCCTGGATTCGCCCGTCTCGAACGGTATGATCTCGGCCGGTATAGACCCGAGTGGAGTTGCTGGACTTTGCCGGTTGGTGGCGTTGGGCCGGCCGGCCATTTCGATCACCGAAAGGGACAAACCGTGAGAAACTACCTCATCCTTGCGTGGGCCGGCGTTGTCATTTTTGTGCCCATTGCGGCCGGGGGCGACGAGAAGTCGGCCGCCCCGCAGCATCCGTTGATCAAGGTCCTTCAGGAGGAGCTGGATCATTCGATGGAGAAGCTGGCCATGCCCGACGGCACCAAGCCATACTACATGGCGTACACGATCACGGATGAGAAGTCGGCGCGGATCGGGGCCGAGTTGGGTGCGCTGATGTGGAATAACCAGAACCATCAGCGGATGCTCGACGTGGACGTGCGTGTCGGGGACTACGAAGTGGACAACACGCACAATATCCGCGGCTCAGGCTTCGGGTTCGATCCGTCGGATTTTTACACGCGGGCGACATCGATCAGCCTCGAGGACGATCCGGTCGCGATCAAGCACGCCCTGTGGCTGGCAACGGACCGGAATTTCAAGGCGGCTGCGAAGAAGTACCAGCGTGTCGTGACCAACCTGAAGACCATGGTTGAGGAGGAGGACCAGTCGAACGACTTCTCGCGAGAGGAGCCTTCGGTCTATTCGGAGCCGGAGGTTCACTTGAAGGTGGATCGGGACATGTGGGCCAAGCGGTTGCGCGAAGTGTCCAAGATCGCTTTGGACCACCCGCTGATCTACGACTCGGGCGTGACGCTGAGCGCTTCGGCCAGCAACCGATACATGGTGACCAGCGAAGGGACGCGGCTGCAGACGGGACGGAAACTGCTTCGCATTACCGTGAACGCCCGGAGCAAGGCGGAGGACGGGATGGAGTTGAGTCAGAGCCGGACATTCAATGCGGCCAGCGAGGATGGGCTTCCCAGCGAGGAAGAACTGACCGAGGGGTTCAAAGAGGTCATCAAGACCGTCCTGACCCTGCGCGAGGCGCCCCTCGTCGAGCCGTACACCGGACCGGCCATTCTGCGAAATCGTGCCAGCGGCGTGTTCTTTCACGAAATCTTCGGGCACCGGATCGAGGGCCACCGTCAGAAGGACGTAGAGGAGGGTCAAACGTTCACCAAGAAGATTGGCGAGGAGGTGCTGCCCGATTTCCTGAGCGTGCACGACGACCCGACGCTCGCGCGGTTCGAGGGCACGGATCTGCGCGGGTACTACAAGTACGACGATGAGGGCGTTCCCGCCCAGGACGTGACGCTGGTCGAAAACGGCATTCTCAAGACCTTTCTGCTGTCGCGATCACCGGTCGAGGGATTCCCTCAGTCCAACGGCCACGGCCGGCGCTCTCCGGGGAATGAGGTTGTCGGGCGGCAGGGCAATCTGATCATTGAGTCGAACAAGGTGACGTCCTTTGATGGACTTCGGGCAAAGCTGATTGAGGAGTGCAAGAAGCAAGAGAAGGAGTTCGGATATCTGTTCGAGGACATCACCGGGGGATTCACCGGCACGCGAAGGCGCGGTCCGCAGTCGTTCAAGGTTCTGCCCGTCGTCGTCTATCGCGTCTTTGCCGACGGCCGGCCTGATGAGCTGGTCCGCGGCGTCGACATCGTCGGCACGCCGCTCACATCGTTCTCGAAGATCATCCTGACGGGGGATGATCCGGATGTCTTCAACGGAACGTGCGGCGCCGAGTCGGGCTGGGTGCCGGTATCGGCGGTCTCGCCAAGCCTGCTTGTCTCTCAGATTGAGATCGAGAAGCGCAGGCGTGAGCAGGACAAGCCGCCGATTCTTGATCCGCCCATCGCTCAGAAAGGCCAGTGATCCGGAGCCGAACGAACCCGACCCATCGAAAGAGGAGCGAACACCGTCATGAACGACTCGATACTGAAGCTTGCCGCTTGTGCAGTGATTACGGTTTTCTCTGTTGCTTCCGCGCGGGCAGACGATGTGCTGCCCGATAACGACGTGATCATGCGCGCCATGGTCGATGAGATTACGCGTTCGATGGAGCTGCAACTGGAGGACCTGGAGAAGCCCTATTTCATCCAGTACACCGTCGACGACGCCATCACTTTCCAACTCTCCGCTTCCTACGGCGCCATGACCGATGCGCAGCGCGATCGGTCGCGCGATTTCAGGAGCAACGTGCGGGTCGGTTCGTACGAGTTGGACAATACCAATTTCACCGGCGGCCGCGGCGGGTTCTTCGGCTTCGGCGGGACAGGCGGCGGAGGACGTGCTTCGCTGCCGATCGAGGACGAATACCTCGCGATGCGACAGGCGATCTGGCGGGCGACCGACGCGGATTACAAAGGTGCCGTCGAAACATTGACCAAGAAGCGGGCGTACATGCGCGACAAAACGTTTGACGATCGGCCGAACGATTTCACCAAGGCCGAGCCGGCGGAGCACATCGAGCCGGGCGCTGAGCTCGTTTTCGACCGTGCCGCCTGGGAGTCGCGCCTCGAGCGGCTCTCGAGTTACTTCAAGCAGTTCGATTGGATTCAGGACTCGAGCGTGCGGTTGTTCGTCGGAGCCGGAAACACCGCCGTGGTCAACAGCGAAGGGACCCGCGTGCGGACAGGTGATAGCGGCGCTCTCCTGGTCATCAACGCGGATGTTCAGGCCGAAGACGGAATGAAGCTGTCCGACAGTCTGCTGTTCACGGCCGATCGCGCGGGTGACCTTCCCGATGAGAAGCGTCTTCGCGAGGAGATCGAGACGCTCGCGCAGAATCTCAAGAAGCTCATGGAGGCCCCCATTCTCGAGCAGTACACCGGCCCGGTGCTGCTGGACGGGCTGGCGGCGGGCCAGATGTTCCGGCAGCTTCTTGCCGAGGGCCTTGCGGGGAGACCGGAACCAGTCGGCACGCAGCGTCGCGGGTTCGATGAAGAGAACCTCCAGAAGAAGCTCGGGCGGCGCATCCTGCCGCGTTCGTTCCAGGTTTATGATGATCCCACGGTCGAAGACTTCGGCGGCAAGTCGCTGATGGGTCACTACCGCTACGACGACGAGGGCGTCAAAGCACAGCGCGTTCAGATTGTGACCGACGGCAAGCTCGTGGATATGGTGATGTCGCGCGCCCCGATCGAGAAACTGTCGGGAAGCAACGGTCACGGGCGCAGCAGCCCGGGCGGCGGGAAAATCGAGGCGGCCGTCGGGTGCCTGTTCATCGAGGACGAGAAAGGGCTTTCCGAGGATGAGCTCAAGGCTGAGTTGATCGAGGCTGCGGCGGATGAAGGGCTCGAGTACGGGCTTCGCATCAGGTCGCTGCGGGCGCCGGGCATCACATCCAGCCAGTCTGACATGTTCTCGTTCTTCATGCGGATGCAACAGCGCGGCGGTCGTCCCTCTCTCGGAGACCCGGTTTATGCTTACAAGGTCTACGTCGAAGACGGTCGAGAAGAGCTTGTCCGGGGGATCGAATTCGGCCCGGTGCAGGTCCGTGCGTTGCGGGACCTGGTGGCCGCGGGCAAAGAGCGGACCGTCTACAATTACGTCGGCATCGGGTTTACGGGCCAGACGCCTCCCACGTCGATCGTTACGCCGGCCGTGCTGTTCGAGGAGCTGGAGCTGTCGGAGATCGAGCAGGAGCACGAGCGGCTTCCGTTATTGAAAGCACCCCTGACGCGCGAGTCGATGTAGGCGGCACGGGCTAGTGGACGGAATGAAAAGGCGAACAATCGGTGTCGGGGGCATCTTGACTCTCGGGGAGAGTTTGAGTATCATACATTGTTCGGCGAATTGTAAGCCCTTTTTTGACAGTAGGTTACGTTCCGTTTTGTAGCCTTCGCCGATTGGAGGTTCGCACTTTGGCCGCGAAGAAATCAAGGAATACGCGAAAGAAGCCTGCCAAAGCTGCGGCTACGTCGCCCAAGTCCAGCAAGCGCACCGGCGCAAATGCAAAGAAGGAATCATCGCGCCGGACCAAGGGGCCGTCTGCGGCGAAGAAGGACGGCGCGCGTCGAACGACCAAGTCGGCAGAATCCAAATCGCGCAAGACGAAACGTGACGCGGGAAGCTCCGTCAAGAAGGCGGGTGCGAAGAAGGTGACCGCGAAGCGTACGAATGCTTTGCGGGGCGGTGTCCATTCAGGCAAGCGGTCGCAAGGGTCTTCAGTGAGGAAGACGGCTTCGCGAGGGAATGGGGATTCGCGTGCCGCTAAGACAACGGCTGGAGCACGTCGACCGGCTGTTTCTGCAAAAGCGTCGACGCCCAAGCGCGGCGGAAACTCGTCTCCGGTCCGCCGTGCTCGGGGAGCCGGCGGGAATACCAATTTTCATGCCGGCGACGCGGGCTCGATGTCGCTGGCGACTCCGATCCGTCTGGCCGAGCACGACAAGCAACTGCCAAAGACCCGCTTTGGTGAGAAGACTCTGAAGAAGTTCGAGGAACTGCTTCTCACCAAACGGCGCGAGATTGTCGGCGACGTCACGAATATGACGAACGCAGCGCTCAGCGGCGGTCGCTCGGATGCCGGTCGTTCGCCGATGCCGCAGCACATGGCGGATCTGGGCAGCGATAATTGGGAGCAGGAATTCACTCTGGGCCTTCTCGAGACCGAGCGAACCGTGGTTCGCGAGATTGACGCAGCGCTTCAGCGTATCAAGGATGGAACCTACGGCGTGTGTCTCGCGACGCACCGGCCGATCAGCCGTGCACGCCTGACCGCCAAGCCCTGGGCGAAGTACTGCATCGAGTACGCCCGTCTCAAGGAGCAGGGTCGGGTTCCCTGACCCCTTCGCCGCGGCATGAACCCCGACTCTCGTCCCGCCGACGCTCATGAACCAGACGCTCGGCGCGTCCGCTCGGCGTTTTTCTCTCCCGGAGCTCATGTGCGGCTCTGGGTGGTCGCAGTGATCGCCCTGGCGCTGGATCTCTGGTCGAAGCGGTGGGCGTTTTCCAAGCTCGAGCAGGGAGAAGTCGTCGAGGTCATCCCTTCTGTTCTCACGTTTCAACGTTCGATCAATCCCGGGGCGCTGTTCGGCATGGGGCAGGGGCTCGTTGCGGTCTTTATTGCGGCCTCGTTCGTCGCGCTGGCGTTCGTATTGTATCTGTTCATCTGCAGCACGCCGGAGCGTCGTTCGCTGCATCTGGCACTGTCGTTCATTCTTGCCGGCTCGATGGGCAACCTGTACGACCGCGCGTTCGTCATGGCGGACAAGGTGACGCTGAGGCCGGAGCTCGTGGACGGCCGGGCGGAGTTTTACGGGAGAATCCTGGACGACGGATCGGAGTCGGGATTCGTGCGAATCGGCCGGGGTCTGGACGGAGGTCCTCCCGTTCACCGAATTCCGCGCAATCATATCGTCGAACTATCGGAGACGGGGGTTGTCCGTGACTTTATCAAGATAGAGCCGCAAATCGCCGGCCGCGACATCTGGCCGTGGGTGTTCAACGTTGCTGATTCGCTGCTCGTGGTCGGCGTGGCGATCCTGGTGATCAATTTCTGGATGGACCGACGGGCACCCGCCACGGACGCAGAGGCGGCGTCCGCGGCAGTGGAGCACGCGTAGTACGAGCACGTGCCGCATCCGTGGGCAAGGAACCGTTCACATCACGCGATCAGGAGTTCATGCGTCGGGCGCTGGCGCTGGCGCGCCGCGGACAGGGACGGGTCGAACCGAACCCGATGGTTGGCTGCGTTCTGGTGCGCGGGTCGCGCGTGATCGGAGAGGGATATCACCGGCGTTTCGGTGGACCCCATGCCGAGGTGGAGGCTTTGCGTGCGGCGGAGGAGTCGGTGCGCGGGGCGACGGCTTACGTGACGCTGGAGCCGTGCTGCCATTTCGGGAAGACGCCGCCCTGTACGGAAGCACTGATCGAGTCGGGCATCGGACGGGTCATTGCCGCGATGGAAGACCCTTCCCGGCACGTCCGCGGCGGAGGTTTCCGGCGGCTGCGCGGCGCGGGGATCGAGGCGCGCTCGGGCTGCCTGGAGGCAGAGGCGCGGCGGTTGAACGCGCCTTTCGTCACGCTCTCTGAGAAGGGACGCCCTTACGTCATACTCAAATGGGCCCAGTCTCTCAACGGCCACCTGATCACGCCGCCCGGACATCCCAAGGCCATCTCCGGGCCGCCTGCACACAGATGGGTTCATCGGTTGCGCGCACGCGTCGACGCTATCCTCGTGGGCATCGGGACAGTACTCGACGACGATCCCAGCCTGACGGTGCGGGGGGTGCAGATACGGCGTCTCGCCACGCGCGTTGTGCTCGACTCCCGGCTGCGTATTCCGTTGAAGAGCCGACTGGTTGAGACGGCGCATGCCGCGCCTACGCTGGTGATCACGACGCGCGACGCCGCCAAGAGGCGGCGTCGGCATGCCGAGCGCCTTCAGAGCGCGGGTGTGGAACTCGAACTTGCGCGATCCGACAGGGGCCGAGTCAACATTGCCGATGCCCTTGCTCGCCTGGCGGACCGATCAATGACCAATGTTCTCATCGAGGGCGGGCCGGAGATCCTGTCGGAATGCCTGCGCCGAGGCCTGGCTGATGAGGCATTCATCTTCATCGCGCCGCGCGTGATCGGCGGCGCTCCCAAGGCCGTTCTATTTCCGAACGCTACGGTCGGGGAAGGTGGGATTACCACGACGCGTGTCGGCGCCGATACGCTTTGCCATGTCCACTTCCAGCAAGACAGGTCCTGATTCCGATCGTCCGCTGACGCACTTGAGGCGTGCTCCTCGCAAAACGGAATACGCGGTCAAGCGGAGCGTGCACCGGGAATCCCGCTACTGGTTGCCCACGTAAGCGTTATGCAGAACGTGCGGATGTCTCATATGCAGTATCCACGAGATCGCCGACCTGGCCATGTCCAGACCCCTTGCCGGCCGTCGCCGCTGACAGATGGCCATTCGCGGGGACGTTTGCGTCCATGCGGGTGCGATTCGAACCGAGGCGCCCTTGGCGCCACCCCCTTGGTTTCGTAATTTCTTGAAAGGTAAAAAGTAACGAGTTTGAGGCAAAGCGGGGCCTGGGGTTCGATAGATAGATCATGACCCACATGCATGAGGCCGCCTACCCGTCGCCGCCGCGAGCCGGTGACCCGAAGCCCTCTCGGCCCGGCCTGTTGTCGCTCATCGGCAACACCCCGCTCGTGCCGATTCTCAGAGTCAATCCCAATCCGAAGGTCGAGATATACGGCAAGCTGGAACGGGCCAATCCGGGTGGTTCGGTCAAGGATCGCATCGCCCTTGCGATGATCGAGCAGGCGGAAAAAACGGGCGAGTTGAGGCCCGGCAAGACGATTCTCGAGGCCACTTCCGGAAACACCGGCATCGGGTTGGCGATGGTGGCTGCGGCCAAAGGGTACCCGATTCTGCTGGCGATGAGCGAGGGCGTATCGATCGAGCGGCGGAAGATTCTGGCTGCCTTCGGTGCGGAGTTCCTGCTGACGCCGGCCGATCAGGGCACGGACGGTGCGATCGAGCGGGCGTACGAACTGGCCGCCGAGGAGCCGGACCGGTTCTTCATGCCGGATCAGTACAACAACCCGGCGAACGTCGAGGTCCATTACAGGACGACGGCCCCGGAGATCTGGGAGCAGACCCGCGGGCGCATCACCCACCTGGTCGTGACCATGGGCACGACGGGCACGCTGGTCGGTTGCTCGCGAAGACTGCGGGAGCTGAACCCCGACATTCAGATCGTGGCCGTGGAGCCGTATCTCGGCCATCGCATCCAGGGGCTCAAGAATCTGAAAGAGGCGTACCTGCCGGGGATTTACGACCCTCAAGCAGCGACCTCGAAGGTGAACATCGAAGACGACGCGGCGTACGAGATGGCCCGGCGTCTGGCACGGGAGGAAAGTCTTCTTGTCGGGATGAGTTCGGGCGCCGCGATGCACGTCGCATGCGAGGTTGCGGCAGAGATCGATTCGGGCGTCATTGTGGTCATCCTGGCGGACGGCGGTGAGCGGTATCTGTCCACTCCGCTGTTCGAAGTCGCCGAGCCGGAGGTCACACCCACGAGGCTGCACTTCTTCAATACGCTGACCCGGCGCTATCAGCCGTTTGAGCCGATCGCCGGGGGGAACAAGGCCACGATTTACTCCTGCGGCCCGACCGTTCACCGCCGGCCTCACATCGGCGTGTTGCGGCGTCTCGTGGTGGACGACCTGATCCGGCGGACGCTCGAGTTTGCCGGGTACGAAGTCGAGCACGTGGTCAGCATCACCGATCTCGACGACAACACGATTCAGGAGTCGTTGCGAGTGGGCCGGCCCATGGCGGAGCTGTGCGCGCAGTATGAAGCGGAGTTCCATGAGGACATCGCGGCCCTCGGGATTGCCCCCGCGCATACGTACGCGCGGGCTTCGGAGTGCGTGGACGACATGATCGGACTGACGCGCGCGCTCATCGACCAGGGCTTTGCGTACGAGAAAAACCGGTCTGTTTACTTCAACATCAACCGCGTGGAGCAGTACGGCGAACTGTCCGGACAGGACCTCGGCAAGATCACGGTCGGCGCGACGGTCGACCTGGAGCGCTACGACAAAAACGACCCGCGCGATTTTACCCTGTTAAAGAGATCGACGCTCGCGGAGATGCGGAAAGGACTCGGGCACAAGACGGAGTGGGGCAACGTCAGGCCGAGTTGGCACGTGCAGTGTTCGGCGATGGCGCGCTCCAAGCTGGGCGAGCGGTTCGACATCCACACCGCCTCGGCGGACCTGATCTTCCCGCACAACGAGAACGAGATCGCTCAGAGCCGGGCGCTCATCGGCGAGCCTCAGGCGCAGTTCTGGCTGCACTCGGAACTCGTGCTGGCCAAGGGCAAGAAGATGAGCTACGCAGAGGACACCTGCGTCGTCCTGCCGGATCTTGTTGATGACGGATACACGCCGCGGGAGATCCGGTTCTTCCTGCTTCAGTCGCACTACCGGCAGCCGGTTCACATCAGTGACGAACGGCTGGGGGCGGCCCGGGCGACACTTCGGCGACTGGACGAGTGCCTGGAGAAGCTCAACGGCGTCGTTTCGACCGGGCCGGACGTGCCTGAGCTCGGGGGTTGGATCCAGGGCATGAAGGACGGCGTGCGCGAGGCCGTTTTTGACGATCTGAACGTGCCCGCGGCGATGGCGGCGATCTTTCGGCTGGTGCGGCTGGCTAATTATTTGATGGGCCAGGGAAGGCTTCACCGCGACGACGCGACGACGACGCGGTCGGCGTTTCACGAGGTCGATAAGCTCTTTGGCATCCTGTCGAACGGCGAGCGCGACGAAATCCCTGCCGAAGTCGAGCAACTGATTCACGAGCGGGACGAGGCAAGACGGCGGAAGGACTTCGATGCGGCGGACGCGATTCGCGATACGCTCTCTGCGCAAGGGTATGCGCTCGAAGACCTGCCGGGCGGCACGCGGGTCAAGAGGCGGTTTTGAGTCAGCCTGCCCCGGCTCGCGGTTCTTAACCTGCTTGCTGCGTTGTTCGGTTCAGCCGTCTGTCGTACGGGATCATACGGACGGGGTAGCCGACGGCCGTGTTGAGCCAGTCGCGGCGGACGCGGCGTGCGAAGCGGAGAACGACGTTGAGCATGGTGACCTCGTCGGCTCCAGTCTGCCGCCGGTAGTAATCGAAAAACATCTCGCGGTTTGCGAGCATCCAGGTGGCGACTTTGAGCGCTTGGTTTTCGTGATCGACCGAGACGACGCTCTGACTGTCCATTGCAGCTTCAGCAATGGAGTCCAGTTGGGCGTCGAGATCACCAGCCCGGAGCGGCTGTTCCATCAAGGGAGGGGAGCCGACGGCCGCATCACAAAACGTGAATATCACCCGGGCGTCGCCGGCCGCGGCGGCCACGGCGCGGCGGCGAAGCTCGTCGAGTGTCAGGGAGCGCCGCCCTACCAGGAGTCGATTGCGCTGCTCGAACGGACGGAACTGGAACGAGTGCACCGTTTCGGGAACGCCCGCTTCCAGAACGGCGGCGACGACCCCGGCGTTGTAAGCGTTGGCGTAAAAGGCGAGGCGTGATTCGGGCGTGGGGAACTGATCCGGAGTCTGATCCGGGCTCGTCGCGGCGATGATCTTCAAGTAGTCCAGCAGCGGCTCGCGGTGTTTCGCCAGGCGATCGTAGTCGACAAGTCCTTCCTTGACGTATTCCTGCAGCACGGTCGCCCACGGGCGGTCATCGTACCGGTCGATATCGGCCAAGGCCTGCTGATCCATCACGCCCACACGGACCGGCGACGGCCGGCAGGCGACGCAGACGAGTGCCAGGATCGTCAATAACTGAATCGCGTTAAACTTCGCACATGGCCGGCGGTGGCGGGTCGTGCGGATCGGGTGCTCGTCCACGTTGCGAATCACCATCACGTCAGTGGGTTGATCGTCAAGCCCGTGGCGACCTTCGGATAAAAATAGGTGCTCTTTTGTGGCATGAGGTCACCGGCCTCGCCTACGTCGCGAAGCTGAGCCATCGTCGCGGGTTTGCAGATGACCGCGATGCCGTTCTCCTGTTCGGCGGTTTGTCTGGCCTGGCCTTCCTCTTTGACGTAGCGAATCGTGGCCTCGCCGGACACCAGCGGTTTGAGCAACTCGTCGACGAGGTAGCGATGCAGGTAGGCCAGATCAAGCTCGCGCCAGGCCGCACTTTTTTCCGGCTCGAGTTTGGCCAGGACCTCGCGGTTGGTGAATTTGAGATGCTCTTCCTTCTTCGAAGCGCCGTGGTAAAGCGTGATGTCGGCGTCGGCGGGGGAAGCCTCATCGCAGCCTTCCGACCAGCCGTCGGCGAGCCCTTCGAGCGTCAACTCGCCGATCTTCGCGAGGACGCGATGGGTGGGGAGGATGAGACTGCCCGGGTCGTCCATGCTGCCGAGAACGAGCATGACGTAACCGGCCGGGTGCCCATCGGGCAGTTGCCCTCCGTTCTGCTCGGCCGCCCAGTCGCGGTAGTTCAACGCGGTGTTGTACCGGTGGTGCCCGTCAGCGATGTAGATCTTCTTGTCCCTGAAAGCTGAGACGACCCGTTCGATTACGCCGGTGTCCGTGACCATCCACACGAGGTTCTGCACGCTGTCGAGCGTGGCGGCGGCGTCGGGGCGACGTTCGGTTTGCGGAGCGAAGGCCTGTCCGACCACGTCCTCCGGGTCGCGGAACAGGCCGTACACCGGGGAAAGGTTGCAGCGGGTGGTCTTCATGAGGGCCAGCCGATCCTCCTTGGGACCGCCGAAGGTCTCCTCATGGGGCACGACCACGCCTTCAGAGAACGGCTGGAGCCGTACCCGGGCGATGAACATCCGCCGCGTGTATTCGCGCCCGCCGTACTCGAAGACCTGATGGTAGACGTACAGGGCCGGCTGCTCTTCGCGCACCAGCGTGCCGTCCTGCGTCCAATTCTTGAACGTCTCGCCCGCCTCTTCGTACAGGTGGGCCGGGCCGAGCTTCTTGGCGGGGGCGAAGGGCAGGTCGATGGCCACGATGTTGCGATCGGATCGGTCCAGAAGACGCTCTTTGTCGGCCTGATCGAGTATGTCGTACGGGGGCGCTACCCGTGCCGAAATGTCGCGGCCCAAAGCATGGAAATCGTAGCGAAACGCCTGAAACGGTGCGATTTCGGCCATGTCCGGTGCCTCAATGTGGTCGTGGGTTTTCCATCGGGGCACAAGGTATCGGTGCGTCGCAGTGCTGGCAAGCGGGGTCGGGCCGCGTGGGAGCGGTGAATTATCGTCGCCGCAAGCGTGCCGTTGTGCCGATACGGGTGTGGCGAGTGCGCCTGCGCCGTGCGGTCTTGCGGGGTGTCCCGGGCCGCTGACTATGGCGGCACTCGTGCCTGCGGGGATTGAAGGCGCGCAGGCTTCCGCGGGCGGATGCGTTGGCGAAGGTCGTCGGAGGTATCATGGAACCTTTGGTGGTGCTCTTGAGCGGGGGCCTGAACAGCACCGTGGCGGCGTCGCGCATGATGAGCCACGTGGCGCTGCACTTTCTGTATCTGGACTACGGTCATCCGGCCGCGGAATCGGAGCTTCGCGCGGCCCGGCTGATCAGTGAGGCGCTGGCCGGCGAGCTTCACGTTGCGCGGGTGACGTATGAGAGGGGCGGTGCGGAATCGGCCGAGTCAGCGACCCGGGCCGCGGAGCCGAGCGGGGCCGAAGTCGGGGTGTACCGGCGGCCGGCCGGGGCGATGCTTGCCGCGCTCGGCATGGCTCAACAACTGGCGGTTCGCGTCAAGGCCGAGGAGATCGTCTGCGGTGCGTCGGAAGTGTGCAGCAATGAAGACGTCGAGGCCGGGTTCGGGCACGCTGAGGCTGACGCACGGCACCTCTTTTATCACGCCTGTCTGATCGCAATCGAGATGGGGACGGCAGGAAAGCGGCGCATCAACCTCGATCTGCCGCTGATGGATTCTCCGCGTGCGGACATTGTTCGAGCGGGTCTGCGGCTGGGGGCGCCGCTTCATCTGGCCTGGTCCTGTCATCACACCGGCGACGCGCCATGCGGCGAGTGCCAGGGCTGTCGATCGCGCGCCGCCGCATTTGAATCCGTGGGGCAGGATGATCCGCAATTGGCGAGCACGTTGTAGTCCCTGCCCCAATACGCAGTGAGGCCGGCAAATCACAGGCGGATCCACCTGAAGTGGACCTGTGGTACCCTCAAGAGCGCCGCGATAGGCACTCGGGTGCGTTGTTCGTGCGCGCAAGATGCAAGCGGCCCAAAGTCTGCGGCGGTGGTTGTTCATGCGCGCGTGTGTGTGTAAAGGCGTTGGATCGTCAACTTTGCCAGGCTGAGCGTGGTGGTTGCTCATGCGCGCGTGTGTAAAGGCCAGGTCGGGGAAAGGGGGTTGGTCCGCCGCGGAACTGGCGGGCCGTGGTGAATCGCCCGCAGTCCGAAGCGGAGTTGGAGGTCGTCCGCCGAAGCGTCAACCGCGGCGTTCCCTACGGCGAGTCCTCCTGGCAGAAGCGTACGGCCAGCCGCCTGCAGCTCAAATCAAGCCTCCTATTTGTTTTTTAGATGCGGACATTCTGGTAGGTATTGAGTGATTGTGAGGCGGATGGGCCGCAGGCTCATGACCACCCCTGGCGTCCCAAGCGAACCCGCGACCGCGATGGAAGACAGGCTTGACGCCTCGAGCGAAAGTAAGCCTGCCCCCTTTTTTTGCTGTGTGTCGGGCGGACCGACGATGGACGTGCACTTGCTGTTTCAGTTTCAACAACCTTATGATCCGCTCGCCGGGCACCTCAGCCCGTTTGAGTGGCATCTGAAATCCGGCGTGGATCAGAAACACGATGGGTTTCCGTGACGCGAGCTCTATTTGAACGGCGTTGAGGTGTATCGCTTTGATGCCTGCATCGGGCCGGGCATGCAAGGGCAATCGTGGCCCGGGCGGTATCCGGATAGCCTGTGGGGTGACGGGGACATTCCGGTTCTCGATCGCTCCGACTACGAAGGGGCTCGACACATGGCCAATGGTGCCCGTTCCAGAGGGGGGCGTGATATGTCAAAATGCAATCGTCTGATCGTGAAGTTGGGCTTGACTGTTGTTTTGTGCATCACGTGGCCTTCATCGCGGGCTCGCGGTGAACGGCAGGCCTCGCTTACATCACGGGAAGTTGTGACTGCAATCAAGGACCTGACGTCGCCTGACGCCGACGCTCGCACGGAAGCTTACAAAATGCTTGCCGAACAACCGTGTTTGAGTATAGGGCCACCGCTGGCCGAAATGCTCGATGCAGACATCAGTGTTCTCGATCCCGAGGCCCGCACACTTGCGTTCGAGGCACTCTCCACATGTACGGGCAGAAAAACGCCGGAGGTCGAGGGCGTGCTGTTAGCCGGGCTGCGAGACGACGTCGCGTCTGTAGTCTACGCGTCTGCGAAGGGTCTTTCGACTGCCAGCCGGGCTGCGAAGGCGGAGGGTGCCGCGATCGTCACGGAACGATGGGACCGTTGGGTGAAACCGAGTGAGGACCCGGCGGCATGGAAAGTTGAGGTGGTTCGTTACGTGGGAGCCTTGGGACCTCTTGTCAACGCGTTCGCTGAGAGCGAGGGCGATGCGCGTAAGACCTTATTGTGGGTCGTCGGAATGCTGGGAGCCAAGACCAACGGGGTCTTCGACGGGAATTCAGCCTATCAGCAGGCGATTCGCAAGTTCGTGGTGGACAGCTTCGATTCGCCTTCGAAGGAGGTGCGCAAGGCCGCCTTCCAAGGGCTTGTCTGGTCGTTTGGTGAGAACTGGGTGGTGATCCAGTCTGCAACAGATTACGAAATCAATCCAGAGTTGATTGAAGTTATCAACGACATCGCAGCGAACGACCCGGACGAAGAGCTTCGAGAGGCCGCCGCGCGTTTGCCCGACGTGCTGCGGGACAGATACCTGGATCGTGCCGTTGAGACGATCCTGCGCAGCCGTGAAGGGCAAGAGAATAATGCGCACAAGAGACCTCCTTCGAGTACGCCATGACGGCAAGCAGAACCAAGTAGACTTCTCTCGCGTGTAATGCCGTGTCTTCGCGCTTGTTTCCGGCTCTGGTCCACCTCTTCACAGGCGACCGAGGCGGCTTTGGATTGAGCGCCGAGACCTGTTGGACATTCGAATCGTATTCATGTAAGCGACATTGCCCGTCCGTTACCAGTGCATTACCCGATGGCAGACGTTCACCTGCGGGTATGGTCGCTGGGCGAACTATTATGACAGCGCTAAAGAGGCTCAAGCTAACCCCAAATTAAGCGAGCGCAGCTGGGTTTTCGCGCCCTGGCGGCCCGGTTCGCGG
>CAZNPL010000039.1:0-67756 GCA_964574815.1 uncultured Phycisphaeraceae bacterium
ACAACAGCCGACGACGGAGCATCAATCCAGATACTTCATAGCGCTGTCATACTAGATCGAGCACCGCAGGCACTACATCGCGCCATGCCGCCTCGTACTTCGGACAATCAGCAAGTTCATGCTTGCCCGGCGGTGCAGCAGACAATCTGTAAAGGACACACCGTCCGTCGTCCAGGAGTCTCTGGGCGCCGGAATGCCACTCCTCGCACCGCGGATAACATGTTTCGTCGATGCCGATCGACTTCGAATGCAATTGCATTAGAACCGCCCACTTTATGGGTCGTGTTGTCGGAACGCACTTCGAATGTCACCGGCGCGTTTGTCGCAGACAAGGGTTGGGGGTGATCGGCACTCACCTTCGATGTACTCTCACCCCGCTGTCACCCTAAGGGTTCTTCTGAAGCTGCTTAAGTGCCCGCCGGGATTGATTTGCCACCCATTCGGTTTCGGAATTCGCCAGCTCTTTGAGACGGCCGACGGGCTCCACTGCCCGCAACTTTCCGAGCGAGCCCGCGGCATCGCCCACAATCAAGCCCTGTTCATCGCTCAGGATCCGCAAGAGCGCCGGTATACAGTCGTCGTCGCCAATGTTTCCCAGCGCCCGAACGATGTGGCGGCGGACGTCATCATCATTTTCCTCCTCGAGCATCCTCAGGAGCGTATCCTTATGCTGGGAGATCCTATCCCGCGATACCGCTATGACGGCCCATCGCCGCTCCTCCGGGTCGGTTGAACTCAAGCGTTCTTCATCGAATGGGTCGTGATTCTCCGTGCGGGTCATGCGTAACGCTCCGCAGGTACTCGCCGTGCGCTAACAGGCATTGAGCGCAAGAGGTCACTACTCGTGTTCCGAGCCGCGCGGCCCAAAGCCGGATTCAGAATACCCGCGTCCTCGACCGAGCAAGCCTCAACTTTCCCGATTCTGGGCGCGACTCTTGGGATCGCTCGGGGTAACACGCATATTCGAATCGCGCATCCCAGGATCCCCGCAATTGAGGCGCGAAGTCCCACCGACCTCCTCCTCTCCGCGATTCGCCTGTTTTGAGACCACACCGCCCAATGGCATCAGGCACGCCCCTAGCATAATAAGAGCAAGTCCGCCAACACAGAGATGTTCCAAGCGCAGGCCGCTTTGGCTTACCAAGTTGCCAAGGGCCGCGGCCTGTGAGGCAATGACCGTCAGGAGTAAGAGCGCGCCGCCGAGAATAACCGGCGCAACGACGAGCAGGCGCCAACCAAGGCGCAGATCCCGCGTCGAAAGCTCGCGCAGCCAGGTCCCGGACGGCGGTGGCGTTGAGTCGTCTTCGGTATGCATCGCAGCGTCGGTATCGCGCTCGTTTCTGGCGACGTGCCCCGGCCTGTCATCCCGCTCGCCGTCCAGGCGGAGCAGAATTTCATGCGCCAGCCGCGACATCCAGTAGGCCAGGCTAACGGCCCACCCGGTGGCCATCGCTGCCACGCCGAGCAAGGAAATCGCCAGGAACTCAGAAGTCACGGGGCGCGCCAGGAATACGAATGGATAAACACAAGACAGGGCGCCGGCCACAAGCATCACGGGGCCCACGTACCGGTACAACAACCGCCTCCGCGACCGATGCGGGCGTGCCATTCGCGCGAGGTAATCGCTTGAACGTATTCGGCGAAACGCCATCACCATAAGTCCCACAGCCGACCTTGCATTACACCCCGAATCTCCGCATTCGCTACAAATGTACCGCTAACTGGGAACTCGCCGGCTTCTCCAGCGGCCCCGCCACCGAGCCCAAACACGCCTCCCACTACCGCACCGCCAATGATCTGACCGGTACTTCCGCCATTGACCGCTGGCCCAACTCCGCCGGATATAGCACCTCCCGCCACCCCTCCGGCTATGACGCTGCCGGTAACGGCGCCGGAGCTCCAGGTACTCCAGCGTCTTACCGTTGAGTTCTCCCCGTGCCACGGATGATTCTGACACGGTGCGCCGCGCCATGTTCGGCCATGTGCCGCTCAATCTCGCTTTGCAGTGCCTTCCCCGCGATCCGGCGGACCTTGATGCGTTCGTTCTCCGTCGAGATTTCTAGATCGCCGTTCATCACGCGAATTCTGACTTCAGCAATATCATCCCATTCTATTGTCTGCGTGCCGCGCAATGTTCTGACTCGGAGCTCAGTCGACGCTGTCATTATTCTCGTTCGCCGTGCGATGACCGCCATGAAAACGGTGGCGCCACACGTAGCGCCCAGGAAGATCCACAGCGGGGTGGCCGATGCAGAGAACTGGTCCGCCATCGAGAACAATCGCCAACGGACGATTCCCAAGCTATAGAGCGCTACATACACCCAAAAGACGGTTGCGCCGATGCCGATATAGACGCCAATATAGCTCGGGTGGAATACGCGGGGCTTGCACCGCGGGCGGTCCGAGTTATTTACCATACGGTTTGAGAAAGCGCACACGATATTTCGTCCGGATCAGGCGGTATTGCGAACTCCACCTCTTGCAACGCAGGCGACCGTTAACGCGGCACTAGAACCCGGGGTACGGAATCCTCCGCCTCAGGTTCTTGGCACCCTCTAATATGATCTCCGGCACATCAATCATGTAGGTGATGGCACCCTGTGAAAAGAGACCGCACTGCATACCGACCCACCCATCGATGAGCCCCCCAGCCGCTTTTCCAGGGACCAGCCCGTGATCCACAAGCGGGCCTAATGCGCGTCCGCCAATGCCGCCGGTTATTCCTCCCGCGACCCCGCCGACGATACCATCAAGAGCGATGTCGCCAGCAGAGTCGCCTTTGAACCATCCCCCCAATGCACCTGTTACGGCTCCGCCGACGGCACCTCCTATCGCGGCTCCCTTCCCGTAACCTAATCCTCCGGTACCACCGGTAATGGCGCCTGTTATCGCACCGCCTATTGCGCCGCCAATAGCGCCTGCGACGCCGCCTTCCACACCACCTGTAATCGCGCCCAGTACGCCGCCTACAATACCACCGATAACGCCGCCGAGGAGGGCTCCGGACCCAATCGGCCTCACCTGGGGTAGGTACCGGCCTGCAACAGTAGCGCGGGAGCCCTGCAGAAACCGACCTGCTTGCGGGTCATACCATCCATGGCCTGCTCGAACATAAGGGAATTCAAAGTCCGCGATCAGATCCCCGAAGGTCTCGGCCCCAAACGCCCCGCCCCAGCGGAAGCGCGTGTCTACCGACTCGACGTCGTTCACGATCTCGCCGAACGCCGTGTAGATCATGCGTTCGCTGACGGGCGGTGCGGGGCTGTCGCTCAAGGCCCGGGTCGAGCCCGTCTGATCGCTGTGAAAGTAGTCGAACACATACTCGGCGAGGACACCGTCCCAGCGAGCGCGCACCAGGCCGAGGTCGTAAAGATCAAGCAGCTCCGGATCGTACTCCGTCCCGGTCCATTCGTACGCCGCGTCGAGCAGCGGATCGCCGTCTTCCGCGTAGAACGTCCACTGGAACGTGTCCAAATCGGGCTCGAGGGTGAGCGGGTGGCGCTCGCGCATCATGTACCGACTCGACCCCGAGCCTCGGAATTCACGGATGGCCAGCGTCGCCGGAGGCGGGATGTCGGCCACCTGGCCGTTCACCTCCTCCCACTGGCGCAGAGAGATTACCTGTACTTCTCCGGCCTTGTTGTAGAAGAACTCCGTGGCCTGGACCGTGAAGTTGACGGGCGTGACGGCCGGGAAGTCGGGGATCTTGCGCGAGACGCGCGTGACGTTGCCGGTCGCTTCGCCGTCCAGAGCATAGTCGTAGACGACGCGCTCGTGGAGGAGCCGGTCTTGCGGGTCAGCGGCCGTGGTGCGCACCTCGTACATCATCAGCCGGTTGTTCGCGTGCCCGTAAGTGACCGGCGCATGGATATCGTACTCGTACGTGGTCGTCATGCCGTTGAGCTGGTCTACCTTCGTGAGGCGATTGTCGCCCTGGTCGTAGGTGTAGACAAGGTCGTAATCCACGATTTCGCCGCCCAGGCCGTCGGAGCGCCAGCGTTTCTCGCTGGTGAGGCGCCCGCGGCGGTCGTAGCCATAGTCGATCGTGGTGGCCACCCCGTCCTCGGTTTCGACGATCCGCGTGATCAAACCGCGCGGATCGTAGGTGTATTCCATCTTGAGGAAGGGCGTCTGGCCGGAGATACGGTGTTCGGCGGACTTCCAGGCGACCCGGCGCACGTTGCCGGCGTGTTGCGCGCACTATCGACTATATGCCCTCTGCCCCCAAGACATTTGTCCAAGTGCCCAGCTTGGTCTACAGGAACTTCTGAACCAGAACGATCAGCAGCAGCAGCCCCAGGATCCACGGAATGGCGTGGATGGCTGCGATGATGATCGGTGCGGCCGAAGGGGCTGAACTGACCTCGTGCGACGACGCCAGCGACTGCTCCAGTTCGGCAAACAACGATTCGCCCAGAAGCTCGCGACATCCCTCGAGCGCTTCCAGCATCTCGCCCGCGTTTCGGTAACGGTCCTTCGCGTCCGTAGCGCACGCCTTCCCGAGGACCTGATTCAGCTTGTCGCAATTCCACTGGTCGCCGGCGTCAAAATGCTCGGGCCTTACCCGGGGGAATTCTCCCGACTCCGAACCCGACAGGAGGTCAAAGAGAATACGACCGAGCGCGTAGACGTCGCCGGTCAGGTCCATCTTCCCGTCGGGCGGCATGAACTCCGGCGTGCCCACGCGGCTGGGACTCTCGGTGTTGGTGGTGATCATCCCGATGTCGGCCAGCTTCGGCACCCGCCCGACGAAAACGATGTTCGCCGGCTTGATGTCGCGATGGGCGATGCCCGCGGCGTGCAGCCGCGACAGGCCGCGCAGCAGCCGGATGACCACCTCGATCGCCGTGCTGCCCCGAATCCGGCCCCGCTCCATCACCCGCTGCAGTGTCAGCGGACGGTAGTGGCTTGGGAACGTCCCTCGAACGGGCTTGCGCGTGATCTCGTCATCCGCAAGTTCCATCGTATAGTAAAGCAGGCTGGCCTGCATGCCCACATGAAAGATGCGGATCAGGTTCGGATGATCCTCCACGTGCCGGCAATACGCCTCCAGCGCGGTGGACTCGCGACATTGCACGTTCGCCTCTTGAAGACGCCCGAGGTCGATCGCCTTGAGCGCCCGGTGCACCCCGACCCGGTCCCGGACCGCCCAGACCGTTCCGTAAGCCCCCTCGCCGCACAAACGCACGCGCTCGTAGTCCGGGATGGCCCAGAACGGAACCTTCGAGGGCTCGACCGCGGCGCCGCCAGGTGTCGCAGTCAGCGCGGTGTCACTGCCCAATGCCGCTCGAATGACGCGCCCGTCGAGATTCTCGCGGCGAAAACGCTCCAGCGCTTCTCCGCACGCGGTGCACTCCGCGACATGAGGCCAAAGTAAATCCGCCTCCTCGTCGGCCAGCTCACCCGCTTCCAGGCGCCGCAGAATGTCAACGTCGGGACATTCACTCATCAAAGACCACACTCGCGCCGCAACGATGCGATGCAGCGCCTCAGATCGGTTCACAGCACGCCGGCGCGACGCTGTTCGACCCTGGCCACGTCAGTTTCCTGTATGGAATTGTAACATTTCCGCGGGCGTGAGAGGAGAACTCGTCGTACATCGCCGTGAGCCGGCGACAAACGCCGGACCACCGGTGTCGATTGCCGCGCTCTTTGCTTTGATACAGAACACTGCCTACGATTGGAGTGGTAACGCAAGCAGTGGCCGGGCCGGAGCTCGCGTTGGAGGCGGCTGCGATGCAGACGGCGGTAGTCGCAAACACCGGCACGGCGCTGATGTGGACCAGCGGGCTGCACCTGCTTTTCGGGAACGCCCTCTTGGGCTACCTCGAAGGGGTGCTGCTGGCCCGCATCACGAATTGTGACCGCCGCCGGGCGATCGTTCTGATGGTCGTGGCCAACTACGCATCAGCGTGGCTGGGCGCGGCCGCCCTGGGAGCATTCCGCGAACTGCTCGACGCGACCCTGACGCCCGTGACGCTGCCGGCCGCACCGCGCGTGTTGCTCGCGGCGGCGGTCGGGGCTTACCTGTTCACGGTCGTCGTCGAGGCGCCGTTCTGCTTGCTCGCCGTTCGCAAAGGACCCGGCAGGCTTGTCAAAGACCTGCGGGGATGCGTACTGGTTCAGACGGCCTCATATGTGCTCATACTTGCTCCACTCTACTTCCTTGCCTCCGAGACAAGCCTGTATACACAGGGCGACCTGCGCGATGACTTGTCCTTCGTACAGCCCCCGATCGCGACGGTGTACTTCATCAATCCACGAGACGGAGACGTCTGGCAAATCGATACCGACGGTCGCCACAAGGCCTGGGCCCATGACGCCGATGTTTATAACCATTTCGCGCGGTTGTTCGTGACATCGGGCGACGAGCCGAACGTCTGGAACCTGCACGTCGTCGGCCGTGGTTACGGCGAGTGGTTCCGCCTCGAAGAATACGTGGCGCACGACGGCGGCACTGGCTCCGAAGGCAGACACCGCCGCCACGTCAGACTGGAGAAGCCGGAGGCGGGACTCCTCGTCCGGAATTTCGCCCGCGGGCAAACCGAAACCGAGATTCAGCAGCACAACCGCCAGGGATGGGGACCCATGTCGGTCGACAACACCTGGTCGAACACCGGCCCGGCGTTTGATTTGCGACACGGTACTTCCACTCTGAATGTCGAGACGGATCTATGGTTTTTCCTGGATGTCAGTGACAAAGAGAAACGCCTCTACCGTCTCGGCCTCGAAACGCCCTTCCTTTCCTGGTGCTTCCGAAATGTGACCATCCTGCCGAACGAGCAGGCGGTTCTGCAGATCGGAGATCAAATTGCAATTCTCGACCTTGGTACACGGGCCCTCGGTGTCCTGGCTGCCGGGCGCGGCCCGGTCGTCATGATCCCGGAACATTGAAGCGACGGAGCGTGCCCGTATCAGGGGGCGTGGCGACCGCAGGCTCGTCGTGGCGGTCTACCAGCTTGCTGCGCAGATCTGATCGGTTAGGATGGCGGGTGAATCGGGCAGATTTCGCGGAAACAGTCAAGTGGTTAAGGAGTCTCATATGACGTTTCCGAGGCGGTTTTGCGCAGTGGCTTTGGTTCTGGCGTGCGCTCCGACGGCACATGGTCAGGATCGTTTCGACAAGGTCGACATCAAGAAGACGCACGTGGCCGGCAGCGTCCACATGCTGCGCGGAGCGGGCGGCAACGTCGGCGTCTCGGTTGGCGAGGACGGTCTTCTGATCGTCGACGACGAATATGCCGAGATGGCCGGCAAGCTCAAAGCGGCCCTGAACGGGCTCGGGCGGGGCAAGCCGAAATTCGTGCTGAACACGCACTGGCACTTCGACCACGTAGGCGGGAACACGACCTTCGGCCCGGAAGCCGTAATCATCGCGCATGAAAACGTACGCAGGCGGCTGTCCGAGCCGCAGACATTGTTCGGCCGCACCATCGAGCCCCTCCCGAAGAAGGGGCTGCCGGAAGTTACGTTCGACGAATCCCTTTCGCTCCACTTCAATGGCGAAAGGATCCGGGCGGTCCACTTCCCCGCCGCTCACACCGACGGCGACGTCGTGATCTACTTCACCGATTCCAACGTGGTCCACATGGGCGACCTGATGTTCAACGGGCAGTTCCCGTTCGTGGATCTGTCCCACGGTGGGGATGTGGAGGGCTTAACGCGAAGCGTCAAGACGATCTTGGATGGCTTGGCCCCCGCCGCGAAGATCATTCCGGGCCACGGGCCGCTGGCCGACAAAGGCGACCTAACCGCGTACCACGAGATGCTGGTGAAGACGACGGACATCGTGCGTAAGCGGATCGCGGCGGGCAAGTCGCGTGAAGATGTCATAGCGGAGGGCCTGCCGAAGGAGTGGGCCCGCTGGGCTGCCGGATTCATCACGACGGACCGATGGCTCGAGATTGTATACGGGAGTCTGACCGACACCGGAGACCCTCGAAACACGGGGTCCTGATCGTGCGGGCCCGGCAGCCCCACGGACGCAGGCGGATCGACTCGGCCCCCTGCGCCTGTCCCGTTTACAGCTCGTCAGGAATATTGAAACGCTTCTTGGCCTCGGGCTTGAGTTCCCACAGCACGTTCACGATGACCCAGCGGCCGCCGATTTTCGACATGTGCATGTAGTCGATCCAGTCGTGCATCTCTAGCTTGACGCTGGCGGCGTTTCCAAAAACGTCCAGCACCGTGACGTCGGTCCGGCGCGCTTCGGCTGATGTCTTTGTGCCGGAGCCGCTTCGAGTGGCCTGGACAAGGCTCAGCGCGCTCATGTGGTCGATCTTTCCCTTGCCAGAGCGCGGGTCGGGGAAAAGTGCGCGTTTTGCCAGATCGGGATGGAGGGCCCGCTCCATGCGATCGGCGTTGCCTTCGTACCACCCCTGCCCGTAATCAACGGCCGTCTGCTTGATGGCTTCCAATTCGGAATTCACGTCGTCAGGGCTGGCTATTACGAGTGCGGTGAGCGAGACTGCTGCGGTTATCACGGCCTTCTGCATGGCAAATCCTCCTATGAGCTGAACGCCGCCAGCCGATCTCAGATCAACTTCAGAGTGCTGATGGATGCGGTGGGGAAATAGTATTCGATGATCGTTGGCGGCATCCAGCACCTTGCGGGATGCGTGAGGACATTTTACACAGCTGTTCGGTCGGTCGGCGGACACGCTTATGCGCTGCGCGATCGCCGCGTCTCCGCCTGATCATGCTGAACGCCCATCGTCCGGGTATGCGATCGTCTCAGGCCGCCAAGCGCCCACCCGAGGGGCTTCCATTGACGGTGCGGTGGACCGATAAGAGCAGGGCTTTTCGTGGGCACAGCAAGAACTTATGATGTTTCCTCCGGCGAACTGAACGATCGTCGCCTCAGCCGCCGGTTGGAGTTTCGGCGTCGGCGGATCGCGGACGATAGGGTTTCTAGCGGGTTGAATGATCCACCGGGACACCTGGTCTTGGTTCAGCTTGTTCGGGCCGGCGAAGCTCCGTTGAGACTTGGCGTTCGATTCTGCAGGAGTAACGAGTTTGTCAATCGAGACCTTTATCGCGGACGTGAAGTCGCGTAAAGCACTGGTGGGCATAGTCGGGCTGGGCTACGTTGGCCTGCCGCTGGCACGCACGTTCTGCGGCGCCGGCTTTCGCGTGCTGGGCCTTGACGTAGACGCTGACAAGGTCGCCAAGCTCAATGCCGGCAAGAGCTACATCAAGCATATACCGGCCTCCTTGATCAAGCGCCTGGTGAGCGAGGGCAGCTTCAAGGCGACGTCCAAAGCCCGGGATATCGAGGCATGTTCCGCGATTCTGCTCTGCGTGCCCACGCCGCTGACCAAAATGCGAGATCCGGACATGAGCTACGTCGAAGGCACGGCCGAGATGCTCACGCCGCACCTTCAAAAGAACCAGCTCATCGTGCTGGAAAGCACCACCTACCCGGGTACCACCCGCGAGCTGATGAAGCCGATCCTTGAGAAGAGCGGCCTTAAGGCCGAAAAGGAGTTCTTTCTGGCTTACTCGCCGGAACGCGAGGATCCAGGCCGCACGAATTACACCACCGAGACGATTCCCAAGGTCGTCGGGGGCCTTGGGCCACACAGCCGGCGGGCCGCGGCGGCCTTGTACGGCGCGGCGATCAAACAGGTCGTTTCGGTATCAAGCTGCGAGGTGGCCGAGTGCAGCAAAATCCTGGAAAACGTCTACCGCTCGGTAAACATCGCCCTGATCAACGAGCTCAAGGTCCTGCTGGATCGGATGGGCATCGACGTGTGGGAGGTTGTCCGGGCTGCGTCCACCAAGCCGTTTGGGTTTCAGCCGTTCTATCCCGGCCCGGGGCTGGGAGGACACTGCATCCCGATCGATCCATTTTACCTGACTTGGCGGGCACGTGAGTTCGACATGACCACGCGGTTCATCGAGCTGGCCGGAGAGATCAACACGCAAATGCCCGAGTATGTCGTCGGCCGGATCATCGAGGCACTCAATGACCGCAAGAAGGCATTGAACGGGTCCCGGATTCTCCTTTTGGGGCTGGCATACAAAAAGGACGTCGACGACATCCGCGAATCGCCCTCGATCGAACTGATTGAAATGCTGAAGGCCAGAGGAGCCAAAGTCGACTACAATGACCCGTACGTGCCGGCGACGCCCAAGCAGCGGGAACATAATCTTCGGATGAGGAGCAAGAAGCTGACGGCCGACATGCTGCGCGGCTACGATTGCGTGCTGATTGCGACCGATCACAGCACCTACGACTACTCATGGATTGTGGAGAACGCCCAACTGGTGGTGGATACGCGAAACGCCACGGCCCAATGCCGCAACGGCCGGCGAAAAATCGTCAAGGCGTGACGTGGCCGTGGTCAGATCAGGCAGGAAACCGGCTTCGTCCGGACTGCCGGGGATTCGTGCTCTTACTGCTCGCCTGCGCGGCCACCGGCTCGGCCCAGGAAGCGGCAAGCGAACGAGATCGCGATCTCGTATTACGCCGGGAATGGAGTGAGGCCTGCAGCCGGATCCTCGAAGGGCATTCCTGGGACCAGGTCGCGACCGACTTGGAAGCGGCGTTGGCGACGGCCGGCAAGACGCCGAGCTCCGAGACGATCGAGGGGTATCTCGATTCAATCCGACTGGCAGAACGCCAGGCGGATTCCGTGCCCGATGACTTGAGCGACGCCTCTCCGAGCGAGATCGTAAAGGCTCTGCTCACATCCCGCGTGGTGGGTCCGGCGAATCCGGACTGGCATTTGGTGACGCGCCCCCTTCACATGCACCGGCGGGGCGACGGTTCGCTGCAGGTACACTGGGTGGAACTCGCGGAAGTCCCGGCACATCGGCTCACCGACCCGGCAGTTCTCGTGTTACAGCGAGGCCGCAAAATGATCCCGGCCCTGCTGGCGGCCCTCGACGATCCCACGGCGACCCGGGCGGGCTACATAACTCCGGCAACACACAGGCTGCCGATCCTGTTCCGGCGATCGGATCTCGCCATGGCACTGCTGGAGGCTATCACGCTATGTCGCTTCTACGTCTCCGCGCCATGGGACATTTTGTCCGAACGCGACGACGCCACGAAAAAAGCAGCAATCGAGTTGGCCAGAGAGTGGTGGCAAGAGACGGAATCGATGCCGGATCTCGAAGCTCGATCCTGGCTCTTGGAACGTATCTCATACGATCAAGCTTCCCCCATGATCGAAGTCCTTGTGCTGGAGGGACACGCTGAAGTCGCGATACGCCATCTGCGCCAATACTTGTTTGGCGAACAGGGCAAATTCGACATTGATGTGGCCCGCCGACTCTGCCGACTCGGCGACTCCTCGGCACTCGATTACATCGTGTCACGCGGACGCGACGAAAGTCTCTTGCAGCCTGAGGAAATCGAGTTGCTCATCGATTTCGGCGGGCGGCGTGAGTTCGCGGTTCTCGCCGGCCTCGTCGCTGAAGACAAAACGGTGAATACGCACACCAAGAATAAAGCAAGTCGGGAAATCCTCCTCGCGATGAAAGACACCGATAATCGCCTGGCCATCCCCGTCTTCGCCGAGGCTCTCGACGTCGAGGACAAGGTGGCCGACGTGAAGCCTGCTTCGAATCGGCGGGGCACCCCCCTCGTCTCGCGGGCAGAGCTGGCTGCGAAACACATCCAGCGCCTCACCGGCCGTGATTTCCGCTTCGACGAGAGGGCGTCGGTCGAATCGCGCAAGAAAGCTATCGAGCGGGTGCGCGATTGGTGGGAGAAAGAAGGGCGCGGACTCTACGGTTTCGAGGCGCGGCGTTTGCGTCGCACGGGCGGTATTCGGTGAATTCGGCGCGCTGCGGAGCTCTGTCCGCCCAGCGCTCCCTCCTTCCAGGAACAGCTTCTTCCTCAACACCTGCCGGCGATCGAAGCGTTTGAAACTTGCCACAGCCTCGGCCGCGCTCGATCGGACGATGCCCGCACGCGGGCACGCCGTGCAGCTTGGCGAACAACAGCCGAGGCGATAAACTCCCACCCGGTGATCCGCGCTACTGATATATCCCGCGAAACGGAGAGGTCGACGGTCATGAGCGAAGCCCCGGAACGCTCCGTGGCAATGATCAGTTCCTATGTCCCGCGTCGTTGCGGAATCGCAACGTTCACGAACGATTTGGCATCGGCTTTGGCCGACACCACGTTTCGACAGCCGCTGCATGATTGTGCGCGAATCGGGGTCGTCGCAATCACCGATGTCAAAGAAGGCTACGCTTACCCGCCGGAGGTGGTGCACGAAATCCGTCAGCACAGCAAGGAGGATTACCGGACAGCGGCCGAATTCCTCAACCACAGCAAGTTCGACGTCGTTTGCGTGCAGCACGAGTACGGAATCTTCGGAGGCGACGACGGGGCCCATCTCCTGGCGATGCTGGAGCGACTCCGCAAACCCGTGGTCTCCGTGCTGCATACGGTGCTGACCACCCCCTCGACCAGCCAACGTGAGATACTGAGACGCCTGTGCGAACGCAGCGGCGCCGTGGTGGTGATGGCTCAACGAGCGAAAGAGAGCCTCTCGGATGTCTTCCAGGTCCCGGTCGACAAGATCCACCACATTCATCACGGTGTCCCCGACGTTCCGTTCGGCGACACCGAGCCCTTCAAGCGCCGCTTCGAAGTCGGCGGCCGTCCGACGATTCTGACCTTCGGCCTGCTCGGCCCGAGCAAGGGAATCGATACCATGCTGGAAGCGCTTCCGGCGGTCGTGCGCGAGCATCCCGACGTGGCGTATATCGTGCTCGGCGCGACGCACCCGAGCGTCAAGCGGGAGTCCGGTGAATCGTATCGACTCTCACTCGAGAAGCTCGCACTGAACCTCGGGATCGCGAAGAACGTGCTGTTCCATAACTGGTACGTCTCGCTCGAGGACTTGTGCGAGTACCTCCGTGCGGCGGACCTATACGTCACCCCGTATCCGAACAAGTCACAAATCGTCTCTGGAACGCTCGCGTACGCGGTGGCGTGCGGAACAGCGGTCGTGTCCACTCCCTACTGGTACGCCGAGGAGGTGCTCGCGGACGGGCGAGGACGATTGGTGGACTTCGGCGACACCGAGGGCTTGGCGCAGACGCTCTGCGAGCTGTTGAGCGATGAACGTCAACGCATGCGGCTTCGACGGAAAGCCTACCAGTTCGGCCGCAACATGATCTGGAGCGAAGTGGCCCGCGCCCACGCAAACGTCTATGAGGTTGCATGCAGCGCACCCGTCGCGGAGCTCGCCCAGTCCGCGTCCTCCGCAGAACCCGCGATCAGGCTGTCCCTGCCCGAAGCACGACTCGACCATCTCTATCGAATGACCGACGACACGGGCCTGCTCCAACACGCCGTGCACGCGACGCCCAACCGGCGCCACGGATACTCGATCGACGACGCCGCCCGCGGCGTGATCGCCACCGCCATGCACCACGCGCTCTTTCGCGAGGAACCGCCGTTGCGGTTGTTTCACACCTACCTGTCCTACATTCATTTCGCTCGCATTCCCGGCGGCAGATACCACAACTTCATGTCCTACGATCGCCGCTGGATCGACACGGTCGGAAGCGACGACGCTCAAGGACGCGTGCTCTGGTCGCTCGGGTACGTGGTGGCCCACCCGCCGGACGACCTCGCACACGAGCTGTGCAGGTCGATGTTTGACGAAACCGTACCTGTCTTCGAGCGCATCCGATATGCCCGGGCGCTTTCCTTTGCCATACTGGGTTGTTACTACTTTCTCCGGCGACATCCCGAAGCGTCCCATGTCGAGCGGACCATGCGGGTGCTCGCCGACCGGATCGTCTCCTATTATCAGGAACACGAGGACCAGAATTGGCCCTGGTTCTCGCGGAGCGTCACCTACGAGAATGGCCGAATCCCGCAGGGACTGATCCTCGCCGGTCTGACCCTCCGCGACGAGCAACTTGTGCAGCGCGGACTCCGCTCTCTGGACTGGCTTCTCGATGTTCAATCAGGCGACGAGGAACAAATCTCCCTGATCGGGAACAACGGCTGGCTTCATCGGGGGCACCCCAAGGCCGAGTTCGATCAGCAGCCCGTGGAACTGGCCGCCCTGGTCGGCGCCTGCAAGGCCGCCTATCGCGCCACCGACGACCAGCGGTATCTCAACGAAATGCGCCGATGCTTCGACTGGTTCCTCGGAAGCAACGATCTGGGGACTCCTTTGATCGATTTCAAGTCGCGCGGTTGCTACGACGGCCTCACGGCCTCGGGCGTAAACCTCAACCAGGGCGCAGAGTCCCTCGTCTGCTGGTTGCTTTCCGTGCTCATCATGCACGAGATGCAGACCGGCGACCCCACGTCGGCAGGGTGAGCCCTGCTTATCGGAACAGGGTGGGGTCTACGTGAAAACCGTCAAATCCGGCAGATCCGTGCACCGGGCGCCTGCCCCTGCTTGACCTTCCTCCAGTTGCAAACGAAGATGAAAGTGTGCGGCCGGGGCGCGTCGTCGCGTTACGGTCACCGGGCCGAGTGAATCTGCGCCTTTTTCGGAACCGTCAAACCGTGACGACGAGCGCGGACAGGTTAGACGCCATTCGGACCCCCGTGGTCGTTTATGACGGGGAGTGCGGTTTTTGCCGTCGGAGCGTCGACGCAATCCGCCGGCGCGACCGACGGAGAGTCTTCACCTACGTTCCTCGGCAGACACCCGGTATCGAGCAACGTTTCCCGCAACTGCTGGAGGGAGATTTCAACACCGGTCTGCGCCTGATCGACACCGACGAAACCGCCCACGTCGGTGCGGACGCGATGCATCAGATCGCTCGCCGATTGCCGATTTACAACTGGTTCGCGTGGCTCTACCAAGTGCCGTTGCTCCGCGGGGCGACGCGTTGGATCTACGCGTGGGTGGCCGCAAACCGAATGAAGCTGTCGCGGTATTGCGGTGCTGGCGAGGCATGCCGGATCGAGGGCGTGGAGCGGCCGGAGCAATCCGAAGCTTCGGGCGGCGCCCGATAATCATCCCTCATGCGGCCGAATCCACGCAATAAATCGAGCGCGCACCGGGCGGGGATCCCATCAAAGCTCTTCCTTTCCGTACTCATCGTAGCCGTCATCGCGATGCAGGCGAGTACATTCAGACTTGGCACACGGGTCTGGCCCTTCATGGCGTACTGCATGTACGCAGCCTCGATTCCGCCGGGCCCGATCGAGACGGTGAACGGCTACACGCTCCAGACGTACCTGTTCCACGACGCCTTGCATTGGGACCGCCCGCTGGGCCTCTGAGTAGCGCGACATCACGGGTTGTGCATCCTGCTGTCGATCGGGGCCGTCGCCCTCGAAGTGTTCTTCTTCGTGGCCGTGTTGTGGCGGCGAGCCACGCCGTTCTTTCTACTCGGCGGTGCGGCGCTCCACATCTCTATCTTTGTGCTGCAGGCGGCGCCGTTCTTTCAGCTAGTGATTCTCCACGTCGTATTCATCGACTTCGAGCGTCTGGTCGGGCTGCGATCCGGCGGTAAAGGATGGGATTCGCGCGGGCGACCAGAGATTTCACAAATACCTGCGGGCGCGTAAAGCGCATGCAGCTCCCCAACTCCCGTTCCGCGCAAGCCTGTAAAGCGCAGGCTCCGTATACGTCCGGCCTTCAACAGGGCCTGTGGCGCACTTGCTCCGCCTTCACTGACCGGGGCACGCCCCTTTTGACGTAAAAGTGGCCTTTCGCCCGCACCCCCGGTAATATCACTACCATCCGTATCCCTCTGCACGTGAGTGTTCGTATAGCGATGAGATCACAGACGCAACGCAGCTTATTGATCGCTTTCATCGGCTCAATCGCCTGCTGCGGCTTGGCAGGGATTTACTGCCTGCTGATCGGAACCATCGGCTGGCTCGAAGAACGAGTCTTGCTGACCACGCTGGCTGTGGGGGCGGCATCCATCCTCGGATTAGCCAGTGCCGTGCCCTGGGAGCGGCGGCGCTGGCACCCGTTGGGTTTCGTGGGCATGATCGTCGTGGCGGTCGCACTCGCCCTCGTGCTGGTCCCGATCTGGTACCGCGGCGCCGAGCGCGAGTGGTATCTGAAGACAATGGGCGTGGCCATGGTAGCCGCGGTGGCCTTGCCGCACGTCGGCCTGGTGAGTCTGGCGCGACTCAGAACTCAATACGAATGGGTCCGGCTATGCACACTGGCGGCGATCATCGTCCTGGCCGGGCTGATCTCCACGTCAATTCTTTTCGAAATCGACAACGAGGAGTGGTTTCGCCTCGTGGGGGTCGTCGCCATCGTCACAGTCTGCGGTACCATCGCCGTGCCAATACTGCATCGTGTCTCGGCCATCCGCGTCAGGGAGAGCATCCAGACGACGGAGCTGCAGATCGAATTGACCTGCCCCCGGTGCCGGCGCTCGCAAACCCTGCCGATGGGGCGATCCAAGTGCGGCCAATGCGGCCTCGGCATCTCGATCTCGATCGAAGAGGCCCAATGCCGTGTCTGCGGTTACCCCTTGCACGGGCTCACCTCAACCACCTGCCCCGAATGCGGCACGCCGCTCGCGGTCCAGAACGGAGCATGAACCTCCGCTGCGCCACGGCGCCGAGATCGTCGCGCTCATTGCGCGCCTCGAAGAATCTCGAGCAACTCCCGTACGCGAGCCTTGTCAACGGGGCCATCCCAACAACCGCCCTCCTTGCAGGCTGATCCAACAATCAGCACATCCGCAATCGCTCCAAGACGACCAATGTTCTCCGTGTTCACCCCGGAGCCGACGACCACGCGAACGCCGTGCCCCGCGACGGATTCGACCTCTTCAAGCGTGGGCGGCTCGCCGGTGTGACCGCCGGTAACGACCACGCCGTCAGCACCGCAGTAAACGGCCGCCTTCGCGTGCTCCGCCAGCGTCAGGTCGGCGGTAAGAGCATGAGCGCTGTGTTTCTTCTGAATGTCGGCCCATACTTCGACGTCCTCGGCGCCGACATGGGCGCGGCGGCGAAGGATCTGAGCTGCGTCAGCCTGAATCAGCCCCTCGTCAGCGACGTGTGCGAACACGAATCCTTCCACCCGCACGAAGTCGAGTTCACACGTGGCCGCAACGTCAAGCGCCGCAACGTTTGCGCCGGCCAGAATCTGAATGCCGAGGGCGAAGTCGAACCGCCGGTGGACCTCGTGAGCGCAAATGGCCACTCCAGCGATGACGCCGGCATCAACGTCAACGCGCTGGTACGGCGTGTCGTGTGTGTTTTCGATGATAAGTCCGTCCACACCGGCGTCGGCATATCGCTCGGCCTCTGCAAGACATCGATCCAGCACCGGCGCAAAACTCCCCGACCACCTCGGGCTGCCGCACAGCGGCAGGAGATGCAGGCATCCGATGAAGTCACACCGCTTCTTCCCGGGAGTGCGAAGTCTGCTCTTCATGTGCGATCCACCGGAGTCACCACGGAACGTCGACCGGCGGATCGTACAGCCACGGCATCAGGGCTGCAAAAGCGAAGCGCCCGCCTTCGGACTTGCTGATACCCGTCCATCGCCCTAGCTCTCAGGATGCGGGATTCACGACACGCCCCAGAAACAGAATCGTGCCGGTTTCGATGTCTCTGATGAAGAACACGAACGGGCGGTCCACGGTGACGATCAGCGGGTCCACCGGCACCGACGTCTCGCCAATCACCACCGCCGTCGCCGCGGCCGCCTCGGTCCCCTCCTCGTCCACCGCAACAAAGGCCTGATGAATGACGTCTTGAATGGCGAGCGTAGCCGTGTCGGCCATGCCCGAGAAATCGGCGGCGCCCTCGAAAGCAATCGGCATGCCCAGATCAGACAGTACCGTCTTGAGGCTCGTCTCCCAGCTAAAAGTGAATTTGGGCATCGAAAGCTGAAGCCGCTCCCTCCGTAACTCGCTCACCAACGCCTGCAACCGCTCCGTGCTGAGGCCATCCTCGAACTCCTCGAAACGTCCGGCGTCCGGCACGATAACCACCATCGACAGCTCCTGCCCTTCGTACGGCAGCTCCACCGTCTCGTAACCGTCCCCCGTCGCGTAACCGTACATGGCCACGCCCGACATAAACGGAACCAACACCTCGCTTCCGTCGAGCAGGAAGAAAGCGCCGTCCCGCGTATCGGCCGGATCGAACGGATCGGCCCATGCTGCATTGAAGTAAATCGCGTTCGTCAATACAAGCCGAGTGTCCGGCGTGATCACGCCGAAGGGGATGAGATCCTCGATCCGCTCCCGGGTTACGTCGCTGACCCAATCGTTGATCGCCACACGCGAGGGCTCGGGCGACGCCGAAAAATCCAGCAGGCTCATCCCGGCGCCGTAGTATTGGGCGAGAACGTCCAGAAACTCGTCCCGGAACGCAAACCCGATCTGTCCCCAAAGCTTGTTCACGACGTTGAGCTCGAAACCCTCGCCGTCCGTAGCGGAAGCACCCTCACCGCGGCTGGCCAATGCCAGATCAACCGCGTTGAACGCAGGATGAAGCCGATCCTGACCAAGCGTGAAGCGAAGCGCATCAGCCATCTGGGCTTCGGTTTCACCACGAGCGCCGGCGTACGTCATGCCCAGCGCCACCGAAATGCTGTACGGCGAATAGAAAACGTTGCCGGGATCGGATCGCACTTGCCCGTAGAGATCAAGCGCGAAAGCCGTATTGCCAGCCACCAGCTCCGCCACGTCGGCAGCGGGCACGTCGAGAGCGCTTTGGCGGGACTTTTCCGACTGAACCAACTGGCCAGGGGGCGGCGTCACGACCTCCTCAGGCAACAACGGGCAGCCGCCCGTTACAGCCAGCACGGCGAGCGGAAACGCGGCGATCACGCAACGGCGAAGACCTGACATGTTCGGCTTCATGACTGATACTCCTAGCTCTCGATATAGTTTGAGAACGCGCCGGGACGACGCCGATACGAAGGCAAGTCAGGCTCAGACGCCGCCCAGGGCAGTTTACGTGGACGCCAAGAGTCGGCCAAGACGCCTTTAAGGCCCTCCACAGGCCGAAAACGCCGACGACCGTTCGACAAGGTCGTGCTTGTTATAATGGCCGATCGGCCCGACTTATGGCAAACTTGACCCGTAGGGAGCGTAATCTTAGGCTCGCGCGAAGCGCTGCCGACCGCCTGTTCCCGACGGCCGGCGTTCGTGCGAGATCCCGAACGACGGAATTGCGAAGGCTCAAAGGAGGAACGACATGGGGCTGCTGGACAAACTTCGCGGCGAACTGGTCGACATCATCGAGTGGCTCGACCATACCCGCGACACGCTCGTGTGGCGGTTTCCGCGGTTTCACAACCAGATCAAAAACGGCGCCCAGCTCATTGTCCGACCGGGCCAGATCGCCGTCTTCGTACACCGTGGCCAGTTGGCCGACGTCTTTGAGCCCGGAAGCTACGTGCTCAAGACCGACAACCTGCCGATCCTGAGCACCCTGCAGGGGTGGAAGCACGGATTCGAAAGCCCCTTCAAGGCTGAGGTCTACTTCGTCAACACCCGTCAGGTCACCGAGCTCAAGTGGGGCACCCCCAACCCGATCATGCTGCGCGACCCCGAGTTCGGTCCCATCCGGCTGCGCGCGTTCGGAACCTACGCCCTCAAGGCCGTCGATGCGGCCGCCCTGCTAAGGGAGCTGGTCGGCACGGACGAAGTTTTCGAGGCGGATGAAATCCACGAACTCATGCGAGGGATCATCAACTCGGCGTTTGCGGACCTGATCGGTGAATCCCAGTTGGCGGCCTTGGACTTGGCCGCGAACTACCAGGAGCTGTCCGAGCAATTACGACGGAAGGTCTGCGAGCGCGTCGATGACGAATACGGGCTGGATCTGCCGCAACTGTTCATTGTGAACATCTCGCTGCCGGAGGAGGTCGAAAGGGCGCTCGACACCCGAACCAGCATGGGCGTCATCGGCGACATGAACCGCTTCCAGCAATATCAGATGGGTCAGGCCATGACGGCCGCCGCCGAGAACCCCGCTGGAGGCGGAGCGGCCGACGGCATGGGACTCGGAATGGGCTTCGCAATGGCCGGCCGCATGATGCAGGGTGCCGGTCAAGCGGCCCCGGGGCCTGCGGCCGGGCCTCCACCGCCCATTCCCGGCGGTGCCTGGCACGTGGCGGTAGGCGGGCAATCTCGAGGGCCTTTCACGCTGGCCCAACTGACCGAGGGAATCACCCAAGGGCAGATCACCGCCCAGACTCTGGTCTGGACGGCCGGGATGGCCAATTGGCTGCCCGCGGCGCAGGTGCCGCAGTTGGCGGGCCAGTTTGGAGCGGCGGCGCCCCCGCCCCCACCTCCACCAGCGACTCCTCAGGGGTAGCGCCGTAGCCGCTAGCCGGATACTGATGACCATGGAGTAGACCGCGAAGCGTCAGAGGAAGGGGTCGGTCCCAATGGACTGCGTGAATTGCGGCGCACCACTCCCCCCGAAGACGAACCTATGCCCGTATTGCAGTACGTTGAACGACATTGACCTTCGTGCCGTGCGCAAAGACATTCGGCGCGAAGGCCCATCCGAACGCGTCTGCCCTCGGTGTGAGGTCCCCTTGCAGGCGGTGCGCGTCAACGCCGACGGCGGATTTGTCGTGGATCAATGTAAAGAATACCGCGGCATCTTCTTTGACCCCGGCGAAGTCGAGGCCATGTTCCAAAGCGCAGTTGCGCATGTCTACGACGTGGACTTCCAGGAGCTCGCCGCGCTTTCGGAGAAGCCGCGCCGGGCGCCACGCCGCCCCGTGCAGTACATTTCCTGCCCGGACTGCGGCACGCTGATGAACCGCAAAAACTACGGCGCTCGCTCAGGCGTGATCGTGGACGAATGCCGGGAACACGGCATATGGCTGGATTCAGGCGAACTGCTGCGGCTGCTTAAATGGGTCAAGGCCGGCGGGCGAATTCACGATGAACGACGCAAGGCCCGCGAGGCCGAAGAACAGGAACGCAAGCGGCAACGCACGGCCCCAACGCCTGAAGGCGGTGCATTCGACATGTACGCGGATCCGTACGACGAATTCGAGGGGTCGCCTCTTGACGGGATCGTCCGCTGGTTGTCGCGCCTGCTTCGCTGACTGCTCCAGCAAGCTTGTGCGCCTGTCAGACTTTAGCGTGGAGACGCTGCATGGCCCCTGAACCACCTCCCATCCCGGCACCGGAGCCTCCGACAGAAGCGGCAGAATCACCCGCTGTTCAAGACGAAGCGCGCGTCTTCCCGTGCCAGAGTTGCGGGGCGGATCTCACCTTCCACGTCGGCGCCCAAAGCCTGAAGTGCCCCTATTGCGGCTTTGCGAAGGCCATCGAACTGGTCGAGGGAGTCGAGATTGAGGAGCAGGATTTCCAAGCGATGCTCGAACGCATCGCGCAACGCCGCACCGAAGGGGCCTCCCAAGAGGAAGGCGTGAAGGAAGTTCGCTGCTCGTCATGCGGTGCCGCGGTTCGGTTTACCGGTCCGATCACGAGCACGGAGTGCGCGTATTGCGGAGCTCCGCTGCAATTGGAGGGCGCTCACGATTCCCCCAGCCGCGTGCCTGTGGACGGCGTTCTGGCATTCAAGGTGGAACGCGAAAAGGCTCGCTCCAACCTGGCCGAATGGGTGCGGACCCGCTGGTTCGCCCCGAACGACTTCAAGGCCCGCGGCGTCCAGGGGCGTTTCAACGGCGTGTACATGCCCTACTGGACGTTTGACACGCTGACGGCCAATCGCTACAGCGGACAGCGTGGGGAGCACTACTGGGTCACCACGGGAAGCGGTAAGAGCCGGCGACGCGTTCGGCGCACGCGCTGGTACCCGGCGTCCGGCTCATTTCAACATTTCTTCGATGATATGCTGGTCGTGGCGGCCTCCGGAGTGCCCACCGAGCGACTCGTCACGCTTGAGCCGTGGCCGCTGAAGGAGTGCGTACCGTTCAACCAGGAGATGCTCGCCGGGTTCGTTGCGCGGACGTACGACGTAGAGCTCGGCGTCGGTTTCGCGCTCGCCAAGATTGAAATGAACAAGGCCGTCGAGGCGGAAGTTCGCGCGCGGATCGGCGGCGACGAGCAGCGCATACACTCGATCAACACCGCCTATCAGGCGGTCACCTACAAGCACCTTCTTCTTCCGGTGTGGATGCTCGCCTATCGATACCGCGACAAGACCTACCAGGTCGTCGTCAACGCCGGCACTGGCGAAGTCCAGGGCGACCGGCCGTATAGCTGGATCAAAATCACGCTCGCGATACTGGGCGGCGCGGCGATCGTCGGCGGCTATTTTGCATTCCAGTACTTGATGTAGACCCCGCCTCGCCAGCCCCGCGTCATATCGATTCAGCCCGCTCGACCATGAGCTCCGTGGCGGCCCCATCTTCACCATGCTGGGAAAGACGCTGCTGTGGAGCACCACCAAAGTAAACGGCCGCCCCGAGCCGCATCGCACTCTCGGCCGCAAGAGACTTGCCAACGAAGTGCGCAACCGAACCCTCCTCTGCCGGGGCCGATCGTGACCCGGTCGTCGTCCATTCGCGAATGATGGCAAGCGGCGGCGCTTCAGCTGCCCCAGCCGGGCGAAGAACGTACATACATGCCCCCTCCGACCAGACGCCGGCGTTGGTATCGCCGAACTCCGACCCGCCCAGGCTTCGCACCAAGACGTCCGAGAGCACTTCAGTACCACCTGCTAGCGCGGTGTCGGCGGCCCCGTCGGCCAGCAGGTCGCACGCCGTGCTGATCGCCAGAAGTCCCGACGCGGCGCCGTTTGAAATCGTCAAGTTCGGCCCCTGAATGTCAAAGGCCCTCGACAGGGCCCCCGCGACGTAATTGCCGACCGTCTGCGGGAAATGGATGGGGCTCACAAACCGGGCCGACTGCGCCCGCACCTCCTCGGCGAAATTGATCATGCCGATCTGCCCCGCAAGCGCACTGCCGACCACTAGGGCTATACGTTCCGCCGGGAAATCGGCAAGCTTGACCGCGGCATCCTCGCAAGCATGGCTCAACGCCCCGGCCGTAATCCAAGCCCCACGCTCACGCTTCAGCTCGGCAGGGAACGATTCAAACCGCTGAAGGAAGTCGTCCGGCACGGCCCAGTAACTGTCACCACTGCGACAAAGCGTCGCCGCCTCCGCTCGTAAAACGTCGCGACCAACGCCCGCCGCAAACGGCGTCACGACACCACACCCGACGACGGCTATTCCGGTTCGCCTCGCCATGACACCACTCCAGAAGCCAGTTGCTTCAGTGCAACTTCAAACACAAGATGGACGAACGTCATTCGGAAACGCAACCGCCCGAAAAGCTGCAGAAGTTACCTGTTTCTAATTCCGCACTCCCGCCCGGTCAACGCGGCGCCGGCACATCACCAACAACGCGGCCGAGTTTCTTTGAGTTTTTTCACAGATTCCGTGTAAGAAATGAGCCGCTCAGCAGACTTACCTGTGACGACCGGCACGGCAGGGTCAACGCAACAACGCGAGCGTGCGCGCAGATACGCGATGCGCCTGCCCTGCCAGGCATGCCGCTCGACCCAGCAACGGCGGCCGGGCGGCGAAGGATGAACCGATGAGCGCTGCCCCTGTTTTTGCGATGGTCGCTTGCTGGCCACTTCAGACCGCCGGCCCTTCCGCTGCGGCAACACTTATCCTCGACGCCGAGCCCAATGACACGATCGAAACGGCGCTTGATACGGAAATCTATCAGGCCGGCGAGGCGCTCGTGATCGGCGGCGAAATCGGCAACGGGCCTCTGGGCGCTGCGGACCGGGATCTCTATGCGTTCGAGGCATACAGCAGCCACGTCTACAAAACGCTGCTGACGGTATCACTGGCCGCCGACGAGGAAGGATTTGACGGGTATCTGCGTTTGTTCAACCACTCGGGCGAAGAGTTGGTCAATGAGGACGATGCAGAGGCGAGCCTTAACCCGCGCCTGCAAACGTACGTGGTCGAAGGGTCGAGCTGGAATGAGGAGGAGCGCCTGTTCTTCATCGGGGTGTCACACGCCCTCAACCCCGCCTACTCGGCAACTGACCCGACGACCGGCCGAGAGGCAGGACAAGGCGGATACACGCTCAGCATATTGTTAGAGCCCATAACCATACCCTCAACATCGTTGGAGACGGCAAACGATGATCCCATCCTCATAGAATCGGTGCCGGCTACCCTGGTCAATCAGTTCATCGGCGACGGCCTGAACTTCCGCCTGGACGTGGACCGCTACGCCTTGAATATCGAGGTGCCGTCGATCGTGACGGCCGAGGTGCGACCAACGCAACTGCATCTGCTGAACCCGGTGGTTGGCAGGGCTTACGAAGAGCTGCGGCCGCACGTACGCGTTCGTCAAGTGGAATTCGCGGTGTTCGAACCCGGCGAAGTCGAGATCGCCGTGAGCGGTACACGAGACCTGTCCGAGGGGGCGGCTGGCCGGAGCGTGGGCTTCTACAACTTCAGCGTAGACGTGACGCCCATGGGCGGAGGCCCGCTCGACGGACCGCTCGAACCCAACGACTCCCTGATTGAGGCTGCGCAGGTGGACTTGGACGGGGGCGTGGCCAGTTTCTCTGCCTGCATTGGAGATGGGAAGTTCGGCGGGGCACGAGGTGACGTTGACTACTACGAAGTGAGCTTGGAGTTGACGCAGGTGCTCGAGGTCGTCGTGACTCCACCCGCCGACCGGGGCGGCCTGCAGCCGGTTCTGCATCTCTTCGATTACTGGGGCGGGCATATCGGGTCGTCGCTGCCGGACGAAAACGGGCGTGTTCACCTGAGTTTTCTTCACCCGCCGGTGGATCAACCACAAAATTACGTTGTGGCCGTCATGGGGACACGCGACCGCCTCCCGCTTGATCCGCTGCAACCGTACGATCAATACGATTGGTACTACTATCCCGACGCCGTTCGGCAAGCGAACGAAAGCCTGGACGGTGGGCCCGGCTCGAAAGGGTGCTACGAGATCGTGTTCTCCGCTGGCATACCCCGCACGGAGGATCCGGCCGAACCTTCTCTCTCGGGCCAAGCCGTCGCTGACCACCTGACCAGTAGCGTAAGAGACGCGTCGTCGGTTCGCGTGGTACGCGACCTACTGCCGTCTGACCGCGTTCTTGCTACACGCCTGGACGGAGACAGTGACACTGTCGTCGAATTGGATCCGTTCACAGGAGCGGGCATAGCGGAGTTCAAGTCGCCGGAAGGGCCTTTCGGAGGCGTTCGTGGCATCGCCTTTGACGGAACCGACCTCTTTCTGCTCGGCCGAGCAAGCCACTACCCTTGGCTGTATCGCCTCAACCCGGAAACCGGGACGGTTCGATCAAGGCTGCTGACGTGGTTCTGATCGGGGCTTTATGGTGATATGACGGTCTCAGGCGAGACGCTCTATGTCGTCGACGGCGTGGCAAACCGAATCTTCACTTTACCCACGTCGCTCGACGGACCGGTAGGCGAACTCGACTTGGGCGGCCTGGACGGGTTCTCGATGTTCGGCTCGATCGTCGCGTGGCCACCGGATCGCCTGCTGGTTACCGAAGCCTCCGACCCCACCGAGATCCTTGTTCTCGAGAGGGATACGGGAATCCCACGATCACGACTGACTTTGAATCGGACGTGCCCGTGCTCCGCAGATCTGGACGCCGATGGCGACGTTGATTCCGCCGATGAATCGGTTCTTACCGCGTGCACGGATCAATATTATCAAGCCTTCGGTGAATGCGTTGTCGCCGATATTGACTGCGATGGCTTCCTTGGCGGGGTCGATCAGGAACTTCTCGCGTGCCAATTCAACGGCCCTGACCAGGCGCCGAACGACGGCTGCTGTCCGAACGATCTGCCGGACCTGGCGGCGCGGGCGACGGGCCTGGCGAGCATATTCCCGCACGTCCTGCTGGCCGGTGATTGGAACCGGTGCGTCGTACGCGAGTTTGACACGCAAGGGCGGCATCTCGGCGCCTCGCCTTTGAACCTTCGAATCGGAACGATGGGCGGCGGGCGGCTGGGCACGTTCGCCGATGCAGACGGCGATTCGGACGTGGATCTGCTGGATTGGGCGGTGACGCAGACGTGTTTCACGGGCGCGGACGCAACGTTCACCAACAGTGATTGCCGCGTGTTTGACTACGACCTTGATACCCATGTGGACCTTAACGACTACGTCTTCGTCAACGAGGCGTTTACAGGGGCAACAAGATGAACGAGAAAGCTTCAGCTACCACAAGCCATCGTCAACTGAAACGCGGTATCAGCCTGTTGGAGACGGCGGTTACCTGCTGTTCCGTGTCGTTTGTGCTGCTGTTGCTCCTGCCTGCGTTGGGCGAGGCCCGTCGAGAGGGCAAGGAGGTTCGATGTTTGACGAACCTCCAGCGAATAGGTGAGGCGAGCACCGTCTATGCCGCAGCCGACTCGAAGGAACACATCATCCCCGTTCACCCGTTGATCGGAAACTGGACATTTGGCGCGTTGGGGGAATACGAATGGGGCGGGAAATCCGGTCGCGGAGACCCGGAGCAGGGTACCAGTCCCGTAACTTCCACGTGGGGCACCATGATGGGCCGCGGACCGGGCGCTCGACCCCTTAACAACGTGCTCTACAAAGGCGGATTTTACAACGCGCAAAGCGCCCCTGGCCCCAATCAGATCAACTGGGCGCGCGATATGGCCCCGGAGTTGCCGGAGTTTCACTGTCCTGCGGACTATGGATACACCGGAACGCATCTGCCGGATTGGCGTGACAGCAAACTCACCTCCTACGACCACTACGGCAACAGCTATGCAGCGAACACCTGGTGGATTGCCAAACGAGGCCCGGAGTGCGAGCTCATGAGCAATTCACCGTTTCTCCACCCGCTATCAACCATCCCCAGCCCCAAGCGCACCATCATGTATATCGAGAACTGCGGTCGTTTTGCGGATCTGTATAACCTGGGTGCGGATGGATGTCAGGCCCGGTCGGAACTCACCGATGAGCTGATTCGCGGCTGGCATGGCGAGCCGTTCACGTTCAACACGGCGTTTGTCGACGGACACGCGTCCAGGTTGTTTATCAAGGGTCACCTGCAACCGCAGCTCCGAATCGGACGTTACCCCCTGTGTGAGGACTACGACCCGGACATTTGCTATCAGGTCTGGCATTGTGGGATCGTCCGCGGCTCGACGTGGCAGAAGGATACCCTCCCCACGCCGCCGGTTGAAACCGGGATCGGATGTAATTACGCAGTTGTATCGGCCTTGGTCTGGTAGCAATCAGCGCAACAGTTTGCTCGGCGGCTCTGGATCGCCCGTCTCGCGGACGATGCTCGCCAGAACGTGGCCGGCATGAATGAGGGCGGGTAGATCGACGCCGGTCTCGACTCCCATCGACTTGAAAAGCTGGACGAGTTCCTCGGTTGCGATGTTGCCTCCACCGCCCGGTTCGTTGGCCGTTCGCTTCCCAAGCGGCGTGCCCCCGATCCCACCGACCGAGCCGTCAAAGATACGGACACCACATTCGTAGGCCGCAAAACAGTTCGTGATGCCCTGGCCGTAAGAATCGTGAAAGTGGACTGCGATTCGATCGAAGCCGACGGCCTCGCGGACGGCGTCCAGCACGGTGCGGACGCGCAGCGGTTGCGTCGTGCCTTTGGTATCCGCCAGGGCCACGTGATCACAGCCCCACTCGATCAGCGTGCGGGCCCAGTCCACAACGGCGTCAATGTCCGAATCGCTCCCGTCGATGTCCTGAAAGCAGGCGGACAGGTGGGCCCGCAGCTTGAACCCATCCGCGCGGGCAGCCTGGGCGACCTCCCCGGCAGTTACTTTGGACTCCGCGATGGATTGCTTGAGGTTGAACTGCGAATACGCCTCCGATGCCGAAACGAACAGAGCAACCGTATTCAGCCCCGACGATTTGAACCGCGCATAGTGCCTCAGATTCGGCACAAGGGCGGCGTAGTCGATTGCCGGCCGCACGGTAAGGTGGCGGGCCACGTCGTCGGTATTGGCCATCTGCGGCACAGCCCGCGTGCTGACGAACGAACCGACCTCGATGAAATCGAGACCGGCCTCGGCCAGCGCGTCAATCAACGCGATCTTGCGGCCGACCCGAACCGTGTGCTCCCGATTCAGAGTCTGCAACCCGTCGCGCGGGACCATTTCGCAAATGCGTACGTCCGGCATGATAAAAGCTCCCAATTGAAGTATCGTAGCGGGTCGCGCCCCGGCCTCAAGCGGCCGGCGCCGCACAAACCAAGAGTTGTCGGAGGATGATCGTGCCGAACGTGCTGCAAATCAAACGGATTGGCAACACAGTCATCCTGACCATGAACCGCCCGGAGCGGTGTAACGCGCTGTCGCGTCAGCTCATCGAGGAATTGCGCGGGGCCCTGCAGGCAACCGTGGACGATGCTCGCCGATCGGCCATCGTACTGACCGGCGCCGGCACCTCGTTCTCCGCAGGTCTGGACCTTGCTGAGGTGGCGGCCGCAATGGACCAGCCGGAGCCGGCAAAAGTCTACGCCGAGGCCCTGTTCGACCTGTTCGAGGCAATCGAGTGCGCCCCCCTGCCCATCATCGCCGCGGTGAACGGCACCGCGACCGCTGGCGGCGCGGCTCTCGCGGGCACCTGCGATCTGGTCATCGCGGCGCGATCGGCGCGGTTCGGGTATCCTCAGGTCCGACACGGTCTGGCGGCCGCGATCGTAGTTCCTCCGTTGATCCGGCAAGTCGGCGAGCGGCGCGCGAAGCGCCTCTTGCTGAACGGTTCGATGCTTGACGCCGATACCGCCGAACACATCGGACTCGTCGACGAAATCACCGACTACGGAAACCTGCACAACCGCGCGGTAGCGTTGGCATCCGAAATGGGCGCCTTCCCGCGGGAATCGTTCGTTCGAACCAAGGTGTTCATTCATCAGGCATTGATCGCCGATCCCTCCGCCGACGGAACTCGGCGCAGACAGTACTCCTCGAGGATCGGGGTTAGCGAGCAGGGGCGAGAGTTCCTACGAAGCTTTCTCTGACGGGGAACCGGCAACAATCGCTGACGCCCTCTGTCGTTCTGCGCTACGTTCACCGACGACGCCCCTCCAGACCGACGACCCTGTCGCCCGGCGCCGGCTCCGCACGAAGTGCAACATCCCCCGTGGCACTATTCAGCTTCCGAGGTCAGTGTCTTTACCTTGATGTCCCAGGACTTCTTGAGTTTGGACAGCGCCTTGGCCAGATGCATGGCCGCCACTGGGTTGGAGTGCAGCTTCACTTCCCGCGTGGCCGGCTGCAGAATGCGGACCATGGCCGTGCGCTTGTCGGCCTGAATCTCCAGACGGCCGCCGCTGTCCACGTCGAATTCCCGTTTCGTGCCGTACTTCTTGAAAATGATACGCCCGTCCGTCAGAACGACGCCGGCGCTGCCCGCCTCCGCCCGCGAGAAATCGCGGTCTGCGAAAAAACCTAGAAACCGCTCGTTGTCACGGGGCCGAAACCAGGTCGAGATACGCTTGCGAACGGGAAAAGGCAGCCGCTGCCAGCGGTCGTCGCGCTGTCGCTTCGCCGCATCCACCAGCCGCTGATAACCGATCGTGCTCGTCCCGCCGTTGTTGTAGTAAAAGCGACGCGCGATCTCCAGGTTGGCGATGCCTATCTGGCAGATCTCCTCCCCTTCCCGCCGCAGCACGTGCGCCGTGATCCCCCCGGCCGAGCCACAGTTGTGGCACACGAAATACGGGAACGGATTGCAGTAGGGCGGCGGCAGCACTGACATCGGCTCCAGCTGATCGATCCAGCGCTGCTGGTGCGTCCGGAGCAGTTGATCGAGCCGGCCGAGAGCCTTCGTTTCGATGTCCCGGCGATGAAACGCGTCCTGCCACGGAAGCTTGTCCGTCCAGATGATCAGCCGGATCTCCAGGTTCTCCTTGCCCACGCAGTTGATGCACCGCAGAGGAAACGACATGCGGACGTCACGCTGCCGCAGCAGGCCGGAAGGAAACTCGAAGTACGCCCCGATTTCGTCAATACGCTCGAAGCGAACTCTCGGTCGGTCCGGCGGGGGCGGAGGACGCCATTCGTCGATCTTCGGGCGAGGCGACGCACTCTTACGCATGGGCGCGAAGATGCTCGTCCCGCCCATCACACTCTGCTCGGACGACTCGGCCTCCTCCATCACCCACCCCAAAATCGTGTCGTCGTCGATCGGCTGGTCCGTTTCAATACGGAACCGCTGGCCGCATTTCTTGCAATGGGCCCGCTCTCCGATTTTCGAAGCAGACACACGATACTTCTGGGCGCAGGTCGGACAGGCGACGATGATCGAATCTGCCATGCCTTCGCGGCTCCACCGGCTGCCGGAAGTGTCGAAGTGCCCGGTCTAGCCGCTTCCCGGGCACTCCGGCGCAGCGCGAAAAATAATACGCGCACCGCGTACCCGCGTCAACGGATGGCTGCGAAAGACCGCTCTCAACAAGTTGCGAAGTCGCGGCTCAACTGCGCCCGCCGTTGGCGACCTGGCCGAACCGGTCTAGAATGTCTGATATGATCGTGACAATTGACGGGTCGGCCGGCAGCGGTAAGTCGACGGCGGCGCGGCGGCTGGCTGCCCGACTCAATATCGCATATCTCGACACAGGCGCCATGTACCGGGCGATCGGTTACCAGATCCTCCGCGAAGGTGTCTGCCGAGACGACGCCCCGGCCATGTTCGAGATCGCCCGTTCCGTCGAGCTGGGGGTCACCTGTACGCCTGACGGAACACGCATAAGCGTCAACGGGCAGGACGTCACCGACGAAATCCGCACGATCGCCGTCAGCCAGGCCGCCTCGTCGGTCGCCGTAGTCCAGGAAATCCGAAACCTCCTGTTCCACAAACAGCGCGAGATCGGTACGGCCCTCCAATCCTTCGTGGCCGAAGGCCGAGACCAGGGAAGCGTCGTGTTTCCCTACGCCGACGTCAAATTCGTCATCGAGGCCGCCCCCGAATTGCGCGCCCGGCGACGACTTCAGGAGTTGCAGGCCGATAACCACGATGTCACCTTCGAAGAAGTCCTTGCCGACGTCAAACGGCGTGACGAAAGAGACGCGATCCAGTGGGAACCGCTCCTGGTTTCCGGTCAGGCGATCGTTGTTGACACTACAGACTTGACCCTGGACCAGGTCGTGGATCGGCTGGAAGCATCCGTCCGAGAACGATCCGCCAAACGCGATCCCACATTCTGACACCCGGTATTGGCAGAGGACTCCTCAAACCGTCAATCCTTGCGGATCCATACACTCCGGCTTTCGCCGTCCGGCGACATGTCGTAATGCTCCCGCAGCCAATCGCCAAAGTCGGCGTACTCGACCGGATGACCCTCGGGCGGATCCTCGATCGTTCGCAATTCACGCTGCCCGACAATGATCGCCTTCGGCGGGGCACGCTTCAGGTCCTCGATCACCACGTCAACGTACGGCTGGGCGCGCCGCCCCCACTGGTCGATCAAAGTCGTCACGATGTACCGCTGCGCCTGAGGCCGGTCCGCGTACCAGTAAACCGCCGGCAGGTACCCCCACATGTAGATCGTCTCGTCCGGCTCCGTGTGACGGCGGATGGCCCGGACGATGTATTCATGGCGGGGCGTGGATCGGTCGTCAAAACGCCGGAAATGCGCGATCAAAGCGGCGTCCCACTGCCGCGCAACACCCGGAACCATCATGAACGCAAACCACAATACCGCCACGACCACGCTGAAACGCGGCGGACGCCGTTCGTCCTGCTCGCGCAGCAGCAGCCACACGCCGTGCGTGGCCAGCAACACCAGCGGCGCGAGCGCAATCCCAAAGTACATCATGCGCTTGCTGGGTCCCACCAGAGCCAGGTAGACCGCGATCGGTAACCACATCGCCACCAGGGCGAACGCCGCGGGCGGTCGATCAGATTCGGACGTATTCTCCTCCGCCGATCGCATACGCATACGCTCAAACACCGTGTAAACCACAGCGCCGATCGCTAATATCAAAGGCAGGCCGAGCACATCCAAATGGTCTTCCCACCGGAACATCTCTGGAAGCAATCGCGATTTGCCGCGCTGAGCGAAGTAACCCACGTTCGAGGTTACGATTCCGTGCCAGGCGTGCCCCATGTCGCTGGTGGCCCATAGCATCAGCGTCACGACAACAGCTATGGTGCCGCACCCCGCGGCGAACGCCACGGCATTGCGTATGAGCGTCCTGGGCCCTTGCCGCCCCGTGACCGTGACGAGCACATGGTGCAACGTTACGGCCATTGCCGCTGCAAACGCGGTCTGCCTGAACATGACGGACGCGAACGCCGCCATTCCCGCCGCGTAAAGCCACCATGTCGCCTTGTTCTCCCGGCCGAACGAATGCACGTACGCCGCCATCACGCACAGCTCAAAGAACACGTAGAACGTGTTCGGGCGATTGCCGCCCACGTGATAGTCGTAGAGAAAAACGTAGAGCGACGCCATCACGACGCCGATCGCGGCCGGCCCGACGCCGTACAGCCGCCGCGCAGACAAGAAGAACATCACGCACGAGCCTGCCGCCGCCAGCGAGCAGACCAGAACAACACCCAGCCAGCGCCCGCCCGCGAACCACAGCCCGACCACGTCGGCCCAGAAGATGCCCGGTGGTTTGTTGTCCCAGAGGTCCGCGTACAGCTCCTGGCCACCCAGCATTTGCTTGGCGTAGTACGCGTAGAGAAAGGCGTCGATGTCGTCGGTTCGCGCCAGTGCGGCAAACAGACCAATCGCCAGAATAGGCAGGGCGCAGACCACAGCACCGACGATCGCCACCCGACGACGCTCACTCGGTAGCTTTGCCGCCGTCCGTGTGCTCATACCAATCCGACCTCCCAACGAAGGGAGCGCGTGCTTGGCAAGCTTGCCCGTGTGTTTCACCAGGTCGCCGGAGCGCAGGCAACGAGGGGACTTCCCGCCGGCAAGACCCAAGCCGACCATGACGCGCCGTCTCAGCAAGCTAAGCGCGTACTGAAAGGGAGGCGCCCGCCCTTCCCGAAACTCCACTGTACACGAGCCTCTGCGCGCGCCGATGACTGCATCAGGATGCGCATCAGGATGCGCCCCGAGCTCGAGGCCGGCGAGCATAAACCCGGCCGGACAGCTTTGCACGCCCCGGGTACGCCGGCTGGGCGGTCTCAGTATGGGCAGAACTCAATCAGGATGGGTTTACTCCTGACGCTCGCCCAACGACAAATGGCCTTGAACGGCCCGACACGGTTCCTATAATCGAGCCGTCCGAATTCGCGGGCGAAGAGGTGGCACGCGGCGTGCAGTGCCTTCTCTCGGACGCGTGGGACGCACGCCTGCTGCAAGAAAGGAACGGATACCGGTGGCTGACTCGGTCGCGGTACGAGCATCGTTCAGCGAAAGAAGCCATTTTCTCCTCCGACGATTACATTCCCTCACGGGCGTCATACCCGTGGGGGTTTTTCTTTGCATTCACCTCTCGGTGAACGCATCCATCATCGCCGGGGAGAGCGCCTTCCAATTCGCTGTTGACCAGATTCACACCCTGGCCAAGCTCGGCATTCTCAAGGTGGTCGAGGTGTGCTTCATCTTCGCCCCCATCGCCTTTCACGCCGCACTCGGGGTCGTCATCTGGCTGTCCGGCCGATCGAATGTGCGCGCCTATCGCTACGGAGGAAACGTCCGCTACACCCTCCAGCGCTGGACCGGAATCATCGCGATCGTCTTCATTCTGGCACATCTGTGGCACGTGCACTGGATCATCCCAGGCGGAGCCGAGTTTGACCCGCACGCGGCCGCAAGCACCGCGGCGACGGCAATGGCAAGCTGGTGGACTGCACCCGTGTACGTCATCGGACTGCTCTCGGCCGTGTTCCATTTCGCCAACGGGATCTGGACGTTCCTGATTACCTGGGGCATCACCGTCGGCCCGCGGTCGCAACGGATCAGCGGCCGTGTCTGCACGGCCATCGGCATCGTTTTGGCGCTCTTCGGACTGGGGTCGCTGGTTGCTTTGAAGACTATGAATACCGAGGTGATCGCGTCGCCGCCGGTCACGCAGGACCACGCGGCGATCCTCGACGACCCTGCGGATCCCAGCTTGCTGTAGGTACCCGCGGAAACCCGCGGATTGGAAACCGACTCATCTACCGGAAAACAGATGCAATGGCAGCAAAACCAAAAATCATCGTGGTCGGCGGCGGGCTGGGCGGCCTCTGGGCAACGATGAGAATTGTCGAGCGAGGCGCTCACGTCGATTTGTTTTCCCTCTTCCCGGTCAAGCGTTCGCACTCGTGCTGCGCCCAGGGCGGGATCAACGCCGTCCTCGACGTCAAAGGGCAGAACGACTCCGTCTGGCAGCACGTCGTCGACACCATCAAGGGCGGCGACTACCTGGCCGACCAGCCCCCGATTAAGAACCTGTGCGAAGAGGCACCTGGGGTCATACGAACCTTCGATCGCATGGGCGTGACCTTCAGCCGCACGCCCGAGGGCATCATGGACCAGCGGCTATTCGGAGGAGTCAAGAACAAACGCACCGCCTTCGCCGGCGGCACGACCGGTCAACAGCTTCTCTACGCCGTCGATGAGCAAGTCCGCAGCCACGAGGCGAACGGGTCCGTAACCAAGTACGAGAGCTGGGACTTCCTCTCCCTCGTTCTCGACGACAACGGCCTGTGCCGGGGAATCGTCACCATGAATCTGCGGGACATGAAGGTCGAAGCCTTCCGGGCAGACGCAGTCGTCCTGGCCACCGGCGGATTGGCGCTGATCTATGGCCGGTCCACCATGTCCAGCAACTCGACCGGCGCGCCCGCCGGCCGCGTGTACCAGCAAGGGGCCAAGTTCGCCGACGGCGAGTTCATCCAATTCCACCCCACCGGCATGCCGGGCCACGACAAGAACCGCCTCATGTCCGAAGCCTGCCGCGGCGAGGGAGGCCGCATCTGGGTTCCCCGAAAACCAGGTGACAGCCGCGACCCGCTGACCATCCCTGAGGACGAGCGATTCTATTTCCTCGAAGAGTGGTACCCCGCCTACGGCAACACCGTACCGCGAGACGTCGCGTCACGTGCCATCTGCCGGGCCGTCCGGCACATGGGCCTGGGCGTGGACGGACAGGACATCGTCTACCTCGATTTGACCCACAAACCGCGAGAGTTCCTCGAAACACGGCTCGGCGGCATCCTCGAGATGTACCGCACCTTCTTCGGAGAAGACCCCTGCGAACGCCCGATGAAGATCTTCCCATCCACGCACTACTCGATGGGTGGTCTCTGGGTCGATTTCGAAAAGGACGGACAGAACGGCGGGATGGCCCGCATCCATCCCAAGAACCACGCCACAAGCATCACCGGACTCTATGCGTGCGGCGAGTGTGATTTCGCCTACCACGGCGCCAACCGCCTCGGAGCCAACTCGCTGCTGAGTGCGTCGTTCAGCGGCCTCGTGGCCGGCGACGCCGCGGTCGCCTACGTCAAGAACCTGAAAAAGAGCAACGGCGAGCTGCCGGAAAGCGGCTACAACGCCGAGCAGAAACGCCAGGCTGAAAAGAACCAAGCGCTCATGGCCCGCGACAACGGCGAGAACCCCTACACGTTGCACCGTGAACTCGGAGACTTGATGCGAGAGCATGTCTTCGTCGAACGCAGCAACGAGGGACTCGACAAGGCGCTCGACGGAATCGGCAAGCTCAAGGAACGCTCGAAGCAGATCTCCCTTGATGACAAGGGGACGCGTTTCAACCACTCACTCTCCTGGGCACGCCAGATCCAGGACATGATCGTACTGGCCGAGGTCATCACCAAATGCGCCCGCATGCGCGACGAATGCCGTGGATCGCACTACAAGGCCGAGTTCGAATTGAGAATACCCGAGGGGAAGTTCGAGGGAGACCCCGAGTACGAAGAGTACAAGGCCAAGTGGAAGGCCAACAACGAAAAGTGGCTCAAACATTCAATCGTAACGCATTCGGAGGACGGTCCCGAGATCGAGTATAAGCCGGTGGACCTCTCCCTCCTTCCGCCGGAGAAACCGCGCGATTATCGGTAGAGCTGGAAGAAGACACATGGTTCACAACAAAGAGATTCGGTTCAGGATCAAGCGGCAGGACGGTCCCGAAAACCCTTCCTACTGGGAAGAGTTCAACATGCCGTACTCCCCCAACCACAACGTCGTCTCGGCGCTCATGTACCTGCGCGAGCACCCGATCAACGCCCGCGGCGAAAAGGTGCAGCCGGTGCTCTGGGACTCCAACTGCATGGAGGAGGTCTGCGGCGCATGTACCATGCTGATCAACAGTGTGCCCCGCCAAGCCTGCGCCGCCCTCATCGATGATTTGGAGCAGCCCATCGTCCTCGAGCCGCTCTCCAAGTTCCCGCTCATCCGCGATCTCATGGTCGACCGCCAGAAGGTCTTCGACGCACTGCTCGAGATCAAAGCTTGGGTGCCGGTGGACGGTTCCTGGGACATCCACCGCCACGCCCCGCTTATCTCCCCCGGCGTGCAGTCGATCCGCTATCTCTTCTCGCGATGCATGACCTGCGGTTGCTGCATGGAAGCCTGCCCCCAGTTTCAACAGGATTCCCGCTTCGTCGGCCCCGCGATCCTTGCCCAGGTGGATCTGCACAACTCCCACCCCACAGGCTCATACATCAAGGAAGACCGGCTCCACGCGGTCATGGGCCCCGGTGGCATCACCGACTGCGGCAACGCCCAGAACTGCATACAGGTCTGTCCCAAGCAGATCCCCCTGACCGACGCGATCGGCCGCCTGGGCCGTCAGACCACCGCCCAGTGGCTCCGCGACCTGTTTACGAGATAACGGGCAAAAGTTCATCGTGATCTGCATGCGGTTGTGAGGTGCAGTCTGGCGCGAGGTGTCGCGCGTCACGATCAGCCGGACAGACCGCTACCCTCAAAACCATCCGGGTGGCTTCGATGCCATCGCCACGCCGTCTCGATGGTGGCGCGAATGTCCGTGTACGACGGCATCCAGCCGAGCTCCGCCTTCGCCCGGGACGGTTCGGCGTACAGGTCAGGCGGATCGCCCGCCCGCCGCGGCCCTTCGACCGCCGGGATCGCATGCTTCGTCACATCCCGCGCGGCCTCGATGATCTGCCTCACGCTGGTGCCGGTTCCCGTGCCAAGGTTATAAGAACGGAAAGAGCCCGGTTGCTGTGTTTCGATTGCCTTGAGATGCGCGGCGGCCAGATCCTCAACGTGTATATAGTCCCGCACGCACGTGCCGTCAGCCGTCGGATAATCCGTTCCAAAAACGGTGATCGATTCGCGCTGTCCCAAAGCCACCTGCAAGACCAGCGGGATCAGGTGAATCTCGGGGTCGTGATCCTCCCCGATCGTGCCGTCCGACGCCGCCCCACATGCATTGAAGTAACGCAAGGCGCAACCGCCCAGACCCCATGCCTGGGCGCAGTCCCGCATCGCCCACTCCATCGCGAGTTTCGTGCGCCCGTAGGGGTTGATCGGCGCCTGCGGCGCGTCCTCCCGGATCGGCATCTTCTCGGGGATGCCGTAGGTGGCACACGTCGAGCTGAACACGAGCAATCTGACACTCGCCTCGGCCATCGCCTGCAGTAACCCTACCGTATTCCCCACGTTGTTCGCGTAGTACTTCAGCGGATCGCGCACCGACTCGTTAACGTCCAGGCTGGCCGCGAAATGCAACACCCCGTCGAACGACGCGCCCTGGAAGAGATCCCGGAGCAGGCTTGTGTCAGCCAGCTCACTGTGTACGAACCCTGCTCGCGGATCGACCGCCTCTCGATGGCCTTGAGACAGGTTGTCCAGCACAACCACGTCGTGCCCGGCATCGCACAGCGTCCGCACGCAGTGGCTACCGACATAGCCTGCCCCGCCCGTGACAAGTAACCTCACGCTCCGCCCGCCTTTCCTGACGAAAAGCCGTGTTCACGTTTCGCCAATGCACACGCCGTCGATGCGCCATCTAGCCATCCCACGCGAGCGCCGTCAAGGAACAAAACGATCCTTGCCCGAACTACGGCGATTTTGCACCCCCTCATGTGTCGAATCGGCGTCGGCATGCGGGGTGCGTGACAGAATCGGTGGGCAGCAGCGATTGCCGCATGACGCATTAAGGGAGGGCGAGGCTCCTGCCGGGCCGCAACCGCTACTACAAACCACAAGGCTCGCCTCCCAGAGGTCCCGCCCAAACTGTCACGGACCCGGCACGCGGCGCCAGGAAATCGTGCTCTTGCGACGAGGCTGTTGTTGCGTAATGATACCGGAACCCTAGTGCCGGTCTGTGCGTCGCGCACCAGTTCGTGCCACATCCCAGGAGGACGAAAACGATGACCGCTTTCACGCCGCGGATTCTGCTCATTCTTTCCCTGCTCGCGATTCTTTGTCGCCCCCTCGTCGCCCAATCATGCCCCTGCGACGGCGACGTGAACCAAGACGGAATTGTCAATGTTAACGACTGGATATGCATCCAGGACTGCAAGGGTGGAGATTGTTCCTGCTGTCTCGTCTCCTGCGACATCAACTGCGATGGCGTCGTCGACGACCAGGACGCCGGGGAAGACCCGCTCAACGAGGACAGCGCCTGGCGGTGCCTGTTCATTGGTTTGCCGCCTGCAACCTGTTGTCCGGGACCGACCGGCGCATGCTGCGATCTGTCCACCGGCGTCTGCCAGGATGGCGTCGTCGAAATCGACTGCACCGGGGTCGATCTCGTCTGGTCTGAGGGCTTGGTGTGCTCGCAGGTATCATGCCCCGCCCCTCCAACCGGAGCGTGCTGCTACCTGGGCAACGGCATGTGCCAGGACGGCGTTGTTGAGGCGGACTGCTTGGGGGCGGACTATGTCTGGACCTCGGACGCTCCTTGCAGCGCGGTCGAGTGTTCAGTCCCGCCGCAGGACCCCTGCCCATGCGACGGCGACGTCAACGACGACGGCTTCGTGAACGTCATTGATTCAGTCTGCATCCAGGACTGCAAGGCCGGTGATTGTTCCTGCTGTCCGGTCACCTGTGATATCAACTGCGACGGCGTCGTGGACGACCGGGACGCCGGAGACGATCCCCTGAACGACGACAGCGTGTGGTACTGTCTGTTTATCGGTTCGCCGGTTGAGGTCTGCTGTGCGCCGACGGGCGCCTGTTGTGACTTGACCACGGGCGTCTGTGAAGAGGGTGTGATCGAATCCGAGTGCACGGGAACCGACTTCGAGTGGTCGGAGGGGCTGACCTGTGCCGAAGTCACATGCTCGTTGCCTCCGTCGGGGGCCTGCTGCAATCTGGCCACTGGAAACTGCGAGGACTTCGTGCTGGAAGGCGATTGCACAGGCGCCGATTTCATTTGGTCCGAGGGCTTGACGTGCTCGCAGGTCTCCTGTCCGGCCCCGCCCGCCGGAGCCTGCTGTTACCTCGGTAACGGCGTTTGCCGGGACGACGTGATCGAGGCGAACTGCGCGGGCGGCGACCACATCTGGACGCAGGGAGGCCTTTGCAGCGAGATCGAGTGCTCGGTTCCACCGCAGGACCCGTGCCCGTGCGATGGCGACGTCAATGACGACGGCGCCGTCAATGTTCACGATTGGCTCTGCATTCAGGAATGCAAGGCCGGTGATTGCTCCTGCTGCCCGGTCACCTGCGACATCAACTGCAGCGGCACCGTGGACAGCGAAGACGCGGGCGATGAGGATCCCCGTTACGAGAACACGGCGTGGTCCTGCCTGTTCCGAGGCGCCGCGCCGAGTTTCTGTTGCCCTGAAGACGGCGGCGTGATTGCCGCAAGTAACGGACCCTACGTTCCTTCAACAAGTGCGTGGGGCCTGATTGTTGCCACGCTTGTCAGTCTCGTGGCGGGTACTCTGGTCCTTCGGAGTCGTTGGCTCGCGCACCCCTAGCATTCTTGCTGGTGGCGTCACCTCGCAACGCGGATGCACGAGCTCCGCGTGCTCTACTGGCGTAGTGCCGGCAGCCGCGCGCCGTAACCTCCCTGCTCGAACATCGCCGCACCGCCCACCGCAAGGCGCCCGCAGTCCAAAGCTGCCGACCCCATGATGGAGCCCGATCAGCGCGAGTCGTCATGTCAGTACCCGGATTTGGCTGTCGCTCTGGACAAGAGACCCGTGCGGGTGTATCGGAAAGAAAGGGCATCAGCCTTCCTGCGACGTGGGTGGTGCCATCGCGAGACCGAAGACGTCTTTTCTGTTGCTCCGCCATGGATGTTCAGAAAGACGACTCAGCTTGCTTAAAGGACGTGCCGCCGCCGCGGACCCGGCGAACGTGCGTGCACGACGCGCAGCACACTTGGAGCCCGTACGATTCCGATGTCCTTTCTCAGGCGGATCTTCCCATTTCTGAGCTGGTTTGAGGCGTACGACTTGGCCGTGCTCCGCGCCGACTTCGTCGCTGGCCTGACGGTGGCACTGGTCCTGGTGCCTCAATCGATGGCCTATGCTCAGTTGGCCGGCCTCCCACCCTACTACGGTCTATACGCCGCCTTCCTGCCCCCGCTTGTCGCCAGCCTCTTTGGATCCAGCCGGCAGCTGGCCACCGGCCCCGTCGCTGTGGTCTCGTTGATGACCTCGGCTACGCTCGAGCCGCTGGCCACAGCCGGGAGCGAATCGTTCATTGCGTACGCCCTCCTTCTGGCCCTCCTGGTGGGGCTGTTTCAGTTCGCCCTGGGCGCCCTGAGACTTGGCGTCGTGATCAACTTCTTGTCGCATCCGGTTGTCAACGGCTTTACCAATGCCGCCGCCTTGATCATCGCCACGTCGCAGCTATCCAAGATCGTCGGCGTGCATGTCGACAAGGCCCCCCATCATTACGAAACCATCTTCCGTGTCATCAGGGCCGCGTTTCATTACACCCACTGGCCAACCGTGGGGATGGCCGCAGTCTCGTTTGCCATTCTGATCGTACTGAAGCGTGTAAGTCCACGAATCCCCAACGTTCTCATCGCGGTGGTGGTGACCACCTTCGTGTCGTGGGCGGTCGGCTTTCAGAGGAATGAGACCATTGACATCCGCCAGTTCGCCTCCGCGCAGGTGAGGGAGCAAATTCGGCGATTCAACGAGGCAATCGAGGCCAAGAAGGCCCTGGAGACCTCGCTGATTGAAAGCAGGACAACCTGGGCTGAACTGGAAGACGAGGGTTCCCCCGGTCTCTGCCTGCGCTGTCACGGCATGCGCGAGCTCAGCGATTTCGCGGAGGAAAGTGACCCACATGAACGCCCGGCCGACCTTTCGGATGCGGTTCTCCTGCTCCATTCGACGGCCGGATTCATCGACGAGCACATCAAGGAGCTCAAACATTCGATCTCCGAGTACCGTGAGACGCTGCGGAGCAGGCTCTTCGTGAGGACAGAGGAACCCGCCGCCGGACCGCGATTCTACTCCCGTGATGAGGCTCCCGAAAAGACTGCTATGGAGGGAGGTACGTGGCGTATCAAGGTTGGCAACAGCCCCCTGGATCCTGAAAGCATCGCCATGACCGGCGGGGGCGCGGTGGTAGGCAGAATACCGGAAGGTCTGCCGGCTTTCCGAGTGCCTCAGGTGAATTGGAACATCGCGCTCCAGCTCCTCGTTCCCGCCATGGTCATCTCCCTGCTCGGTTTCATGGAAGCAATTTCAATCGCCAAGAGCATGGCGGCCCGGACACATCAGAAGCTGGACGCTAATCAGGAGCTCATCGGCCAGGGACTGGCTAACATCGTGGGATGTATGGGGCAGAGCTACGCGGTTTCGGGTTCCTTTTCTCGATCCGCGGTCAACCTGCAAGCCGGCGCGCAGACCGGTATGTCCAACGTCTTTTGCAGCGGCGTTGTGATGGTCGTGCTGCTCTTCTTCTGCAGGACGCTTTACCATTTGCCCCAGGCAGTTCTCGCCTCGATCATCATGATGGCCGTGGTCGGTTTACTCAACGTCAAGGGCACGATCCATGCGTGGCGCGCCAACCGGTTCGACGGCGCTGTTTCGGTCATCGCTTTCACGGGGACCCTCGTGTTCGCGCCGCATCTCGAGTGGGGTATCCTCATAGGCGTTGCGTTGTCAATCGGAGCATACCTGTATCGCAGCATGCGCCCGGAGATCGTCGAACTGGCCCCGCGTCTCGACGGTGCGATGCGGGACGCCAAACGCCTCGGCTTGAAGAAGTGTCGCTACATTTCAGTGGTGAGCTTCCAGGGACCGTTGAATTTCGCCAGCACGAACTACCTGGAGGGTGAGATCCTCAATCGGGTCGCGGAATCGCCGGAACTCAGGCATCTCCACGTCGCCGGCGAAGGGATAAGCGAAATCGACGCCTCGGGTGAGGAAACCCTGAGACACCTGGTCAACAATCTTCGCGCCGCCGGGTATGCAGTATCATTCTCCGGAATGTCAGAACGGGTCCTCGACGTGTTGAGACGCTCCCGTCTTTACGGCGAGATCGGCGAAGAGAATTTCTACGGCACGCAGAGCCAGGCCATCGCCATGACGTACGCCTCGGCTCACGAGGGTACGGACGAGCGCGACTGTCCGTACCTCCGGGCCATGCCACCCATCGTAGAGTTGTCGTTGCATCCGGATGGCTCGCTCCGTAACGCGGAACGCCACGGCTTGAGAAAATGTCGCCATATTGCGGTGCTTCGCTTCGATGCCCCGCTCAGCTTCGCAAATACCGCCTTCCTGCAGCATGAAATACTGAGAGGCCTCGCCGACCGCCCGGCCCTGCGGCAGGTCGTGCTTGCATCTCACGGCATCAGCGACATCGATGATTCGGGCGCACAGAAACTGGGCGATCTGGTGCAGAAACTCCGGGCCGACGGCTATGCCGTCTCCTTCAGCGGCCTTAAAGAGGAGGTCGTGGACGTTCTCGATCGGAATCGCACCACCGGGGTCTTGGGCGCCGAAAACATGTACCCGACTCAGCCGATGGCGATCGCAGCGATTTACGCGCAGGCTCACGGAGGGTCGTCGGAAGAGGACTGCCCCTTACGGAGCCTTGCACCCCGCTTGACCGAGCTCTCGTTGGACGACGACGGCGTTCTCCGTGACGCGGCCCAGCGTAACCTCAGACTATGCAACCATATCGCCCTGCTTCGATTCGATGGTCCACTGGCGCTTCGCAACAGAAAAGCGATCCAATCCGAATTCATTCAGTGGGCAAAAACGCGCCCCAGCGTTCGGAATGTGGTGTTTCTCGCCGACAGGCTTGATAAGCTCGACGCCAACGAACAGAGAAACCTTATCGCGCTCGTCAAGGAAGTTCGTGAGGCCGGCTATCGCGTCGTATTGGCCAATCTCAGCGACCAGGCCTTTGAAGATCTCGCCACCAGCAAACTCGCCGATCTGATCGGACCGAACAGCACCTACCCGACGGACACCCTGGCCATCGCCGCCATCATGCTGGACGCCCACGCCCATGACCCCGACGAAGATTGCCCGCTGCAGGACCTGCTGCCGCGGCTTACTGAATTGTCGTTGCACGAGGATGGTTCGTTGAGGGATGCTCATCGATATGGGCTGGCGCTGTGTCGGCGGATAGCAGTCGTCCGCTTCGAAGGCCCACTCAATTTCGCGACGATCGGCTACTTCGAAAAGAAGCTTCGACAAGTACTGGAGCGTCGCCCCTCGGTCACGCACATCCTTGTCGCCGGGGATACATTGGCCGGAATCGATACGCTGGCAGCGGAGGAGTTCCATCGCCTCTCCGCGCAACTGCGGCATGAGGGATATTCGATATACCTGAGCGGACTTAAGGATGACGACGTGGAAGTCCTGGGCATTGCCGATCAGAGCGGGTCCAATGGCGTAAATGGTGTTTTCCCCACTCAAGCGGTTGCGATAGAAAGAATCTATGCCGAAGCACATCGAGACTCGGACGAAGACCTGTGCCCCTTGCGCAAGGTCGTACGCTACGAACCGTGATGCGGATGCGTCACGTGTAACTCTCCGGCCGACCCAGGCGGTCCTGAGCAAGGCACGAATTCGTGATCGAACAGGGACGCTGCAATCGGCCGTCGTCGTGAGTCTCGTGGCCGCTGGATCGTTCGTATGCGGCTTGTCATCCCCCGTTCTGCTCGTGGCCGATCGCGAAAGAACAGCAGCTCTGCCCCTCCATAGACGGGCGAGCCGACGCTCACCAGCCGCGTTCGCGCAGGATGTCATCGACCCGCTCTTGTGATCGCTGCTCCTTCGCCCCCAAATGCTTCGCACGGGCCTCTCGAATTTTCTCCATCAGAGTGGCGATGTCGGTAGGCTTCTCGAGGACATCGACAGCGCCCAGCCGGCTGGCTTCGACCGCTGCTTTGATCGTTGCCTGACCCGTGAGCAGCATGACCTGGATGTCCGGATCGTCGTCGCGAAGCACCTTGAGCGTCTCGATTCCATCCATGCCGGGCATGGCAAGATCCAAAACAACTGCGTCGAAAGATGTCGTGCGGGCCGCCAAGATCGCCTTCTCTCCGCTTGTAACAACCTCGACGTGAAGACCTCGCGTGCGAAGACGCTCGGCCAGGGTCTCCGCGAAATCGACCTCGTCGTCCACCAACAGAACCTTGTCCGGTGCGGTCATCGTCAATCCTCCTTTACGGCGGGGGACGTGCCCCCGGCGTTTCCCCGCGCGTGTCTCGCAACAAGGAAACTGAACCGGTCCACGCCTTCGTTCCCGGACAGCGCCCTCATCTCGCCCCCCATCTCGTCGATGAGCCGGCTCAGAAGGGCCGCTTTCGCCGCCATCGCCGGCGACAGTGGCATGGGGTCGGCGCTTGTCACGACAATCTCGACGCCGTCCCCGACCACGGAATAGCCTACCGACACCTGCCGCTTCGAAGCGGCGGCCGACAACGCCGCATCGATGCAGACGAAGACGGCGGCCTGAAAGAAAAAAAGGCTGTTCTCCAGCGACACCGACTGCGGCGGCAACCGACGCGACAGCTCCACCTTCTTGAGAGACGCCCAGCGCCTGGCAAGAAGGATGATTCGATCGATCGCGGTCTCCACGTCAAAAACGCTGCGTCGTTCATCGACGCTGTGCGCGAACAGGTTGACACTTTTCACAATCCTCTGTCCGTTCGCGATGTGCGATTGCACCTTCTCGCAGATCCCCCTGAGTTTCGCCAGCGGCATGCGCGCGTCCGCCTCAATCGTCGCCAGAACGTCCTCCTGCAGGCCGACCAGCTCCTTGATGATGCTGAGAACATTGGCCATCTCATGCGACTGACCCGCGGTGACCCTGCCGAAAAGAGCCAGGCACTCGTCCCTGAATCGGTCGCCGTCGGCATCAGCCGCCATCTTGTTCGTGCTCTCCTTCCCTTACAGCCTTGTGGATCAACGCGACAAAGTCGTCAATATCAACCGGCTTCTGCAGGTAGGCGAATGCACCCAGACGAAGCCCCTCCTCCACATCAGCGGTTGACCCGTGACCGCTCAGGAGAATCACGTGAAGCTGCGGGCGAATGTGTCGCAGCCGCCGAAGGACGGCCAACCCGCCCAGCCCCGGCATACGCACGTCCAAAGCGACGACCTCGAACTCCTGCTCTTCGATCCTCTGAAGCGCCTCCACCCCGCTGGTGGCGCCGCAAGCCTCGATGTCCCGAAACTCGAGTCGCTCCACAACTGCCGATACAAGCTCCTCCTCGTCGTCGACGAATAGGACTCGGACCCGATCCATCCGACTATTCCTCCAGGGCGATGGGAAGTATCACGGTAAACCGTGTACCCTTCCCCACCTTGCTCTCCACGGAAATCTCGCCGCCCAGTTTCTGGACAATCCCATACGTGATCGAGAGCCCGAGTCCGGTGCCCGCGCCCTCCTTCGTCGTGAAGAACGGCTCGAAAATCCGTTTGAGGTGTGACTCGGGAATGCCGATTCCGTCGTCCGCAACCGTAATCGACACAGATTCCTTTTGAACGGTGGCCAAAGAGACTTTAATGTGTCCCCCATCTTTCACTGCACCCACTGCGTTGTTGAGCAGGTTCAAGAAAACCTGCTGAAGCTGACCGCGATCACTTTCGATCAGCGGCAGATCCTCTTCACTTTCCACCTCGATCCGAAGGCTCCGATATTCCGCTTCTTTGGCTAAAAAACCCACCACTTCGTTGACAAGCTCTAGAAGATCGATCTCCTCGTATCGAACATCCATCTGCTTCGCAAAGCCCAGCAAGCGATGCGTGATCGTCTTGCAACGCTCCACCGAGGTCAATATGGAATCGGCAAGGCCGATGAACTTGTCACGACGGGGAATGTCTTGTTGGGACTGGACGAGGTCTTTCAACAATCCCGTCTTCTCGTTTACGATAGACAGCGGATTGTTGATCTCGTGCGCAACACCGGCCGCCAAACGACCGATGGACGCGAGTTTGTTGGTGTATTCCACCTTGTGCATGATAGCCGCGCGCCGCAGGCTCTCCGCACGTAAGTTCTTCACGAACTGCCCGGCACCCCAAAGCACCACCGCCAGAATCAGGACAATGCTCAAAGCCAGGAATCCGAAAAGGCGAATCACCGGAAACCATTCGCGCGTTCCGTGTCGCAACGGCTTGATCAGCATCAAGACGAAAGGAGAATCCACGATGCCGGCGTAGCCGAGCAGAACCTGCTGTCCCTCCTCGTCCTCATAGGGAAACGCCTCGACCGCCGGCGAACCGATAGGCACGGGCAGCGGGATCCTTTCCGTCACGTTGCCGTAACGCCGCGACGGCGTCTGAAGGAGACCTTGTCGATTGATCAGAAAAATGTCGTCCTGCGGGCCCAAACCGGCCGTATGAATCTGGCCGCTCAACATTTCCGCGTCAAAAGTGGCGCGTAGGATGTAATAATCGTCACGATCCCCCTCGTGGCGCGTCGCCACCGCAAAGTGCGGTGACTGGCGGTGGCCGAGAAAGACGTCGCTGGTATACTCTCCGCTCTGGATCACCCGGTGAAACCACTCCTGCTCGCCGTACTCCCGGCCCTGCAGATCGTACGGCCCATAGTAACAAAGCTGCTTTGCGTCAGAGTCGATGAGCCCCAGATCGACAAACGCTCCACGAGAAAAGGACTCGTTGACGTTGCGCGTGATGCGGCCGAGAACATCGCGGTCACGTAACTCGGCGAAAGTCCGCTCCCGAATGATGAAGTGAAGGGCCGACTTCCGCTCGGATAGAAAAAACTCGAGAGACCGCTTGTTGTTGGTCAGCATCTGAGCCGTGTTCTGAACCATGGCATCTCGGATTGCCCGCTCATACTGGTAATAATTAAGAATCGTCATAATTATGAGAGGGACGAGAGCGACCGTGGCGGTCGCCAGGACGACTGTGCGTCTCAGCTTCCGGTATCCCGATCCGGAAAGAAGGGGCCGAGGCGTAGCCAAGGGGGGGGGTTGGTCGTCGAAAGCTGTTTGCGCGCGCGTCATTCGGGACGCTCCCTCCGGACTCCGTTGGCGGACCGGAGCCGGCGGAATCACCATTCCCTTGGGCCGGCCGAGAGGGCGGCGCCGACCCGATTCGGTCGGAACGCTTCCGCAGAAGGCGCGAACCTCCAGGCGGCCACCCACCTGTTATTGTGCGCCGAGACTGAGCAAGGTCAAGAGAGTCAACCTCTCGTCAAGTGCCCACAACTCGGCTGCCCTGCGACTTGCTCGACCGGTATCGGGAACGGTTTCAGGAGGGGAGCCACAAGCGGCCGCGAACGCTCCGGCACGTCAAGAGCAGTCATGCGCGAGCGCCATCAAACACTCGCTACGCCGGTCGCAGATGCTGCACGCTGAAGAGCTTCTCTGAGTCCATCCAGACATCATCCACGGTCAGCCCCGCACGATCGGCCAATGCAGCGAATTCGTCGGGGCTGTACTTGTAGGAAAACTCGGTTCCTATGCGCTCGTCGGATTCGAACCCAACCTCTCTGCCGTCGATCCGCGCCGTCTGATCTCTCTGGCTGACCAGCGCCATCTCGATCCGGCCGTCGGCCTCGTTGTACGGGGCCTCGTACCCAAAAGCGCTAACGACAAAATCGGCGTCCAACTCGCGATTCAATCGGTGAAGGTAATTCAGCGCGAATTCCCGCGACACGCCCGCGGCGTCATCGTAAGCGGCCTCGAGACGGTCGCGATCCTTCTTGAGATCCACACCAATCAGAACGCTACCGCCCTGCTCGCAGAGCTCGCTCATGTGGCGAAGCACACTCAACGCGTTTTTTCGAGTGAAATTGCCGATCGTTGATCCGGGGAAGTAGGCGACTCGCCTCCGTACTTCGTTATTGCAGTCGGGAACCTCGTAATCGCCGGTGAAATCCGCACACACCGGCAATACATCGAGGTCCGGAAACCGCTCATCCATCTCGGTGGCAAACTCGATCAACTGCTGCTTGGCCACGTCGATGGGAACATAGCCCGCGGGCTCATCGAGGTTCTCCAGCAGCAACTGGGTCTTGGTGCCGCTTCCGCTGCCCGGTTCAATCACCAGCGCACCAGGGCCGATCCGCTCGGCGATGTCCTCCATGTTCCGGCGCATGATGGCGACTTCCGTCCGAGTCAGGTAATACTCCTCCGTCTCGCAGATCCTCTCGAACAGCCGCGCACCGCGCCCGTCGTAAAGATACTGGCTGGGAAGCATCTTCGGAGACTGCGACAGGCCGCGCAAAACTTCGTCACGCATCGTCCTCGTCGCGGGCTCCTGATCGTGGATCGTGATCGTCTCGATCGTCTTCCGGATCATCCGGGGTCTCCCTTTTCGATGCATACGGCCGCAACAAAGCCATGAACTTCAATCGCAGTCCATCAGTTACGAACAATTCGCTCAAGGAGAGAATCGGCCCCAAACCGCACGGTTCGGGCACCACAGACCGGTGCCGCGCTCGGCCTGCTTATTATAGTCGCGAACACCGTTTCCCGCAAAAACCATGTTTCGATAGCCTTCGTCGTACTCGCTTCCCTCGCTGAGCCGCGCTTGGCCGATCCGGACAAAACGAGCATCGAACCTCAAGCGCCGGTGAAACACGCGCAGGGTCACTTGCACGGCAGGAACCGGATCGTGGCCTCCATCTCCCTCAGAACGTGTGCCAACGCCCCACACGCTTCATCAACGTCCGTTTCAGTCGTTTCAAGTGAAAGCGAGAAACGAACGGAACAATGCGCTTCGTCCGCGGTCTTGCCCATCGCCGTCAGCACGTGCGTCGGTTCGGGAGAGCCGGATTTGCATGCCGATCCGGACGAAAGCGACACCCCGCAAATGTCCATCGCCACCACCACGGATTCGCCGCGCAGGTCGGGCAGCGTCATGTTGAGAATGTTCGGCAATCGTTTCTCGCGGTGGCCATTCAGCTCGGCACCCGGGATCAGGCTGCGAACACCGGTTTCCAGACGATCGCGCAGTGCCGCCGTCGCCGCCGCCCCGTCGAGACCGCACCCGGCGAGCTCGGCGGCCTTGCCGAAACCGGCAATCGCCGGAACGTTCTCAGTCCCCGCGCGCAGCCCGCCCTCCTGACTCCCTCCGTGAATGAGCGGTTCCAGCTCAATTCCCTTTTTAAGATAAAGCGCGCCCACGCCCTTCGGGCCGTGGAACTTGTGCGCGGAAGTGGTGAGCATATCGACGTCAAGATCGTCGACGTCGACCGGGATCTTGCCGATTGCCTGGACCGCGTCACAGTGAAACAGCGCGCCTCGCTCATGTGCGACGGCGGCGAGCTCCTTGATCGGCTGAATGGTCCCCACTTCATTATTCGCCAGCATGGTCGAGACCAGGATCGTATTCTCGCGCAGCGCCTTGCGCAGCGAATCAGGGTCAATCAGGCCCCGCCCATCCACGTCAAGATAAGTGACGTCGCACCCAAGCCGCTCCAGAAAGGCACACGTCCGAAGAATGCACGGGTGCTCAACAGCCGACGTGATCACGTGTCGGCCCTCCGGCTTGCGCGTCAATGCAATCCCTTTGAGCGCCAGATTGTTGGCTTCCGAGCCGCCGCCGGTGAAGACGATTCGTCGGGGACGCGCGTTGACGAGCTGCGCCACTTGGCGACGCGCCCCTTCGAGGACGTCGGCCGCCTTCCGCCCGGCACGATGAATGCTCGAGGGATTCCCTTGCGTCTTCTCCAGACAGTCGTTCATGGCGTCGCGAACGGCGTCGGCCATGGGCGTGGTCGCGGCATTGTCGAGATAAATGCGCCTGGTCGTTATCTGCCGCGCCGCTTCCGAACGCACCGGCGCAACCGCACATGCCGTCGCAACCTCTTCAGCTTGCCGACGCGTCATCTCCGTTCCTTCCTCGATCTTCACCACGTCACACAGAAGGGCTTTATAGACCGGAAATCCCGTGATCTCGTCGAAATTGTCGTTGTCCGTCAGATTGTTGACGTTCCACTCCCGCCACGCCTTGGGCCCGACCGGCGTCCCCCCGCCCTGATTGCATTCGATCGCACCCTGAACGATGTCATCCGTAACGCGGGCACGGAAATGGACCGCACCACGGCCGGTACGCACCTCCACCAGGTCGCCGCCGGCGATGCCACGGACCTCGGCGTCGCGCGTGTTGATCTCGACGCCGGGCTCCGGATGATCCTTCGCCAATCCCGGAATGCCGTGATGCTGGGAGTGGAAATCCGTCTGCGGCCGGGCGCCCGAGTTGAAGATCAGCGGGAACCTGTCGAGCAGCTCCGGACGGGTTCGTGGCCCCTCTTTCGGCTCCATGTACTTGGGCAACGGCTCGTAGCCGTACTCCTCGAGCAGGGTCGATCGGATCTCGAACTTGCCGGTCGGGGTGTCGAAACCCGGCGCGCCGTCCGGCCGCAACCCGCCCTTCTCCCACTTCCTGTACTCCATCATGGTAGCCGGAAGCTTCACCGAACCGCCGGCGTCCCTGACGTCCTCCAGCGTGAACCCCGACCCATCGAGCACAAACCGGATCATCTCCTCCTCGCTCTGCGGATACAGGTGCCCGTATCCCAGCCGCCGGGCAAGCTCGGCCATGATCACGTAGTCGTTGCGCGCCTCCCCAACCGGCTCGATGAGCTTCTCGCGCAGGCGAAACAGTGGGCCGTAAGTCATGTACGACTCGATCTCGAACATCGTCGTGGCCGGCAGCACCACGTCGGCGTACCCTGCGTCCGCCGTCAACGTGCGATCGATGCACACCAGGAAATCGAGTTCATCGAGCGTAGCCCGCCAAACCGGCATCTGGGGCCAAGCGGTGAGCAGTTGCGAGCCGTGGATCAAAAGCCCGCGGATCCGGTAGGGATCGCCGTTCAATACCGACGGCACCAGGCGACTCGCGTGCGGTTCATGACGATAAAGCGAGTAGATCGGGAACTTCTCGACGCCGACGGCCCGATCAAGACGGGCGTTCCGTTGGTTGCAGCCCTTGTTGATCGGGAAATGCGAGTTCGGCATCGCCAGCCCGATTCCGCCCGGCACGTCCAGTTGGCCGGCCAGCGCAAACAGGGTCAATACTGCCCGGATGGCCTGCACGCCGCTGTTGGAGTATTCCAGTCCGGTGTACATCACAGGGCATGCCCCGGCGGCCCGAGCGATCCGTTGAGCGAGTTCGCGAATCGTTCCCGCAGGCACGCCCGTGATCTCTGCCGTGGCTTCGGGCTCAAAATGCTGCACGTACGACTCGAGCTCCTCAAAGCCGTGACACCACCGCTTGACAAACGCGTCGTCGTAAAACTCCTCGTCAATGCAGACGCCGATCATGCTCAGCGCCAGGGCCCCGTCGGTCCCCGGCCGGATCGGCACCCACTGCGCCCCGCAGCGCACGGCGGTTTCGGTGCGCCGCGGATCGATCACGACAACGTCCGCACCGCGCCGCACGGCCGCCTCCAACCGATGCATGTCCAGCGGCGGCGAGTCGGTCGCCGGATTGGTGCCCCACACGACCAGCAGGTCCGCGTTTTCTATGTCCGCGAACATGTTGATCAGCATCCGGCCCATCGTGACGTGCGGCGCAATCATCCCAAACGACACGTAACAAAGCGCGCCCGCGCCCATGGTGTTCGGAGAGCCGAACGGAAAAAGCACACTGGATGCGGAACTGACGGCGACGCCCTCTGGTTGAAAGAGATCGCAGAGCGACAGCTCGAACGCTCCCCGTCCGGTGTAGATTGCCACGGCCTCGGGACCGGACTCGGCTTGGATGCGCTGGAGGTTATCGACGATCAGATCGTAAGCCTGGTCCCAGGTGATACGCTCGAACTCGTGCGTTCCTTTGGGCCCCACGCGCTTCAACGGATACTTGAGGCGGTGCTCGGAATAGATGATCTCCGGCGCATGTTTACCGCGACGGCAGATCATCCCCAACGGATGTGAAGCGTCCTTCCGTATGCCGACCAGCCGGCCGTCACGCAGCGCTACTTCAACCCAGCACCCCGCCGGGCAGATGCCGCAAAGTCCCCGCTTCCACTCGACGTCACACGCCGAATCGGCCTCGGGGCCCGTCCCGTGTTCACCATCCGACGTTGCGGCCATCATGTTCTCCCTGCCGTGCCGCCCGGGTCGCCAGACTATTCGTCAAGATCCTCCTCGCCTTGCTCAAACAGTTCACCCGCCTCATCGACCGGACCCTCGACGATTGCGTCAATCGCATCGAGGAGCCAATCTAGATCGTCGGACTCGGCATCCAATTCGACACGCAGGAATTCCAACTCCTCGCCCTGCCCCACATCGACCGCTCGTTGCCACTCCTCACGCCCGAAGACCACCTCTTCCTGGCCCGTGGCCGCGTCCACTGCGATAACCACGTCGGCTTCTGCGAGCGCATCGTGGGCGCGTCCTCCCTGCAGATCCTGAATCAAAACCGTGGTGCCGTCGAAGTCGCTCATCTCGACTTTTCGCTAAGTTCGCCTTTGCCCGCCAACGCGATGACCTCGCCCGGAGGCTCCCTTTCGTGGAGTCCCGGCCGAAACCTCCGCGTCGGCAGTCCCGCGGGGAGCGCGACCCGAATGAAATCGCGGAGCATCATTCCGGAACCAGACCAGCAGAAACTCGGCCACGGAAATAGTTGCGACGCGAAGTATACGGGCACTAGGAGCGCACTGCAAGACAGGGGGCTGTTCCGATAAACCCTTAGCCAAAAAAAGCTTATGGGATCCGAGCGCAGTCGGGCCAGTATGTCGAACCACACAATTGCTATCAGCCCAAAGCAAACCAGTGGCGCTCGGGACCGCCAACAGGCAGGGCGGCGGTCCGGCGCGTCGCCGATCCCGCGACCGTGTGGTCAGGCGGTCGCTTCAAACGGATCGGCGGTTCGTCGCGCCAGGCCGCCGCCTGTTAGATGGGTGCTCATTAAAGAGGGCGACGCGATTGTCCGGGCGCCGCCTGCCCGAGTCGCCGGTCGTGCCGACGGCTCGTGACTAATCTGGTACCCGTGGCTTGTACTGCTGACCGTACGTATTCTGCCCGTGCGGCAAGGTTTTCATCAGCGTCCACCCATGACTTCCGCGGACTCCGCGACTCGCATTGCCAGACGAGCCTCTTACTTCGTCCCTCCGTCCCTTAGTCCCTTGCTTTGGTTGCGGCCAACGGCCGCGCTGCGATCTCCCCGGCTCCCGCCGGGGGCTTCTGGCGTAGCCCCCGGGCGGAATCCGAAGGATGGTTGGATCCTGACTCACAACTTCTGACAACATGCGGAGTGACCTCAACTCCGTGTTCGCTTCGCCGGCCCCGTTATTTCCCCTACTGTTAAAGACCATATTCAGCGACGTTACGCTGCTGTTTTCATCAATTGACCGGTGCATGCTGCGGCTGTGCTGCAGGGTCGATGTACGCCTCAAGTCGCTGTATCAATTCTCCCCGATGACGTCTACCCCGCTGTCGTACATGGACTTATGACCAACGCCTTGCGCGGCCCCAGATATCCTGAGTCTCGCCTTCGCCGCTGGTAACATCACACCAGCCGGATGATTCCCGAATCACTTCCTTGCCTCGCCCAACGTGCCCCGCGACAATACATTCACCGATCCGCCATCAATTGAACGTGGGTTCTTGTCGAGGTCCGTGTTTCGTGAGCGAGCCATCTGACGATCAAGTGACCCTTCTGCTGCAGCAGGCCAGCAAGGGCAGTCGTGACGCCGTCGACCGCCTGCTCCCCCTTGTGTACGACGAGCTGCGCCGCATCGCCAGCGACTACCTCTATCGTGAACGCGCAGACCACACCCTGCAGCCGACCGCCATCGTCCACGAGGCCTACCTCCGACTCGTTAACCAACAGTCCGCCGGATGGAATGACCGCACGCAGTTCTTCGCAGTGGCCGCAAAGATTATGAGACGCATCCTCGTCGACCACGCCCGCTCGCGGAAAGCGGCCAAGAGGGGGGGCGGCAAGAGGAAAAGCGAGTTCGACGATGCGTTGGCGGTGTTCGAGGAACGTGCCATCGACCTCGTTGCCCTTGACGAAGTGCTGAATAAGCTGGCGGACGTGGACGAACGAAAAAGTCGCGTGGTGGAACTCCGATTCTTCGGTGGCCTCAGTGTCGAGGAGACCTCGCGAATCCTCAACGTGCCGCTCCGCACCGTCGAGCGGGACTGGACCTTCGCTAAAGCCTGGCTGCGCAGCAAGTTGGGCGATGTTTGAACCCGGCTGCCGCCCAAGAGCGCCCGCGCTTCCGATGGCGGAGCGCCTGCCGCACTCTCGCGGTTAAATGCGCGTGAACACACAATTGATATTCTTGAATGGGCGATCTGCGAAATGGTGACTGGGGACGGGAGCGGAAACCAGCAGGCATCAGGCCGCGACAACCTGACGGCCGAACGCTTTGCCCGAATCGAGGAACTGTTTCATCAGGCGATCGATCGGACCCCGCATGAGCGCGACGCCTTCCTCGCCCAAGCCTGCGGGCACGACAAATCGCTCGCTGCCGAAGTCAGTTGGCTGCTCGAGTCCCATCGAACGGCAGGTAGTTTCATTGAGCCACCAACCGACGCACTCGATCTTTCGCGCGGCCGATCCGACGCCGTATTGCAGCCCGGCAGGCGCATCGGTTCATTTACCATCGTACGGGTGATTGGCCACGGTGGGGGCGGCACCGTTTACGAAGCCCTGCAGGATCGCCCCCGCCGCACCGTCGCTCTCAAAGTCCTCAGATTCGGACGCAGCTTAGGCCAGACCGTTCGAAGATTCGAACTCGAACTGCAGGTGCTGGCCCGCCTCCGCCATCCCGCCATTGCCCAAATCTACGAGGCGGGAACCTTCGAGGAAAATGGGGATACGGTTCCGTACTTCGCGCTCGAGTATGTTCCCGACGCTAAGACCATCATCGATTATGCCGAATCCGCCCGCCTCGGAACGCGGCGCAGATTGCAGTTGTTCGCCGAAGTGTGCGACGCTGTCCATCACGGGCATCAGAAGGGAATCATCCACCGGGATCTCAAGCCGCACAACATACTGGTCGATCCCTCCGGCCAGCTCAAGGTAATTGACTTCGGCATCGCCCGCGCCACCGATTCCGACGTAGCGGTCGCCACAACCCGAACGGACATCGGACAGCTCATCGGCACCCTTCCCTACATGAGCCCCGAGCAGTGCGCGGCAGATCCCGAGGAGATCGACATCCGAAGCGACGTCTATGCGCTCGGCGTCGTTCTTTACGAACTGATGTGCGGATGCCTCCCCTATGCCGTAAAGCAAAAACCCATCACCCAGGTCGTGCAGATTATTCAGGAAGCCCGGCCGCAACGCCCATCCAGCGAAAACCCTGCCCTCGGCGGCGACATCGAAACAATCATCTTGAAATCGCTCGATAAAGATCGCGATCGACGATACCAGTCCGCCGCAGAACTGGCGGCAGACATCCGCCGCTATCTGACTCGGCAGCCGATCCTCGCACGACCCCCCAGTTGGCCATACCACTTTCGGCTCTTTGCTCGCCGCAACATTGCGCTGGTCGTCATCGCCGTCTTCAGCGTCACCGTGCTGATCGCCGCCTCCGTCATCAGCGTCACCTATGCCGTCCGAGCCACCCAGGCGATTCAAGGCGAGACCGAGCAGCGCACCAAGGCCGAGCGCATCTCCGCTTTCCTGCAGGAAACGCTGACCTCCGCGAGTCCCCAATTCCGCCAGGGGGACGCCAGCGTTCTCGGCATGCTTGAGCGGGCCGCCGGGCGGATCGAAACAGAATTGCAGGGCCAGCCGGAGATCGAAGCAGGCGTCCGGCTCGCCATCGGCAAAACCTACAACAGCCTCTGGCTCTGGGACGACGCCCAGCCGCACCTTTGGGTCGCCATGCAACTACTCAGAGAATTGCACGGCAACGACCACCCGCATGTCGCTGAGTGCCTTGCAGCATTGACCGAGTCTCTTACCCGCCTGCGAAGCCGCGCCGGCGAACGCGTGGCTCGTGACTCCCTGGCTCTTCACAAGCGCTTGTACGGCCCGGACAGCCCCCGGGTAACAGACGCCATGCGCGATCTCGCCTTCGCTTTAGTTCGCTGTCCTCAACAACCGCGCTTCCAGGAAGCCGAACAGCTTTTCACCGAGGCCATAACTCGGTATGAGACGATGGGCGCCAAAGGGAGCGTTGAACTGGCTCGGTGCAAACACTTCTTGGCCGGCATGCGCCACGACCAGCAGAGATACGAAGAAGCGGAGGAGCTCTACCGACAGATACTCCCGGTGTATAAAGAGCACCTCGGTAAAGACCATGTGTTCGTCGCCGAGGGCCTCGACGACTGCGCGGCCGTGCTCCATGCGCTCGGACGCTACCGGGAGTCCGAGGAACTGCTCGCCGATGCCATGAAGCTCACGCCATCGCTCCTCGGCGGACACTGGACCAGCTTCGCCCGCTTCCGGCGAATGGGCATCCTGCAACACGCCAATCGGGAGTACGACGCAGCCGAATTCTCCTTCCGACAGTCGCTCGCCAAATTCTGTGAGTCACAGGCCAGCAGCGCCCCCTCAGCAGCAGACCAGTTCAATCAGCTCGCTGAGCGGCTGGCCGGCTCCGTTCCCCATCGCGAGGCGCGACCCGAGTACCACCGCGTTTTCCAGACCGTTCAGAGTCACAACCCCGGCTTCTACGGAAATCCCTTCGTGGCCTCCCTGATGACCAACGTGGCCGACCTGCTCCTCGATGTGGAGGAGTTCGACCTCGCCAGGGCAATGCTTCGCGACGCGTCGCGAATCGTAGGCACCGCCATCCGAAACGGTCAGATGGGCCTGGATCACTGGCTTCGTGCCGACATTCAAAGCGGATACGCCACGTGCCTCGCGCAGCGCGGCGATTACGAGCTAGCCGAGCCGTTCATCATCCGGTCCTTTGACCGGGTCGAAGCGGCGCTCGGTCCGGAGCACTGGCGAACCGCCCTGGTCCTTGAGCGGGTCATTCGCTTCTACGACGATTGGGGCAGGCCCGAAATGGGGGATATCTACCGCGAGAAGCGGCGTCACGAACGAAGCCACCGCAGCAAACCCACCGACAACCTGCCGCTTCCGAATACGCCGTCCAGTGCCAATGTGCTCGCTCGGTAGCCCCTGTCGCCTTGGCCGACCCGTCTACGCTATGGCTGACAAGCTGGCTAACGACGCCCGATCCACTGCCAAAGCCACACCAGACCGGTCAGCAACGCCGACAACACAAGGCAGCTGACAATCGGCACGTACACACTGAAGTTGCCGGAGTCGTAACGAATGTCGCCGGGCATCCCCCGGAACCCAAGCTTGCCGGCCAGCCATACGAGACCGCCGGCAACGACCAGGGCGGCCCCGACGATCACCAGAGCTTTTCCTATCGCCGTCATCTGGGTTCAGGAGCTCATCGCGACTTCGCGATCAGAAATCGAGTCGTCATTGCAGCGGGCGCCACACCCCAGTTGCCAATGGACCGGCGTGCCCGTGAATTGCCCCGCCAACCTCACCACTCCGGCGATTCGAGCCCCGAGATTCCCCGCGTTCGCCGCTCCAGCCGGCGCCAACGCAAGGCCGAGCCGATCAGCCCGGCGCCGATCAGAATCACAACCGCCGCCGCCAACGCAACCAGAATCTCAGGAAAAACGATGATCAGGATGCCCGACAAAATCAGCAGAACGCCGAGCAGCAACTGATACTTCCAGAAGAATCCGAATTCATCCGACTGCCATGTAAAATACTCGCGTGCATTCATGAATGAGACTCCGTCTCCAAATGCCTCTGCACTCGATGCTTAACACAGATGAGTGAATTGCACCTCACATACGAATGAATTCGATGTAATCAGATGTGCCACGCTCCCCCCGTTGGCACACAGATGATTCGACCCGACCAGCGATCGTCCGGTAGCCATGCGGCGTGGCGATGGCCCTGCCAGGACGAAGCCCGCCAGACGGCCCGACGGTGGGTCACTGGCTCTCGAAGATGTTCGCAACGCCCCCGAGTATCGAGCCTTCCCCCTTGCCCTTGGCTCGCGAGAATGTCCCGGCGATCCGGCCGGCCAGCCGGGAGAACGGCAGCGATTGCATCCACACGCTCCCCGGCCCGGTGAGCGTGGCCAGGAAGATCCCCTCGCCGCCGAACATCATGGTTTTGATGCCGCCGGCACGCTGGATGTCGTAGCTCACCGTGGGCTGAATGGCCACAAGACATCCGGTGTCCAGTCGCAGCGTCTCGCCCGAGGCCAACTCGCGCCGGCTGATGGCGCCGCCGGCGTGCACAAAGGCGAGACCGTCGCCACGGATTCGCTGCATGATAAAGCCCTCACCGCCGAAAAGTGCAGCCCCAATGCGCTTCTGAAAGGCAATGCCGATTTCAACGCCACGCGCCGCGCAAAGGAACGCATCCTTCTGGCAGATAATCTCGCCGCCCAATTCGTCAATCGCCATAGGAATGATCTGCCCGGGGTAGGGAGCGGCGAACGCGACCTTTTCTCGCCGCACGCCTTCTGCGCCGAAGGTCGTGAGAAACAAGGACTCACCGGTAACCATGCGCTTCCCCGCCGAGACTAGCTTGCCCAGAAAACCGGTCTCCTGCGCAGCGTCGCCGAAGACCGTCTTCATACGCACCCCTGCGGTCATGTACATCATGGCGCCCGCCTCGGCAATCACGACCTCCTCAGGATCGAGCGTGATCTCCACGAACTGCATGTCGTCGCCGAAAATCTCGTAATCGATCTCGTCAGCGACCCGGGCGCGGGTCGGGGGCTGCGGAGGTGTGGCCGGACCGGAAAGGGCCTGAGCAAGGGCGGCCACGTTGCGGGCCCGAACCCAGTCGTGGTGGTCCGGGCCGTAGACCATCGCTTCCGAACCGCCCACCGAGGGCAGTACTGCAACCAGTTCGGTCCACGAGACCGGCCCCGCAGTCTGTCCGTCCTTTACGTAATACCATCCAGCTTCACCGGTCATGGCGCTCACTCCTGTCGATTCTTCGTCCCTTGTCCACGTCAAAGCTTGCCAGAACCCTGGTGATGATGCAACATTTCCCATATCGCAGGGCGCGACCGAGACAGGACCTTCGGCAAAACAGGGAGGTTGTAGCCATGAAGCGTATTGTCAGTGCGGCAGCGTTGGTGTCGTTGGCGGCGGGTTGCGGCAACTTGTCGGCGGTGTTGGATCTGCTCGGGTTCTCTCCGAACGAGGTGACGCTGCGCCTGATCAACGAAACGTCATCCACGGTGGAGCCCAATGTGTACGTGAGTGCCTTCGAGGGAATCGGTATCGATGCGGTGACCGAGGAACTGCTGGCGCTCGATATCAACCTCGAGAGTTTCGAGGATCTCGAGCCCGGGCAGACCGTCACGCGCAGGTACGATTGCGACGATTTCGCCGCCGTGATGGCGTCGGATGCCGAGCTCAAGACCGGTTTAGGCCTCTCCCCCGATGCGGACACGGAAGTATTCGTGGTGGAGGAGGATTTCCAGTGTGGCGACACCATCACGATTCGCTACCTCGGCTCGGCCTTCGGATTCAATGCCAGCATCAGCGCAACGCCCTTTGATCCGTCGTCCCTGCTCGATCTGTTCTCGACCGAGGAAGGCTGAGCGCCTGGTCCGCCCCGATGCAGGGCAATAGCCCGTTTGACCCAAACCGACGGTCGCCCAATCGGTCGGCTCGACTCCCGCGCCCTGCAAACTTAGACTCCTTGGTTGAGACTCCGATTCTGAGGGCTGGCGACCATGCGCTTCATCTACCAGGAATGGGACGGACGCGAATTCCCGGACCAGCGCCATCTGTCGTTCTTTGACAACTTCCTCGAACTGCTGATGGACCACGGGGAAGAAGCCCTGCGCGCCCTCGAACGGCTCGAACTCGACCCCGAATATCAGGACATCCTCGAAAAATGGATCGAGGACGGACTGCTGGAAAAAGTCGGTGCACGGTTCCAGTTGACGCCGCGGGCCATCGGCAGCCTGCAGCGCCGGGCGCTGATGGAAATCTTCCGGAACATGCGCCCCAACTCGGCCGAAGGACACGATACGCACTTCGCCGGCCGCGGCGGAGAACGCTCCAACGGGACGAGACCCTACCAGTTCGGCGATCCCGTCAGCGACCTCAACGTCACCCAAACCCTGCGAAACGCGATCGCGCGGCAGCCCGGAAAGCCGCCTCTCCGCATCGAGGAGCAAGACTTCGAAGTCCATCTCACCGAAAGCAAATCGACTTGCAGCACGGTCATCCTGCTGGATATGTCGGGATCGATGTCCAGGTGGAACCGGTTCGCCTCCGCCAAGCGATGTGCCATGGCCGTCTACGCCCTGATCAAACAACGCTTCCAACTCGATACCGTCGATGTTGTCGGATTTCACAGCGGGGCGGAGGTCATTCAGGAACACCGGCTGGCCCTGACCATGCCCAAACGCGTCACCATGTTCGATCCGCAAATCCGCCTGCGCGTGCCGCTCTCACGGATCGATCAGGCCCCCCAACACTTCACCAATCTCCAAATGGGTCTGATCGCCGCCCGACGCATCCTCGAACGCCGCGGTGGTCAGAACAAACAGGTGTTCATCATCACCGATGGCCAGCCCACCGCACACGTCAAGGGCGATTACGTCCACTTGATTTACCCCCCTGATGAATCAACCGTGCTGGCGACGCTGGCCGAGGCCATGCACATGGCGCGGCGAGGCATTCGGTTCTCGACCTTCGCGCTGATCGAAGATTATTACTACATGGACTGGATCGGATTCGTGGACCAGTTGACGCGGCTGACCAAAGGAATCGCCTTCTACTGCACCAGCGCTGATCTGGCCAATGCCATCATGGAATCCTACATGACCGGCCGAAAGCGAAAGACCTTCATCGCTTGAGGTGGGGGCGATGGTGTTATCGGACTCCCGTCGTCCGGAAACCGTCTCCGCCCTTAGTTCTCAGGCATGTGCCCGGCGCGCTGAGACGGGCGCCATGGGCAACAGGGGTCTTGCCCATCGGCAAGACCCCTGTTGCCCCCGTTCCGCTTCCGCCCGAAGCAGCTCAAAGCCTGGGGCCGGCGCTCCGGATCGACTCGGGGACGTTCTTGAATCTCGCGAAGTTCTCCGCGAACAGCCCGGCCAGTTCCCGGGCCTTCCGGTCGTATTTGGTCGGGTCGCCCCAGACATCACAGGGCGTCAGGATCTCCGCGGGGACATTCGGGCACGCACGAGGGATCTCGAAACCAAAGAGCGGATCGGCTTTGAATCCCGCCTCGCCGAGGGTTCCGGAGAGGGCGGCCTTTACGATCGCACGAGTACTGTGAATGTTCATGCGCTCCCCCACACCGAAGCCGCCCCCGCACCACCCTGTATTCACAAGCCAGCACGTCGCATCGTGCCGCATCAGACGCTTCCCCAGCATGGTCGCGTACACCGACGGCGCCAGGGGCAGGAACGGAGCCGCGAAGCACGCGCTGAACGTCGGTTGCGGCTCGACAAGGCCCGCGTCGGCTCCGCTCACCTTCCCCGTATAGCCGCTCATGAAATGATACATCGCCTGCTCGGGACTCAGCCGCGACACCGGAGGCAGTACGCCGAATGCATCGCACGTCAGAAACACGATGTTACGAGGATGGCCCGCAACGCCCCGTACCTCCGCATTGTCAATGAACGAGAGAGGATAGGCCGCACGAGTGTTTTCAGTGTAGGCGTCGGAATCAAAGTCAATACGTCCGTCCTCGTCTGCTACCACGTTTTCCAGTACGGCCCCTGCTCTGATCGCGGCGTGGATCTGCGGTTCACACTCGGCACACAGCCGGTGGCATTTCGCGTAGCAGCCCCCCTCGATGTTGAACACGCCCCGATCACTCCAGCCGTGCTCGTCGTCGCCGATCAGGCGCCGCTCGGGATCGGCCGACAATGTGGTCTTGCCCGTCCCCCTCAAACCGAAGAACAACGCGACGTCGTCACCGTTGCCGACGTTAGCCGAGCAATGCATGCTTAGTATGTCGCGCTCGGGAAGAATGTAGTTCATCACCGTGAACACGCTCGTCTTGATCTCGCCTGCGTGCTGTGAGCCACCGATCAGCACAAGCCCCTTCGCCAGGTTGATCACGATAAAGACTTCCGAGTTCGTCCCGTCGTGATTGGGATCGGCAAAGCACCACGGTGCATTAAGAATCGTAAGCTCCGGAATGAAATCCGTGAGCGCATCGGCAGGCGGCTGAATGAACAACAGCGAGGCGAACAGGTTGTGCCACGCCCGCTCGGTGACGACCCGGATCCTGACGCGACCCCTTGCGTCGGCGCCTGCGTAACAATCACGGGCGTAAAGGTGCTTGCCCTTATAGTATTCGATCACTTTGTGGTGAAGGCGAGCGAACGTCTGAACCGGCATCGCCGCGTTCACCGTACCCCAGTCGATGTCGTCGCGCGTCGATGGCTCGTCGACGATAAACCTGTCTTTGGGGCGACGATCGGTGCACCGGCCGGTGCGGACAATCAAAGCCCCGTTCCTGGCCAGCCGGCCGTCACCGTTGGCGAGCGCTCGTTCGAGTAGTTCTTCCGGCGGTAGATTCCAGGCGACGCTCTCGACTTCGGTGACCCCGCAGGTCTCGAGACCGCCCGTGTCCAAGGTAGTGCCCACGATTCACAGACTCCTTTCCGAGGCGTCCTCGCTCACTACCCCTTCCAGCCCGATCGACAGATTTGACATGATCTATTTAATCAGATTTGGCCCCCGCCTGCAAGATTAAGGGCCTCCGCCGCATGTAAACTTGCTGTAACGACTTGGATCTGTCTGGCGCCGACCGGCTGGGACAGCTCCAAAACTGCCCTCCCGAACCGCCGGCAAAACAACTTGACAGCCTCCAGCCTCTGCGCATAGCTATTCCCTGCCGGTGCCGAACGGCCATCCGTGATTGGCGTGCGAAAAGCGTGGCATGGGCACGGCCGGGCCGGTCAGGGCCGAGACAGTCATGGAGCGATCTCGTGCTCAGCGGCCCGTGCCCGCGCGGCTGAGGCGCACGCGGGAAAGCGGGAAAGCGCGCGAAATCTGCACGGACCGCGGCTCGGCACCAACGCAAAAGGGCCTCCGTGGCTCGTACTTGAGGACTGCCGGTTTACCCAGGGTGATCTCAGGATAGTCTTACAACAATGATACAGGTCAGAAATCTCACGAAGTGCTTCGGGCCCATCCGGGCGATCGACAACGTGTCTTTCAGCGTCGAAACCGAAAAAACAGGCAACATCGTCGGGTTTCTAGGCCCCAACGGGGCTGGCAAGAGCACCACGATCCGCGTCCTGACGTGCTTCCAGCCGGCCGATAGCGGCAGCGCCACCGTCGCAGGTTACGACGTCTTTCGCCAATCGCTCGAAGTCCGCCGCAATATAGGCTACCTGCCCGAAAACGCCCCGCAGTACCCCGAAATGCGGGTACGCGAGTACCTCAACTTTCGCGGCAAGCTCCACCGCATGAGCCGGCCGGATCGCGACGCCGCGATCAGACGAGTCACCGACCAGTGCAAACTCGGAGAATTCATCGACCGGCCCATCGGCCAGATATCCAAGGGCATGCGCCAGCGTGTGGGACTCGCCGATGCGCTCCTCCACGACCCCAGCGTGCTCTTCCTCGACGAGCCGACCATCGGACTCGACCCCACGCAGATCCGAGAGACGCGAGAGGTCATTCGCGAACTGGGTCAGCGTCACGTCGTCTTCCTGAGCTCCCACATCCTCCACGAAGTGGAACAGATCTGCACCCACGCCATCGTCATCGGCAACGGACGCATCCTCGCCGCCGGCTCACCGGCCGACCTTCGCCAGCAGATCAGCGCCGGCTCGCGACTGATCGCAGAGATCAAGGGAGTCCCCGAACAGGTCCGCGCCGGCGTCGAAGCGATCCAGGGAGTCGGTTCGGTCAGAGTCGAGGCGGTCAACGGGTGGAGCCGGCTCACAATCGAGTCAATCGACACCTCCGACGTGCGGGAGGAGGTTTTCAAGCTGGTCTCCGCACGGGGATGGTCGCTGCGCGAAATGCGCCGAGAAGTGGCCAGCCTGGAGGACTTCTTCATCAAAATCACGGCCGAACAGCGGGAAGCGCGGACCTGAGCTGCGAGAAGCGAGCGTCGCGCATGAGGCCGCCGCTGCCCGATGGCCCCTTCCGCCGCCTCGGCCCGTAACAATCTTGGTGGGCCTCGGACGGTACGATTCCGGCGAGATGCCACGTAGCCGGTTGGCATAGAATTAGCGTTCAGCACCCACGAGCCCCCTTTATCTACGGGAACCGCTCAAGACCGCCGGACGGCGTCAAGTGCCCCGCACCGCAATGATACGGGTTGAAGAACAACCCTGGCACAGGTAAGGTAGGTAAACCGCGTGCGAAAGCGTGCCGCGCACGGCCCCGGCAGTGTGCCTTCAAGCATGCGGAGATGTTCACTGGCTCGCGCAGACAGGAGCTCACTTCAAGGAGACAGCGATGTTCAAGCTCAGGAACGGCGTCGACATCCTCGCAAGCGCAGGCGGAATCGATTCGATCGAGGAGGCCAGGGAGCTATTCAAAAAGAGCCTCAACCCGACACATCTCGCCAGGCTTGAGAAAATCCGCAATGAGGAAGCCCTCCTGAAAATCGCCAATGCGATTGCCCTCTGCAAGCCGAACGACGTCTTCATCACCACCGGGTCTCCCGAGGACATGCAGGCCGTGCGGAAAATGAGCATCGAAACCGGCGAGGAAAAGCCGCTCGCCATGGAGGGGCATACGATCCATTTCGATCTTCCGCAGGAGCAGGGCCGCATCGTGGATCGCACGTTCTACGTCATCAACGAAGGCGAACCCGTCAGCGTTCTGGGAAAGAAGTTACTGCGCGATGAAGCGCTTGCTTACGTCACCGAGTACATGGACGGGATCATGAAGGGCAAGACCATGATGATCGGTTTCTTCGCCCGTGGCCCCGCCGGGGCGAAGCTCGCCTTGCCTGCAATCGAAATGTCCTCATCCGCTTACGTCATGCACAGCGGCGATATCCTCTACCGGCACGTCTACGATGATTTCGACGAACAGGTGGAACGGTCCGGGCTTTTTCTCACAAACCTCCACAGCCAGGGGCCGAACCGCCCCGAAGACCTGCCCAACGCACGGGTCTTCATGGACCGAAGCTGGCTCACCACCTTCAGCACCTTCTGCACCTATGCCGGAAACACCCTGCTCCTCAAAAAAGGCAACCATCGCTTCGCCGTCGATCTGGCAACCTACCTCGGCGGTGGCAAGGAGCTGTCCGAGCACATGTTCATCACCGGCGTGAAGGACGACACCGGGCGGATGACGTGGTTTGCAGGGGCTGCCCCCAGCGGCTGCGGCAAGACCACGACCGCCATGGCCGGCACCGACTTCATCGGCGACGACCTCGCGCAGATGTGGATCGCAGAAGACGGCACCCTGAGAGCAATCAATCCCGAGCAGGGCATCTTTGGCATCGTCGCCGATGTGAATCTCGAGGGTGACCCCTATCTGATGAAATGCCTGCGCGAGCCGGGCACTGAGGTCATCTGGTCCAATGTGCTGATTGATGAAAACAAAGTCCCCCACTGGATCGGAAACGGCGAAAAGCATCCCGATAAGGGCGAGAACTTCCAGGGCCAATGGTATGTGGGCAAGAAGGACGAGGGCGGCAACGAAGTCCCGATCTCCCATCCGAACGCCCGCTGCACCTTGCGCTGTGCGGCAATCCAGAACTACAACACCGAGGTCGGCGAATCACCCGAGGGCGCTCCGGTCAAGGTCATCACCTACAGCGGACGCGACGCGGACACCATGCCGCCGGTCTGGGTCGCCCGGAATCCGACACACGGCGTCGTCATCGGCGCCTCCATCGTCTCCGCGGCGACGGCCACCGAAGTCGGCGCAACCGGCGTCAAGCGTCAGCCGTGGGCCAACGCTCCGTTCATCCCCGGCCCGCTTGCCGATTACATGCGGACGCAGTTCAAATTCTTCAACAGCTCCGATTTCACCGACGCCGGGAGACCCGTTCTCGCGGGACTCAATTACTTTCTGACCCACGAGGCCCGCGGCGGCGACGGGTCCGGACTCCTCGGCGAGAAACGCGACGTCAAGGTGTGGCTGACCTGGCTCGCGAAATTCGCCCACGGCCAGGTGCAGGGCATCGAGACCCCGATCGGCTTCATCCCCAGATACGACGACCTCAAGAGCCTGTTCTCCTCAATCATCAACAAGGACTATCCACGCGACCTGTACGACAAACAATTCTCAATCTACGTCGACAACATCATGTCGCGGATCACCCTCCAGCGAGAGGCCTTCGGCCAGGAGGAAAACCTCCCCGCGGAACTCTTCCAGGTCTACGACGAGTGGGCCAAAGGACTCGGCGCGCTGAAGGAAAAACACGGCGCCGTCGTAACGCCGGAAAAGCTGCTCCAGGCGTAGAGCCGATCCCGGAACTGCTGATGGGTGCCGTTGGTCCGCCTCAGGCGGTTCCGCCAGTGCTGTGCTGCCTTCAACTGCGTATGGGAATAGATGCTGGATCCGGAGCCAAGGGCACGACTCGTCGCGTTGACAGGTGACCCACGGGGCACCAGATGCGTGCAGGCCGCCCGCACTGAGCGTGCCGCCCGCTTGGCTGGGGTCGTTTCAGATCTCCGCAAGCATTGAAAGCAGGCTTTCAAAGCGCCCGGAGCTTTGAAAAACACGGTATTTCGCTTTCGAAGCGATACAACCCGCGAATGGCTGGCGACATCCCACGTCGATATCAGTCTTGAAATTCCCGCGTTGGCGGCTCCTGCGTGGCATCTCACAAGGCAGCGCGTTAAAATAAGGGGATGAACGAACATGAGCGAGGGGAGAACGTCGCTCTGGCGACCGCTGGCGATCAGGATGCCCTGCAGCGGTTAATCATCGAGTACCATGACGCTCTCTCAGGCACCCTCCAAAAAAACATGGATGCATTGTTGCAGCGAGTCATCGACTTGGATGACGTGCTTCAGGAGGCTTACGCCGCCGCCTTCCAGAGGGTCGGCGGTTGCCGGTTCGAAGGGCCGGGCGCTTTCTACGGCTGGCTCGAGACGATCGCCCTGAACAAGTTGAAGGACGAGCAGCGGGCGCAAAGGAGCCGGAAGCGCGACGCCGGTCGCGTGCTCAGTGCCGCGCACGCATCGAGGCCGTCCTATGCCGATTTGATCCACCGTCTGTCCTCTCCCGACAGCACGCCGAGCCACCGTGTAGCCAAGAGTGAGGCCGTCGCGGCCGTCATCTCCAGCCTAGCCCAACTTACAGCCGAACAGCGGGAGGTCGTTCGGCTGCGCTTCCTTGAAGAGAAATCCGTCGCCGAGGTCGCCGCGCGGATGAAGAAGTCCGAGGCCGCCATCCACATGCTCTGCCATCGGGCGCTCAAGGCCCTTCGCGAGCTGCTGGATTCGATCACGCACTACCTATCACACCTGTAGTCAGCCATCGCCTAAAGACGTTCTTCGTCCGGCCACGGCGGCAGCAGGCTATCCCCGCGGACGATTTCTCTCGAATCTCCGCGTTAGGAACCGCCCCGGATTTCGTTTGCCAATTGACGACGGCTGCTAAGAGCTGCCCGCGGTAAATGATTCGCTAACCCAAGTTGAGCAGCGTAGGGGGCATTTCACTTTTTTTCGGCATGGTGA
>CAZNPL010000040.1:0-30794 GCA_964574815.1 uncultured Phycisphaeraceae bacterium
TGAAGGCCTTTTCCAACGCGCCGAGCCAATCATCCTCGCTTAATTTGGGGCTAGGTGCGACTTACGGCCATTCGACGATGATCTCGTCGGCGTCGTCCGACGGGTACTTCAGTGTGACAACGGGTGGCCAGGGGCCGGCTTTGACGTCACTCTTGATCTTGGGGAACTCGTCCTCGAGGAACCGCGCAAAGAACGGAACCTCTTTCCTCTCCTGCTCTTTCTTGTGATCCATGAGATCTTCTCCACAAAAATGACCTGTGCCGACCTGCCAACGCCCGGCAGGCCGACAACCTCCAATTGTCCTACGACATGTAATATCTACCAATAAACAAGAGCGGCGTGCCCTGTCAACACCCGCCATGAAAACACTCGCGGGCCCTCGCCAAGCCCGGCCGTGGACCGCCGCTGCGTAAAACAACAACTTGGTACTTTTAACTCTTAGTGGACAAGCCGTGGGGGTTCGACGAGCCTCTATCTTCCGCCCGCGCCAGGCTTGCCGCCATCGGCGGACACGACCTGAGTCTGAGGGTGGAACGCCGACCAGGAGTAGTAAAACGTCTGGGCCGTCCTGACGCCTTCGGGCGACGATTCGACCACGATGCCGGCGTCTCCCTTCGCCGCGACCACGTCACCCAGGGGCGTGGCAAGGACGAATCGCTCGCCGATCTCGTCGGCCGGGATGAACCAAGCATCGTCCGCAGCGAGCACGCCCAGGCCAAGCGTCTTTCGCGGCAGGGCTGCGCAAACGCCTTTGACCGGCACCATCAGCCGTTCGTGGCGAAAGTAGGAGGCATACGGCGACCCCGAGTAATCACGATCGTGGCCCGTGTCCTTGCTTACGACCTTTCCGTTCGGGTGGTCGCGGACAAAGCTCGAAAACGGGACAACGCGTACAGGCAGGTGATCCAGGGACGTCCCGGCCAACGGCCCGGAGACGGCGACCATCCCGAGCTGACTCCACAGCCCCTTATGCTTCCGGTCGTACATAAGGACGTTGGAATTGTATAAGGCCCCCGAGACCCCGAATTCGAGCACTTCCACTCCGGTTGTGCCGCCCTCGAGGCGCCGCTCAATGCGCCGCGAGATGACGGATGCCGAGTCACAAAGCGGGCAGTACGTTGCCGCCACCGGCCGGCCTGCGACCGTCATATTGGCGACCTCGTGCCAGTTCAACACGCGCAGCGGCACCGCAACGGCCTCACGGCCGATGACGATTTCGACAACGCGATCTTCGGATTCCAACCACTCGACCGACCGGGCGCGCTCCGTCTTCGGTTCCGTCAGCGCCGGGATGGCATCGCGGGGCAGGAGTTCGTGGATCTCCTCGATGGGAATCTTCAGATTCGAGAGGTCATACTCCTGCGCGACGTCGACCGCGCCGGGGCGCTGAATCCGCCTGAACTCGGGCGTCGCCGCGTTTGCGGGCGACGATTGCTCCGATGCTGCTTCCCCGTCGCCCAGCGGAGCCGCCACTGCGGCAGCCGCGGTGCACTGTTTCCACCGGGGAGCGAGGAAAGAATCGAACGCTGTCGGCGCCGTCAGGACGACGATCCCGGCGAAGATCCCACACGAAACACCGATACGGCTTCTGTTACGTCGCAGCAAGTTTGGCATGGTGCAGGGTTCCTCTCTATTGCCTTCAAACTCAATCAAAAGCGTCGCGTCGCGACACCTGGGGGATCGCGCCGCCGCGGTCTTCGCAAACATAATCCGCCCCGGTGCGACACGCCATTCCCTTGTAACACTCTTCGACCGGCGTGGTTTATTCCACCGTCTCCGCCATCCCTCAGGCCGGGGGCGACAAGCGGCTCTCAATTGATGGGACGATGTGGCGCGGCATGTCCGGCTGAGTGCTTTTGAGGGGCGGTGACGGTGGCGATCTTCCCGGCGGCGGGAGCGCAGCCGTTCCATGCGGGTCTCTTACAGGCCCTGGTGGCCATTTGGTCGTGGTTCGAAACCGCACGGTGCTTCACGGGCCGGATGGCTGTACCTTGTTATGGTGGATTGTGGCGATTTGTCGGAGGCGCCGCTTTTTCTGGCGGCCGCTGCTTTGCCCTACGCGGTTTGTTGATGAAGCGGGACGACCTGTTAAGAGCCTTATTGCGACCGAGGGATTCCAGAAGAGCGTGATTCAGGGTTGAGCACATTGGCCGATTGTCAGGAGGTGCCACAATCATGTCGAACCGGAAGCGCAAAGCCAAAGACGTTCGTAGTAAAGTGCGGTTCGTTGCGGGACAGGGAACGCTGACCGTCAAGACCGGCGTCAAGGCCGGGAGGAAGGCGCCGGACTTGAGGGAATTTGACCTCACCAGGATCTAGCGCATCGGATAGCGCCTGCTGCCGGGAGGCGGATGGTTACGATCGCCGCCGCCGATCTTCTGACACGAGGGTCGGCGGCGGCCTTTTCCTTCCACATGAGAATTCCACGCTTATCGGTTCATACCTCTCCGGAACCCCGCCCGGCTGATCGGCGCGCCATGCCCTCCGGACGTCGGGTGGCGTGTCGATAGCACTTCCGCCCTGACCGTTGCAGCCGGTTCCGGGCCGGACGGCTGTTAACCCCTTTTGCGACAGGGGATTATCGGAGCCCGGTCATCGCGAGCTTCGTCGAATGACCGCCGCCGTCGAGTCGTGTTGCAATCCGCGCGGACCACGCTCGCAACCGGCCGCCGTTCAAGCTTTGTCCAGGGACGATTCGGCGCTGCGCTCGAACGCAGATGCCGCTATAATCGTACTCAGCTTTGCAATAAGGGGTGCGGCGAGAACGTTTGGCCCGGCGACGGAGCGCTACGCATCGGTCAGATTCTGGCCGGCTTTCGCAGCCGTGCGTCGAACACAACGGGGGTAGCTCGTGGGTCGATACGCCACGATCGCAACGGTCGCGTTGGGCGCAGCACTGGTGCTTGGAGTCTGCGCGTCGGCCCAACCCCCAAGCGACCGTGTACGATCGGCGGACCATCTGCGCCCCTCGTCGAACTGTAGCCGGGCCATGAATTCGCGGGCGGAATCACTTGCCTGGTTACCGGCATCTGACGACGGTACCGAATCCGGGTTGCAATGCGCGCTCGCGTGTCACGTGGCCGCTCAGACGTTTTTCAATGAGTGCCGAGACCTGCACAGCTTCGATATCTGCGCCGGCGTCTCCGATCTCGCGGCCGGCTGCGATCCCATCGGCCTGACCGTCTTCGAGTGCGGCGCCGCAGTTCGCAAGATGCTCGCCAATTGCCTTTGGACTCAATGCGGCGTTCGGATCGAATCGCCGCCGTGTGAGCTGGCCTGCCGTGTTGACGCGGAGTGGGCCTTTTACGATTGTCGCCGTTCAGGCGGCGATGCGCGGCAATGCGGCCTGATCGGGATCGACAACGGCCGGCGCTGCCTGCACGAAACGTGCGGCGCGCCGCCCTCGTGTGAAAACGGCTGCGTCCAAATCAGACTGACGGACGGGCCGCGCGACGCAGTGCTTCGCCCGACCGATCCCGGCCTGCGCCTTCCCCTCGACGTGAGCATGCATCCTCCAATCGACCTGATTGAACTCCGGCTGGGAACGTGGGCGCCGGCGGAACCGGCGACCGACTTGTTTCGCGGGACGTTCGACGCTTCCGGCGCATTCGCGCGGATCGATCTGGAGCTGGCCGGTCTGGTCAATCCGCCGGGTGATCCGACGCCGCAGGACTTCGATCCCTTCGTTCATGGCGACCGGCCGGTCTACGGCTTTGTCGAGATCGACATGGACGACAACGTCTGGACCGGCGGTGAGATCGAGTCGCCGGAGTTTCGCTACCTTGGCAACGCGGCCCGGTTCGGCGGCCTGCCCTCCCGCCCGGCGTTCGCCGATCGAGTCGCTGTTGACGGCTCCGCGTTTGACCGGCTATTCGTGTCGCCCCCTCACGTCGAACGGCACGGAGAGGAGTTCCACATCGCGTTGACCGGAACGGTCCCGTTCGACATTCACGAACGACTCGGGGACGGCGATGCGATCTTCGAGCCGGCGGAGGTGTGGGTGCTGACGGGGCGGTTCTTTCATCGTGCTCACGGCTTCGAGTGGTTCAGCTTCGCCGACGGCGGACTCGTCGCCGGGGCGTATGAGCCGATGTGTCACCTTCAGTTTCGGCATGTTCCGGACGAGAACCGGACTCACGTGTCGTTGGTTTTTCCGTTGACGCAGATCGGCGCCGGACTGATGCGGAACGAGCCGGCCGCGCCCATGAACCACAGCGCGGTGGATCAAGCCTCGATCCTTGAGGGGCTGACAGACCTCCGCGATAGCGCCGCCTGGTTGCGTCTGTTTCCGACCGGGTTACCGGAAGAGGACATCATCATCGATTGGGCCGACGAGGACCCCGGCGATTATCTGGATCCCACACGGTGGTCGGCGACGGTGTTGCTGGGAACCATGTATTCGCGCCCGCACCCCGAGAAGCTCTTGTTCGTCTGGACGGATATTCATCCGAACGTGACGCCCGGCGACGTGGACGGCAACGGCTTTCGCACCGCGCTCGAGGTCGCGGCCATTCGCCGGTTCGTCAACGCCCACGACCTCGCCGACGGCGTTGCTGACGAGGCCGTGCGTCTCGACGGCTTCGCTTTCAATTTCGATGTGCTGGACGTGAATTACGACGGCGTCATCGACCGCGCGGACGGGATCCTTTTGACCGGTGACGGCGACGGTGACTGGAACGTGACGCTGGCCGACTATGCGCGACTTCAATGCTGCTATTCAAGGGACGGACGGTTTCCTCCCTGTCTGGCGATGGACTTCGATCAGGACGGTGACGTGGATCGGGACGATTTTCAAGTACTGCAGTGGGTTCTGAATGGTTCGAACGCGCCCTGACAAAGCCCGTACGCTCGGCTGCCTGCGGCCCCGATCGCGAAGGGCGTTCACTTTGATCGAGACGCTCGTCGTGGCGGGCATCGTGGCGCTGCTGTTGTCGATCCTGATCCCGGCACTCACGTCGGTCAGGCGCAACGCCCGGGCGCTGGTGTGCTCGTCCAACATGCGGACGATCACGGTCGAGTTTACGCTCTTTGCGGAAGGGAATGTGGCCGAGCGCGGGGACAGCGACCAGTTGGACCGAAAGCGATTCTGGATCAACGATTTTCAGGAACGATTCTATCGGATCGACGAGTTCTGGGATCTCGGCGATCACACGTCGGGCGTTCTCGAGCGCGGCCACAGCGCCATGCTTTGCCCTGCCGGCGCCGGGCGTCTGGTGAAGCACAAGGATTGGCCTTGCGGCAGTGAGGCTGTCGGGCCGGCCGAAAACGTGTCCCTGGCCTTCAACATGCGACTTTACCGTGCGGAAGTCTTCTTCAAGGGCGCCCGGGTGCTTGCGCCGGCGGCGTCGACGCACGTACGTGCCGACGTTCTTCACCATCCCTACGTGCCGCTGATCATGGACGTGGACGGAAAGGAGGCGGCGGAGCGAAGCGTCGAGCCCTTCTACGCGGCCCCGCCGCTGCCGGGCGTGGAAGGTCCCTATGCGGACGGCCGCTACTGGATGCCGTCGAGACGCCATGGTGGACTGGTCAACGTTGCGTTCACCGGCGGACACGTGCTGCGCAGCAGAAACCCGGAACGCGAGCGGTGGAACTGGTCCTATCAGGCGGAGGCCGGCTTCTGATGGTCGGGAGCGGCCCATGAGCGTACGACGAAAGCTGCTCATCCTGCTGTCCGGATTCGCGGTCTTCGCGGTTCTGGCCGCTGCGGCGACCATCTACGGCGTTCGATGGCAGATGGGGGCCGCCGTCCGCAACTTCGAACGTTCGATGGGATTCGCCAGCCACATCGAGCGCCTGCAATTCGCGCTCGAGGAGCAGCTTTTTCATCTACGCCGGATGGTCGCCGGCTCCGAAGATGCCGTGAAGGCCTACTTCCAGACACGCGACGAGTTCTTTACGAAACTACGGCAGGCAGCAAGGTATGCTCGGGAGCTCGAAGGAGGGGGCGACACGGTCGAACTGCTCCGACTGGCCGATACCTTCGAGCGCGAATCGGACCGCTGTCTGGCATTGATCCAGGATTCGCATAACGAACAGGCTGCCGAGTTTCTCACCACGCGCCTGGAGCGCGAGCTGGCGCCGAAGCTCGCGTCGCGCCTGCTTCGGGCCCAGGCGCCCCTGGAGGAGGCCCGCAATCGTGCCACCCGCGAGCTGGGCGCGACGTCGACGCACGTTCTCGCCCTGACCATCGGAGTGGGGCTGTCGGCCGCCGCACTCGTGCTGGTCGCCGCGATGTGGATCCGGCGGTGGCTGATCGTGCCGATCCTCGATTTGCAGGAGGCCGCCCGGCGTTTCAGCGGCGGCGAGCTCGCGCACCGGGTCCGGGCGCGCTCCAGCGACGAGCTGGGGCGGCTGGGAACGGCGTTGAACGAGATGGCCGCGTCCGTCGAGGAGGCCCAGCGCAACCTGCGCGCCTCGGAGACGAAGTACCGGTCGCTGTTCCGTAACCTTCGCGATGCGGTCGTGATCTGCGAGGCCAACGGGCGCATCGTCGAGTGCCACGATAGTGACACGCATACGCTGGGCGTCGAAACCGAGGGTGTCGCCGGCCGGCACGTTCTCGACGTCTGGCCCGAGTGGTCGGCGGCGACCGGGGACTTCTCTTCGGTGCTGGCGAGCGTCGTCTTGAACGGAAAACGATGGCGAGCGCTCGACGTTCCTCTCTCTCACCCGGCGGGCGCCGACGAGGACGCCTACGCGGACTTTCTCGCCTATCGCGTCGAGTTCGGCGACGCCCGCTACGCGGCTCTCGTCGTCCGGGATGTCACGGAACGGCAGCAATGGCAGCGCAAACTATGGCGGGCCGATACGATGGAAGCGCTGGGAACGCTGGCGGGCGGGCTGGCGCATGATTTCAACAATCTGCTGGCCGGCGTCACGGGCACGCTGTCAAACCTGGCCTCTGAGATGGCGGACACGCCGCACGCCGAGCGGCTTCGGCAGGCTCTGCGGGCATGCCGGCACGCCGCGGGCCTCTCGAAACGGCTGCTGAGCTTCGCCAAGAGTGCGCACGGAGACCCGCAGGTGTTCCGTGTCGGCGAGACGACGGCCCTGATCGTGAACTCGATCGATCCCTCTTATTTTGAAGGCGTCACCGTCGGATTGGACCTTGACACGCCTGTGAGTGTGCGGATGGATCGCGATCAGTTCACCGAAGTGGCGATGAACCTGGTCCGCAACGCACGGGAAGCGATGCCCGAAGGCGGGACGCTGCGAATCGCCGTGGAATCGAGCACCACGCGGGATCCCACGCAGCCCACGTTCGAAAGGCCCTATGCCGTCCTCGTCGTTCGGGACGACGGACTGGGTATGACGCCGGAGGTTCGACATCGCATCTTCGAGCCGCTGTTCACGACCAAGTCGCGTGAATCGAGCCACGGCCGGGGGCTGGGCATGGCCGTGGTGTACTCGGCCGTCAAGCACGCCGGCGGCTTCATCCAATTCGACAGCAGCCCCGGAAGCGGCACGACCTTTCGCGTCTTCCTGCCCGCCTGCGACGAACGGCCGGGCAGTGAGCACCGGACTGAAGCCGCGCCCCCTCGTCGGGCCGAGCAGCCGGAGAAGTCGGCCGGATCCGACGCGGGGCGTTCCGGCACCTGAAACCACGACCCGCATCGCAGTCGCAAGAGCGTCGCAGTCCAGAGGTTGCCCAACGCACTCGCCTATCGGTCTCATGCTCAATTGAATGCTCCGAATCGCTGGTTCGCGAACCATGAGCTCGCGATCTCGTTGAAGTTGAGGGAGGCGCTCACCTGTGCACCCTCCGCCCCTGGCCGGGTTTGCGGGCGCCCTTCCGCCAAGCTATTATGCCCGCCATGTTCGAAATCACGGTTCTCGCACAGATGTCCGCGCCGGGAGGCTATATCAACCTCATCAAGCTCGGCGTGGTTCTGGCTTCGTTCATCGCCTGGACGTTCGGGTGCCAATGGGTTGACCGCGACACCGATGTGGTCAAGACGAAACGCGAGCGCTGGAACACGATCGTCCTCGGCGCCGGGTCGGCGGGGCTGGCGATCCTTTTCCTTCTTCCCTGGTCCGGAGGAGCCTATTTCATCGGGCTGGGGTTCTGGATTCTGCTGGCCGCTGGCGGGCAGCTCACGTACGTCGTGCATCGCAACTCCCGCGTGATGCCCGCTCAGCGCATCCTCACGTTCAGACACGTGCAGCGCCTCTTCGCCAAGGACGAGGGGGGCGAGGTGGCCAAGCTGGACCGGGGGCAACGGATTCACCTGGCCAACCACGAGGGCGAAACGGTGAACCGTCCGATTGAGCGCGAGGAGGCGATCCAGCACGATACGACTCAGGAGTTTCTATTCGACGTGCTGTGGCGCCGGGCCTCGGACGCGGATGTTCTGATCGGCAAGGATGAGGCCCGCGTCATCTACCGAATCGACGGCGTGGTTTCGGAACGTAGCGACGTGCTGAACTACGAAGACGCTCAGCGCGCGTTCTTTTACCTCAAGAAGCTCGCGGGATTGAATCCCGAGGAGATCCGGCGGCCTCAGAATGGCGAGATTGAGGCCGGCCTGCTGGTTGACGCGGGCGACCTTGAGCGGATTCGCGTGATCACCTCCGGGACGACCGCCGGTGAACGACTGCGTCTCCGAGTGGTCAAGGCGGCGAGTCACAAGCGGCTCGACGAACTGGGCATCAATCCTCAGCGACTCGAGAAGCTACGGGAAGTCATCAAGCAGCCGACCGGGCTCGTGCTCGTCAGCGGGCTGAAGGGCAGCGGCATCTCAACCACCCAGTACGCCATTCTGAGAGAACACGACGCTTATATCCAGAACGTTCACATCCTCGAGCGCAAGCCGCTTTACGATCTGGACAACATCACGCAGGTCGAGTTCAAGACCGGTACGGAGGGCATGATCTACGCCCGGCAGCTTCAAAGCGTGCTCCGGCGCGAGCCCGACGTCGTGGGCGTCGGCGAATGCGAGGACGCCGAGACGGCGAGGATTTCCGTTCGCGCCGCCGCCGAAAACCGCAAAGTCTACCTCGCCATTGAAGGGAAGAGCAGCTTCGACGCTCTGTCCCGCCTGATGGCCTTCACCGAGGACAATAAACTGGTCGCCAAGGCGCTGCTGGCCGTAGTGAATCAGAGGCTGATTCGCATTCTGTGCCCTTCCTGTCGCCAGTCGTTCCGGCCGGACGAGAAGCTGTTGCGCAAAGCCAACATCCCCGCCGACAAGGTCGAGCACTTCCATCGTCCGCCGACCGAGCCGGTTTACGACCGCAAGGGCAGAGAAATCATCTGCCAGACCTGCCAGGGCAGCGGCTACGTGGATCGGACGGGCATCTTCGAGATCCTCTTCGTTGACGACGCCGTCCGCAAGCTCATCGCCGCCGGCGCCCCGATCAAACAGATCAAGGCCCAGGCGAGAAAAAACAAGATGCTGTACATGGACGAGGAAGGGCTTCTGAAGGTCATCGACGGGACGACGGCGCTCGACGAGGTCATTCGGGTCCTCCGTGACGACAAGAAGTAACCGGAGCGCGAATTCATGGATTGGTTGTCGCTGCTGCTCATCATCCTGATCGCCGTCATCACCTACATACAGACGCTCTACGGTTTCATCAGCGCTCTGATCATGCTCGTGCTCGTGCTGGTCACCGTGCCGTTTGCGTTCACCGTGTACGAGTTCCTGGCCTTCAGGGTGGTCATCGACTACCTCAACGACCTCGCTCTGCCCGTGTCGTTCATGGTCTCGTTCATCGCGCCGCTGATCGGTCTCCGCTTGCTGATGGACAAGTACATCACCCGGGCCAACCTCCTGCCTGTTCTGTTCGACAAGATCGGCGCCGCCGTCGCCGGCTTCTTCGCCGCCTGGCTTCTCGCCGGCGTGATCGCCGTCGCCGTCTTCATGATCCCCTTCAGCGGCAGTTTCCTCGGAAAACCGCTGTTGGACCGCGAAACCGGCGAACCGGCGGGCTTGTGGCTGAGTCCCCACCGGGTCGCTGTCGGTTATGCGGTCATGATGTCCAACGGCGTCTTCAGCGGCCCGCGCGAGTGGTCGAACGATCATCCCGATCTGATCCAGGAACTGGCCTGGGCCATGTCGACCCATCACAACAGCCGGCAGATCGTGCCGCCGGGTTCCGTCGAACTGATCAAAGCGGAGATCCGCCAGTATATTTTCAACAAGACGGAAGGCCCCCGTCATCGAGGCCAACGGCCCGAACCCACCTACAGCCCCGTCACCGCCGAACACGAGCACTACTGGCTTCTTCTCCGGCTTCAGATTCACTCGACGGCCGAGGACTCGGATACGGGCCAGCGGTTCTCCTCGCGGCAGATTCGACTGGTGGGCTTCGACAATCCGAACGCTGACGCTTCCAACTACTATGTCAAGGCCATCAACGACAACGACGACCCGAGCCGGGCGGTGACGATCGAGCCGGATGAGTTCTACCGGCCGGACGCCGCCGGTGAAGTCGACGTCGTATTCGAAGTCCCGGACAAGTTCGTGCCTCGCTTCGTGGAATACAAGCTCGGTTCGCGGATCGATCTGACACAGGTGTCGCCCGCGTCAGCACCCGAACCTCCGCCGGCCGCCGCGTCGCGTCCCGAACCGCCCGACACACGTCGGACTGCCTCCGCGCCGCCCGCTCCCGAGCCGACGACTCCGCCGGAGGACCGCCGCAGCGGTGGGCGAGTGTCGGGTGTCCGCGGCAGCGGCGAAGAAGCGAGGTTCTCGGATGAGCTGCCAATGCCGATGACCGACTACCAGCAGTTCGATTTCGATCACACCGGCGAGGCCATGGCGCGAGGACATATTTACGGCGAACGCGATGAGCAGGCGGGATCCGGTCCCGGACCGCGCGTCACAGAGTTCCAGGTGCCCCCGGATAAGCGCATGTTCCAGCTTGATGTGCGTACGCTGCAGGCCGGCAGCACCCTCGGCCGGGCCCTCAGCTTCGCCGTCACCTCCGTGCGGAACTACCAGCTTCGCGACGCGGCCGGCAATGCTTACCCCGTCGTCGGGCAATTCGCCGTGGCCGACGTGGACGGCACGGAAGTGGTCGAGGTGCAATACTTTCCGGAGGCGGTCGGGGCCACCGGGCGGGGCGGCATCCGCGACTTCAGCAGAATCAAGGATCGCCACCTCGAAGGCTCCGACTACCGGCTTGTCTACCTCTTCCTTGTCGAGCCCGGCGCGCAACTCACCGAATTCACCACCGGCACCGGCCGACGCCCGACCGACCTGCGGGACCGCAACCTCGTCGCCCCAAACTAAGACCGCTGCCAGAGTCAGGTGCCACGGGTGGCGTGCCCGCCTGTGCTCACTCTGGTGCGCGATAAGGGTGGGGGAACAACCTGCCGCAGAAAAGCCCGGTGCCCCCCGCTGGAATCGCCACGGACCCGTGGCCGCGAACGTCGGTGCCTCAACTTCCAGGCGAGTTACGCGTAGAATAGGACGACAGAACGAATGAGAGATTGAACACAACGCCGGCCGCCGCAAAGCTCGGCACCGGACGAACGAGCCAAGCCATGCCGATCTACGTCTACGAAGTGATTTTGGAGGATGGTCGCGGGGGCGACCGCTTCGAGGTGCTACAGTCCTACAACGACCCGGAACTGAAGCAGCACCCGGAAACGGGCCAACCCGTCCGCCGCATCATTCAGGCGCCCCGTGTTGCCGGCAAGTGGTCCGACCTGAAGACGAAATCAACGCTCAGCGATCGCAACCTGGCCGACAAAGGCTTCACCAAGTACGTCAAGACGGATCAGGGTCGCTACGAGAAGACAACCGGCGCCGGCCCCGACCGGATCTCAGGCGATTGACGCTCCGGCAACGCGACGAAGCGGGGCGTGTTGCCTGTGTCGCCGTACTCATTTCCGGTGCCGCGTGAGCCGGTATCACGCAGGCGGCGATTCAGTCGGTTGTTCCGGGCGGCGTAGTCGGGGCGGACAACTCCTCATCGCAGAGCGATTCAGCGGGCTCCATCAGATCAAACGGGTCCACGAGGTCAAAATAGGCGATCGATCCGACGCGGCGAAGTTCCGGCAGATCCGTCTGAGCCACTACGTCCTTCCGTTCCGTGACGTTCACCATGCACCGCAGCGCGCCCCCCCATCGGTAGAGCTCCGAGACGTCGATGTGCTTGACGTCGAATCCCAGCCGTCGATAAACCAAGGCCGCCTCAATATCCAGTTCCGGCATCCGATACATCGGCAGGTACACGATGCGCCGCCCCCCCCGCTCCTCCATCAAGACGTTGTTGTACGTGATCATCCAGTCCCCGAACGGGTCGACGATCGCGGGAACGCGATACACCCGGTAGCCCGCACGCTCCATCAACCGCGCCACGTCATCAAGCTGTTGTTGCATGTACTCCGACGTCACGACCGCCGACATCTCAGCTTCGCACTCCGCGTCCACCAGGGCGGCCGCCTCCTCGGAGAGCGCCTCGCCCCGCGCGACGTCGGCCACCAGTACGGAATCCTCCCCGATCGGCGTCATGTACATATCCACGTGGCACCACGGGACTTCGTCGTCCGCGTCACGCACGAAGATCAGCGGACGGCCGGCGATCGCCCTGAGCGCGCCCGGCGTCAGCCCGCGATACTCCGGCGCGTTCTCGGCCAGGACATTCACGCCCACGAACACGTGCCGCCCGTTGGACACGATGTTGCCGCCCTCGAAGAAGAACGGCGCCTCGTCCACCAGCGGACCCGCCGAAACCACCGCCAGCTCCATCTGAACCGCGAGCTCGTTCAGTTGCGGAATCTCGTAGTACGGGTCCGGCATCGGAATATATGCGTTCGCCGGCAGTGACAGGTTCCCCCATTGCCTCGCGAGAAACCGATCGCGCGCCCAAAGGGTCAGGTCGCCCCCGACGTTGACCACCGAAAGATCCCGTCCGCCCACCGACACGTATGATCCCCACGTGGCCAGGAACCGCCCGGCGGACTCCTGGTCGGGGCAGAGCACCGTCACGTCCGTGTCGGTCGGCAGCTCCGCAAAAAGATCCTGATAAAAGACGTGCAGCTCTTCGTCGACGTTCGGCTCGTAATGCAGCCGCACGGCCGCAATCGCCCCACGCGTGTCGGGTATCACGCCGGCGCCGTCTGGACGTAGCAGCTCGCCCTCCGCCACGGCAATAGGACAGAGCAGCAGCACCGGGCCACAAGCTGCCAGCAACGCAGCAAGTCGCCCGCGCACACCGGCACGCAGCGTCCAAAGCGAACGTTCACTCATCGCGATTCATTCCGTAAACCGGTCAACGAAGAATGCCGGGCTCCCCATCCCGCAGAATCACCCTGCACCGGGAGCGCCTACCAACCCCTCAAGAGCATGCCCGACGCCGGTCAGTGTGCTATGAAATCAGGATTAAAATCTCTTCATGCCGCGCCGGCCCCCGCAAGCCGCTACCCGAAGGGGCATAGACCTGCCGCCGGTGTCGCCGCCCGCGCTTGCGATGGAGGTGTTACCTGTCGACAACAGAGGTCTGATAACTCGAAATGTGATGCTGCGGAAGGAGCCGGGCCTTCTGGTCCCGGACCCACCGGAATACGCCGCCCGCGTCAACCCGCCGGCCGACTTACTTGCTCGACTGTCTCTTCAATGACGACTTCCACGCGGCGCCTCTGATTTCGTCAAAGAACGGCGTGCTTCCGCGCTCGACGCAGGCGACGGCATACAGATACATCGAGGCCGACCACGTCTGCCAATCCTGTCCGCGCGGACGCCCTCTGCCCGCATCAAACCACTCGTTGAAACCGAATTCGACCTTCTGCTCGCGAGCCGGCTTCACGAGATCCGCAAACTGCTCGAGCCGTGCACGGGCCAGGCGGAACCGCTCCGCCGCAACCAGCGCCGCAACGTAGAAGCCGCACACGAATGGCCAGACGCCCCCGTTGTGGTAATCGCCGGGTTTATTGAACTGCTCGTACCGGGGCCGCCAGTCGGGGTCGCCCGGCTGAATATACGGAAAGAGACACGGCGGAAGCGACAGCGCGAGCTTGCCGTCTCGGCGCAACGCTTCGCACTCCGCCTCGATCCAGCCGATCAGGGCAGTAGCGCGGGATGGCGAAGCCAGCCCCGAAAGGATCGCGAGGCAGTTACCCAGCAGGTCGAACCGCTCGCTGTTGTGAATCTTGTACGACCACATGGCGTAATAAGGCTTGTGGCGCACCGCCAGGCCCTCGTGAACGTGACGCCGACCCTTGTCCGCCCGGACGTCGAAACGGTGCATCATCGTCTTGAGCTCGGCCGCTTCGTCGGTAAAGCCGTACAGCCGCAGATAGCTGTACACCAGGGCGTTGACGTACAGCCCGTAGCCCAGCACCCACTGTTCGTCGCGCCAGTCGCTGGTCGGCTGCTGCGCCACCATGATCGTGTCGTCGGGGCTCTGATAGCGCATCCACGTGATTGACTTCTCCGCCGCGGACTGCAGAAAGTCTGCCTCGCCCGTCGCCCGCCGGTACATGCCCAGCGCCAACAGGAACAAGGGTGTGGTATCGCTGGCACCGCAACTGTGCGGGTCGTGCGCCAGTGATGCGATGTGCCCGCGCGGGCTCTGATGCCGGGCCAGCGCCGCCAACACGCGCCGCAGCAAGGCCGCCAGGTCCGGTTCCTCGCTGACAAGGACGCCCAGCGCCGCAATCATCCAGTCGCGCGTATATGGCTCCGGATACCCCCAGCCGGCCGTTCGCGGCATCCCCTTGAAGGGACCGCGGGCGTTGTGCCGCAGCACCTCGACCGCCGCGGCGCGGGCGGCGCGTACAGAATCTGAAAGGTCGGCGTCCACGGGTCTCAGTTGATGTCCAGTCTTTCCCGGACCAGGTCGACAAACTTCTGCGCCACGACGCGGTAGTCAAATCGGTCCACGGCGCGCACGCGACCCACCTCGCCCATCTTTCGCCGCAACGCAGGGTCGCCCATCAGGTCCATCAGGTAATTTGCAATATCGTGAACACTCGCCCGGTAGTCCGCCGTACGCGGGTTTTCGAAGATCACGCGGTGCCCTTCCTCGTAGCCCGACTCCTCCCCCAGCAGCGTCTCCCCGATCCGAATCTCCTGGGCTATCCCGGCCAGGAATGCGGTTTCACCATGCACCATCGTATCCAACATGCCCATCGCCTTGATGCCGATGACCGGCTTGCCGCAGGCGTTCGCCTCGACCTGGATCATGCCAAAGCCCTCCAGCCGCGACGGCGCGGCGTAAATGTCGCACGCGGCCAGCAGGTACGGCATGAAATCGCGCGAAATCGTGTTGGTCGTGTAGATCACGTTCTTGTCGATGCCCAGTTGCGTTGCCAACTGCAGGTCCACGAGGTTCTGCTGCATCGTTCGCGGCTGGGGCCAGACCTTGCAGACGTATTTCCAGTCCGGCGCCTTGCTGTCGTTGATGGCCAGCGCCTGCATGACTTCTTGGGCGCCCTTGGACGTCGCATCTCCGCCGATCGTCAGGATCATGATCTGGTCAGGTGAAACCCCAAGCGCTTCACGAACACACCTGATCTTCCGATCGTCCCGGTCGCGCGGTATGAAGGCGTCCGTATCACAGCCGACCGGCAACACTTCGATAATGTCGCCGCGAATGCCGTCCCGCACGTACGTTTCCTTCACCCAGTTCGAGGTCACCAGAATCAGCGGCAGCTCGTTGAGCACCTCGTGGTAATTGGCAATGTACCCGTCTGCGACCAGCCACGGGACCGGTTGCGCCCCGTAACGCTGCGGGTGAAGAATCAAATGCGGGGTATGTCCCCAGTAACCGACGCCGACCACCACTTCCGGCTCGAACCAGCGATAGTACCACTCCTTCTCCTGTGCCGACTCGAAATGGCACGCGTGCACCTCGACGCCGAGCTCTCTCAGCCCCCGGCGGAGAAGATCCCCCTGCGTCGCAAGCCCGGCCGGTGAGGGCGGGTAGTCGTACAACACCAGTACCTTCATTCGTCCAATCCTCGCTGCTGCGCTTCCACCCAGTCAGCCGCCGCCCGCGCGCCGTCAAACGCCCGGAACGCTTCCCGACGTGGGGTCGTCCGCGCCTCCCAACTGTCAGCGCTGAAACCATAGACCTCGGTCACCAGACGGTACTTCTCACGCCAGATGTCCTCTCGAAGCACCTCCTGGATCGGAGCCTCGCTTTCCGCCTGCGGCAGATGTGTGCCGCCGCCGTCGTCGAACGCAAACATCCACAGCGCCCTGGTGCGGACCCGGCCGTCCGACCAGAGTGCCACCATCGCCCGGCACACCTCCTCATGACGGCGATGGCGCGTGTACTCTCCCCTCGGACCATGCGTCAGGATAACGTCGTACGCCGCATCCGGAAGCAAGCCCGCGATGACCGCCTTCACGTTTTCATGATCCAGCGCCTGTTGATCCGGCCCGTCATCCACGTCGGCCATCACGCCCCGGGCGCGCAGATATTCCAGCAACCGGCCGAAGCGCCCCGCCCGCTCGGCGTCGCCGCCCCGGCACAGCGTCGCAATGAACCACGACCAGTCCGGCCGAGCCAGGATTGTGCCGCCCGCCCAAAGGATCTCATCATCCGGATGGGCCACCACCACCGCCGCGCGTCGGTCCCCACGAGATTCACGGGTTGATTCAGCCATGCTCAGCGTCGGAATATACGCAGTCGGGGCCGACCGCAATCACCCCGCATACGCCTCATCCCTATGCAGCCAGATCTACATCCCCCGGCGCGCTGTTCTCCTTCAGCCAGCCGAGCAGCTCCCGGATGCTCCCGGTGGCCAGTCCGATCGATGTGTCCGCCGCTCCGTAGTAGAGATTCAGTGTGTCACCGTCTTCCCCGACCGTATAGCCGCACGGAAACACGACGTAGCCCACGTCGCCGGTGCGCTCGTATTCCTTCTCCGGCCCCATGACCCACTTCGGCGACCTGAGCAGACATCGCCGTGGATCCTCGAGGTCCAGCAGCGCCATCCCCAGCCGGTAGATGCAGCCGGCACCTGTCACTCGGCAGCCATGGTAAAGCATCAGCCACCCCTCCGCCGTTTCGATCAGCGGCGGCGACAGGCCGATCTTGTTGGCATCCCACCACGGGCCGCGCTTGGCACGCAGCAATAGTTGATGCTCGCCCCAGTGCTTCAAGTCGTCCGAGAAGGAGACCCAGATGTGGGCCTCCCCCGAACGCGGCACCGGCCGGTGGATCATCGCCCACTCGCCGTTGATCCGCCGCGGCAGAAGCGACGCGTCCTTGTCCTCAGGAGGCATCACGCTCCCGAGCCGCTCGAACGTTCGAAAATCGGAGGTCAACGCCAGCGACACGCCCGGCCCGGCCGGCGAGTAGCACGTGTACGCCACCGAGTACTTCTCCAACTCCGGGATCCACACGATGCGGGCGTCCTCAATGCCCCAGGCCTCTTCCGGATGCCCCTTCTCGTCCGGTTCCATCGTCGGTTTCGGATCGATCCGCCAGTTCGACACCCCGTCCGCGGAACGCGCCGCCGTCAGATGCGAACGCCCCGAGCAATCCTCAACCCGGCAAAGCAGCAGCGTCTCACCATTGGGCAGCTTCACAGCGCCGGGGTTGAACACCGTGTTCACGAAGTAAGGCCAGTCATAAGCCGTGAGAATCGGGTTGTCCGCGTGGCGACGGAACAGGCGCTGCCGCGGGTCGTTTTCATGTACGGGCATACTGATCGCTGCCTTTCAATAGCCGCCGGTCCGAAGTCGTTACGCCTCCGGAGTCGGACTCAATTCAAACCATACCTGTTGGGGAAAATGCCGGCGGGCGCCGAGGCCGCCACGCGGCGAAACGGCTGACAAACGGAGGCGGGTATCTTGCCGGGCAGTTGCCGCGACGCGAACGACCCACTCCATTCGCGAACGTCCGCCACCGTCACGACGACGTCCGGGTCGATCTCACGCGCCATTTTGATCACCGTCCGGACGCTCCGCCGGGGCACCACGACCAGGCAGACCGCCACCGGTCCGTTGCGCCCATTGCCGTCCAACGTCGTGACGATGAAATCGTTGAAGCGAAGCCGCGCCGCAACGGCCTGCCCGCGCCCCGGCGACACAAAGCCGACGATCTGCGTACCAAGCGCAAGCTTCTGTTCGAGCCACATCCCCACCGCGTTCCCGGTAGCAAACCCGGCCGCGAACGCGACGATGTTCTCCAGCCGATCGAGATGCGCCACCACGGCCGACAACGCCGAGACCCAGATCACGATCTCGACGAACGCCAGGCCGACGGCCAGCCCGCGAAAGCCACGCGTGACGCAGATGATGCGTATCGTCCCGACGGACACATCCGCGATGCGTGCAAAGAAAATTAGCACCGGAAGCCACGTCAGTTCCACGACTCCCAACTCCTCACTCTATCGCCCTGCCCTGTAAGCCACGTTTTTCCGAGCCGCGCCCGTGTCTTTCCGAGCCGCGCCCATCAGGAAGCGGAACTTTGCCGTTTTAGAAACCGCTCCCTCACGGTCGCGGCTCGGAAGAAAGTGCCCGTGCGGCCACCTCCACTTTGTACCCGTCCGGGTCGAAGATGAACGTCTGAAACTGCCCGTCGTATAACCGGGGCCGCGTCGCCCTGAAGCCTCGCCGTTCGGCCTCGCTGTAAACCCGCTCGACCTCATCGTTCGAGTCCACTTCGAGACACAGATGGTCCATGCCGGCCAGTTCCGTCCCGGCAGGCAGCCCCTCGACCAGCACGATTGCAAACGCGCCGTTCCGCCGCCCCTCCGGCGAAACACAACGGCAGACCTTTTCGGACGACCGCACAGGCGGCACGCACTGCAATCCCAGCAGCGACTCGTAGAACGTCACGCTCTCGGAAAGGTCCCGCACGCGCAGTTGCACGTGGCCGATCCGGGAAAATGAACAATGCACCGCCGCCACCGTCAGACTCCGTACCTGCCCTTGATCCAGGAACAATATGAACCGCCCGCCTAAGGAAGCCGTGAAACGCGCATGAAACTTCCTTAATCCCGCCCTGCTCCTTAAGTGCTGGGGGCAGAGCGCATTTAGTCGATAGTGGTTGCAACAGGCCAGCAACGCCCGGCGGGTGGCCCGGAAGGTGGCCGACGTGCCGGGTCCGGACCCGGTGAACTGGCCGGTCGAGGCCACCGATTTCGAGTATCATCGAAAGCGGGAGGCGCGGTTGATCAACCAGCGGACGTGGAACGACAGCCGCGGCGTGTGCTAACCGGCATGGTTGCTGCCCATGGATGAACGATCGCTGACGCCAAAGGAGCGGTTCCTCGAAATCTGGCCGCCGCTGGCCGCCGTGCGGTAGTGTGCGATGAGGCGGTGGCCGTCGTAGTAGAAGTAGTCGCCGTTCTGGTGGGTCCCGTGGATGTCGTCGGCCAGGCCCTGTCTGCGGACGCGCCGGCCGAGGGCGTCGTAGGCGTAGTGGGCCAGGAAGTCGCCGGGCGCGCCGGTGGCGTCCAACTCGCGGACGTACCGGATGCGGTTCCAGGCGTCGTAGGCGTAGTGGAACTGGTCGTAGGCGTCGTGGAACTGGCCGTCGGAGACGAGGTTCCCGGCGGCGTCGTAGGTGAAGTTGTGCGTGGCGCCGTTGACGTCTCGGGTGACGATTTCGTTGGCGAAGTTGACGTTGTGGGTCTCGTTGCGGGTGGGGTCTATGAAGCCGTGGCTGCCGCCCTCCCCGGTGAGGATGGCGTATGGAAGGTCGAGGTCGAAGGTGAGCGCTGCCAACGTTCGGCTAGTGCAGACCTTCAATAAACTCCGTAAATGAGCCAGCCACTATGTCCATGTTGTCCATGGTCGGTTCGTCTGGCGATTCCCGTTCGTGATCCCAAAACCACACGGTACCACGGTCGTGTTCCCGAAGAGAGAGAAGAAGCAAGTTGCCGAAATCGTCACAGGCAATGGGGCAGAATCCAGCAACGATGCGACCCTCATATGCGCTTAAGTTCTCGAGGAGGCCGTAATCGCGGTCATCGCACCACCCAAAGAAGAACTGAATGCAGGAATCTGTAGGTGCGCCACTCCTGGTTCTGAATGTGAAGTCCGAAGGCTCCGGCCGGCCGCCGTTATGCGCTATCAAGAAATACACGTAATCGTCGGGCAGCGAGCCCCCAAGTATTGATTCGAGGGGCTTCAGCGTGTCCCTTCCACCCGTCAAGCTATCCGAAATCCGTTCTACGATCGTTATTGCCATTTCCAGTGCAACCTCCTATGGATATCTCGCAGGGGACAGCATACTTGTTTCCCGCGTTGCCCCACGCACCGTTGCGCGGCCGCGTGCTATCGCTGGAGTATATCGTAAGACCCCTCGTGCTGACACCGCGTAAGCCGCCTGCAAACAACCGATGCTCGCCGGCGCCTTCCTTTAGGCTGACGGCTGACGGCTGATGGCTGACGGCTTCTTCTGACAACTGAAAACTGACCACTGACAACTTGCCGGCAGCGCAGACGCACAGAAGCTGAATCGATCCGTCCCCCCTACGAACGCCCCATCAAAGGAAGGCACACCTTGAACTCCGTCCCGCCCTCCGGGCGATTGGCCGCCGTGACGGTGCCGCCGTGAAGCCGGGCGACTCCGCGCACGATCGTGAGCCCCAGGCCGGCGCCGCGAAATGCGCGGTCCTCCTGCGGCACCTGGAAGAACCGATCGAACACCCGGTCGATGTACTCGGCCGGGATGCCCGGGCCACGGTCACGCACCGCGATAAACACCTGCCGGCCTTCGATGGCCACTTCGATCTCGACCGCCCCCTCGGCCGGCGAATACCGAACGGCGTTGCGGATCAGGTTCCCCATCATCAGCCGCAGCATCTCGCCGTCGCCCGAGACGACCGGCGGCGAGGCCTCATCCTCCGCAAGGGCAAGCTTCGGAATCAGCTTCACCTCCTGCTGTGTTGCGATCGGCTGGCAGCGCGTCACCGCGTCCATCACGGCCTCGTTGACGCTCACCTGGTCGATGAACGAAGAACTCACGCCGGCCTCCGCGCGGGCCAGCGTCAACAGGCTGTCCACGATTCGCGCCAGCGACCGGGCCTCATCCTGTACGCCGGTGATAAACCGCTCGTGCTCCTCGGCCGTGCGGGCCTTCTGCAACAGGACCTGGGCCTCGCCCAGCAGAACGGCCAGCGGCGTCTTGAGCTCGTGCGACACCGACATCATGAACCGCTCCTGGGCCTCGAACGACTCCCGCAGCCGATCCACCATTTCGTCCAGCCGCGTCGCAAGCTCGCCGACCTCACCGGTCACACCGGCCCCGCCGAGCCGCACGCCCCAGTTGGACGCCGTAAGCCGGCGGACCTTCTCCGCAATCGTCTGCAGCGGCGCCAGCGCCCGATCGGCCAGCAGCCACGACGTAACCGCTGCCACCAGCAACCCCGAGGCCACGAGCATCAACAGCAGGTTACGCAAATCTCGGACGGACTCGTTGACGGCATCCATCCGCGCCGCGACCTGAAGGTAGACCGACTCCGACTCCGAAACCGGCTCGAACCGCGTCAACATCCTGACCGGCCCGACCTCCGCCTTCGCACCATCGCCGCCGATCGTCTCGAGTGCGCTCTTACCGGCCCGCGCCGCCGCCCGCGCCTTGTCACTCAATGGAAGCGTCCCGTCGCCCAGGCTGGACGACCGCTCGAGCACGGCCCCGTCCGCCGAGCGCAACTGGAAGTAGTAGCCGGGGAATCGAAGCCGGTTGAACCAAGACGCCGAGTCGTCCAGCGGCTGCTCGTCCGAGGCGGCCGTCAGCGCGATCGTCTCGGCCAGCACCTCCGCGCGGTCGCCGAGTCGCTCATCGAAGGTCTCGCGCAGCTCGCCCGCCCGGACCGCCAGCGTCACCGCACAGACGATCGCGAGAATGACCGTGAACACGGACGTGTAGAGCGAGGCGATGCGAAACCGAAGGGTGTGAACGTGCCGCCACATGCCGTGCTCGCAGCTCCCGGCGTCAGCTCGACGGCTCCTGAAGGCTGAGCATGTACCCCGACCCGATCACCGTGTGGATGAGCCGTCGCGAAAACCCCTTGTCCATCTTCCTGCGAAGCACGCTCACGTAAACGTCGATCACGTTGCTGTCGCTGTCGAAGTTCATGTCCCAGACGTGCTCGCCGATCGACGTGCGCGTCAGAAGCCGGTTGGGGTGCCGCATGAAGTACTCGAGCAGCGCGAACTCCTTCGCCGTGAGCCGGATCTGCTGCCCCGCCCGAGTGACCGTCCTCGAAAGCAGGTCCATCTCGAGGTCGTCGAACTTGAGCTTCGACGCCTCTTTCGCCTGCCCGCGCCGCAGCAGCGCCCGCAGCCGCGCCAGAAGCTCATCGAACTCGAACGGTTTGGGCAGATAATCGTCGGCCCCGGCGTCCAGCCCGGCCACCTTGTCCCCCGTCGCCGACAGCGCCGTCAGCATGAGGACCGGCGTGTCGATTTTCCGCCTCCGCAGGTTCCGGCACACCTGCAACCCGTCCTCATCCGGCAGCATCACGTCGAGCACGATCACGTCGTAAGGCTCCACAACCGCCATCTCCTCGGCGTCGTGGCCCCTGGTCGCGACGTCCACGGCGTAGCCCTGCTCGCTCAGCCCCCGCCGAATGAACCCCGCCATCTTCGGATTGTCTTCGACCACCAGCACCCGCATCGGTCCACCTTCACGCGGTTTCATTGCGCAGTCGGCTGCTACGCCACGCGACCGGCACGCAACATTATTAGCCGCGCCAACGCCTCGCCACAACCGCCCAAGACGGGGCAATCCGCCGCTGCAACCAAGATCGAATGCCGCCTGGATCGTCACGGACCTCCGGAGCAGGGGGACTTTTTCAAGTTTCGCATCGCGCATCCGCCGCCGTATAATACAGCCGTACCATGGTGCAACGGCCGATCAAGGGTGCAGGGCGCCGGGCGCAAAGCATGAGTGCCGGCGCGCGCACGGATTAAGGACGCTTCATCTCGATTTAAGTCGGCTCTCACGGATATGAGGCATGCTGTCTGTGTGCCGTTGCAATAGACCGGGACGACAGAACCGGGCGATAGCCCATTGAAGCCAGGGCCGTGCGGGGTTTCAACTTAGTTCCGGCATACTGCCGGCCGAAAAGAGAGCAGGTAGTGGCCTCAGCCCTCAAGCCGACATAAGAATAGCAGGCTGTCGACCACGTCGGCGGCCCAGGGAGACGTCTTCAAATGGCAACGGACGCCGACAACAACCGCAACTCTACGACACCGGTCGCAGACGACCCGAAGGCGCCGGACACCGTCCTCGACGGCGCCACCCCCGTTCTCACCCGCCTGCCCGCCGAGCTCGCCGCACAGCGAGACGTCGCCGTCGATCCCGATCGCGGCATCGACGAACGCCTCGAGGCCTTCGAAGATATCCTCGATTCCGAAGTCGGCGACACCATCCTCTCCCGCGCTCGCAACGTTGAACGCGAGGTCGGACTTCGACAGCTCTTCCTCAAGTTCGAAGGCGGAAACCCGACCGGCACCCAGAAGGACCGCATCGCCTTCGCCCAGGCCATGGACGCCCTCCGCCGCGGATACGACGCCATGACCGTCGCCACTTGTGGCAACTACGGCGCCGCAGTCGCGATGGCCGCGTCCTTCGCCGGCCTGCGGTGCTACATCTACATCCCCCAGGGCTACCGCACCAAGCGAATCGAAGAAATGACCGGCAGGGGCGCCGAAATCATCCGCTGCCCCGGAGACTACGAAAACGCCGTGCGAATCTCAGAGGAGCGGGCCCGCAACGACGAAACCTACGACGCCAACCCCGGCGGCGCCAACACCGCCATCCAACTCCGCGCCTACGGCGAAATCGCCTACGAGATCTACGACGAACTCCGCGACGCCCCGTCGGCCGTCGCCGTCCCCGTTTCCAACGGTACCACCCTCGCCGGCATCTACCGCGGATTCCTCAGCCTCTACCGCCGCGGCAAGACCTCGCGCATGCCGAAAATGGTGGCTGGATCCGCGCACAGGAAGAACCCGATCATTCACGCCATCAGGAAGGGCAAAACCAGTTGCGACGACCTGATCCCTGAACGCATCCGCGAAACCCACGTCAACGAGCCTTTGATCAACTGGCACGCCATCGACGGGCAGTACGCCCTCGACGCCATTCGCGACACCGGCGGCTGGGGCGGCGACGCCAGCGACAAGTCCATGCTCTTCAACGCCCGCGCTCTGCGTGAGTGCGAAGGACTCAGCGTGCTCCCCGCATCCACCGCCGGACTCAGCGTCCTCATCGACCGCCATCGCAAGGAACCACTGCCTAACGACCGCTACGTCGCCATCATCACAGGGAAGAAGTCATGACCACACCCGTCGAAGGAAACGCCATCGTCTACTGCGAAGGGGCGTTCGGAACGCCCAATGGAAAGACCGCCCACGGACTCGTCCGCCGATCACGGCGCTATGACATCCTTTCGGTTGTCGACTCGACTCACGCCGGGAAGGACGCCGGACAGATCCTCGACCACAGGCCCAATGGAATCCCCATCTGTTCCGACGTCGGCAGCGCATTCCAGAAGGCACGCAAACGACAGATCCGCCCCACACACCTGGTCGTCGGACTCGCCCCTGACGGAGGCCGGCTCGGCAAAAGAGCCCGCCAGGACATCCTCGACGCGATCCGCTTCAAACTGAACGTAGACTCCGGCCTTCACGACTTCCTCTCCGACGACCCGGCCATCGCAAGGCTCGCCGGCCAACTGAACGTGCAGATCCGCGACGTGCGAAAAACACCACCGAGAAGCCGGCTCCACTCCTTCACCGGAAAAATCGAACAGGTCGATTCCTTCAAAGTCGCCGTCCTCGGCACCGACTCGGCCGTCGGAAAACGAACGACGGCCTGGACCCTCGTCGAAGCCCTCGAACGCCGGGGGCAGTCGGCCGAACTCATCGGAACCGGACAGACCGCATGGCTCCAGGGCGCCCGCTACTCCATCATGCTCGACTCGCTCATCAGCGACTTCATGGCCGGCGAGATCGAGCACGCCGTCTGGAGCGCCTGGAACGACCTCCACCCCGACGTCATCGTCATCGAAGGGCAGGGCAGTCTGATGAACCCGGCCTATCCCGGCGGCTACGAGATCCTTGCGGCCGCCCGCCCGAACGCCGTCATCATGCAGCACGCCCCCGCCCGCGTCGACTACGACGGATTCCCCGGTTACCCCATCCACCCGCTTGAAACCCAGATCCGCGCCGTCGAGCTGATCTCCTCGAAACCCGTGGTGGCCGTTACGATCAATCACGAAGGCCTCAACCCCGACCAGACGCGCGAGGCCTGCGAGCGAATCCGCCAGCGCACCGGCCTGCCGACGTGCGACGTTTTGCTCGACGGCGCCGACTCACTCATTGACGCGCTTACCCTTCCTGTCGAAGGATAGTCAATCATGCCGGGAGAAATGGAATCAGGCCCCGCAACAGGCCGGCCCGGGAGACCACGCGCAAGAACAGCGGATCAGCTCCTCGATCCTCTCGCACCCTTGCACGTGCTCACGAGCCTGGAAGTGGGACCGCCGCGCGTCGAACGCAATCGCCTCACCGCTCCCTATCGGGTCACCCGCGACGATCAGACATTCGAAACCGAACTCGTCTACCGCTACCAGGAGGACGTGTTCGACCCGAGCGATGTCGCATCGGTCAACGTCGCCTCCATGATCGCGGCCCAGGTCGCCCTGAACTACGGACTCTTCTGCGACGAGATCGTGCTGCACGGTGCGTTCGACGAACCGGACCGCCGTTTTCTCATCGATATGGCCCGCAACACCGCACGTGAGATCTACGTCAAGAAGTTCCTGGAACCCAACCCCTTCCTGCGAAGCCCGGCCGACAAGCTGCCGGCGATCAAGCGCGACGACTACCTCCACGCAAAACTCCAGTTCCCCGACAATGTCGTGCCGCCGCCGTCCCATAAAAATCCGACGCCCGCCTTCGATCGCGGCCGGCATCTGATTCTCTCGAGCGGCGGCAAGGACAGCCTCCTCTCTTTCGGCTTGCTCCGGGAATGCAACCTCGAGACGCATCCGGTTTTCATCAACGAATCCGGCAAGCACTGGTTCACCGCCCTGAACGCCCATCGCCATTTCGCACAGAACGTTCCCAACACCGCCCGCGTTTGGACCAACGCCGATCGTGTCTTCGCCTGGATGCTCCGGCAACTGCCGTTCATCCGCCACGATTTCCTCAACGTGCGCTCCGACGAGTATCCCGTCCGCTTGTGGACCGTCGCGGTTTTCCTGTTCGGCGCGCTGCCCATCGCCCTGAAGCGCGGCACGGGCCGCATCATCATCGGCGATGAATACGACACCACCGACCGAAGAGAGCACCAGGGCATCCCCCATTACAACGGCCTCTACGACCAGAGCCGCTACTTCGACAACGCCCTCACCCGCTACTACGCCCGCAAAGGCTGGGACGTCTCGCAATTCTCCATCGTGCGACCGCTCTCCGAACTCCTCATCGAAAAGACGCTTGTCGAGCGCTATCCCGAACTTTTCCGCCTCCAGATGTCCTGCCACGCCACGCACATGGACGGTGACCGCGCCCGACCCTGTGGCCAATGCGAAAAGTGCCGCCGCATCGTCGGTATGGTGACCGCCATCGGCGGCGACCCCACCCTGTGCGGATACACCCGCGAACAAATCGGAAAGTGCCTGACCACGCTTGTCGCCGAGGGCATCCACCAGGAAAAAGAGGGCGCCGAACATCTGGCGCATCTGCTGGCGCAGAAAGGCATGCTCAACGGCGACAGGATCGGCACGGCCCGCGCTCGCCCCCGCCCGCAGGTCCTGCAACTTCGCTTCGACCGCGAGCGGGCGCCCTTTGACTGGATACCCGTCGACCTCCGTGAGCCGCTGTTCCAAATCCTTTGCGAACACGCCGAAGGCGCCGTCCGCCGAAGCGGCAAGCTCTGGGTCGATGTCGACCTGATGTCCGACGCCGTCCTCGCACGCCCCTACCCATTCGAAACGCCCACACGAATGAAAGAAAGCAACGACTCCGTAACGCCGCCGGCCGATCGAGACCGCACGTTCATCCTCGGCAACCTGACCTGGCCCGAGGCACGAGAACGCTTCAAGAAGGTCGACGTCGCCATGCTGCCCGTCGGCGCCATCGAGCAACACGGCCCGCACCTGCCGCTGGACATCGATTCCTTCGACGCCCTGCACCTGGCCGAGCAGGTCGCGGCCGCCTGCACCGACCCCAAGCCGTTCGTCCTGCCGCTGATCCCGTACGGCGTCTCGTATCACCACGACGACTTCGCCGGCACCATCAGCATCAGCAACGACACGCTCGCCCGACTGGCCTACGACGTCGGCATGGCCGTCGCCCGTAACGGAATTACCAAGCTCATCATCGTCAATGGCCACGGCGGCAACGCCCCCACGCTGCACTTCGCCGCCCAGATGATCAACCGCGACGCCCGCATCTTCACCTGCGTGGACACCGGCGAGACCAGCGACGCCGACATTGCCGCCCTGATCGAAACCCCCAACGACGTACACGCCGGCGAATACGAGACCAGCACCGCGCTGGCCAGCCGCCCCGAACTCGTTCAAATGCACAAGGCCCGCAAGAACGTGCCGCGCTTCTCCAGCAGGTACCTCGAGTTCAGCTCGAAGCGAAGCGTCGACTGGTACGCCCGCACCGCCCGCCTCTCCAAGAGCGGCGTCATGGGCGACCCGTCCAAGGCCAGCCGTGAAAAAGGCGAGAAGATGTGGGCCATCATGATCCAAAACCTCGTCGAACTCGTCGAACACATCAAGACCATGAGCCTGGATGAAATCTACCAGCGAAACCGTTACTAAAAGCAAGCGCCCGCCGGACGGGTGGCCCACCTCCTCCGGAGGAGGGTTCACAATTCACCCGAATCGCGCGCCACACTCACACCCGCCGGGTGCCATGCCCACGCTCGCATGGGCATGCTTTATCATAATACATCAGCCGCGGCGGCGCGGGTGCCCCGTCCTTCGCGAAGCGAAGGGTGGGGGACGAACGCTTCCAGGGCGACCCATCACCCCACCCGATTCCACGATTCGAATCCCAATGACAATCCCCGGTTAGCTCAACAATGAAAATCACGAACATCGAAGCCTGGCCCGTCGAAATGAAGCTCGCCGAGCCCTACACCATAGCATACGAAAGCATCGACTCGACAACCAACATCTTCCTCCGCATCGAAACCGACCAGAACATCAACGGCCACGGATGCGCCGCCCCCGACGAACAGGTCACCGGCGAAACCCCCTCATCCACCCGGCAAACGCTCGCCGAAGTCGCCGGCCCCTGGCTCATCGGGCGCGACCCGCTGCGATACGCCCGGCTGCTCGAAGAACTCGCCGACCTCCTCCCCAACGCGCCCTCCGCACGCGCCGCGATCGACATGGCCGTCTTCGATATCCTCGGCAAGTTCAGTGGTCTTCCCGTCTGGAAGCTCCTGGGCGGCTACCGCACCCGCATCAAAACCAGCGTCACCATCGGCATCCTGCCGCTTGTCGAGACGGTCGAACGTGCCAAATCGCTCATCGCCGACGGCTTCAAATGCCTCAAGCTCAAAGGCGGCGCCGACGTCGAAGACGACATCGCCCGGGTCCTCAAAGTCCGCGAGCTCGTCGGCCCGGGCGTCGAGATCCGGTTCGACGCCAACCAGGGCTACACCGTCGAGCAGGCGCTACATTTTATGAAAGAGACCCGACCGGCCAAACTCGAACTCGTCGAGCAGCCCACACCAAAAGGCCAGCCCGACCTGCTGGGCCGGGTCACAAGCCGCACGCCGCTACCGATCATGGCCGACGAAAGTCTCATGACGCTGCGCGACGCCTTCCGCCTCGCCCGGCGCGACCTGGCCGATATGGTGAACATCAAGCTCATGAAGGTCGGCGGCATCTTCGAGGCCCTCCAGATCAACTCGGTCGCCCGATCCGCGAACCTGGAGGTCATGGTCGGTTGCATGGACGAGGCCGGCCTGGCCATCGCCGCCGGTCTCCACTTCGCGCTCTCCCGCCGTAACGTCGCCTACGCCGATCTCGACGGCCACCTCGATCTCATAGGCGATCCGACCCGCGATGCGGTCCGCCTGCAAAACGGCGTCCTCTTCCCCAACAACTCTCCCGGCCTCGGATACCCCGCCCCGGCGGAGAGCACCGGCACAACCACCAGGCCGCGTGGCCGGAGCTGATCGACCAAAGCGCGCCCGCGGCATCCGGAACGAACACGCGTAGCCCAAAGACCGCTTCGACCTTGCAGCGTCGCCCCACCCGACCACCGGCCCGCGATCTCCGCATTGTGCGCTCCGGCTACTCCACGCGGTGGTACCTGTAGGCCCCGGCCTCGGTCGTGAAGGAAGTCGCGCGCCCGTCGTCGTCCACCGCAAACTCAATGACGTCCTCGACGTTCGCGCCCATGTTCAACGCGTCCACGTGCGTCCGAAACGTTGTCGGGCCGATCCGTTCGAGCTCCGTCGTGGCACGCTCCAGGTCATCGACCTCAAGTCGAACGACCCGCAGACCGTCGCCCACCACGGCAACCCGCGCGTACTCCCCCCAGCGGTCCCGATACAACCCTTCGAAGCGGGCCAGGTCGGGATCCGGCTTGCCGCGCTTCTCAGCGGGCTCGGCCGCCTCGGCGATGGGACCGGCCACCAGTTGCATAACGCGCCTGGCCAACTCGCCGGCCGGCCCGTCGTCCGCGTTGATCAAGACGATGACCGCGACCTTGCTCGCCGGATCGATCAGCAGGTTCGACTTGTACCCCGGCAGGCTTCCCCCGTGGCCGAGCAGGATGGTGTCATCGCGCCGGAAGAGAAACCAGCCGATGCCGTGCCCGCGGCTCCAGTCCGGGGCCAGCCAGCGCGGGCGGTGCATGTCGCGCAAGGACCAGCCGCTCAGCACGGGGCCGTCGTAGTTGTCGGAAGTCCTGAACTGCAACGACGCGAACTTCGCCAGATCGCGCACGCTCGTTACCACCCCCCCGGCGGCCAGCATGCCGCTGTTGTCCACCTGCTCCTCGACGGCCCGCGGCGCATCGGGGCGCCGGCGGCCGTAAGGCACGGCCAACCCGGGCCGGGTCTCGTCCCCATCGAGAAATCGCGAGTCGCTCATGCCCAGCGGCTCGAGCACGTGCTCTTCGACGTAGCGGGGGAACGCCGTTCCGGAGACTCTGCCCACCAGCAGCCCCGCAATCTGGAAGCCGTAGTTCGAGTACTTCTGCCGAGTCTGCGGCTGCAGGGTCAACGGCGTTTCAGGCGTTGCAGCCCGCGTGCTTTCCGCATCAGGCCGGTAAAGCCGATCGAAGTCGGTGCCCGGCGTCTCGCGCTGCAGCCCGCCCGTATGCGTCAGCAGGTGCCAGACCCGCACCGGATGCTCCGGATCGGCGCCCTCAGGCTTGAACCACGGCAGGTGTTTGGCCACCGAATCGTCCAGCGACAGCTCACCGCGTTCGGCCAACTGCACCACCGCGGTGGCCGTAAACAGTTTCGAGATGGACGCCACACGGTAAAGCGTCCGATCCGTAGTCGCCACCTCTCCGGCCAGGTCGGCGAACCCATACCCCTGGCTCCAGATCAGCTCGTCCCCATGCACCACGCCAACGGCCATCCCCGGAAGGTCGTATTTAAGGAGCTGCCCCTCGAGCCAGATGTCCAGAAGCGCCAGCTTCTCCCGAACCGCCGGATCGCCCGCGACCGAACGCGCGTCCGGCGTGACACTGCCGGGGCTGGTCACTGTATCCCCAGCCAGCAATCCCGATCCGCTGGAGGCAGCACAAATGCAAAGCAACAGGGCGATTTGTCGAATAAACATCATGCGTTCCTTCTTTGACGTCTACCGATTCACGGCTGTCATAACGGCCGCATCTTCCGAGCCGCGACCGCCTTTCCGAGCCGCGACCGTGAGGGAG
>CAZNPL010000040.1:30894-66120 GCA_964574815.1 uncultured Phycisphaeraceae bacterium
CGGACAGCCTTGTAACGACCCATCCAGCATTGCCGCGTATGCCATCCACACAAGCCGCGACCGCCTTTCCGAGCCGCGACCGTGAGGGAGCGGACAGCCTTGTAACGACCCATCCAGCATTGCCGCGTATGCCATCCACACAAGCTGCGATTTCCTTTCCGAGCCGCGACCGTGAGGGAGCGGACAACCAACTGTGCTCTCCTCTCTCCTCTCAACGTTCTCCTTTCTGCTGTCCGGGGGATTCGGCCAGATCGTTCATGGCTTGCTGCAACCGATCGAGCACGTGCTCGGCGCGCCGAGCGCCGCCCTCTCGCAGCACGTAGGCCAGGATCTCGTCGAGGTCGTACGATGCCGGGCTGGAGAGGACGAATTGATTGCTCATGTCCCCGTTTTACACAGGACGTCTACTCTGTGGTATCACACGGCGCGTGAATACGTGCTTTCATTCGGTCGAAAAACGCATCGCCGTCGATCGCGCCGCCTCGCTCCAGCGCGTCCAGCCCTTCCTGGATCTTCGCCTGAATCCGGGAACGGGCCTCATCGAGCAGCCCGGCCGCCAGCTTGGCTCGCGGCTCTGATTCGGGCGGTGGGTCCCGTTTGGTCATCCCGGTCAGTGGTCCGCAGATCGCGCCGAATTGACGCGCTGACCCCAATTAGGGTACAATTGTACCTGAAATGGGTCCAGACGCAGACAACGGTCGCGACTTCGTCTCCCCGCTGGCGGCGGCCCTCTTTGGGAAAACGCGGCAGGCGGTGCTGGCGCTCCTCTTCGAGGATCCTGATCGGCGGTTCTACCTGCGGCAAGTTGTCAGGCTCGCCGGCGGCGGACACGGGGCCGTGCAGCGAGAACTGGCCTCGCTCGTCAGGAGCGGCATTCTGAATCGCAGCACCGAGGGCCACCAAGTCTACTACGAGGTCAATCGGAACTGCCCCATCTTCGAGGAACTCAGGGGGCTACTGCTCAAGACCGCCGGCGCTGCCGCCGTGCTTCGCGAGAGTCTGGCGGCGCTCGCCGAGAGAATCACGGTGGCGTTTGTGTATGGTTCGATGGCCGCCGGTCACGAGACGGCGGCCAGCGACATAGACGTCATGGTCATCGGTGAGGTTTCGTTCGGTGAAGTGGTCGAAGCCCTGCGACGTCCACATGAAATATTAGCACGTGAAGTTAATCCCACGGTCTATCCCCCGCCGGAGTTCCGTCGTAAGCTGAAGCAAGGGCATCATTTCGTCGGCACGGTGGCCGGCGGTCCCAAGGTTTTCCTGATCGGCTCTGAGAGTGACCTTACAAGACTGGTTGAAGGCGGGCTGGCTTCTGGAGCACAAGCCAAGCCGTCAGGAGATCGCTGACCTGTTCGGCGTGGCGGACCGTGATCTGGAGGATTGCCAGACGCCCGGACTGAGCGCCGACTGGAAGCTCACTATTGCGTACAGAGCGGCCTTGAAGGCGGCCACCGCCGCGCTGGCCGCGTGCGGCTACCGTGCGGCGCGCCAGGCGCAGCACCATCGCGTGATTCACTCTCTGACTGAAACGATAGGCGCCGACGCCGGGCTTGTAGCGCGGCTCGACGCTTTCCGGAAGAAACGCAACATCGCCGATTACGAGCGGGCCGGTGCGGTATCGGAGCAGGAAGCTTCGGAGATGGTCACGTTGTCCGGGGAACTGTGCCGGGACGTTGGAGCTTGGCTTCGTCGGCAACATCCGGAACTGCTGACGTAGGCGCACATGTCGGCGCGCCCGCGCAACATCCCGCCTCCACATGCTCAACGTCCGCGCATTGGCCGACCCAACGATCTGTGGTCCGAATCCCGCCCGGGTTTTTCCGAGCAGCCCAGGAACTCGAGGGTCCGACGGGCCATCTCGACGAGCTTCGTGGCCCCTTCCTCCGGAACATGCCGTCCGCTCTGGGCCTGCACGGCATTGATGAACGCGCGCAGCACGTTGCACGCGGCCACGTCGTTTCTCGGGCTGTCGTCGTCCAGCACTCGCGACGCTGTGGCCAGCTTGACCAGCAGGCTTCGTTCGATTCCGCGCGGCAGGTTCAAAGCCATGACGGCGTCTTCGAGGTCGCGAAGCCAATCCGGCTGATACTCGTACGACCCCATGTCGACGATCGGCGGCGTGCCCGCGCCGGTATCAGGTGTGAACGGGTCGTCCGCGAAGCGCGGCGAGCCGCCCAGGTCGAACGGCATCGGCTCAGTCGTGTCCCCGTCGCCGTCGAAGTCAATCGTGTCGGCGGATACGGCTGCGTTGTCACCGGCGTCGATGCACGGCGAGCCGGGCAGCAGTCGCAAGTCGCCGAATTCATCGTCGAGCGTGCCCCATTGGCCATCCGGGCCGAGATCGGGGAGTTGCGCAATAAGCGGGTCGGCCGAGATATTGCCGTCGGTCCCCGTCGGGTCGGTGAAACCGGAGTAGTCGTACTCGGTGTTGCCGTAGACGCAAGTGTGTCGAAGGGTCGGCGGCTCGCCGAAGGGGAGAGTCAGAATCCCGGACGAGTTGAAGGCGACGATGGAGTTTTCGATCGTTGCGGAGCTAGCAAGCAGGAAAAGCCCGCCGCCTCCGTGGTCAGCTATGTTGCCCGAAATCGTGCTGTTTGCGATCGTCATCGAGAAATCGGGGCCGCTATTATAGAAAACTCCGCCTCCCTGGAGCGCGCTGTTGCACGTGATGGCGTCGTTCATGATCAATGGGGTGGACCGGGAGACGTACAGTCCACCGCCCCAATCGCCAGCGCTGTTACCCGAGACTTTGTTGCCGGCAATCACGGGGGAAGAGCCGGGCAGAGAGCCTCCAAAAGAGCCCACATATAACCCGCCGCCAACACGATCGGCGCTGTTGCCGGTGATGGCGTTGTTGACGATCGTTGGGGACGATTCGTACAAAGCAAGCCCGCCGCCTTGGGCGTAATAGGGACCAGCCGCTCTGTTGTTCGTGATGAAGTTATCCGTGATCTCGGGCGAGGAATATGCCAGGTACAGCCCGCCGCCGTATACGCCGGCGCTGTTATCGGTGATGGTGTTGTTCGTCACGGCCGGGGAGGAACCCCACAGGTTCAGCCCGCCGCCTGCGACATGCGCGCTGTTGGCCGTGATCGTGTTGTTGGCAACGATCGGAGAGGCCAATTCCACGTACATGCCGCCGCCTTCGTCAGCGTGGCCGTTGGTGATGGTGAAGCCGTCGATGGCCCTGAAGTCGTCACAGCCCTCACGGGCGATCACGACCGTGCCCTGCTGCTGCCCGTCCAGGGTGGTGACGTTGACGCTCCAGTTTCGGTCGTCCCGAATTTGCTCGTGGCCGTCAAAGCCGCCGTACAGGCCCACGTAGGGAAGCAGTGCGATACGTTCTTCGTAATATCCGGCCCGAACCCAAACCTCTCCGCCCTGTGAGGACGCCGCGTCGATGCCCGCCTGTACACTACGTTTGGCCAGCTCCCACGACGACCCGTCGTTGGCGTCGTCTCCGTCGGGGCTGACGCGCACGATCGCGACCGGCCCCGGCGACCATACCGTGCCATCCGACTCATCGGCCCCGATGTCCACGGTTCCGCCCACCTGCTGAATGCGGGGCTCGCCGTCCATGTCGAAATCACCCCACGCGTCACCGTTGTTCCCGGCGTCCACGCAGGGTGACGCCGGCTGGATGTGCACGTGGCCGAACTCCAGATCGACCAGCAGCGGGTCGGCCGAGATGTTGCCATCCGTCCCGGTGGGGTCGTCGATCCCGGAGTAGTCGTACTCGGCGTTGCCGTAGACGCAGTTGTGTCGTAGCGTTGTCGACGAACCATGAGACGGCCATAGGGTAAACCCGGACGAGTTGAACGCCACGATGTTGTTCGCGATGGTCGAAGCCCTGTAGCCATACACGCCACCGCCCGAGTCCGCTCGGTTACCCGTGATGGTGTTGTTGGCGATCGTCCACGAACCGTACTCCACGTACAACCCGCCGCCTTGGGACGGCCGGTGGTCGGACCGTCGCGGGCTGCTCGCGTGGTTGCACGTAATCACGTTGTTCGTGACGAGCGATTCGTCAGAACCCCCGTTCAGGTACAGACCACCGCCGTGGCCCAGAGCGCCGGAGGCGAAGCCCGCGCCGACGCCGGCACTGTTTCCCTTGATGATGTTGTTCGTAATCGTCGGCGAGGAGCTCCACGCGTACAGTCCGCCGCCGCGGCCTAGAAAGTGGGAGTCACTCCCGGCGAAGTTGGCGATGATGATATTGTTCGCGATGGTGGGGGAGGACCTGTTTAGGAGCAGTCCGCCACCCTCTCTGGCACTGCTGTTGCGGGCAATAGCGTTGCCGGTGATCAGAGGTGAGGAACGGTACATGGTCAGCCCAGCACCCCACCGGGCGGTATTGCCTGCGATCACGTTGTTCGCGATCGTGGGAGACGAGTCGTACAGGTCCATTCCGCCACCAGTGGATGCACTGTTGCCCATTATAGTGTTGTTCGCGATGGTCGCGAAGGAGTCAACCAGATTCAGCCCACCACCCTCACTACCTGCATGGTTATCCGTGATGGTGTTGTTTGTGACGGCCGGCGAGCAGGATTCGAGATACATCCCGCCGCCGGACCAATTCGTGCTGTTGCCCGTGATGGTGTTGGTCGCGATCGTGGCGTCGGAGCCCCCCCACAGGTAGATTCCGCCGCCCAAGCCCCAGCGCACACTATTGTTCGTGATGTTGTTGTTTGCGATCGACATTGAGGAGGACCACAGGTACAGCCCGCCGCCATCGTCCGCGCTGCCGTTGGTGATTGTGAAACCGTCGATGGCGGAGATCGTTCCATGCAAGCACTGCGCGCTCACCACCGAACCGTTCTGTTGCCCGTCCAGCGTCGTGACGTTGGCGGCCCAGTCGCGGTCGACGCGCTCCAACTCACCGCCGGCAAAGCCGCCATAAAGGGACGCGTAGCGATACAGCGTGATACACTCCTCGTACGTGCCGGCCTGCACCCACACCTCGCCGCCCAGAACGGACGCCGCGTTCACTCCGGCCTGGACCGTACGCTTGGCCAGTGCCCACGACGAGCCGTCGTTGGCGTCGTCGCCGCCAGGGCTCACCCGCACGATCGTATATGGCCCCTCAGCCCACAGCGTGCCATCAGACTCATCGGCGCCGATGTCGGCCGTTCCGCCGAACGGGTGAATGCGCGGCTCGGCGTCCACGTCGAATTCGCCGAAGACGTCGGCGTTGCTCCCGGTGTCCACGCACGGTGAGTCCGGCTGGATATGCACGTTGCCGTAGCGCGTATCGGCGAGGAGCGGATCGGCCGATAGGTTGCCGTTGGTCCCGGTGGGGTCGGCCAGGCCGCTGTAGTCGTACTCGGTGTTTCCGTAGACGCAATTGTGCCGCAACGTCGGTGTGCCGGTTCCACGAAGGAAGATCCCGGACGAGTTGAAAGCGATGACCGTATTCACGATCGTCGCGGAGGAATCGTACATGTCCACCGCGCCGCCGTCGGATCGGCCGATGTTTCCGGTGATGGTGTTGTTTGTGACAAACGGCGAGGAGTTCCACATGTAGAGTCCACCACCGGAGTAGACGCCCCCATTGCCCGCAATCGTGTTGTTGGCAATCGTCGGGGAGGAGTCTCTCAAGTACAGTCCGCGCCCGCGGTTGCCGGTGATGTTGTTGTTTGCGATTGTCGGGAAGGAGCCGCGCAGGTCCAGGCCGTTAACCCCGTTTGTGACGGTGAAGCCGTCGACCGTGCCGACTGCTCCGTAGCCCGCCCGTGCGGTGACGACGGTGCCTTGCCGCTGCGCGTCAAGAGTCGTTACGTGGACGCGCCAGTCGCGTTCGTTCCGGCCGAACTCGTTGCCCGCGAAGCCGCCGTACACGTACGCGTAGGGGTGCAGCGAAATGCGCTCCTCGTAGACGCCGGCCTGCACCCATACCTCGCCGCCCTGTGCCGACGCCACATCGACGCCACCCTGAACGCTGCGCTTGGCCAGCGCCCACGAAGAGCCGTCGTTGGCGTCGTCTCCATCGGGGCTCACGCGCACCACGACATAGGGGCCCGCCGGCCAGGTCGTGCCGTCGGATTCGTCGGACCCGATATCCACCGTACCATCCACTGTATCGATGCGGGGCTCGCCGTCGATGTCGACGTCGCCGGCCGCGTCGGCGTTGCTCCCGGCATCCACGCAGGGCGAGTCCGGCTGAATGTGCACGTTGCCGTAGTCCAAGTCGCCAAGCAGCGGGTCGGCTGAGATGTTCCCATCGGTACCGGTCGGGTCGGTCAGCCCTGAGTAGTCGTACTCGTCGTTGCCGTAAACGCAGTTGTGCCGCAGCGTCGGAGTGCCGTCTTCTGCGTACACGCCCGATTTGTTGAATGCAACGATGGTGTTTGCGATCGTCGGGGAGGAATCGGACAGGAACAGCCCGCCGCCGTCATCAGCACTGTTTCCTACGATCGTGTTGTTGGCAATCGTCGGCGAGGACTGCGACACGTACATCCCGCCACCGTTGTCGGCGGCGTTGCCCGTGATCGTGTTGTTGGCGACCGTCGATGAGGAGAACGCCAGATGCACCCCGCCGCCGGCTTCAGCCGTGTTGCCCCTGAAGCTGTTGTTCGCGATCCGTGCGGAACATCGGTACATGTACAACCCGCCACCTTCTGCTCTCGGCCCCATCAACGTGTCGGAGCCGTTGATGATGGTGAAGCCGTCAATGGTGCTGATTGTTCCGCGGCCCCCTCGTCCGACGACAACTGAACCTTGTTGCTGCCCGTCGAGGATCGTGACGTGTGCGTTCCAGTCCCGCTCCTCCCGCGCCGCCTCAACGCCGCCGAATCCCCCGTACACATAGGCATAGGCAGGAAGCGTGATGAGCTCCCGGTAGGATCCCGCCTGCACCCAAACCTCGCCGCCCAGGGCCGACGCCGCGTTGATCCCGGCCTGGACGGTGCGTTTGGCCAGAGCCCACGAAGAGCCGTCGTTGGCGTCGTCTCCGTGGGGGCTGACGCGCACGACGCCATACGGACCCGGCTGCCAGAAAACGCCGTACGATTCATCGGCGCCCATGTCGACCGTTCCGCCAAGGGAGTGAATGCGCGGCTCGCCGTCGATGTCAAAGTCGCCGACCGCGTCGGCATTGTTCCCGCCGTCCACGCAGGGCGAGTCTGGCTGAATGTGGAGATTGCCGTAGGCCAAATCGGCGAAGAGGGGGTTGTTTGAGATGTTGCCATTGGTCCCCGTGGGGTCGGTGAGCCCGGAATAGTCGTATTCGTCGTTGCCGTACACGCAACTGTACCGCAACGACGGATCACCACGATCCACGTAAATCCCGGATGTGTTGAACGCGACGACCGTGTTGGCGATGATCGGGGAGGCATTCCATAGGTCCAGGCCGCCACCCCTGCCGGCGCTGTTACCCGCGATCGTATTGTTGGTCATCGTGGGGGAAGACCTTGCCAGGCGCAGCCCGCCGCCAACACCGGCGCCGTTGCCCGCAATCGTGTTGTTGGCAATCGTCGGGGAGGACCTCAACAGGAAAAGCCCACCGCCGCCAGAAGCACTATTGGCAATAATCCTGTTATTCACGATTCTGGCAGAGGTGGATTCTTCGAGGTACAGGGCCCCACCGCCCTCGTCGGCGTGATTGCCTGTGATGATGTTGTTGGCGATCGTCGGGGAGGAGGATACTAGACGCAGCCCGCCTCCACGGGCGCCTATGCCCCCCCAACGGAAGCCGTTGGTGATGGTGAAGCCGTCGATACGGGTCGTTGCGGTTGCTCCGGGTGGCGAGGTGACGACGCTGCCGCTGGCGTCGCCGTCGAGGATGGTCGGGTTCGCTGTCCAGTCGCGTTGAGCAAGATCGGTCTCCGTACCGGTGAAGCCGCCGTAGAGCTCCACGCCGAGCGTCAGCGTGAAGTTGCCGACATATCTACCGGCCGCTACCCAGATCTGGTCGCCGGAACCGGCCGCGGCGAGCGCGTCCGAAAGCGAGTCGTACGCCGTCGCCCAAGTGTTGCCCTGCCCCCCGGGCGGTGCATCGCCGTCCACGTAGATGACGGCCTGTGCATGAACCAGAGCCGGGGCCAGTGTGAACGCAGCCGCTAGTGTGAACGATAACGTCCGGCAGTCGAGCGAACGCATAAGAACGCCTCCTTGTGTGGCGGGAAGCAGAATGCAGGAATGGAGAAAAACACTTGGGAAGTAAGCTGGTAGCAGCGACGCAAACGATCGGCGGGCAGGCCGGGCCCGCAGACGTACCGACGCAAACGCCGGCCTTGCGGCGCCCGATAATCCGGCGGTCGTGTCGCTGAAAGGACAGCCGGTTGAAACCCGCAAATCTCGCGCCAGTCGCCCTTCGCAGGCGAGTGCCGATTACAGAGATAGCCGCCATGGTCCACCGTCGCCCCTCCTCACACCGGGCCGACGACCACTGTACCGGGCGCTCACGTCTTGTTCAAGTACCGAATGAAAACGAAAGAAAACCCTCGCCCGTCAGCCGGAGGTGGCCGGAATTTCGATGTCGAGGGACTTGATCTTGCGAAAGAGCGTGCTGGGGTCGATGCCCAGTTCGCGGGCGGCGGTCGTGCGATTTCCGTTGTGACGGCGGATGGCGTCCGCAATGTGGATGGCTTCGAGCGCCTTCAATGTGAGACCTCCGCCGCGCGATTGTGGTTGCACGCCGACGTCCGGGCGCACCGAGGACGGCAAATGGTGCGGCTCGATCATGCCGCCTCGACACAGAACAAAGGCGTGCTCGATGATATTCTCCAGTTCGCGCACATTCCCCGGATAATCGTGATCCATGAGCAACGCCAATGCATCCTCCGAAACACCGGCCACGTCCTTGTTCTGCAGGCGATTGAACTTGTTGACGAAACGCTCGGCGAGCAGCGGTATGTCTTCACGTCGGTCTCGAAGATTCGGCAGCTTGAGCCGCATCACGTTGACCCGGTAGAAAAGGTCCTGCCGGAACACACCCTTCTTGACCAGCCGGCTCAGGTCCCGGTTGGTGGCCGCCACCACGCGCACGTCCACCGGCACCGGCTCGACCGAACCCAGCGGCTCGTACACCCGCTCCTGCAACACGCGCAGCAGTCGCGACTGCATCGCCGGTGAAACGTCGCCGATCTCGTCCAGCAGAATCGTCCCGCCGTCGGCGATGGCCAGCCGGCCCGGCTTGTTGCGGCGGGCATCGGTGAACGCGCCGGCCTTGTAACCGAACAGCTCCGATTCCAGCAATGTGTCCGGCAACGCGCCGCAGTTGATCGCCACGAAGCGCTTGCCGCGCCGCGGCGAAAGATTGTGGATCGCCCGGGCAAACAGCTCCTTGCCGGTGCCGCTGGCCCCCTCGATCAGCACCGTGCTGTTGCTGTCGGCCACCTGCGGGAGCAGCTCGAAAAGCTGCTGCATCGCGGGACTGCGGCCGACGATGTCGGCGAAGGTGTACTTGCCCTCGAGCTCTTTGCGCAACTCCTCGACGAGGCTGAGGTCCCGGAACGTCTCGACGCCGCCGATCGTCCTGCCGTCCGGGGCCTTCAGCGCAGCCGCTGAGATGCTGATCGGTATCCGCCGGCCGTCCGCGCCCAGAATATAGATCGCCTTATTAACGATCGGCCGCCCGGTTCGCAGCGACTCGCTCAACGCGCACTCGCATTCGCAGATGCTCGCCCGGAAGACGTCGCAGCATTTCTGCCCGATCGCGGCCTCGCGCTTTACTCCGGTAATTCGTTCCGCCGCCCCGTTGAACGAAGTGATGCGCCAATCCAGATCGACGGTGAACACGCCGTCGGCGATGGATTCGAGAATGACGTCTCGCGCTTTTCTTTCGGCCGGCGTTTCAGCCACTTCATGCTATCCCATAGGTTCTTCGGCAAAGCAACCGCTCCCTTACGGTCGCGGTTCGGATCGTGCCGCACGGGCGGTCCTCGACTTTCACGCCCCTGTACGTCGCGGCGCCGAGGGTTTTCCAACCGCTCCCTTACGGTCGCGGCTCGGATCGTGCCGCACGGACGCGCCTCGCTTGCTACGGCCCCCACTGCTGGAGAGATTATACGCCTCGGGTGCCGGCTCAGAAAGGGAGACTTCTTGCATTTTGCAATTCCTCCACGAAAGCGCTCTTGCGAATTGCGCTAGTTGCGCGGCGGTCGCCATCTGGCCGCGATTCATAAAGCATTGTTTTTCAATCACTTACGTGTTCAACGGTCAGGCGTCGGCCCCGGTACGCCGAATGCACGGAAAATGGCGATTATGACGTAAAGGACGTAAGGCAGGAAATCGCCAATCCGCCCGCCGCTGGCGAATCGGCCGCGGCGGGTGAATCTGCGGTGAACAGTGTAAGGACTTCGAGGATGACCGCAAGTAGTGCCGTGGGCGTCACGACGGGACAAGCCGCCCGCTACTGCCTCGTAAGCCCGGACACGATCGTCAACTGGATCAAGGCCGAGAACCTGCCGGCACAGCGAACGATCGGAGGCCAGTTCCGGATCCTCGTCGAAGACCTGCGGCAGTTCATGGTCCGCAACGACATGAGCACCGCCCTGCTCGACGAAGAGCTCGCCTGCCGCCCCTACTGCTGGGAATTCCGCCGCGGCGCCCGGACCCACTCCGGCGCGCCGCGCGAGACCTGCCGGGAGTGTCCCGTTTTCAAGGCCAAGGCCCTCAACTGTTTCGAGCTGCGCGCCATCACCAACGGGCGGCGCTGGGCCCATCCCGATTGTCACGACTGCGAATACTTCTGGAAGTGGGCGAACCCGCGGAGAAGCGAATGAAACCACTGGTCGACAAAGAGAGCCTCGCTAAAGCGTTGACGAACACGCGGCCCGAGGAATTGCGCAAGAAACAGCGCCTCGACGTTCGCTTTCATATGGAACATCCACTCACCAGCGACCGGCCGCGCAAGTTCCTCGAAGTCTTCGCGGCCATCCTGCGCCACAACCCCTCCTACACGCTGGCGCTGGACCATTACATCCGTGTGCAGGCCAAGTGCGGCCGGTGCTCGGTCGAGTGCATGCTCTACCAGGCCACCAACGATCCCAAGGACGTTCCCTGCTATCGCTCGTCGATGCTTCTGGACATCTATCGCCGCTATTTCACCCTCGCCGGCCGCACCTGGGGCGGCGTGACCGGGCGCGGCGACCTGACCGACGAGAAGATCCAGGAGCTCGCCGGGTCGGTCTGGAACTGCACCGCCTGCCGCAAGTGTACGCTGGAATGCCCCTCCGGCATCGATCACGGGTTGCTCACGCACCTTTCCCGCTACATCCTCAGCGAACTCGACATCGCCCCGCGCGCCCTGGTCGTGAGCACACGTGAACAGCTCGAGGGCGAAACCGGCAACACCTCGGCCTTCCCGGTCCCGGCGATCGTCGACAGCCTCGAGTTCCTCGAAGAGGAGATCGAGGAGGAGCAGGGCGTCAAGGTAAAGTTCCCGCTCGATGTCGAAGGCGCCGACTACGTCTTCTTCCCCGCCGTCAGCGACTTCATGATGGAAGCGGAGACCCTGATGGGAAACGCCGCCGTCTTCGCCGCCACCGGCGACTCCTGGACCATCGGCACGCAGAACTTCGACGGCATCAACTACGGCCTGTTCTACAGCGACCGCATCTGGGACCGCGTCGTCGGCAAGGTCGACGCCGAAACGCGCCGCCTCAAGGGCAAAGCCATCATGATCGGCGAGTGCGGCCACGCCAGCCGATCGGCCAAGTTCGGCATCCCCATGTTCCACGGCGGCAAGGAGTCGCTCCCGGTCATCAACTGCATGGAATACGCCTACGACGCCTGGAAGGCCGGCAAGCTCAAGCTCATCCGCGGCGCGATCAAGGAACGCACGACCTACCACGATCCCTGCAACATCGCCCGCACCAAATGGATCACCGAACAGCCGCGCGAGCTACTTAAGTACATCTGCGAAGACTTCGTCGAGATGACCCCCGGCCGCGAGGAGAACATCTGCTGCGGCGGCGGGGGCGGGACCGTCTCGATCGACGAGCTGCGGGCCTACCGCACCGGCGTCTCCGGCAAGGCCAAGGCCGAGCAGATCCGAGCGACCGGCGCGCACTACTGCGTCGGCCCCTGTGCCAACTGCAAGAAGCAGCTCAAGGAGCTCATGGAAGATCAGCAGGTCGACTGCGAGATCGTCGGACTGCACGACCTGCTCTACAAGGCCATTGACTACTCGGACCTCAAGAAGCGGCAGGGCGTCGAGCCCGCCGCCGCCGAAAACGAAGACGAGGCTGAATCACCCGTGTCGGAGGCTATGTCAAAGTGAACGAGACCACCGAACGCATACTGGAGTTCGCCCAGGGGCCGCTGTTCCGATTCACCTTCGCCTTGATGGTGTTCGGACTGGCCCGTCTCGTGTTCCTGACCATCTACGGCGCCGTCAGGACGTATCTCCGCGCCGGCGACAAGCGACTGCTCTGGCCCGTCATCCGCCAGCGCACCCTGTGGGCCTTGTTCCCCTTCCCGCGATTACGCCGGACGCGGGCGATCTACAGCGTCATCAGCGTCGTCTTCCACTTCGGATTGATCGTCACGCCGATCTTCCTCTTCGCTCACATTCATCTCTGGAAACAGGCGACGGGCCTCTCCTGGCCGGCGCTGCCGGCGTTGGCCGCCGACGCGCTGACCATCGTCACGATCGTCGCCGCGATCGCCCTGTTCATCGGACGCGTCGGCTCCCCGCTGTCGCGCACGCTGAGCCGCGCCGGCGACTACGCCTGGCCATGGTTGCTGGCACTGCCTTTCATCAGCGGCTTTCTCGCATCGCACCCGACCTGGTCTCCGATCGGTTACCCCCTGATGATGCTGATTCACGTGCTCAGCGCCGAACTGATCTTCGTGTTGATACCCTTCACCAAGATCGCTCACTGCGTCCTGATCCCGTTCTCCCAGCTCGTGTCCGACCTGGGCTGGCGGTTCCCGTCCACGGCCGGGCGGGATGTCGCCAGAGCCCTCGGTAAGGAGTCCGTGCCCATATGAACCACAACGCGAACACCGCTGCCATCCTGACCGACACCACCAAATGCACCGGCTGCGAAAGCTGCGTCGCCGCGTGCAAGAAGGAGAACGAACTCGGCAAGGACCGCGCCCGGCCATGGAAGCGGAGGATCGACGATCTGTCGAGCACCCGCTTTACCACAATAATCCGGCGACCGGGAGGCCGCTACGTCCGCCAGCAGTGCTGGCACTGCGACGAGCCAGCCTGCGTCTCGGCATGCCTGGTCGGCGCACTCCAAAAGACCCCGGAAGGACCGGTTGTCTACGACGGCGACAAGTGCATGGGGTGCCGCTACTGCATGATGGCCTGCCCCTTCGGTATCCCGCGGTACGACTGGGACGAGCCCGTCCCGTATGTCCGCAAATGCACCATGTGCTACCACCGGATCAAAGAGGGCAGGCAACCCGCCTGCACCGAGGCCTGCCCCGAAGGCGCCACCATCTTCGGAACGCGGGCCGAAATGCTCGCCATCGCCCACGAACGCATCGAACGAAACCCGGACAAGTACGTCGGCAAGGTCTTCGGAGAGCACGAGGTCGGCGGAACGTCGGTCCTCTACATCTCCGACATCCCGCTCGGATTCCTCGCCTGGAAGCCCGAACTCGGCCCCGAGCCGCTGCCGAAACTGACCTGGGCCTCGCTCACCAAGGTGCCGCCGGTCATGGTCGGCATGGCCGGTCTCATGTCGGGCGTCTACTTCATCATCGGGCGCCGCATGAAGTTCCAGGCGCAGGCGGCGCTCGAGCAGGAAGGCTCGGCCACGGATACCACGGAACCATCGCAAGAAAACGCGGAAGGCAAACATGAGTAAATCTCTCAGCCTGTTCAAGACTTGCTTATGGGCGATCATGGGGGCGTGGGCCGTGGTGACGGTCATCCGCTACATGCACGGGCTGGGCGCCACCACCAATCTCAACGACGCCACGCCCTGGGGACTCTGGATCGCCTTCGACGTGATGGCCGGCGTCGCGCTGGCCGCGGGCGGATTCGTCCTGGCCGCAACCGTCTACATCTTCGGCCTGGAAAAGTACCGCCCGTTCGTGCGCCCGGCGATCCTGACCGCTTTCCTCGGCTACGTCGCGGTCGCGATCGGCCTGATGTACGACCTCGGCCTCCCCTGGCACATCTGGCACCCGATGATCTTCCCGCAGCACCACTCCGTCCTGTTCGAAGTGGCGATGTGCGTCATCCTCTACCTCACCGTGCTGACCCTCGAATTCAGCCCGGTGGTGCTGGAACACCCCTGGTTCGACTACCCGATCCTGCGGAAGATCCACGCGGTCATCAAGCGGCTGACCATCCCGCTGGTCATTATCGGAATCGTCCTCTCCACCTTGCACCAGTCCTCGCTCGGATCCCTGTTCCTGATCCAGCCCTTCCGCGTACACCCGCTGTGGTACAGCCCGATCGTATACGTCCTGTTTTTCATTTCGGCCGTGGGGCTGGGCCTGATGATGGTCACGCTCGAATCGCTTCTGTCAGGCTGGTACTACGGCCACAAGGTCCGCCCCGAGCTGCTCAGCGGCCTCGGCGGCGCGGCCTCCATCGTCCTTCTGCTCTACGTCGCGATCCGCGTCGGCGATCTGCTCGCTCGCGGCCAACTGGGTTACGCCTTCGACGGCTCCTGGCAGGGCGGGCTGTTCCTGTTTGAATTGCTGGTCAGCGCCCTGCTCCCCGCGGTGCTCCTGGCTTTCCGGAGGGTGCGAACGAGCGTGGCCGGGCTGGCCGTCTGCTCCACGCTCGCGGTCCTGGGCATGATCGGCTACCGCTTCGACATCTGCCTGGTGACCTTCGTGCGACCCGACGGCCTGCCCTACGTGCCGAGTTGGATGGAGGTCGTCATCAGCGCCGGCGTCGTCTCGGGCGCCATCCTGACGTTCATGTTCTTCGTGGAGAACTTCCGGGTCTACGAGCCCGAAAAGCACCCCGAACCGTTCATCCCCCCGAGCGAAGACACGGCCGGCATTCCGCCCGCCTTCGCTCCGGCGATCGCGGCACCCCGGCGCTATTCGTTCATCTTCGTCCTCGCCGCAGCCCTGACACTCGGCGCCCTGCCAAAGGACGCCGTCTTCGGCCCCCAGCCCGAGTCCACACCCGTCGCGCCCCCGCGGACCGTCAAAGCCTGGGAGGTGAAGTTCCCTGGCCAATCCGACCGCCACTACGTTCTGCCCGAACTGATCGCGTCCGACCTGCCGGCCACAGTCGCCGTTCGCAAGGATGTCGACCTCACGCTCATCAACGGCAATCACGATGATCGCTGGGTCCCGTTCGACCACGCCCACCACATCGAAAAGCTCGGCAAAGACACCTCGTGCGGACAGTGCCACCATCAAAATCTCCCCTTGGATCAGAACACGGCCTGCTTCCAGTGCCACCGCGACATGTACGAACCGACCGACACGTTCGACCACACGTACCACGTCGCCAAGACCGGCGGCAACGACGGCTGCGTGAAATGCCATGCGGACGACCCGGCACGCAAAACAAGACAGAACGCCAAGGCCTGCGGCGAGTGCCACGCCGACATGATCGTCACCGACTCGCGCATCGCCCCTCCGGAGCAGGGGATGACCGGCTTCGCGGTGAGCTATATGGACGCCATGCACGGCTTGTGCATCACCTGCCACAAGGAGGTCGCGTATGCGGAGGACAAACCTCACCACGATCGTTGCGACGCCTGCCACCGGCCGGAGATAGAGCCGGTCGAGATTGCTACGCTCGTGTTGAAGGAAACCGCAAAGAGCCCGGCCGCCGTGCCTGAGGGCGGAAACGCCGGATCGGGTGCGAAGCAATGACCTCGTCCTCCTCCGACAAGAAGAGAATACTGGTGATCGACGACGAGCTCTCGATCATCACTTACTTGACGACGCTGCTCGAGGACGAAGGCTACGAGCCCCTGTGCGCCACGGACGCCGAGACGGCCCTTGAAATCGCCCGCGAGCAATTGCCCGACCTGATCACGCTGGACGTCATGATGCCGCGGCGATCGGGCATCAGGCTCTACCATGAGCTCAAGCTGGACCCCGCGCTGCGCGACATCCCGGTGGTGTTCGTCAGCGCGTTCAGCCGGTCGAGCAGCGTCGGGCCGGAGCGGTTCCGCAAGATGGTTCCGGATGAGCGGATCCCCGTTCCGGAGTTCTATTTCGAAAAGCCGGTGAACGTACCGGAATTCCTGAAGGCCGTGAAAACCTTGATCGAGGCACAAGAATGCGGGACGGGACAGCGTCGCGAGGAAGCCTGATGATTTCCGACCACATCAAGCACTGGATCCGGACCGAACTGTTCGATCAGGTCCCCGTGAACATCTGCGTTATCGACCGCGACTACACCATCGTCGAGGCCAACCGGAGCTTCTCCAAGACGTTCGGACCCTGGCAGGACAGAAAGTGCTACTCGGTCTACAAGAACCGCACCGAACGATGCGAGCGCTGCGCCGCGGCCGCCACGTTCGCCGATCGCAAGACCCGCAGCCGCGAGGAAACGGGAGTACAAGGCACCGCCGGCAAGCCGACGCACTACTTCGTCCAAATGGTCCCGCTGCTACGCGAGGGGCAGGACGTCCCGTATGTCATCGAGATGTCCACCGACATCAGCGAGCTCAAACGGCTTCAGCAGGAAAAGCTCGCCGCGGAACGGCTCGCCGCCGTCGGGCAGACCGTCGCCGGCCTCGCCCACGGCATCAAGAACGTCGTCATGGGCCTCGAAGGCGGCATGTACGTCGTCAACTCCGGCATCCGCCGTAACAACAACGACAAGATCCGCCAGGGCTGGAACATCCTCGAAGAGAACATCGCCCGCATCTCCTCCTTCGCCAAGGAATTCCTCGACTTCGCCCGGGGACGAACGCCCCACATGGCCCCTGCCGACCCCAATGAAATCGCCCGTGACGTCATCGAACTGTTCCGCGACACCGCCGCCCAGTCCGGCATCCGGCTCGAGGCCTCCTTCGAGGAGAACCTGCCGGAAGTCCCGCTCGACGAGGAGAACATCCACACTTGCCTGGTCAACCTCGTCTCCAACGCCCTGGACGCCTGTGAAATGAGCAACAAGGACGATCGGCGCGTCGTCCTGGCCACCCGCGAGCGGAACGGCAACCTGATCTACGAAGTTACGGACAACGGCTGCGGCATGGAGTATGATGTGAAGCAAAAGGTCTTCACCAATTTCTTCTCGACCAAGGAGTTGGGCAAAGGAACCGGTCTGGGATTGCTGACGACGCGTAAGATCGTCCAGGAGCACGGCGGCAAAGTGTCGTTCGAGTCCACCGAAGGCGAAGGTTCGGTCTTCAGGCTCGAATTCTCACGAAGCCGCCTCCGCGAACTGGCCCAGGCCGACGAAAGCGACGCGAGCGATTGACCGATTCGTCCAGGATTGGGAGGTGAACCGATGGTACGGCCCGAAGACAAGACCGTCCTGGTTGTGGATGACGAGCCCAACGTGCGAGTGTATCTCCAGACCGCCCTGGAAGACGCCGGCTTCAACGTCGTGACCGCCGCCGACGGCGACAAGGCCTGGGAGATCATTCAATCGCAAAAGCCCGATTTCATCTCGCTCGACCTGGTCATGCCCCGAAGGTCGGGTCCCCGGCTCCTCTACCAACTGAAAAAGGATAAGGAGCTCGCCCGCATCCCGGTCCTCATCGTCACCGCCCATGCCAGAACCGAACTGGGCAAGCACGACCTCGAAGACATCTTGGCCGACAGCGTCATGTCCGGCCCGGGCGTCTACCTCGAAAAGCCCGTCCGCCCCGCCGCCTATGTCCGCCACATCAAGGAAGCCCTGGGCATCGAGGTCACCGAAGAGGACACCGACAAGCTCAGCATGAGGGAGGAGCTCGAGGAGCGGATGAAGGGCGCCAGCCCGGAAGCGATCCGCAAAGCCCTCGACGCGCTCAGGAATCAATAGCACAATATACGCCAGCCCCGTGGTGGCGAAATCTGCGGGCGCCAAGGCCGACTTATGGGCCCGTGTTTCCGGTGCGAGAGCTCTGCACCGAGCCGCGACCGTAAGGGAGCGGACGAAACCAAGCCGCGTCCATAACGGACCGAAGCGATCAGTACTACGACAATCATGGAGTGGTCAGGACCAACCCGCGACCTTAAGCCAGCGGAATCCACCGCCTGAATAGACGGAGAGCTGATTAATGCCCGAGAACCGCCCGGCCAAGAAAATCCTCATCGTGGACGACGAACCGAGCCTAGTCACTTACCTCGAGACGCTCCTGCAGGACAACGGCTACGAGACGATATCCGCCACCGACGGGAAGGTGGCGTTGGAGAAGCTCCAGCGCGAGCATCCGGACCTGGTGACACTCGACATCTCGATGCCCGAACCGTCCGGCATCCGGCTCTATCGCAACCTGAAGGACGATCCCGATCTCGCCAGAATCCCCGTCGTCGTCGTCACGGCCGTCACGGGCTACGGAGGCGACTCGGAGGCCTTCAAAAAGTTCCTCAGCACAAGAAAGCAGGTCCCACCCCCGGAAGGCTTCATCGCCAAGCCCGTAGACCAGGAGGAACTCTTGAAGACCATAGCCAACCTCCTGGCCTGACCAGCCAACAAGGCCAATGTAGCGTCTCAATGCGCGGGATGCCCCATCCTTCGCGAAGCGAAGGGTGGGGAACGGACAAGTCGCTGACGCCACGCAAGTTACGAGCGCGCGCCGATGAAAATCTTCGCGCCGGGAGTAGAAACTCGACATTAGTAGTAGAGGACGGCCCACGTCCTCCCGGACGTGGGCTCGCGATTCAACGTGCGGACGCCCGTTCCCTCGCAAGACACAAGGCAGAAGAATCACCGGCGCGCACAAAACCCAATCACGCGTGCCACTGCGTTCGAGGAGTGCATGCGCAAAAAACAGCATAACCCACCGGGCGGGCCGCAGGATCCCGCACCGGCGAAACACATCCATCCAAACCTTCGCGACCCCTGAATTCCGATAACGTCCGCCCAACTGCATCGACATGTCGCGGCGCATCGCGGTGCCGGGAAAAACACACTTCGGCGCTGGGCGGGATCGCAAGTGACGAACCGTCGCCTGCCCTCGACAAACCGTCCCCATTCCATGCCAACCGCATATCGTACCCTTGAACTAAACAAGGGGACCGCGCGCGCCGAAACTCTGGGTGAGGGCGATGGATTGAGGGCAATGCTGAAGCGGGAAAGCACATAGACGCGTCAGCGCCGTCCTCCTTGCACGTCGGTTCAAGGAAGGTAGAAGCCGCCGCGAAACGGACACGGTGGAGGCCATGGATCGGGGTCGTCGTATTTAGAGGAAAGTGCCAAAGGGTAGCGAGAGGAAACCAACCATGTTATCGACGGGGTTGAAAATCGGTTCGGCATTGCTCTGCATAGCTGTCATCCTGACGACCTCCGGATGTTCAAACCGCGAGGAACGCGCCGGAACAGCCGACTTCTACTGGGCGCAACACCATCGAAACCATTCGGACCGCCAGAATGCCCAAAACAACAACAGGGGCGATGACCGCTCCACGCCCCAAACCACGGCCACGCTTGCGTCGACGCAAGAGATGCCCTCATACGCGGAGTCGGGCGAGTGCTACGCCCGGGTCTACGTGCCGCCCGAATTCGACACCGTGACCGAGCGCGTCTGTGTGCGCGAGGCCTCCGAGAAGATCGAAATCATTCCGGCCGAGTATGAGTGGGTCGAGGAGCGGGTGCTGGTCAAGGAAGCCTCCACCGAACTCGTCGAGGTCCCGGCCCAGTTCGAGGTGAAGGACTTCGTCGTCCAGACGAGCCCCGGCCACGCGACCTGGATCAAGGCGGACGAGAGCCGCTGCACGACCAACATGCGCAAGCAAGGGCCGTCTCCGGAGGATGTCTTCTGCCTTGTGAGCGAACCGCCCACCACCAGGACGATCCAGACCAAGCGAATGGTGCAGGGACCGAAGATCAAGGAAGTCAACGTTCCGCCCAAGTACGAGACCATACGCAAGCAGAAGCTCGTGCGGCCGGCAAGTACCCGAAAGGTAACGGTCCCGGCCGAGTACCGGGAGATTGAGAAAACCGTGATGGTGACACCCGCCAAACTGGAATGGCAGAGGGTCAGTTGCGACGCGGAAGCCTTCAGATCGCGCGGTGACGTCCGTCCCGTCAGCGACCGCAATCCCTGACCGGCCGTCCGGCCTTGACGACGACCATACGGCGCCCCTCCGCGGCCACGGAGGGGCGTCCGCCTTTCATTAGCTGCCGTTCATTGCGCGCCATGCCCACGCTCGCGTGGACATTTCTCGGACGAAACGCCGGCCGGTCACGAAAACGCACCACCCGCTCTGAAACGCCCGAAGGTCCGCAGGCCGAGGGCCTGCTATACAGTAGGCGAAGGCTGGGACCCCTCAGGCCATACCACATCCCATGGCAGCAGCCCTCAACTTGCCGGCTTTTTCTAATGACTGAGAATTAGAAGCTGACGACTCTCCCCCTCCCGCTACAAGCCCCGAAAACACCCGGATATCGCCTGTTCCACAATTTTCCAAAAAACCTTGAACACCCCCCGTGTTCTTTAGGCAGAGGGAAGGCAGCGCACCCGAAGTGCGCGCCAACGGAGACCACGACGGATGAACGACTCATGCCCACCCAAACCGCCACGACAAACCGGGAAACTTCCCCGCCGCCACCCCGATCCGCAAAAGTTGCGGATCCGCCCGCCGACACCACAGGCGCCAAACGAAGCCAACACTGCGCGGGCCGTCAGTGGTCGGTTTACAGTTACCGCAAACCCGCACTCACGCCACATCAGAGCCGGGAGCGCCAGCGACCGGACCCGCACACGCACGGGGAGCAGCAAACGCCAGCGCCACACGAACCCACCGAAAACCCCCAAAATACGCGCCAAGCCGCAAAATCGGCGGGTCAGTTTTCCGAACGAACCCAAAAACGAGCCGAGAACCACAAGCCCCGCCAGCCCAAGTCACCGCGTTCCAAGCTCACCGCCTTCGTGCCTCTCTTCTTCCAAACGAAGCCACCGCCGCCCGACGACCTCGCGCGGACCCACGCGCCGCGACACCCGCGCCGCCCCTGCGGCGAGATCGAAACCCGGGAGTCTCCTCTGATGATCGTCGACTTGCGACCGAACGGTGACGGCCCCTCGCTACTTCTTGGCTTTAGCCGTCTTGCGGGTTGTCTTCTTGGCTTTGGCCTTCTTGGTCTTGGGCTGCTTTGCCTTGGCCTGCTTCGACTTGGGCGCACGCGGGTCCTTGCCCTGATCGCGCAGCTTCTGCTCACGCGCCTCGAGCAATACGACGGCGTCCTCCAGCTTGATCGACGAGGGGTCCCGGCCCTTGGGGATCGTCGCGTTGACTACCCCGTCGGTGACGTACGGGCCATAACGCCCGCTTTTGACCTGGATCGGGGCCTTGCTGGCCGGGTGCTTCCCCAGTTCGTTCAGCACCTGCGGCTGAGCGACGCGCCGGCGGCCCTTGGGCTGCTTGAACACCTCGACCGCTTCTTCCAGCGTGATGTTGGCCATCGCCTCGTGATTCGGCAGGCTCCGGCTGTCGTCCCCCATCTTGAGATACGGCCCGAACCGCCCGTCCTGCGCGGTGATGGGCTCGCCCGTCTCCGGATGCACGCCCACCTCGCGCGGAAACGACAGCAGCTTGACCGCGTCTTCAAGGGAAAGCGACTCCACCGACATCGACGGCCAGACGCTGGCCATCTTCGGCTTGCCGCCGCGCTTCACGGCGCCCTTCTCGGTCAACTCCGGATCGCCGAGCTGCACGTACGGGCCGTATCGCCCCGTCTTGAGGTAAATCGGTTTGCCCGACCCGGGATGTGGCCCCAGCAGCCGGTCGCCCTTGGCCGCCTGATCCGCCAGCTCCTTGATCTTGTCCGGCGTCAGCTCGTCGGGCGGGATGTCGTCCGGCACGTTCACGCGCCGATCCCCGTTGCCCAACTCGACGTACGGGCCGTAACGCCCGACCCGCACGACCACCTCCCGGCCGTCTTCGGTCTTTCCGATCGGGATGCACGACACCGCACGGGCGTCGATCTCCTCCCCGCTCGCATCAACCAGTGCCCGCAAGCCGATGTCCGCGACGTGATCACCGTTTCGCTTGCTGCCCGGCTCCCCGAAGTAGAAACCGTGCAGCCACGGCTCCGACTCCCGCTCGCCCTGGGCGATCTCGTCCAGCCCGTCCTCCATCCTCGCTGTGAACTCGTAGTCCACCAGATCGGGCAGATGCTTCTCCAGCAGGTTGATCACCGCGAAGGCCGTGAACGTCGGCACCAACGCCGTACCCTTCCGCCACACGTAACCTCGATCCTGAATCGTCTGGATGATGTTGGCATAGGTCGACGGCCGGCCGATGCCGCGCTGCTCGAGCTCCTTGATGAGCGAGGCCTCCGTGTAGCGCGCCGGCGGTTGCGTGAAGTGCTCGAGCGGCTCGAGGTGAACCAGGTCGAGCTTCTGCCCGGTCTTCAGCGGCGGAAGGACCTTTTCCTGATCTTCCTTGCCCCCGTTGCCGGCCTCGGAGCCCTCGACGTACGCCCGCAGAAAGCCCGGGAACGTGATGACCTTGCCCGAAGCGCTGAACACCGCCTCTCCGCGCTCGCCGCCCGGCGCCGCAATACGGACGCTGGTGCGAAAGCCTTCGGCGTCTTTCATCTGGGACGCCACGGTGCGTTTCCAGATGAGGTCGTACAGCTTCAACTCGTCCGGCGCCAGCTCGGCAGCGACGCTCTCGGGGGTGCGGAACCGTTCGCCGGCCGGCCGGATCGCCTCGTGCGCCTCCTGCGCGCTCTTCGATTTACTCTTGTAAACACGCGGATGGGGCGGCACGTAATCCGCTCCGTACAGCTCCGTCGCCTGCCTGCGGGCCGCCTCGACGGCTTGGCTCGACAGGGTGGTCGAGTCGGTACGCATGTAGGTGATGTAACCGTTCTCGTACAGATTCTGCGCCACCCGCATGGTGCGCTGAGCGCCGAAGCGCAGCTTCCGACTCGCTTCCTGCTGAAGCGTCGACGTGATAAACGGAGCATAAGGGCGGTTCGTGAACGGCTTCTCGCTTACGTCCGAAACCGCGAACTCGGCCTTCGCCAGATCGGCCGACAGCGCCCTCGCCTCCTCGCCCGTCAGGCAGACCACTTTAGCGTCGCCCTTCAACTCCCCCGTCTCGTCGACGAAGTCCTTCCCAGTCGCGACGCGCTTACCTCTCACCTCGACCAGCTTGCAATCGATCTCCTTCGGTTCCTTGGCCCGATCGCGAAGCCTCGCCGCGATGTCCCAGTACTCCGCCCGGACAAATCGCATCCGGGCTCGTTCTCGGTCCACCACCAGCCGCGTGGCCACCGACTGCACGCGGCCGGCCGACAGCTTCGGCTTCACCTTCCGCCACAAGACCGGCGAGACCTCATAACCGAACAAACGGTCCAGAATCCGCCGCGTCTCCTGGGCGTTCACCAGCCGAAAGTCGATGTCCCGCGTCGAGTCGACCGCGTTCGAGATGGCCGACTTGGTGATCTCGTCGAAGACCATCCGACGCACCGGCACCTTGGGCTGCAGCACCTCGGTCAAATGCCACGCGATGGCCTCTCCCTCGCGATCCTCGTCCGTCGCCAAATAAACCGTCGCGGCCTTCTTCAACTGGCCCTTCAGCTTGCGAACCTGGGCCTTCTTGGAAGACGGGATGATGTAGATCGGCCTGAAGCCCTCTTCGACGTTGACCCCGAGCCGGGACCAGCGTTCGCTCTTGAGCTCCGCGGGAATCTCCGCCGCCCGCGACGGCAGGTCACGAATGTGGCCCACCGAAGACTCAACCACAAATCCCGGCCCGAGATACTTGGAAATCGTCCGCGCCTTTGCGGGCGACTCGACGATCACGAGTGCCGACTTCTTGTTTTTGGAACTGCTCTTGGCCATTTCGACCCGCCTGCTTGCAGCAGCAATGAAAAAAGTGTGTTATCAGCAATCTACCCAGATGCCAGCCGATTGATCGGCCATTCCTTCGTGACGTTATCCGCAAAAAACGACTCGGCATCCGCCCGCCGCTCGAAGCAGGGCCGATCCAGACATTCAACACCGTCCGGACGGAGCGCGATCCTGCCGCCCGCCACTGTCCGTTCCAGCCTGCCGCTTGCGACTGTAATCCCCGGAACCTGTGACGTTATCGGTTTCCGGCGTGCAAACGCTCCGACTACATCTCGGAGCATGCCCCGGAAAGACCATAATCCCGCCCATGGTCCGAAAGCAAGTGGGCGAAACTGTCGAAAATATCGAGAATCCTACATTGCCGACGGAAAAACATCAGCTAAAGTGCATTTCCTCCGCCCGCACTCGTCAGGTGACCTGGAAGTAGAAGAAGGGAGGGATCGTCAAAGCGGCCACCGAGTCTCCCGGCGCGGTCTCACGGGCCTGGGCCAAGGCACGGTCCAGGCTCGGGGCCCACGAGACGCCCAGCTTGCAGGCGGCGCGATCATCCGGGGGGCCGACCAGGATCACCTGCGACAAGTACTTGAGCGGGTAGGTGGCCCAGTACCAGACCGTGAACGGGTGAAAGCCGTGGTGGGCGTAGCGGTGCCGATAGCACTCGGTCAGATAGGCGTCGCGAGCAAACTGTTCCTGGAAGCGATCACGCATCTCGAAAGGGTCCGACGTCTCGGTCAGGACCTCGTCGTAGAACCGCCTGTAGGCCACGTGGTACTCCGGGTGGAAGATTTCGAAGACCGGGTTGAGGATGATCACCACCCCGTCCTTCTTGATGAGCGGTTTGTTGTAAAACCAGTTGAACAGGTAGCCGAGCACGTCGCTGACCACCAGCACCGGATTGATGCGCGCGTCCACGGCGTACGGGCTGAGATCGGGCAGGCCGAAGACCATGATGTCGTGCTGCTGCGGCGCCTCGATCTTCAACTGATCCTTCATGCACTTGAGCGTCCGCTCGTGCACGGGCTCGATGGCCCCGGCGTTGATCTCGATGGGGTCGTATACCGAGCGGACGCTGCGCAGGACCAGCTTGCGCACCGGCTCGGGCAGAACCCTCATAAACTGCGGCGTGGACCACTTCAGAAACCGTTCGACCGCCATGCACTCATGATCCGGTTTACCGAGATAGCGCAGGTGCGCGGGATAGATCGCGTTGTTCATCGCCGCCTCCATGACGAAGATTCGGGCGTGCTTCTGCACGACGCGGGAGATGCGCTCGATGCAGTCGTGCATGTGGGAGTTCTCGGGCTGCATCACGTGCGGCGAGTCGGCGGTCATCTTCGGATGGTGATGGTTGGCGATCGACTCGTACGTGCCCAGGCCGACCGCGACGGACTTGTGCCCCCCGTTGAGCGGGATCTGAACCGTGTCGAGGTAGATGACCAGATCGGCCTCGACGACGCCCTTGCACACCTGGACGGGTTCACCTTGTTCCGTCGTCCCCAGATCGGCGATGTCGTCCGGATCCTCCGCGTCGGAGTTGTCGAGCTGGTGCGGGTGGAACTCGCGCATGATCCGCCGGCCGACCATCCGGGCCAGTTCGTGCTTCTTCATCTTGCGATGAAGGGCCACGGCACAGACCAGCCGGATGTTCTCCTTGCGAACGCCGGCTGCGTAGAGCATGGGCAGCAGCACCTCCAGCGCCTGTTGCCGGACGTCGGGCAGATCGGTCTCGGGAAACGGCTGGCAGTTGTCGTCAAAGGCGATCAGGACCCGCGACTTCGGGCCGACCAGCTCTTCGACGGAATCGGTTCCCAGTGGCTCGCGGAACGCCCGGCGGACGGCATCCGGCACGGCCGACTTCTTGATGCCGGCCACCGGATCGAGGGCATAATAGATCCGCGAGTCGTCGGGCAATTCGGTGTTGATGATGTTGTTTCCGGCGTAGGTCAGGTATCGCATCGGTCTGATATGGATACCCCGGCGGAGTGGAAAGTCCAGCGCGGGTCGTCGCGTACGGAACGAAGCCGGGACCACGGCGGGCTGGACGTCGAGACGCCTCATGCCACTCGCTCGCATCAAGCACTACTGGATCCACCCCGGACGAGCGGGCTGGAATCGCCTGGGCGGTGGTGAAGGACGCCCGCATGGCGAGGCGCCGGCGCCAGCCTCCGCTTGTCGGTATTTGTTAGCATTTCTTTTCACGAAATCTTAACGCAACGCTCTTACTTTCTTTGCAACACTTTGGTAGTATTGGGACCAAGTGAGGGGATCCTGGCTCGCGGCCATCGGGGCGTGTGGCCATTCGGATCGGCAGCGAGCGCGTCGGAGGCGGAAAAGGGAACGGCAGCAACTCGACAGGACGCGGTCGGGAACAGTTTGACCGCGTTCCGGTAGCGCCACCTCCAGGCGTAGATCTTCTCATGGCGATCGACGTGTCGATTACGATCGACAGGGCCGATTGTGTCAACGCTTTACTTGAGCGGGCGATCGGTGGCAATTCCAGCCAACCATTCAGAAGATCGCATTCGTCGCCGCGGCGCAGGCAGCGCGTTGGGGCTCCTTTCCGTTGTGCTCGGCGGCTTCTTCATGTCGGTAGCCGTCTCGAGTTCGTCGAGCTTCCCGTGGCTTGGCTGGCTGGCGCTGATTCCGCTGCTGCGCGCGGTGCAGGTCCAGGCGCCGAAGGTAGCGTGTGTTTACGGCGGCGTTTGGGGGCTTTCGATCGCGCTGTTCACACGCTGGTCCGGTCAGGACGTATTGACGTTCACCGTGCCGGGCGTCCTGTTGCTTTCGGTTCTTCCGGCGACTTATGCGTACCTTGGCGCTCGCGTCACGCGTCGTGTCGGCTTCAATCCGCTGGTGCTGGCCGTCTGCTGGATGCCGGTGGAGTTGCTGCTCAAGCCGGTCGGGCTGCATCACGGCCTGTTGGCATCGACGCAGGGTGACGGGGTACTCATTCGCGTAGTGGGGCAGTTGTTCGGATATACCCTCGTCGCGTTCGTTCTTGCTTTCGCAGGGGCGGCGGTGCTGGCCATGCTGAGCAGTCTGTGTCTGCGACTGCCTCGGCTACGCTCCTTGGGACGGATTGCACCCATGGCCGGGCTTCGGCTTGTGCCTGCAGTGGTTCTGGTGTGTCGCGTCCTCATCACGCCATCTCAGCCACGGGCTCCGCCGTGCGGTTCTTGACGAATCCCGAGACGACCGGGCAGACCCGTTTCGTTCGCCAGTTGTGTCGAGTGCAACTCTTCACAGCACGGGACCGAGAGAAGGCGGGCACGAACGAATCGAAGAGTACTCTTGATGTGATTTGGAGTTATCTAAGGAAGGGAAAACCGGGCTCAGCGCGGAGGTGAGTGGGGCAGGCCTGGTGAGGGGACAAGCAAGGAGTAGGAAATGAAATCCAAGAAGTTGCTGCAGTTCACAACATGTTGTGCGGTTGCGTTCAGTCTGTTCGCGGCCGCAGCAAACGCACAACCGTGCGTGATCATTTCGGAAGTGGTGGATGGGACTTTCTCGAGCGGCCAGCCGACGTTCATCGAGATCACGAACACGGGCAATACGCCGCACACCTTCGGCACCGGCGCCGGCATCATCATCAATTCCAACGGTGCGATTGGTGACACGACGCAGGATGTCGATTTGGATGGTGTGACGATTCCAGCCGGTGCGTCGTACGTGATCGCCGGCAACGACGCCACGTTCCAAACGGTATACGGCTTCGCTGCCGACATGATCGACAGCAGCGTCAACTTTAATGGCGATGACGCCCTGATCCTTACTGACGAGGTGGGGACGTTCATCGACGCCTACGGCGTGTATGAACAGGACGGTACGGGGCAACCGTGGGAATACCTTGACAGCTATGCGTACCGCAACTCGAACGTTAACGCACCCGTTAGTCCTTTCGTGATCGGCGAGTGGACGATTGCGGCCGTCGATTCGTTGGAAGGGGCGGACGAGGCAGGTCACCAGGCCGTCACTTCGCCCGGGACGCACACGTTCGATACGCCGAATACAGACTGCGACCCGGCCGAGGAGATTCATCTCAACGAGATTTACGCGAGCCATGCCGGAACCGACGACCAGGAGATGATCGAGTTGATCGGCACGCCGGGCATGTCTCTGGACGGATTCGCCGTGGCGATTGTCGAGGGCCAAGCCCTCGCGAACGGCACGCTGGATGCTGTCTGGGATCTGACAGGGTTTGTCATGCCTGGGGACGGTTATTTCGTGCTGGGTAATACCGCCGTTACCAACCTGGATCTCGATATTGGCACAGACAACGCCATCGAGAACGGAACCGAGACCTTCTTCCTGCTGGCAGTCAGCGACATGGGCGCGTTGACGGCCGCCGTCGGTACTGATGTGGACGCCAATGACGACACGTTGATTTTCAGCGCGGGTGGCGAGTTCGAGACGGTGGCGTCGATCGTCGACCTCATTGCCATGACTGATGACGTCATCGACGGCGTCGATGACTTCGTCTACGACGGCGCCGTCACCATCGGCCCGGACGGCACCTTCTTCCCCGCCGGCATCTTCCGGGACGAGGACTACCCGGGCGATTGGTGCAAGTTCTACTTCCTGGATTTTGACGATGAGGTTAACGCAAGTGAACCGCGCACGCCCGGCACGATGAACAGCCCCTGCCCGGAGGCGACGGGCGCTTGCTGCAACCGCGCAACGTTGACCTGTGTCGATGACGTTCTGGAAAGCAACTGCGTCGGGCCGGACGATGAGTTCACGGCCTTCACAGCCTGCATCGATCTGGATCCGCCGTGTGCGCCGATCGGTGCGTGCTGCTTCGCGGGCTACTGCGCCGGAGGTTTCGGACAGGCCGCGTGCGAGGCGGGCGGCGGCATCTATCAAGGTGACGGCACCTCCTGCACGACCGCCGATTGCGGGACTCCGACCGAGGGAGTCGTGATCAACGAGATCCGGACCGACCAGTCGGGCGCCGACGACGACGAGTTCTTCGAGCTGTTTGGACCCCCGGGGACGTCTCTCGACGGTCTGTGGTACATCGTGATTGGCGATGGCACCGGCGGCTCCGGCGTCATAGAGGCCGTTGTGCCGCTGGCGGGTTCAGTGATCCCGGGTGACGGCATCTTCCTGGCCGCCGAGGCCAGCCCGATGCCGAATCTGGGCGCCACGCCCGATCTCGTGACCAGCATGAACTTCGAGAACAGCGACAACGTGACGCATTTGCTCGTCGCTGGCTTCCTCGGCGCGGACGGCGACGACCTCGACGCCAACGATGATTGCACGCTCGAGACCACGCCATGGCTGGCAGAGCTTGATCGCATTGCGCTGGTCGAGGAGGACAATCCGCCGGTCGACACCGAGTGTCACTACGGACCTCCGCAGATCGGTCCGGACGGGTCGTTCGTTCCAGGTCACGTCGAGCGGTGTCCGGACGGTACCGGTGCGTGGTCCATCGCGGCATTCGGCTTTGGCGAGGACTCTCCCGGCGATCCGAACATTTGCGCAGTTTGCGGTAACGGTGTAGTCGAAGGCACCGAAGAGTGTGACGACGGCAACACCGATCCGGGTGACGGATGTCGCGGGGATTGCACGATCGAGGTTTGCGGCGATGGGATCCTGGATCCGCAGGAAGGTTGCGACGACGGCAACACCGATCCGGGTGACGGTTGCGACGAGAACTGCATCGTCGAGGAGTGCGGCAACGGCGTCCTGCAAGCCGGCGAGGAATGCGACGACGGCAACGCCAACAACAATGACGACTGCCTCGACACGTGCGAAAACGCCGAGTGCGGCGACGGCTTCGTGTGGAACGAGGGAAGCGGCACCGAGGAGTGCGACGACGGCGACACCAATGACAACAACGACTGCACGAACGTCTGCGAGCTTGCCGAGTGTGGCGATGGAATCGTCTGGAACGAAGGCGCAGGCACCGAGGTCTGCGACGATGCGGGCGAATCCGCCACGTGCGATGATGACTGCACGCCTCCGGTATGCGGCGACGGCAACGTGAACGGGGCCGCCGGCGAGGACTGCGATGCGTTCGGCGCTGAGACGCCGACGTGCGACATCGACTGCACCATCGCCGAATGCGGTGACAACCTGAAGAACGCCGCGGCGGGCGAGCAGTGCGACGGCACCGACGACACGTTCTGCCCGGGGCTGTGTCAGGAGGATTGCCAGTGCCCGCCGCCCCCGCCGATCATTCCGACGGTCACCGAGTGGGGCCTCATCGTAATGACCCTGCTTGGCTTGGTGGCCGGGACGATCGTGTTCGCGCGGCGTCGCGTTGTTGCGTAGTCAGGCTTGATTTGTCGGCGGCATGAGGCCGCAGCTCTGGTCGCTTGCCGTCGAGGAGGTTATCAGACTGTAATACAGACGGAGCCGAGGTGGTTCAGGAACCTCCTCGGCTCCTCTTTTTAATTTGTTGGGCAAACCCAGACCAAGCAGGCTCTTCAAAAGCGAAGCGTGCCCACCGAAGATACCCTCAGGAGCGGGGGCGCGATGCCAAGGCTTGAGATCATCAGCCAAAGGGCATTGCTGATGCGGCTGGCATTGGACACATGGTTGGCTAGAATCGGGTCTCGCGGGCACCGGCGGGTCGTTTCGGTCGTGCGGAGTTGATGGGACCGGCATGGGACAAAGGGGCGGAAGAAAGCGACGGCGACACACCGGCCCACCGAGCCGCGGCGGGGCCGGCGCCGGTTCGGCGGAAGGGGCGGCCGTGGCTCAATCGCCGCGTGCCGGGCGACCCGTGCTGCGTTTCGTGCTCGTGCTGGCGGGATTGACGATTGCGTTCAACGCCTTCTTCTATCTGGTCATTTCGAAATCGGCGTTGTTCGAATCATATCTGGGTGTAAACGCTCAGGTGTCCGCCGCGATTCTCCGGCTCTTCGGTGAGGACGCGTCCGCCGGACAGACCGTTATCAGATCGCCGTCGCTGCCTTTGGAGATCAAAAGGGGGTGCGATGCGATTCAGGCGTCGGCGTTCTTCGTGTTCATCGTGCTGGCATCACCGGTCGGCATACCGTTGCGACGAAGGTTGCCGGCGGTGCTGCTCGGCACGCTCGCGCTGTTGTTTCTGAATATCGTCCGAATCGTGAGCCTTTACTACGCCGCCCACTATTCGCAACGGCTCTTCAACGTCTTGCACGTCGAAGTGTGGCAGCCCGTTTTCATCTTCCTGCCGTTGTGTTTCTGGTTCGTCTGGCTGCGGAGGGCGATGCGCGGCACCGGCGACAAGTCCGATGTACCCGGTTGAGCGGACAGGCTGGTTCTTTCTCAAGCTGATCGTGATTTACGGTCTCTTGCTGATCCCCTGGCCGGGGGTCGAGCGCGGATATGCCGTGTATTACCGGGGAATGGCGAATCTGTTTTACGGCTCGCTCGGTTCAGTGGGGACGGCGCGATTCGAGTCGTTCCAGGAGCGATCGGGCCGGTACGACAGCCAAATGATCATCAAGTGCGTGAGCTTCGACGGCAAACGTACGACGCGCGATGTTCCGTTTCACACGCGCCGGATCGGCTACCTGCCGACGGTGCAAGTGACAGCGCTGATTCTCGCCACCTCCATGCCGTGGCGGCGCAAGTTGCGTGCGCTGCTCTTCGGCCTGGTGCTGATTCACGCGTTCATCATCCTCGAGATCGGGCTGACGGTGATGTACTCGCTCACCGACGTGCGCCTCCCCGTCTTCGATTTTGAGCCGTGGACTTGCCACTTCTTTGCGCGGCTGTATGAGATGACCGTCATTTCACCGACGCTCTCCTTCATCCTGCCCATTCTGATTTGGCTTCTGGTCTGCTTCCGGAGGGAGGACTGGCAACAGATCGTCGAGTCCATCCGATCTCGCAAGACCGGCGCTGCAGATAAGGACTCCAAGGCCCAGAGCTGATGCTGTCACGTGGGCTCAGCGCAATCCGGCCCAGATCAGCACGGCCGCGGCAACGGGCCAGCAGTAGGCCGCGAAGAGCTGTAACCTGTTACGAACAACCAGGTGGATGAGAACGAGCAGGGCGGCCGCGCCGACAACGAGCGCCGCAACCGACCCGGCCACGATTGGCCCCCAGGGCATGGCATCGAGTGTATCGGCTGGCAGTTGCGTAACCTCTGCAACCTTGATCAGGCCGGCGCCGACAATGGCCGGCGCCGCGATGAGAAAGCTGAACTCGGCGGCCCAGCGGCGCCTCACGCCCAGCATCAGGGCGACGGCGATGGTGGCGCCGCTGCGTGAGATTCCCGGCATGATGGCGGCGCCCTGGGCAATGCCGATCAGCGCGGCGCGCCACCAGCCGAACTGGCGCCAGCCACGGCGCGGTCGAGGCACGCGACCGGTTGTGAACAGCAGTCCGCCCGTGATGAGCAGACCGATGCCCGTCGCGGCGAGGGAGTCGAAGGCGGCCTCAAACCGCTCCTTGAACGCGAATCCGATGACGGCCGTGGGGGCGCACGCGAGCAGGGCCAGCCCGGCGATCCGCCAGGCCGAGCCTCGGCCGCCGGCCGCGCCGGTGGCCTCTGCGAGCAGCGTCCTGGCGAACCTCGCGAAGGTGGCGGCGAAGACAATGATGACGGCCACGAGCGTGCCGACGTGCGTGAGCACGTCGAACAGCAGCATGGGTGGTGTGTCCCCCTTCATGCCGAACATCTGCTGGAAGATGACCAGGTGACCGCTACTGCTGACGGGAAGAAACTCGGTGAGGCCTTGAACCACGCCGAGGATGAGGGCCTTGGTGTAATCCAGCTCGTTCACGGGCGTGACGCCTCGGAGAGGATGTCCTTTGCCTTGGTCAGGTAGGTCACCAGCGAGGCGGCGGTGACGACGACAGTCAACCAGACGAAGATGAGTTTCACGATCTGGACGGGGGTGCCGCCCCCATCGCCGAACATGGCGACCAGCAGCAGCAGAACGGCTACGGTGATGGACTGAATCCACATCTTCGCTTTGCCCACAATTTCCGCGCCGAAGACGACCCCCTGAGACTCAGAGAAACCCCTCAAGCCGGTCACCAGCAGCTCCCGCCCCAGGATCACGACGACCATCCACGATTGCAGGCCGGTGACGTTTTGCCCGTCGGCGATGCTGAAACCGGGGCCGGCCAGAAACACGAAGGCCCCGCACACCAGCACTTTATCGACGAACGGATCGAGGACGCGGCCGAGCGCCGTCACCTGGTTGTGCTTGCGAGCGAAGTAACCGTCGAGGAAATCGGTCACCGCGGCCACCACGAACATGACGAGACATGCGTACAGGAGGGGAGGATACGGGTCGTCCTGATCGTGGCGACTAAGCAGGGCGAAGAAGACGATCGCCAGGACGAGTCGAAGGAGCGTAATCCGGTTCGGAAGGTTGATCTTCATATCACGGTACGACGGCCAGTGGCACGCTGGTAGGTACACCGATCAGGTCGTAGTCTTGTCGTCCGGTGCATCGTACCTCGATGAACTCGCCCGGCGCCGCGACCGCGTCACTCACGTACGTCAGGCTGTCGACCAGGGGTGCCTGACCCTGATGTCTGGCCGCAATCCAACCGTCCTCCGTCGATCCGTCCACGACCACCGGAAAGCAGCGACCGATCTGTTCTTCGGCAAGTTTGAAGGCTACCTCCTGCTGGGCGGACATCGACTCGTGGACGCGCTGCTGTATGACCGAGTCCGGCAATTGGGTTTTCATCCGCCCGGCCGGCGTCTCCGGCTCGCGAGAATACGGGAAGACGCCGAGGGCGTCGAACCTGAATTCCCGAATGAACTGAACTAGCTCCTCGAACTCGTCATCGGTTTCGCCGGGGAATCCGGCGATCATGGTGGTGCGAATCCGAACGCCGGGAATGCGTTCACGCAGGCGGGCGAGAAGCTGCTCCGTCTGATGCCGAGTGCCCCGGCGGTGCATCGACTTGAGAACGCGGTCGTTGATGTGCTGCAGCGGAATGTCGATGTACTTCACGACGCGCTCGCATTCGGCAACGGCGTCGATAATGGCGTCAGTCAGCACGCTCGGGTAGACATACATCAGGCGGAGCCAGCGCAGACCATCGATGCCGTTGAGATCGCGTAACAATCGGTCCAGGCCGAACGGCGCGTCGAATTCCTCCCCGTAGCTGGTGGTATCCTGCCCGATGAGCATGATCTCAGCGGCGCCGTCGGCGACGAGTTCGCGCGCTTCGGCCATAACGACCTGCGGCGGCTTGCAGTGCATGGGGCCACGGATGGCCGGGATGGTGCAGAATGTGCACTTCTGGTTGCATCCTTCGCTGATCCTCAGATAGGCGTAGTGCTGAGGTGTGAGGCGCAGACGCGTCGTGTCGGTCTGTACGAATGGATGATAGTCGCTGAGGTAGACGTCGGGGGTGGGGCGACGGGAGCGCTTTGTGTCCAGGACGGCCCGGACGATGTCGTCGCGATTGTTCACTCCGACGAGCGCATCGATCCCGTTCACCTCGTCGAGCAGTCCCCGCCCGTCACGCTGGACAAGACACCCTGCGACGACCACGCGCCGGCAGCGCCCCGATTCCTTGCGTGCGACGGCCTCCTGGATTACCTCGACGGCTTCCGATCGGGCGTCCCGCAGGAATCCACAGGTATTGATCACGATGACGTCGGCTTGAGACTCATCGTCGGTGAGGGCGCAGCCCGCGATGGCCAGTTGCCCGAGCATCTTCTCGGAGTCAACCAGGTTCTTGGCGCAGCCCAGGGAGATCAATGCGACGGTGGTTTGTGAGGACATTTCGAGCACCGGCAACCGATTATCGACCTACCGGAGCTATTCTAGTGAGGAGGACGACAAGGGGAAGCGCTGCGGAGACGTTCGGCCGGGGAGCCATTTTCCGTGGCCGTTGCCGAGATGAGGCGAGCGGACATAGAATGTCGTGGCTGCAGGAGGCTGTCTCCCGCCGCTCTTGTACGTTGAGGATGTCCATGGCCGAGCAAAAGTCTGCCCAGTCCACGCAGATCGAGACGGTTGAGCCGGTCGGCAAACGTGTCCTGATTCGCAAGGACGCCGACAAGAAGAAGACCAAGGGCGGGATTGAGCTGCCCGATTCGGTCGAGATCCCGACCCTCACCGGACGGATCGTGTCGGTATCCCAGCAGGTTGAGAACGACGACGATTTCCCCATCCGCCAGTACGACCGCGTCCTGTTCAACCCGAAGCACGCCATTCCGGTTGACTTCGAGGCGGACAACCAACTGTTCGTCGTGCCGATCGAAGACGTCGTGGCCGTCTTCCGCCGTTCGAAGTAAGTTCGCTCCCACCTTGAGACGACCGTCATCTGCCCGCGACGCGGACCGCATATTCCTGTACAGTGCATGCGCGAGGCGTTGAAATCGCCCCGCTTTCAGCCGGTACGGGCAAAGCTCCGCTCTAGGCCCAAAACAAGCGTACCATAATGCCTTGTTGAGCGGTGCCCGGGGGTG
>CAZNPL010000041.1:0-63655 GCA_964574815.1 uncultured Phycisphaeraceae bacterium
GCAGGATTACCTGCTCCGCATCATTGGCCAAGGGATTTAATATGCGATTGCCCTGCCGTCCCGGGCGGTTTCGCTAATGAGGCGAACGGCAACGACAGTTTCGCCGCCGGGTACCGGGCCAAGGCCAACCACGGTGGTACATTCGTTTGGGGCGACAGCACCTTTGAGGACTTCACCTCCACCGGCCCGAATCAGTTCCTCATCCGCGCGGGCGGCGGCGTCGGCATCGGCACGAGCGATCCACAGGCCCGGCTCGACGTCGAAGAGACCGGGGACGGCGAGAACGACGTGTTCAGAGTGACTCGCAACGCGCAATCCAGCGGGGATGCTCAGACGGTCAGTTTCCGACTCGACCCGACGAACGACGTCTTCCAGCTTGATGTGGGCGGAAATGGAAACGTCGCGGCCCGAATTCACTTGGGGGACTCCGACGATCCCGACAACCACGTTACGACGCTCGGAAACGTCGGCATCGGCACCACGACGCCCGAAGCCAAACTTCACCTTCTGAGTGAGGCAGGCGCAGCAGACGCCGGCGGTCTCTGGGTCAGCCGGGTCGGCGCCGCTGCCACGGGGCGGTTCTTCGTCGATGACAATGACGTTCTGAACATCCGGCGGGGGGCGGGCGATGCGCGGGTTCTTTCCCTGGACGGCACCGGCAACGTCGGCATCGGCACGACGAACCCCATCCGGCGGCTTCACGTCGAAGAGACCGGAAACGGCGAAAACACCGTGGCCAGACTAGCGCGCAACGCACAATCCAGTGGGGATTCTCAGGTCGTTGAGTTTCGGCTTGATCCCACGAACGACGTCTTTAGTCTTGATGTCGGAGGAAACGGAAACTCATCAGCGAGAATCCACCTGGGGGACTCCGACAATCCCGACAACGACGTAACGACGCTTGGCGACGTCGGCATCGGCACGACGAACCCCTTTAACCGGCTTCACGTGAAAGAGACCGGAGACGGCGAGAACATCGTTGCCAGATTCGCTCGCGACGCCCAGTCCAGCAGCGACTCTCAGGCCGTTACGTTCTGGCTCGATCCAACGAACCACGTTTTCAAGCTTGACGTGGGAGGCACGGGAAATGGATCGGCCCGTATTCACCTGGGTGATTCCAGCAGTCCCGACAACCAGGTGACGACGCTTGGAAACGTCGGCATCGGAACGACCTTCGCCGACGCCAAGCTGCACATCCGCGGCGGGAGCGACGTCAACGGGGTTTCCGGTGGCTACATCCTTCTAGGGAATCTGCTCACCGCGAACCTCGGCATCGACGACAACGAAATCATGGCCCGCACCAACGGCGCTCCGGCCGACCTGTTTCTTCAAAACGACGGCGGAGATCTGCTGATCGGGGCGAATGGGGACGGCTACGTCGGAATCAAAGAGAGCGCGCCCCAGGCCCCGCTGCACGTCGGCGGCGCGGCCCGCTTCGACGGACCCGTGACCATCCCTACGACCACGCGCTTCCTGAACGTCGGTGCGGCGGCGTTCCAGCCTAATACTAATACTGTCCTTGCCGGAGGACGTGATCTACCAAACTTGGCATGGAATAGGCTGTCCATCAGCAACAACTGTACGGCTACGGCTCCAGTTTCGTTGCCGCACGGAGCGCGGATCACCGGATTGCGTATTAACGTTCGGGACGATTCGTTTCAAGAAAACATCGAAGTGCTTCTTAAACACCATGGCACGTCTGACTTGGCATCGGAAATTGCCTCGGTAGAATCCGCCAGCGCCGCCAGTTCACGCCGCACGTTTTCCACGTCGGTGAACCACACAGTGAATGCAAAGGACAGCGTCTATTTCCTGTATGTCAGATGGACCGACCTACCTCAGGAGTCCATTTCATTCACGGCGGCACGCATTACCTACACGGTGGATCAGCCGCTTCCCTAGCGCGATGGAGGGGTCATTGGCGCCACACGGTGCACCAAAAGAGGAGAAATCTCATGGGCAGCAAAACACCTGAAAGCGCACTGATCTTCGCCGTCGTAGTCGCGACCGCAGGCGGCTTGACTTCAGCGCAGCAACTGGAATTATCACGTTACACCATTGCCGGGGGCGGCGGCATGCACAGTACCGGCGGTGGATTCGAGCTCTCCGGTGCCATCGGGCAACCGGGCGCCGGCGCCATGGCCGGCGGCGCCTTCGAACTGACCCGCGGATTCTGGTTTGAGGAACCCCCCGGCGACTGCGACGCCACCGGGACCGTCGACCTGCTCGACTCTTCGACGGCGGCCGCCTGCCTCAGCGGTCCCGGAAACGAACTGGATGCGACCGCGTGCCGCTGCTTCGACCTCGACGCCGATGGGGACCATGACCTTTTTGACATCGCCCGATTCCAGACATCGTTCACAGGCAATTGACCATCCGGAGCGGAAAGTGAGCCGCGAGAATTGCGGTCTTGAGCCTACAGGACTACCGTCTTGGGAGGCTTACTACAGCGAAGCGGTGCGACAAAACGCGAAAGAATGCGACGGTTCGCGAACGCAGCCGATGCGTGTAAGACGCTGGAAACACAGGACTTTTGAGCGATCGGCCTTGAAGTCATTGCGGGCCTGCCAAGCTGAATGTTGCGCGCTCGAGTCGCGTCGCCCGCTGTCCCGAATCGACTTGCTCACTGTTGCCAAGTGTTGAATCGCGAACCACATGCGCCGATCACAGCGCATGAAGGGTTGCAGCTCCTTGCGAAGCCTCCTTGTCGTCTGGTAAAGTTGCGCGAAGAGAATGCCGTGTGTGTTATCCGATGCTCGCTGGAAGATGGATGCCATGTCCACGATCCGAATTCTCATGATGTTCTGGCCCGCACTCTTGACGACCCAGGCGGCCGGCTCGGGCTTCGAGTTGGCGTATGACACCGGGCTGATCGAACCTGATACGGGAAGCCCGGCGCTACCCGAGCCCGGAGTTTCGACCTCCCTGGTAATCAGCGTCGTCAACAAAACTGGCGAGGACTTCCCGATTGGCGGCATCGTCTTCGATTTCGAGGCACCCAGCGGCGGGCTTCTTTGGGATCTGGACGGGAAAGACGACGAGCAGTTCACGGGGGACGATGCTTTCGTATGGGACGCTCGGCTGTCCGGGTTGCCTCATCCAACCATCGATTTTCCACCCTATTACGCTACCGTTGATCCACCTCAGACCGCTTTGCCGCTGACTGATGTCTTTGCCGTTCGTGTGCCAGCCGAAGGCTCGTACAACGTTGCTACGCTCCTCGTGCGCGGAACGAAGGTTGGCGCGTTCCCGTTTCGAGTCGGCGACGAGTCCTCTCTTCTTTACGGCGGTAACGCCGCAGGATTCGCGGCAATGCCCGTCGGCGGCACCCACGCAGCCACGATCTCAGTGTTACTGGAACCAGGACCGCGTCCCCTGGTATTGCTCGGCGCATGGCTCGCCAGCCGATGTCGCCGCCATAGACGATAGAGTCTCGGGGCCGCCTCGCGCGATCCACCGGCGTTTCTTCGAGTCCGCGCCACGATTAAGAGCCAACGCAAACGACTGCGCTGACATAGCTGCTTAGCCATAAAGAACCCACCGATTCAGACTCGACGATCGTTGATTTGACGAGGTGCAACTGCTAAACTTGTCGTTGCCGGCAAGGGTGGCGGGCACAAAAAGACCCGGGCAATTCTCGGCCACATCTGTCAGGAGGAGCGAAGTATGAACGCATCAAGGTGGTGTCCGGCAATCGTGGCAGTACTGGCGGTTTGGGCGTCTGCTGTGCGCGCGCAGGTCAGCATCGGACCGGTCGTCGCACAGCTTCACGTTGCCACGGCCTTGGCCTGCGGCGACGGTCTTATCACCGGCTCGGAGGAGTGCGACGACGGCAACACCTCAGATGGTGACGGCTGCTCGTCAACTTGCGTCGTGGAAGCCGGATGGACATGCTCTGGTGAACCCAGCGATTGCGAGCCGGTCTGTTTCGGCCTGCCCGCCTCCGACCCAGGCGTTTGTTCCGGTCGCGGCGTCTGCATAGCCCCTGATTCTTGTGCGTGCAACGCCGGCTGGACAGGGATGACGTGCGAAACTCCGGTATGCGACCCGCCGTGTGTCCACGGCACCTGCACGGCGCCTGGTACCTGCACGTGTGAGCTCGGCTGGACCGGGTCCACGTGCGAAGAGGCCGTTTGCGGAGACGGACTCATCCTCGGTTCAGAAGGATGCGACGACAACAACACCGAGAACGGCGACGGCTGCTCGGCCACATGCACCGTGGAGAGTGGATGGGTCTGCGTCGGTGAGCCCAGCACGTGCAGCCTTGAATGCGTTGACGATTTGGACTGCTATGACGGCGACATTTGCACGAGAGATCTCTGCCAGGATGGCGCGTGCCAGTTCATCCGTGACGCCAATGCCCGACTCGACGTCCACCCCTGCGGTGGTAATGGGGCGCTGAATCTCCTTGACGTGTTCGCGCTTCTTGATGCCATCGCCGGTATCGATCCATGTTGCTCGCCCGGCGCCTGCTGCCTCCCGGACGACTCATGCGTTGATGTGGACGGCGGGATGGATTGTGGCACGCTCGGGGGCGATTTCGCGGGCAGCGGTACGACATGCGCGACTACGGTCTGCCCGCTGCCCTGACCCCTGTCGTTTAGGGGTGCAGCCGATGGCTTCAGTTTGAGGTTGGACGTCCCGCCTCGGCCATCGCTTTGAGAAACTCCTCGCAACTGGCCGGGGCGTGGCCGGCGTAGTGGTTGTTGATGAACGCGACGACGTCGGCGGCCGGGATCGTTCCAGCCAGGGCCTTGACGATCTCGCGGATGCGGTCGTTACGGTCGATCACCGTTTTGTCCCACTTCTTGGTGATGCGCTCGATGCCTTTGCGGTCGCCGATCAGACGCAGGTACGCGAAGTCGCCGGTGAGACAGTCGTAAGATTCAAGGACGTGCTCGACGGGCGGCATCCATGCGTGCTCCGTCAGGCAATACGACGCGCCATATCCTCGCAGCAATTGAAAGAAATCGTCGCTGAGCCAATTCTTGTTTCTGATCTCGACGGCCACGCGTCGCGGTTCGGAAACATCCTGTAGAAAGTTGTCGAGGCGATTGAAGAAATCCGCGGCCTTCGCGAACTTCTTCTTGTTAAAGTAGCCGAACTGAAGAAGGATTGAATGGAGCTTATGTTCCAGAGGGGCAATGGCCCCGAGGAACTCGTCCCATTCCGCGTCGCACCCGACGAGCACTTTTTCGTGTGTGATTTGACCGGGCGTTTTGACGGCGAAGTGGAAGTCGTCCGGGGTCTTGGTGAACCAGCTCCGGACCGTGCGGGGCGACGGGATGCGGTAGTACGTCGAATCGACCTCCACGATGTCGAACCGACGGGCGTACTGGGCCAGGAAATCGCCCGGTCGGGTGCCGGGCTCGTAGAAAACGGGCACCCAGTCGTTGTAGGACCATCCGGATGTGCCGACACGTATCATTTGAAAAACGCCCGGAACGTCTGTGAAGCGGTGGTTTACGTAAGATATCCAGAGAGTATATGTTACGGGCGATTCGGTTCGAACGCCACGAGTGCGCCGCGTGAGCAGGCGGGTTCCGCGGGGCCGGTTGAAGCAGTGCCCCCGGGAGCTAAACTTATTGGATGAACGCTGCTGGATCCTCTCGGATCGCTCCCATGCGAGCCATCACGGGGCACATTTTGATCGCCTGCCTGGCTATACTGGCCGGAGGGGCGGGGTCTGCGCGAGCGGTGGTCGTTGGTGAGGTCATCAGCGTTGGGTTCCCGGCCGCCCGTGGGTTGGGCGCCGGGGCGGACCTGATTCGTCGTGGCGAGTGGGCACCGGTTCTGGTCCGCCTGACGCTCGAGAACGACGACTCGTTCACCGGGTCGCTGAGGGTGTCGCAGCCGGATAAGGACGGCGATCTCGCGTATGACATTCAACCGGTCCACTTGCGCCGCGATCAGTCCCGCGTCTACTGGCTGTACGCCGTCGCAGGGCTGCCCACCGGCCGGCCCAGCAGCTTCACAGTCGATGTCCTGAGCGAGGAGAACGAGCCAATCGAACTGGTGTGCCGCGGCAACCAAACTTACGCCCTGACGCCCGCGCAGGCACCCGAGGGACTCACCGCCAATGATTATCTGGTGCTCTCGGTCGGGCATGCCGTCGGCAGTGTGGCCCTGATCGACAGCAGCTCCAAATTCATGGAAACGGTACGCGTGGCCCACGTGGCCCCCGAGCGGCTTCCGACGCGATGGCAGGGGCTGGCCGCGGTCGACGCCATCGTCTGGGACCGCGCCGACCCAACCGAATTGAGCGATCCGCAACTGGAGGCGCTGACAGAGTGGACGCTGCGGGGCGGCCGCCTGGTGCTTGCCGCGGGAACCAACGCGGATCGGGTGGCCAACAAGCTGGGTGATCTCCTGCCGGTCGACGTGGGACCTGCTGTTTCCACCGCGGCGCTTCCCAAATTCCGCAACGCTATGCTGACCATCCGCCAGGAGGGCTCAAACTGGTATCCCTCGCCCATCGTCGTCGCCAAGTGCACCCCCAGGGACGATGCCGTTGTCGTGTATGAGGAGCCCGGCGAAAACGCCAACACCGTGATTGTGACCGAGCGCCGGGCCGGGCGAGGCCGGGTCGTGTTCGTCTCGGCAGCGCTCGGCGACCTGATCGTAGAAGAGGCTCAAGTGGAGGAGTTCTTCAGACCTCTGCTCCATCTCCGCGACGAACCCGGGCCGCGGGTCTATGAGCCGAAGAGCCTGATGGCCGAGATCGAAGGCTGGGTCGGGTTTCAGCAGGCCGGAGCAACGTACCTGGCCGTCGCGATCCTGTTCGCATTTGCCTACGTGATGGTGGCCACCTTCGGCACCTGGCACTTTCTCCGGAGGCGCGGTTGGCTTCGACACAGTTGGAGCGCCTTCGCGTTGGTCGGCGTGGTCACGAGCCTGATCAGCGTGATGGGCGTACAGGCGGTTCGCGGTGTGGGGTGGGATTTGACGCAAGTCAGCGTCGTCGACCTGGAGGCGGGGCAGTCGCGCGGATCGGCAACGGCCTACTTCGGATTGAAGACTGGCATGTTCGGAATGCTCGACGCATGGCTGCCGAGCGATTACCCGCACGTGATCGAGCCTCATCCGACCGCCTGCGTGCTCCAGGCAATGCCGCCGAGTCGTCCCGGCGTCTCAACGCAATCGTACGCCGACCCGGGGCGTTACCGGCTGGTTCCCTCACGCGCCGAGTTGCTCAACGTCCCAATCCGCGGAACCGTCAAGCAATTCCAGGGCCGTTGGGTCGGAACGCTGCCAGGCGGCCTGAAAGCAGACCTGACCACGATGCCCGGCAATGAGGGTGGTCGATATGATGTCCGCATCGCTGACAGAGGTACGCTCGTAAACGAACTGGGACTCGATTTGGACAAGACCTTCCTCGTCTACGCCGCCAGCAGCGCCTATGCCCCCAACACCACGTTTCGTGTGCCCGAGTGGAGTGACAAGATTTACGTGTTTCCGCTCGGGCCGCTCGCCCAGGGCGAGTCAATACAGCCCGCCTCCCGGCTCTACTACTACCGCGACGGCCAACCCAAGAAGTTTGAAGACTGGAGCGAAAGCACGCTCCAGAAGGCTATCGAAGACTGGGCCAAGGGGGCGACCGGTTTCAGCATCCGCGACTTGGCCGGCGGATCGTCGCCATGGGGCGAGTTGGAACGACACGAGATGAGCCTCTTGCTGTTGTCGTTCTTTCAGGAATATACGCCGCCGTTGGATGCCAACCCATGGTCGATGACCGAGTCGTCGCTTACCTGCGGCACCGGGCGCCACCTGGACATCGCCCCGCTGCTCGATGCGGATACGGCGTTGTTCATCGGCTTCGCCCGGAACGAAGGCCCGGTGACACTGTGTGCCCGCAACAGCGGCGCCGATTCGTACCGGAGGGTAAGCCCGCGTGACGCGCTGACGATGTATCGCGTGTTGATTCCACTGCAATGATGTCCTGCTGAGGGGCCTGTAGAAGCGGTGATCGTTCAAACCATCAACCTGACCAAGCGCTACGGCAAGCTCGTCGCGCTGAACAACCTGCAGCTTCAGATCCAGGATGGCGAGTGCTTCGGGTACATCGGTCCCAACGGGGCGGGCAAGACGACCACGATCAAGATCCTGGCCACTCTGCTGCAGCCGACCTGGGGCGAGGCCCGGGTGTGCGGTTACACGGTGGGGTACGAGTCGCGCAAGATTCGCCCGCTGATCGGGTACGTGCCCGACTTCTTCGGCGCCTACGAGGACATGGTGGTCCAGGAATACCTCGAGTTCTTCGCCAGTGCCTACGACATCACCGGCAAGGATCGGGACCGCGTCGTCGGCGACGTGTTCGAGTTGACGGATCTGACCCACAAGCGCGACGCGCTGGTGGACTCGCTCTCGCGCGGGATGAAACAGCGGTTGAGCATCGCTCGGGTGCTGCTGCACGACCCGAAGGTGCTTCTTCTGGACGAACCGGCCAGCGGGCTGGACCCCCGCGCCCGCATCGAGATCCGCGAGCTGCTCAAAGAGCTGCGCAACATGGGCAAGACCATAATCATCAGCTCGCACATCCTTCACGAACTCGCCGAGCTGTGCACCACCATCGGGATCATCGAGCACGGCGAACTGATTTACCACGGCCCCATTCAGGACATCATGCGGCGGGCGCGCATCGCCACCCGGCTCCACGTACGCGTCAACGAGCAGCAGGACCTCGCCGCCCTGCTCCTGCAGCGAACAGAGGGCGTCCGATCGGTGGAAGAGCGTGACGGCCACCTGGTGCTCGAACTCGACGACAATACGCACGACTTCTCGCATATCGCCGCCGCCCTGGTCAAAAGCAACTTCAAGATCCGCGAGCTCAAGGAGGAGGAGGTCAACCTGGAAACCGCGTTCATGCAGTTGACCCGGGGGCTCGTCCAGTGATCGGCTATCGGTGATGAACGATTACCTGCGACGACTGGGACTGCTGCTCTGGCGGCTGGTGCCGGCGAATCCCATTCTGGTTCGCGTTGTGCAGGGGGCTTCGCGCCGCATGCGGCATCTGTGGATCCGTTTCGCTTACCTTGTGATTATCCTGTTCGTCGTGCTGGTCATGGTGCTCAGCTCGGGAGGATCGAGCCGGGCGACGCTGGCCGATCTGGCCAAGAACGCTTCAACCATGTTCATGTACGCTTCGATGGCACAGTTGGCACTGATGTGCGTGCTGGCGCCGATCTTCACGGCCGGGGCGATTACGCAGGAACGCGACGCCCAGACCTTCAATATCCTCATCGCCACGCCGCTATCCAACGCTCAGATCGTGCTCGGCTCTTTGATGAGCCGGCTGTACTTCGTGATGATGCTGCTGGTCGCCGGGCTGCCGATCTTTCTCATGATGATGGTCTACGGCGGTGTGACGTTTGGCCAGATCACCCAGAGCTTTGGCCTCGCGGCGACTACGGCGATCCTGACCGGGTCGCTGGCCATCTGCCTCAGCATGATCCGCGTGGGAACACGGCAGACGATCCTCTCGTTCTACGTGATGATCGGGCTGTACCTCGTATCCGTCTGGGCCCTCGGGCAATGGAAGGGCACCTGGGTCGCCGAGGCTCCGGCGAACGTCGAGGGCCAGCGAATGAGCTGGCTGGCCGCTTTCCACCCTTTTCTCGCTTTGGACGTGGCACTGAATCGTGTCCCGGCTCCGGACGTCGGCCTTCTGGCCGGGCGCCGGGCGATCGCAAAGTTCATTCTCGCATACCCGCACCAGGCCTACATGACCACGACGCTCATGGTCTCGGCCATTCTGACGGTGTTGGCGTTCTTCTTCGTCCGCCAGCCCAAGGAGGGGGAGATCGGCTTCTTCACGGCTGCGGCCGCACGCCTGACGCGGCGGGAGGCGGGCGAGCGCCGCCGCAAGCCGCGGCGGGTGTGGAGCAATCCGGTTGCGTGGCGGGAGGCGCGGTCGCGGGCGACGGCGGCGACCAAGGGATTCATGAACTTCGTCCTCTTGGGCGGCGGGCTGGTTGCGGCGATTGTCCTGTTTGTCAATCACCTGGACAGCGGGCCGACGCAACTGCCGATCACACGCGACGTGCTCTCGGTCATCATCGCCGTCGAGATGGCGCTGATCCTGCTGGCGGCCACCAACACCGCGGCCACGGCCATGACCAAGGACAAAGAGTCCCAGACCATGGACCTGCTGCTGGCCACTCCGTTGACCAGCCGATACATCGTCTGGGGCAAGCTGCGTGGGCTGGTGACCTTTACGGTGCCGTTGATCTGCATTCCGACGTTCACCATGCTGCTGTTCGGCATTCACGGCCTGTTCGACGTGAAAACGCGGGTCGTTCCTATAGAGACGGCGCTGGCGATGCCGGCCATCATGCTGTCTTATGCTGCCGCCTCGTGCATGTTCGGCCTGTGGATTTCGCTGCACAATCGGCGCACGGTGCGGGCCGTGATGGTGAGCGTCGGCGTGGTCGTGTTCGTGTGCCTCGTGCTGACGCTGATCTTCCGATCGATCGTCGAGGGCGCCGGGGTCGTCGGGGCGTTTATCGCGCCGATGACGCCGTTCACTGGCGTGCTGGCCATGACGAATCCACTCCGGCTGTTCGACTCGAACAGCCAGTTCCAATCGGCCTATACGGACACCCGCGTGTGGATGGCGCTCGGCAGCGCCGCCGCGTGCTTCGTCTACCTGGCCGCGGTGGGCGGCGGCTACAAGTCGATGGTACGCAACTTCGACATGGTCATGCGCAAGCAGTCGGCGCAAATGTGACCAAGGCCGCGCTTCGTATCCGAACGAACGGCGAGAGAACTTTGGCGGATCCCGTCTCGCCGGATTACGTCTTCGACCGGTCTCCTTCGTCCCGTAGGGACGATGTGAGAGTAGCCCGGCGATTGATCGCTGGGTTGCGAGGACTTTACTAATATGCTGCACGACCGGTGACGCCCTGCGGCCGTGTGCAGGACGTCGTTGACCTCACGTTGGACGCGCGTCACGCCTCGCCGGCGGGGCTTGGCTTCGGCAGGGCGAACCGGTTGTACAGCACGAACGTCACGGCCGTCAGCAGCATCACGCCGGCGAAGAAGAGCCACAGCAGATCGGGCCGGCGCATCTCGCGGCCGAAGAGCTCGTACATCTCACCGGAAAGGAGTCCGCCGAACAGATTGCCCAGCGCGATCGTGATGAAGTAGTAACCCATGTAGAGGGCGGTCTGGTCGCGCGGCGCGGTCCGCCCGACGTACTCCTGGCTGGTCGGGCTGGCCATCATTTCGCCGATCGAAAAGCACAGAATGCCGAAGAGCACCAGCAGCAGCGATCCGCCGACGGGCCCGATCATGGTCCCTCCGGCGAGCGCCCACAGGCAGAACGCGAAGGCGGCCACCACGATTCCAGTGATCATCGCGGTAAAGCGCTGGAATCGAGCCATCAGATACGAGATGAACACCTGCAGCAGAACGATTGACAAAGCATCGAAGTTGATGACGTGCTCGGGATTCACCTGCCGGGCCGCGTCGATCTCGTCCCAGATGTGCTTGCGATAGGACAGCACACGCACGCCGACGGCCAGTTCGTCCGGCTCCAGCATACGCTGGTTGTCGGAGAGCGCCGCGGACGCGTCGGCCACCACATCGCCGCTCGGCCATCGACTCGCGCGCATTAACCGGCGAAGCGAATCGCGGAGGCGATCGGCGATCGCCCCCTCGAAGGGATCCTTCCCGACGTTCTCGACCCGCCGATTGACGGCCGCGACCGCCGCGTCGAGGTGCTCCTCATTCAACTCCGGCGGGGCGTCCGGCAGCGTCACCATGAGCTCGCCCAGCTCGACCGGCGTAACTCGCACCTTGTACTGAAGAAACCTTCGAGCCGACGTAACCAGGTCGTAGACTGTCAGCGGCTCCTCTGCGCCTGGGGCGTTGAGCTCGCGAACGATGCGCTCGAGCTGTTCAATATCCTCCTCGCTCAAGCCGGGAAACGCGCTCAGCGGTTCGGGTTCTTCCGGCGCCGTCTTCGGGCCGCGCGGTTCTGGCACCACCATCGGCTCGCGGCCCTTGGCCCGCCGGACCAGTCGGTCGAACTCCGTGAGCAGTTCGGCCTCCTCGATCGCGGCCAGCCGGTCGATCCATCCGGGCTTGCCCAACGCTCCGAACACGGCCCGCCCCACCCGCACCATGCCGCTCGTATCGGTGTAGTCGCGGATGTACTCGGGCATGGTCAGGAAGATCTGATTGAAACTGGTCCAGAAGCCCGACATGATCAGCAGAAACAACGCGAATCGCCAGTTGCCGCAGTGCATGCGTTTCAGCAGCGGGTTCCTCCGCGGGCCGCCCTGCGAAACCGGCAGCCCGCTCCCCCGCGGCATGAGCAGGTCCCACAGGCCGTTCAACGCGAGCCACACCAAGATGAAGATCACGCAGTGCGTCCAGGTGAACGACTCCCATCGAAAGCCGGGGATCATCATCGCGATCAGCACCACGAACACCGCAATGAAAAACCGCAGGTTGCCGAGCACCTCGACCGCGTCGTCCATGACCTTCCGCAGCGTCCGCGCCCCGGCCGTGCCGGCCTCGGTCGTCGGCTCTTTATAGAACAGCAGCACCACGACCAGGTTGACGGCCGCCCACCCGCTGCATGCGAGAAAGACGTAATCCCAGCTCAGCCCACGGACGGCGCCGGCCACGATCGGCCCGAGAAACCCGCCGATGTTGACCATCATGTAGAAGACGCCGAACCCGGTGCTGGAGTTGGTGTCGTCGGTGACGCGGGCCACCGTGCCGACCACCAGCGGCTTGAAGATGGCGGCGGCCACGGCCACCAGCATGAACACCGTGAAGAAGCCCGGCACCGAAGTAACCTCGCCCAGGAGGTAGTACGACACCACCATTCCCAGGTAGGAGATGATGAACATCTTCTTGTAGCCGTAGCGGTCGGCCAGCGCCCCGGTGACGACCGGGAAGATGTAGAGGAAGAACTGGACGATGCCCAGGATGTTGCCGCGCTGTACCGAAGTGAATCCGAGCGCTCCGGTCTCCTTCGGACCGGTGATGTAGAGCGCGGCGACGGCGTAAAAGCCGTACCACGCCATGCGCTCGAAGATCTCCATGATGTTGGCCACCCAGAACGAGCCGGGGTAGCTCCGAAGCTGGGCGCCGAAGCCGGTGGTTGAACCGGTCACTTGTGGTTACTCCTTGTGCGTGAGCATCCCTCGCCGTTTACGACTCGACGCCGTCGTCACAACCACTACCGCCATTTCCGGGCGCGCATTCGGCGAGGGTGCCATGGGCAAGCGGAGCCGCCGCGGGCGGTGTAGCTTCCCCGTGTGTCTCCCCGCCCGGCGACAGCACGGGCAACGCGGGTCTTACCCGCGGGTAAGACCCGCGTTGCCCATGGCACCCTCGTCACCAATCTAAACCTACATCGCCGGCCGGCGAGACGCTGCCATTGCCTCTAGACGGCCTCCCGGGCACGGCGGGCGTCGAGCCTTCCAGTAAACGTTTTGAACCCCAGCATTGCGACGAACGCACCCCCGCCGATGGCCGCGAACACATACCAGATCCAGTGGGCGTTGGCGTACTCAACCGGAAGCTCGGCGTGCGTCTTGTAGACGTTGAGATCGGCGCCCTCGGCCGCGATGCGGTACTCACCCCGCGTTGTCTCGATAAGCCAGGTCGCGTCGTCGTCGCCCGCACGCACCACCGGCGGTGCTGAATCCACCCAGACCAGGCGCTCACCCGCCGAATGCAAGGCCGGCGCGTGAGGTGAGATCGTATCGGCGATGACCACTTCAACGTTCTCGCCGTCGAAGTCGCACCGCTGGATCTTGTTCAGACGATCGTCGGCCCAATACACGTGGCCGCGCTCCAGGTCGAGCGTGACCCCGCTGGGCGAACCCGTGTCGGTGGACGCCAGCGTCCGGAGGTCCGAACCATCCAGGTTGGCACGTTGAACTTTCCCGGACCCCGAGTCGCTCCAGTAAATCAGTCCACCGGCCGGGTCCAGCGCGATGCCGCTCACCAGCCGAAGCCCGGTTTCGACGACGTCCTGCACGTCAGATCCGTCAAGGTTCGCCCGCTGTATCTTGTTGGTGCCGTTGTCGGCCCAGTAAATCTTGCCGCCGGCCGGGTCGATGGCGATCTCGGTCGGCGTCCGCAGCTCGTCGTCCAGCACGACTTGGACGTCAGTGCCGTTCAGATTGGCACGGTAGATCGTACCATTGCCCGCGTCCGCCCAATAGATCGTTCCCGCGTCGTGCTTCAGCGCGACTCCCTTGGGGCAGTCCAGATCGTCTTCGAAGACGACGCGCGTGCCCTGCCCGTCCGAGGCCACCCGGCGGATGGTGTCGGTGTCGTAGTTGCTCCAGTAGATGTCACCGGTGGCCTGATCGATCGCCAGGCCATGCGCTTCCGCGGGGCCGATCGAGATCAGCGTTTCGTCATCGCCCCCATCCAGGCGAGCGCGGCGGATGCGCGCCACTCCGGCCAGCGAAATGCGCTCCTCCGCGAAGGCCTCTCGGACGGCGGTCGGTACGGGGGCGCCGGGTTCGAGTTCGGCGGCCAGCGACGGATCGAGATCGAACCGGTAACCAGTGTCGGTCGCCCGGGACCAGGTCTGTCGCCATTCCGGCGACTTGCGGGCCGGGTCGGGGCAATACTGATGGATGAGATGGCCGCTGATCACGAAGCCCAGCGCCCAGGCGACGAAGGTCGTCAGGTGCTGATAGCCAAGGTAAAGTCCCTCCTCGCCGGGCGGCGCCTGCTTCGACGCGTACTCGAGAAACTTCGGCGACAGGAAGCACTCGGCCAGCCCCTGCAGACCAATGCCGATGATGACCATCACCGTAATGGGCTGCAGCGCGAATCCGCCGACGATGTTGACCGATTCCCCCGTGGCCGATCGCAGCAGCGGGCTGAGCGAGATGGCCAGGGCCGAGAGCGGGATGATGAACAGTCCGATGGCGATCGCGTTCTCGGGTTTGAACCGCCGCACGAGATGCGTGATCGGCACCACGCAGATCACGACCACGAACGGGTTGATGTTGGCCAGCCATTCGGGCGAGGCGCTTTCGCCGATGAGTCGCGTGAGGTACTTCGGCATGGTGGCATACAACTGACCCTGGATCGTCCAGAAGCCGGCCACGATGAGGATCAGCCCCATGAACCGCAGATTGCGAACGACCCGCAGCAGCCCTTCAAGGGCCTCCCGAGGTGTCTTGCCCATGCCGGCCGTGTCCACATTGCGGTAGAAGAGCACCACGAAAAGCAGCGCGACGAACGCCATCGCCGAGGCGTAAAAGTTGATGTACTCCAGGCCCAGCTCGAACCGGCCGAAGTACGGCAGGTCGATGCCCGTTCGAAGCGGTTTGGCCACCGTCTTGCCGAAAAATGCGCCGATGTTCACGACCAGGTAAAAGATCGAGAAGGCGCGGGCCCGATGATCCTCGTCGGAGCATTTCGAAACCGTGCCGGAGATGACCGGCTTGACGATCGCCCCGCCGAACATCACCAGCCCCAGTGCGATGACGGCGGTGGACTTGTACTGGAAGGCGCCCAGTAAAGCGTAGCCGGCGGTCAAAAGGCTGAACGCCATGGTCAGCGCCAGGCGGAAGCCGATCTTGTCGGCCATCGCGCCGAGAAACGTCGGCAGCAGGTAGATGATCGACGAGAACGCGGCGGCCAGATAGCCGGCGCCGACGTCGGTGAAGCCGACCTTGCGGGTGAGGTACAGCGTCAGGGCGATGAACATACCGTAGAACGCCGCCCGCTCGAACAGCTCAGCCGCGTTGGCGAACCAGAAGGTGGCCGGAAACCGCCAGTTCAGCTTCGGTTTGGTCTCTACGAACTCCGCACTCATTCGCTTCTCGTTCCCCGCATCGTCCGCGTCTTGCGGCCCGTCGCCGGGCGGCCGATCAACCAAGCGGGCCTGGGTCCCGCAGGAAGCGGCAACCGAGGCCCGCTGATCCCGTTCAACTCATCACGCCGCAGGGAGTTCTGCAGCGCTTACGCTCATTCCTCCGGCTCCGGCTTCGCCCGCCGCGAATCCCAGTAGGACCAGAGACCGAGCAGGACGAACGCACCCAGGGCCAATAGGTTACCCTGCTGCACTACGGTTTCCTCGGCGGCTCCGCCCTCGATGCGGTGCACGGGCACGGCCAGTGTTTCCTTCAGTTCGGTGGCCGTCAGCAACTGATCGTCCACGGCCGTCAGCACACTGTCGAAGACTCCGGCGATGGCCCCGCCGGCGATTAACCCCGACGCAATCAAGATGCCCTTGTTCGATCGCGCCTTGCCCAGCTTCTCATCACGACTCCTCTTGACCATCCACGCAATCGCGGCACCCACCAGAATAGGCGTGTTCAGCTCCATCGGGAGGTACATCCCCAACGCGAATGCCAGCCCGGAAACGCCGACCAACTCGACCAGCAGCACGATCACAACACCCACACCGTACATCAGCCATGGAATGGTCCCGCCGCCGATGAAGCTCTCCAGGGCGCTGGCCATCACGTTCGCCTGCGGAGCGGCCAGTGCGCCGGCCCGTTCGGTTCGATCAAACCCTTCCGTACCCTGCAGGAACATGATCGTGGCTGTTACCAGGGCTGATGCGAGAAGGGCCGCGATAATGGCACTCCACTCGATTCGCCGCGGAGTGGCGCCTGCCCAATACCCCAGTTTGAACTCGGTCACGAGCGTCCCGGCCATCGACAAGCCCGACGCGACAACGCCGCCCACCAGTAGCGTCGCCAGCATGCCGGTTTCGTCCTTGCTCAACCCGAGGCCGAGCAGGGCTACGGCGGTGATAATGATGGTCGTCACCGTCATGCCGGAGATCGGTGTCACCGAAATCATCGCGATGGCCCATGCCGACACGGTCGTGAACAGGAACGCGATACCCAACGCCAATAACACCGACATGAACGTGAGCCACGTTGGGTCGTCCTGGGTGTTCAAAACGAACATGCGGAAATAGATAAAGATCGCAACGGTCGTGATCGCTCCCACGACGAAGAGGGCGGGGTAGCTGATATCGGTGTCGGTTCGGTCATGTTCGCCCCCGGTGCCGCTGGATCTGAACAGCCCGCCCAGCGCCTGGCGCAGTGCGGTGACGATCACCTTGCTCATCTTGAGAATCGACAGCAGGCCCGCCGTGAAGATCCCTCCGATGCCGATGTTGCGCGGGATCTCGTTGAAGATCTCCCCGGCCGTCGCCCCTTCGACTGCCGGATTGATCAGTTGCAGTTGCTCCAGACTCAGCGGGGCCAGCAGCGGGATGATGACGAACCAGGACAGAAAAGAACCGGCGCAGATGATCGATGCGTACCGCAGACCGATGATGTAACCCAGTCCTAGCAGTTCAGCGGACACGCCCAGAAAGAACACGGCCTTGATGTTCTCGGTCAGACGTTGAAGGGCCGGAAAAGCCAAGGCCTCATAAGTTTTGGCCTCCGTTATCTCCAGTACCGCCCGCCCGGTCGTGAACACCTCGTTGAACAGCTTGAACGTGCCGCCAAGGATGTTGTAAATGAACCCCACGAGGAAGGAGTAGATTAGAATCCACGCCTGGCCCCCTGCTTTCGCGGCTCCGGTGACGAGAATCTCGTTGGTGGCTGTTCCTTCCGGGAAGGGCAACTTCCCGTGCATGTCCTTGACGAAGTAGCGCCGGAACGGCACGAGAAAGACAACTCCCAGCACCGCCCCCAGGAACGGCACCAGGAAGATCAGGAAAAACAACTCGAGGTTGCCGATGTTGAGCGTCTCGTTGAGCTTCAGAATGTAGATCGCCGGCATGGTGAACACGGTTCCGCCGGCAACGATGCCCGACGTGGTACCGATGGCCAGGATGTTGATGTTCTCGATGATGTTGCTGCGCCGGTAGCCCATCTGGATCAAAAAGCCCGACAGCCCCACGGCCAGAATCGAGATCGGAATCGCGGTCTCGATGCCCTGCCCGACCTTCAACGCCAGGTAAGTGGCCGCCATCGAGAAGATGATGTTCATCACGATGCCGAAGAGGATCGAACGCCCGGTGACCTCCGGAACGGTCACGTGCGGAGGTACCATCGGGACGTACTGCTCGCCCGGCTTCAGCTCGCGATAGGCATTCTCCGGAAGTTTCGTCTGGATATCGGGCTCGGCCATAGATTCATCCTTTCAACCGCGAGCGTCGCCACCGGGTTTCAGACGACGCCCTGCTGCCTGGAAGCTTCCACTCGCCTTAGAGACGCCTCGTTTGCGCCTCCGCGCCGCTCCGCGCTAGTGAACACCGTGCATCATGCGCTTCAATCGCGGAATGAGCAACGCCATCAACGCCGCACCCGCGCCGCACATGATGATGAACACGAAGAAGTACTTCGTCGGGTTCATCTGGCCCCACATGCCGCCGAAGACCTGGGCTAGCTTCTCCGCGATCGCCGTCGCCAGGAACCAGCCGCCCATCATGACGCCCACGTGCCGCGGAGGCGCCAGCTTCGTCACCAGCGACAGCCCCACCGGTGACAGGCACAGCTCACCCATCGTCAACAGCATGTAAAACAGAATCAGCCACCACACCGTCACGCGATGCAGCGACGCCGACACGTACAATTCGTCGACCGCCGCCTTGAACGCCGGATCGGCCGCGGCCGCCAGGAGCTCGGCTTTCGCGCGGTCGTTGATCTCCCCCGTCACGGTCAGCGTTTCGGTATCCGGATCCCACTGCGCAACCTTGGGCGCTTCTTCGCCGACGATCTCGAAACCCTCTGGAGCGGACGGAAGTTTCTTGGATAACTCCCATTCCTCGTCCGAGCCGGGTTCGGCCGGGCGTTGGTCCGCGTCCGCAACCAGCAACCCAATCAGTTTTATCATTTCCGAGTCAAGGCTCGAAATGAAAACCAGCGCGTTGAGACGCGAACTGAATTCCTCCGGCGCGGAGGCCCCCAGCAAGCGCAACCGGTCGAGGTCCGGGAGAACACCGCCCATGTGGAGCGTTCGGGTCTCGGGATTGTAGTGCAGACGTTTGGCCCCGTAATCCGACAGATCGACCCGGTCGGGCAATTCGTCCAGCCTGACGGTACTGAGTTCGCTCTCCGATTGAGCCGCAGCGACCATCGCGCCATACGCAGCCACCACCAGGGCGAGGCCAATCACCATCTTGGTCGGCGTTGATGGCTGTTTGCCTCGACGGTCCAGCCACAACCAAAACCACGCGAATAGGGGTGACAGTGCGATGATGAAAAACGGGTTGAACGACTGCGTCTGCCCTGAGGTCATCCTGGGGTCGCTCCACCAGTCGGTAAAGCGCTCAGACCAGCCGGTTTCTTCTCCAGGCATTTCAGTTACGGTCTCGACGCCTTCGAGAACGATGGGCTCGACCTCCGTCGATGCCAGGCGCAGGTTGGTGTGCTTGTCCGCCCAGACGATCATGACGTTGGCGCTCTGTTCGAACGCCGTCCAGAAAAGGATGACGAAAGCAAAGACGATCAGCAGTACAAGCACGCGGTCGCGAATGACGTGCGGCGGATGTTCCGCGCGGGCACCGGGCGCCGCGCCGCCGGCATCCTCCGCCTCTGAGGCGAGCTCGTCTTCAACGTCCTGCGTATACTCAATGAGGCCTCGTTGTCCGATCACGTAGACGATCAGTCCAAAGATCATGCCCACGCCGGCCGCGCCGAAGCCATATTCCCATCCGTAATGGACGCGCAGCCAGTCGCAGATCAGGGGACCGAACAGGGCCCCGAGGTTGATGCCCATGTAGAAAATGGTGAACGCACCATCACGGCGCGGATCGCCCGGCTTGTAGAGACTGCCCACCTGCGTCGAGATGTTGGGCTTGAGCAGGCCCACGCCGGCGATGATCAATCCCAGCGCCGTGTAGAAAAAGACCATCCCCTCGAACGCCATGGTGATATGGCCAGCCGACAGGAGAACGGCGCCAAGGATCACCGATCGTCGGGCGCCCAGAAGATGGTCCGCCACCAGCCCGCCGAGTACGGGTACGCCATAAGCGAGCATGGCGTACGTTCCGAGCAGGCTGGATGCATCCTCCTGCGTCCAGAACAGGTAATTGGTCATGTACAGGATCAGCAGCGTCTTCATGCCGTAGAAGCTGAATCGCTCCCACAGCTCCGTGAAGAAAAGCACGTACAGACCCTTGGGATGGCCGAACAGCTCCCCCTTCCTGCGACGGGGGCTTTCGAGGTTCTGGCCTGCTGGACCGTGCGACACGGGCGATAAACTCCGTTACGTCGGGACTCGGAACCGGAAGCGAGGCCGGCTCCCGAGCACCTGCCGGGGTCTTCAGGACGGCCAGGAAAAGCTGCCGCGACCGCTGACCGCGACCGGAGACTAGCGGAAATCCACCCCCCTGACCAGAGCCGCGAACTGAGCCCTTGCCGGGCGCGGACAAACGGCACGGCTCACCCTTGAGATATCTGTTTAATGTGCTGACGAGAGTGCCATGGGCAACGCGGGCCTTGCCCGCCGGCAAGACCCGCGTTGCCCGTGCGGCCAGCCCGCGGAAGGAACGCGCGGGCAAGCTCCGCCGCCGTTGGCGGCAGCTCTCGCCGAAGCCACGCTCGCTCTGAGCCGTGCCGCGTTGGGACTCTGCGTACCCTCGGACCCTACGTCGTCAGGGTCCGTAAGACCCGCGGCGCAACGCGGCTCGAGCCGTCAGAGCGCGTTCCAGACCATTTGCGCAACGATCACCAGGAGCGCCGCGCAGCTCAGGACCAGGGCAACCGTACCCGTTGCGCGACGAGACGGCTCCCGTCGCGCCTGCAGCGACAGCGTGAAGGCCAGCGGCAGCCCGACGACGATCATGCCCGAACCGAGCAGATTCCGGACGTCGCCTCAGCAGGCGCCGATCTTGATCGCCACGCCCGCAATGGGGAGCAGCGAAGCCGCGATTGCAATGATCCCATTCATGCCGACTCGGCCCAAGCGTTTGAGTTGACGATCCTCGTTGCCCTCCGCCTTCGCACCGACTGGCGAAATAAAGTGCTGCTGGCCGCACCGTCCCCGGCCCTTTAGCCGCGCAGTCTTATCAGCAGCCGTGTTGCCTAGTCCACAAAGGTTCGTGTGGGCGTAAAGCACACGCTATGTCTGCTCAGGGAGATCGCAAGATGCGTCTCCCGCTTCTCTTGTGGCGACCGCTGCCGCCACAGGATTCGATGTAATACCTTGGGCGGTCCTTGCTGATCTCCCAGGACACCTTACCACCTACCGGCATCCAACGCCATAAGCAACAAAGCGCCCCTGTGGCCTACACAGACTCATGGGTGCTTGGGCGCGACGAACCGGCGGTCGCCGTCCCACCTTGGCGGGCACGCTATTTGACCACGAAACAGGGCAACATGTCGGACGGTGTCAAGCCAGGTAGGCACCTCGGAATACGCTCCTTTTGGAAACCGCGAGATTTTCAAGAGAAACCATTTTGGACTTGAACGGATCAGGTTGAGCGGTTATTTTTGAGGTGTGGCACATGACGCTATGGAAATCCTGGCGCTAGGACAGAATCAGGTTATGAGGCGTGTAGCTGCGAGATCCGGCTATCCGTTATCATTTACTCTCGGTCGTGCCTGAAGATGAACTTTCTGGCCCGTCGCCCCATGCAATTCCAGGCGCCGCACCCCACTGACGAGCGGCTCGGTGCCGCGCGCCTTTCGCCGTGCCGCAGGAGCTACATCTGCTGCGGTTCAAGATCGCGCCAAGGATCCGTTTGGCCTGGAAAGACCTAGGCTGCGGCTCTCGATTTGGAGTGATGCAGAATGCTCCCTTCTAGATGGATGTGTTTGGTCGAACCTCCTTTTGGTTTCGCCCTTCTGCTCATTGTGTTCGCTGGTTGCGCGTCCGCGCCGCCGCGAGCTCCGAAAGACGTGACCGCGCGAGTCCCTGGTCTGCGGCCAGGCGATATCGAGCGGTGCGCCGTAGACATGGCGCGAGATCTTGTCAGGGAGCCGCTCCTGCAGAGGAGCAATCCCCCCGTCCGCATCGGAATTGTCGGAATCGAGAATCACACCAACGAGCCCTTCGTGGGTGACAGCGAGAACATGATCGCACGCAGGATCCAGACGATTCTCTTTCGATCGTTAAAGCACCAAAACCAAAGCGCCGGCTCTTCGGCGAGGTTTGTAGTCACGCGTGAGTCGCTTTCTCGGGCGATTCAGAGTCAGCGCCAAGCCAAACGGGACGGTGAGGTCACCCATCGCGGATTGAAAGACCGGCACGGAATTGATTACTTCCTATCCGGCGTTTATCAGGCGCTCGACAAACGAGCAGATGGCAAACACCTCGTGGATATGGTTCTGACGTTTGATCTCACGGACGCCGAAAACGGCGAGATCTACTGGACGAACGACTACCTCGTACGGACGGTCACTTCGTATTGAGGAGGTAACAGGACGCCTAGGATGCTCTCTCCATGTACAGGAACACCGGCAGTACGCTATTCTTACTCGCTGCACTACTCCCAGGATGCCGCGCGGCACATGACGCCGGGCGCAAGGGCTTGGTCACAGGCAGTTTTCTAGGTGAAACAGAGATCGGGCGGGTCACCGATCTCATGGCCCGCGACATGGTGCGCGAGCCTATGTTCTATGGGGAAGGCGACGCGCCGGCGCTCGCTGTCGTAAAGATCGAAAACAACACCAACCAATATCTTTTTACACCAGCACGAAACGCGTACATGGAGAGAATCCGCACGCAGCTCAAGCAAGCGTTGGGCGATCGCGTCGTTTTGATCGACGAACAAGCGGAGGGCCGACTGCGAGAGCAGTTGCGGGATTGGTACCTCGATGAAGCTTACAGAGACGAGGATTCCGTGGAAATGGTCCGGCAGATAGGGCCTGACTACTTGCTGACCGCCACCTTTGACTCGCTTGAGAAAGTCGTCCCCGTCGCAGACGCGAGGGGAAAAGTGGTGGACCAGAAGATAGTCGAGCTTCAGATGACATTTTCTCTGGTAAGCGCGGAGAATGGAGAACTTGCATGGCAGAACAGCGTGGCGTCGAGCGCTGCCTTCACAACGCGAGATTTTCAGAATTGACGGCGCCCGGCAGGGCCGGCACTGGTCGGGGCTCAACATGCAAGCCGCTCAGCGGCCGCTGTGGCCCCGGCCGTGTAAGCACAGGAACTGACGGCCCCTCCCCGGCCCGTTGGCGTGCCTTGGCGATCGCGGGCATCTTCGTCGCATTGGCCGGTTGCGTTCAAGCTCCAACGAGTCCCGTTCAAGCGGAGTTTAACTGGGGGCATTGCCCCTACGAAGAATTCGCTGACAGGATCGCGCCCGTGGCGAAGCAGGAAATGTCGCGACCGCCGGAAGAAAGGTCGCGCGATGCGGGCGTCCACATTCTCGATTATGCAGCCGCCAAGTTGGCTGCGGGGGACGCTGAGGAAGCACAGGCCGCTTTCTACGACGGGATCCTCCTCACGAACGACCTGACCCTCGGAGAGTCAGCCGGTCGTGCGAGTCTCCTATTCGCCGAATCAAGTAAGCTTTGGCAAGGCGAGGCATATGAGAGGGCCATGATCGAACTGCTGCACGGGGTCGCGCTGATGCAACTTGGCGATTTCGACAATGCGAGAGTGGCTTTCGATCGAGCCATCACAACGGACCGGTTCAGTGCAGGCGCGATTCGCGGACGCGAGGGCGATGTCGCAAAGGGCGGCATTTTCGAGCCGAACGACCTCTATAGCTCGGCAGGGGGAAGCGTGTACCAGCGTGACTTCTTGGCCGCTTACGTTCTCCGGACCATCTGCTATCTGCGCCAAAACCGGCCGCTGCGTGCTGCCAAAAGTTGGCAGGAAGCGCAACAAGTTTTTGACGAATTGAGCGCAGCTGCTACGGATTGCGCCGGCCTGCACGGCTCGGAACTTACCTGGACCCGATCCGACGGCCGATACGTCTATCCACGAGTGTATCTTCCTCCTTTCGACTCTCCCTCACGGGCCGAGCAATCGGTCTTGGGCCTCTCGATTGACGAACTCGCCCGCGTCAACCTAGTGGTCGTGGCGGCAACAGGGAGTCGCCCACTCAAGGTGCGGACCGGCGCATCGAAGGGTGGTTACGACGTCAAGCTTGTTCATGATGGTTACTGGCCACCTGCGGAGGCCGTTGAGAGTGTCGATGTTCTCATCGACGGCCACTATACTCACCCGGCAAGCAAGTGCCTTGACCTCTTCGGGCAAGTTGCGGGACGCGGCCCGTCAGCGAAGGACCTCGCCCAGAGGCGAAAAGAGGTGGTAGAGGATGTTGGCGAAATCCTTCAACGGCACGGGATCTTTGGCCTCCAGTATGTCGGCCTTTTCATTCGAGCGATTAATCAAGAGGCGGCCGACGTCCGGCAATGGTCGATGCTGCCGAACGCCGTGCACATCTGGTTAGGACATGTTGAACCTATGCGACGCCATACGCTCGCCTGCGTGTTTTCGGGGAGAAATGCCGCTAGTCGCGATCTCTTGCCAACGGCCCCGGTGCAAACCCTCGCCGGCAACATCCGGAACATCGAGCGCGCATACTTTACGGCCGAGATCAGCCGTTTGACCGTCGAGAACGACAACTGCCCGATTGCGGCGCGTCATACTGTCGTTACCGAGATCCAGATCCAGGAGAATGAGTTAATCACGGCATTTGTTCCGGAGCAGTTCAACTCGCAGGTTGAATTGCCGCCATTGGGCGCACCGGTTCGATACGAGTTGCTGCCACGTAGGTCACCTGACAAGGACTGAGGTTGACGGGAGACTCAGCAATGCGTAGTGTTCGAAATCAGGGCAGGCTGCAATTGTTAGGCGCTCTCGTAGGCGCGGGTGTTATTTGTTTCTGCTTCGGGACCGCTTGCGCCCCGAGCCCGCGCGCGTCCGTTTTCGTTGATGACTACAGCGTATTTACCCCGTATGTTGCTCCGCCTTGTGGCGGGCAGCGCCAGCCCGTGCCCGATGAAACGCGACCCATTCGAAATGCTGAAGACGGCGCGGCGGTCCAGAGCGATGAGCAAAAGCAAGTTGGCAGTGGCCCGTAACGGGTCGGTTCTTACGTTTACCTGCTCGCTAATGACAGATGGAGCATGCGTAGTGCGGCTTCTCGCCACTGTCTTGTCGGTGCTGGTGCTGCTACTTGCCGGCCTGGGTTGTCAGACGAGCAAGCAGGTGGAGGGGCCTGTGTCGAGCGAGCAGGTCGCGTATTCCAATCGGTGGCTGCGAGACAACGTGGAAGTGGAAATCGTGCGATCCGTAGTCAACGAGCGATCGGGACTCTACGAGGTCGACGCTTGGATCAAGACGAGGCGGATCGACGCGAACCGGGCAAGGGGTTTCCGCGGCGTTCTCCGAGCTGCCTTCTACGAGGGCTCGAAGGACAACGTCGTGGATACGTCGGCATGGTCGGAATTCACGCTCAATCCAGAGAACTCGGTCCGGTTTCAATCGACGAGCCTCTGTCCTGCAGACGGACATCTTATCGAATTAGCATACCCGGAGGAGGTGGGTATCCAATGATCGGAACAACGGCTCTCCTGCGCCTGACACCCGTGTTCACCTTATTGTTGTTCGGCGCCAGTTTCGGAATCGGCTGCATGCAAGCATACGCACCGCGACATGGTTCAGTGCGCACAGAAGATGTCTCACACGTGGTATATAATGAGCCGTGGCTGAAGGATTTTGTTTACCTTCGCAACATAAGCGTCGAACGACTGCCGGGCGATTTACTCCAGGTCACGGCGCAGCTTCACTCGGCAGAAGCACACACGTCCAGACAAGTCCATGTAAGGACGGAGTTCTACACCCCACCGATGAAGGACGACGGTGTTGTCGTCGATACGACTGATTGGACGCCCTTTATTCTGGAACCACGGAAACGTGTGCAATATCAAGTCAATAGCCTGGTACCCGCGGATGATTTCAGGATTTACGTGTACTACGGCAAAGACCTTGGAAAGGGCTAGGACTGGCGGTAAGGATGGGCGATCATGTTGCGTCAAGCGAGAGGTTATGAATCACTAGTGCGTTCACGTCTAGCGTGGGTAGGCTTAGCCGGCAACCGGCGTGCCATCGAAATGCTCGTATGGGCGTCAATGCTGAGCATAATCACGCTCGTGCCTTGGGGTTGCGCTCCGGAACCTGCTGGCGCCGCCTTCCACGAACATATGAGTTCCAAGGTGAGGCCATGGAGCGAACACGCGAAGCCCGACGAGCCGGAAGTCAATGTAGCGATCCCCGAGCGGCGATACTCCGAACCTCCCATCGAACGCGGCGAACCCTCCTATGTACTTGAGCCACCGAGGCAGGTTGAGCCCGATGATCCATGTGAGATCGCCGCTAGGGTGGCGCAGGAATCCTTCGGGCCGGCGTATCGCCGTGCAGGGAGCCCCCGTCTACTCTTGATTACAGCAGGCAAAGACAAGAACGCCCTCGGGCAAGTTGGGGATTCTAAGGGTGTCGCGAATCGTCAGGGTCAAGATGCCACTCACTTATGGCGAACGCAATCAGTCGATTCGGCGGCCGTAGTAAGCGAGGTGATAGCTTTTTTTAAGTGGCTCGCGCCCGAAGTCGTTTTCGTGGATGCGGAGCTCGCGATGAAGCAGGGGCGTGACAGTGAAGCTGGCACGGACTCTTTGTCAGCGGTTATCGCAGACGCGTGTGATATCGTCATCATACTCGACTTGTGGGTAATTAGAGACATGTCGCGCGAGAGTGTTGTCCGCACGGAAGCAAGAAGCCTGGGGGCGGCGGGGCATGAGGCCTCTGCTTACACCGAACGTGATCTGGAAAATCGGCGTGAAGTGAGGGTCGCGTGCACGGCGCGCGCCGTTCGTGTGGCCGACAAGCATACCCTCGCCGTTTCAGCGCCGGACCGCACGATCCCCGCCGATGAGCGCGAGCTCGGCAGGGACCTGCGTCGCATTTCGTATTGTGCGGCGGCTGATCTTGCCAATGGGATGGCCGAACAATGGTAGCCCCTGTTGCTTGCGGTTGCACAACTTCCCGGCTGTTGGAATCGATGGCGTCGCCGGAGCGGATTCAGGCCTTCGTCAACTGCTGGGAGAGGCCAGCGCGGCCAAAGTAGAAAGAAACGTTGCTGCTCTTGAGAGGAACGAATGCCGTGATTCTGTATGGCTTAATCCAAGCGAACGACACTGTCCGATCGATGTGTCGCCTGGCCCCGTTGTTTTCGAGAAGGGCGAGAAGGATGCGCCTGATGCTCGCGGCAGCCACCGTCGCGATTCCAGCTTGCGCAAAGCCGATTCAATCAGAATTCTACGAGCGGACACCCCCACAATATCTCGCAGTTGACCCGCACGACACCATTTGCGAGCGCGTCGGCGTCGGTGCTGAACATGCCCGTGTCGGTGAAGCTTTCATACGCTATGCTCGCGAAATCGACGCGTTTGAATACATCAGTTGGGCTAAACCCGAAAACATCGAGAGCCTTGATTGCCAGATTGAATGCGTCGTCTCCTACGTGCACGAGGGCAGTTCGCAGGTGCACTACTGCTGCGCGCGCCTCATCGCTAACGTGTACAATGCGGATCACTCGCGGTTTTTGCAACGCGTCGTGCGCTTTCGCGAGGCCATGTACACGGCAGACCGTAAGAGGGAGGGCTATTCACACGATGGCGTGAACGTCCACGAAACGCTCAAGAAGCAGCTCTTCGACGATCTGATCTCCGCAACTAGTCCCAGAGGCAAGAGCGTTGCGCAGGCCGGAGGAACGCCGTAGCGGTCGCGCATGGGATTCGGACGACTACGCGCGAGTCGTGGGTCTTGGGCGCCGCCGAAACTGATACGCACACCTCCTCCACGCGAGGAAAGCGACGCGGGTCTGAAGATGAAGGGCGTGCGGGAACGGGCCGGTGAAGAAGAGCTGAAAAAAACGAACAGCGCTTCGCGGGGCGAAAGCGCTGTTAATCGATTGGAGAAAGTTGGGTTGCCGCTTGTGCTACTGGCGGCGACGGCGCGCTCGAGTCAGAACGAGCGACCCAGCGAGCAGGAACGCCAGGGTGGCCGGCTCCGGAATGCCCTTGCCGCTGACGTTGCCCGTACCCGCAGCATTGAAGCCGGTCACAAAGCCGGCGTCCGTGGTCACGTTCGACAGGTTCGCGCTCGAGAACACGATGGCAATCGGCTGATCCTCAAAGAACTCGATCCCAAACGGCAGGTCCTGCGTGATTACGTTGCTGGCGAGACCCGTGGTAGCGATCGTGATCTCCGAACCGCTGTAGAATAACTGAAACTCGTCGATAGCCAGCGCAAGCCCCCAACCGGGTGTGCTGCCCTTGGTGAGCAAATCAACGCCGAACGCTCCGCCGTTGCCGGCGCTCGTCACGACGCCGCCGGTCTCAGGTATGCCAGTCACGCCTTCGATGAGAACGTCGGCGTGGATGTCGGAACTGATGACTTCCCCGACGAGTGATCCGTTGAACAAAAAGCTCATCGTCGTAAGTGGATCCGCTTCGGCAGGATTGCCGGAGCCGCCCAGCGGCGAACGAGCGTCGACGATGTCCGTCCCATCGTAGACCAGATTAACACCGGTGATCTGGATCTCGAGGTTGTCCACACCAATGGTGCCGGCAACCGCGACCGAAGACATGCTCAGCGCGGCGGCCAAGCCCAAGCAAATTGCAGTAAAACGCATTAGCGATTCCTCCCGCTCCTTGACCCAACTTTCCCCACTCCCCCGCGCGTTCTTTACCCCTCAACCCCAAACGTGCGACAATCGCACCGGTACACACTCCGCATGCGCGCTGGGAAGCACCAACGTTGCCTGATTCTCTACGGATTCGCCGTGGGAATCAAGTCTCTTCGCAGATGTTAACAAGAAATCATGCGAGGCCGGAACATCGGGGGATCGCAGCAGGCGGTATGCCCCGGCGTAACGCCCGATAATCCGCGGGCAGGCACGCCGCCGGCGGTCGCGTGCCACGGCGCCCTTCCTCGACGGATCACATTCCACGAATCCGCCTGTGTACGTAAGGATCGTTCTGCCAAGGGATTACGCAAGACGCCGCCTGTGCCAGGCCCGGGTGGCCCCGGAGGCCGCGTCGATGCCTTGTGGGGCACCGCCCCAGAGGGCGACAACGGCGATTCTTGCGCTCTGCCGGTCTGCTCCCCGGCCGAAACGGCCCGGATTCCTTCCATCCAGGTCCGGATCAATCGGAAACGGGACCTCGTTCGGACGGGAGATCGCCTTGAGGCCGTTGCGGAGAGCCCCCAACGCGGGTAAGGACATGCCGCCGCGGTGCGAATCACGCCGCTCACCAAGCCGCAAGGAACTGGGGCCTCATTATGATACTTACCCGCCACGATCTGCAAACAGCCGAGTTTTGCGCTGCGCGAAGCTACCTCATTCTGCTCGCGCTGAGCATACTTGCAATGACCACGGTACCGGCCGGTGGTTGCGCCGCAGGATTCGGACCGCCAAGCGACGGCAATGGTAACCACTCCCCCGGGCCGACGCCCGGTGGTAACACCAACGGGGACTGGTGGCGCCCCGCCGTTGAAACGACCTGGCATTGGCAACTTCAGTCTGACGGGAGCGGTCAGATCAACGTGACCTACGACGTCGATGCGTACGACCTGGATCTTTTCGATGTGCCGGCATCGCTGATCGACGAACTGCACGAAGCCGGGCGCCGCGTGATCTGCTACTTCTCCGCCGGCACATACGAGGACTTCCGGGAAGATGCGGACGAGTTCAACGAAGCCGAGATTGGAAATGTCCTGGAAGACTTCGCCGACGAGCGCTGGCTCGACGTCCGCTCGAGCAACGTACGACGCATCATGCAGGACCGCCTCGACCTGGCCGTCCAAAAACGCTGCGACGCCGTCGAACCCGACAACGTAACCGCTTTCCTGAACGACACCGGTTTCAATCTCACCGCGCACGAACAGCTCGAATACAACCGCTTTCTTGCCGAGCAGGCTCACGCCCGCGGTCTGGCCGTCGGCCTCAAAAACGACCTCGAGCAGATCGCCGAACTGGTCGACGACTTCGACTTCAGCGTGAACGAGCAGTGCCACGAGTTCGACGAGTGCGACGCGCTGCTCCCCTTCATCGAGGCCGGCAAGCCGGTCTTCAACGCCGAGTACGCCGCGAGTTCGTAGAGGACGCGCCGGCCCGCCGGAATATGTGTGCCGAAGCCAACGCCCGCAGCCTCCGAACCCTGGTCCTGCCGATCGATTTGGACGACAGCTTCCGTTTCTCGTGCGATCCGTAGCTTCTAACGCTCCACGCGGCGCCGGACTCTGCGGAATTGCAGCCATCGCCACAACCCGATCGCTGTGAGCCAGACGACGATGCTCGTCTGGACGATCAGAGCGCTCGATTCAGATGAATCAACGATCGGCAATGGGGCCACGATGAGTGCGTGCGCGCCGACGCTGTAGACAAGATTCCCACCCGCGACGAACACAAGTGAAAACAGGACACCCCATACAAACAGAACGAGCATGTCGGCGGGTAGTGCCGCATAAGACACGCCCGCATCAATCCGCTCCGGAACGTGGCTTGCCGCAAAAACCCCCTGAGACACGACCAGAGCCATCAGGAATCCGCCGAAACGCCGCCGCCGGTTCGCACCCCCGAACTTCAGCCACAACTGTTGCAAGAGAAAACCGCGGAAAACAATCTCCTCGAAGAGCGCCGTACCAGAGAGGTCGTAAAAGGCGCGACCGAGCGTTTCGCCCGGTGTCTCCCGGACCCAGCCGGCCACCGCGAGCGACCGTGCGTCGCCGAAACCCATCACGCACAACACGAGCTGGAGGATCACCCAAAGTGCGACGGCGAAAGCCGCGCCGTTCCACGCGCCCCGGCGCGCCAGCCCGATGTCAGCCGGTCGGAGCCTGCCCACCGCGAACATCAACACACCAACCACCAAGAGAAAGTCCGCGGCGACCATGAGCGTGACTGGCAGCCAGGGCCCGCTGATGTGAACCAGCGATCGAAACGGAGAAACAAACTGTGACAGCATGACGAGCGCAAGATTCGCCAGGACCACGGCAATGATGACGCCCCAGGCCGCCTCTCGCGTCGTTGTCGGCATCTGCGGACTCTGTTTCGCGAAGCGGACCGTCATGATGGCGCCTCGACCGGATCCCGAGACTCATCTGCGCGCCCCGGAACGTCCGGTGTTGTCGATCCCCGTCGTCTCGCTCGGCGGGCTGAATACGTCGATGACGACGGCATCCTCAAGGGCTTCGGCCCCATGCGCAACGTTGCTCGGAAAGTGCACAACATCACCGCCTTCGGCCGTCAGTGTCCGCGCGCCGTCCGAACCGGGCTCGCCGATCTCGAATCTCAGCCGGCCACTGACCAGGCACGCAAACTGCTCGTTCTCATGCCGGTGCATCGGAACGACGCAGCCCTGCTTCAGCACCACGCGCGAAAGCATCACCCGCTCGCCGACGATACGCCGCCGCTCCAGCAAAGCCATCGGCTGATCCTTGGCAAGCTCCGTCCATCGATACGCTCGCGCCGTTCCCTCGCCAGACATGACATGTCACTCCAAGTGCATTCTCCGTCGGCCGGACGAGAACTCACAAGTGGTGCCCCACAGCAAGCCGAAAGTCTGAGAGCGCATCCATCATAGTCGAACACCCTGCGAATGGGAGATGGGGCGGAAAGCCGCTTGACAATGTGACCGCGCGTGCGGTAGCGATTGCATCTGCCTCAGCGAGAAAATTGCCGAAGGGATTACGGCATGGCCGATTCGTCGCCCGACTCAGGCTCGCCGCCGGACATCTCCGAGAAACGTACGCTTACGCAAAGAACCGGCTTTGTGATCGGGCTGCTGGCGTTTCTGCTCGTCCTCTGGGCACCGCCGGTTAGTGCTTTTAACGAATGGGCCGCGGCCCGGCTCGCCGAGCCGTTCTCCGATGCCGACGTTCGAGAGGTGGCCAACGGTGCTCAGGCCACGCTCGCCCTGCTTATGCTGATGGTGGTCTGGTGGGTCACCGAGGCCGTACCCATCCCCGTTACCGCCTTACTGCCCGGACTCATGCTGCCCTTGCTGCACGTGACCGGGATCGAAGACGGCCAACCCTACCCCTTCACCAACACCGTCTCCTTCTCAGGATATGCCAACCCGGTGATCTATCTCTTCCTGGCCGGGTTCCTGCTGGCCGGGGCGATGCGCAAGGTAGGTCTGGACCGGCGGATCATCCTCACAGTGTTGTCGTTTCGGGCGGTCACGCGCGGCCCGGCGACCATCCTGCTCGGGATGATGGGCATCACCGCCGTCCTTTCGATGTGGATCTCCAACACGGCCACCACCGCGATGATGCTGCCCATCGCCATCGGCGTCCTGCACGAACTCGGCGAGCGCCCGGGGAAATCGCGCTTCGGCTGCGCCCTCATGCTCGGCGTCGCCTGGTCCGCCTCCCTCGGCGGAATCGGTACCATCATCGGGTCGCCGCCGAACGGAATCGTGGTCGGCATTCTCCGCAGCCAGGGCCTTGCGAATATCGGTTTCGTCCAGTGGATGCAGTGGGGCATCCCCGTATCGATCTTCGGCGTCGTGGTCGCATGGGGTTTGCTGCTGGCGATCTTCCGCCCGCGCGTGCAGGGCATCTCGACAACCGTCAAAACGCTCGACGAGCAACGCCGGTCGCTGGGGACGTGGAGCCGTGACGAAGTCGTCACAATGGTCGTCTTCGCCCTGGTCGTCGTCCTCTGGGTCACGCAGCCGTTTTGGCGCTATCTCCTTTCCGCGCCGCTCTACGACCGCATCAGCCGGTTCGGCGTGTACGAAATCGGCCTGCTGTGCGCCCTGTTGCTGTTCGTCATTCCGGCCGACCTGCGGACCTGGCGCCCGGTGCTGAACTGGCGCGACAGTCGTTACGTCGATTGGGGCACTTTACTGCTGTTCGGCGGCGGCATCGCCCTGTCCAACGCCATGTTCAAAACCGGCCTGACCGAGTGGCTCGCCAGCGACTGGGTCGCGGGCATCAGCACGCCGCCCGCTTTACTGAGCCTGCTGCTCACCGCCCTGGTGGTCGACTACCTGACGGAGGTCACCAGCAACACGGCCGTCGCCACGATGATGACGCCGATCCTCATCATGCTGGCCCCGCAACTCGGACTCGACCCGGTCACGCTCTCGGTCGCCTGCGCCATGGCCGCCTCGCTCGCCTTCATGCTGCCGGTGGCCACGCCGCCCAATGCCCTGGTCTACGGGACCGGTTACTTCAGCATCGGCCAGATGATCCGAGCCGGCTTCCTGATGAACCTGCTAGGATGCGGCGTCATGATCCTCTGCACGTATTTCATAGCAGGTCGCCTCTTCCAGGCCCTGGCCGTATGACCACGCGGGTGGCCCATCTCTCGCAAAGCGAGAGGTGGGGTCACGATTCAAGAGCAAGAGGTCGCCCCCGAACATGGCGAGCTATCAAACGGCAAGCGGATTGCAGGACTCCGTCAACATCCTGACGCGCGGCTACTCCTGTTGGCCCGCGCCGTCAGGACCGCGCCCATCAACGAACCTGATCCGCCTCACCCGCCCTTCCCCCACGAACTCGACCCCTGGCACGTTTCGCACGCGGACGGTGGTGAAGATCGGCTCCGGCAGCGTCTCCAGGTATTCCCGGTTCAATCGACCGTAGTGCAGCAGGATATCAATGTCCGGGCGGACGCCATACACCTCCTGCACGTAAATGAGCGGCAGCACGTCAAACGCGATCAGGGTCGCGTTCGGAGGCAGCGATTCGAAATCGACCTCGCGAATGAACGGGCGGGCGTCGTACTCTTCCTTATAGACAAGCACGTCCGGGTCGGCCGTCAACCACGCGGCATACGCGACACCGGCAATCACAAGCCCGTGCCACACCGCGGACCCCGACCAGCGCATGATGCGCGAGAGCCCCACACTGAACAGCCAGGCGTAGGCGAACAACAAGTTCGGCAGCAACGTCGTGTTGCCGATAACCCGGATCAGCAGGATCGGGACCACGCTCGCCGGCAGCATGGCGATGGCGAACACGGCCATGGATCGGTTCACTTTCCAAAGATGCCAGGCGCCCACCAGCACGACCGCCAGTGCAGCATACCCGAGCAGCGGATAGATCACCGCGTGCGTCTCCGGCGAGAACAGCGGATAACGCCAGCCGAGCTCGCTGGCCAGCCACTTCCACTGCGCCGCGATCTTCCTGGGTGTGGGATGAAACATGTAGTCGTACTGCCGGGCGGAAACGAGCCACCAGATGCGTTCCCATTTGTCGCTGGCCGTCTCGGCGACCACCGGAAACTCACCCTGGCTGGGGGCCGACTGGTTCAGGTAGTTGTAGCCGCTGTCGGGCACATCGCGCAGCCAGAGGCTGCCCAGCATGACGCTCAAAGACCCCAGCCCGACCGCCCCCAGAAGGAGCACGCGGCGAATCGGCCGATGCGCCAGCCGGCGGCGCACGTCCGGGTTGACCACAGCCACCGCCACAAAGGAAAGAAGGAACGTGATGGTCGGCCCCCGGTTGACGACCAGGTACAGAAAAAGCACCGCGGCCAGCCAGAACTTCCACGGGCGGCCGTCTCGAACCCAGCTCAGGTAGGCCAGGATGCTCCCGGTCAGCAGGATGAAGCAGGTTCCGTAGGTCTCCGGCAGAACGGCCGCGTGCCAGAAGAGGTCATTCATCAAGAACAAAAGCGAGACCACGCCCGCGGCCACGGGATGAGCGCCGCTGCGCAGTTGCAAGTGCATCAGAATGGCCACCACGCCGAGGCAGAACAGCGCATTGACCGCGCTGACGGTCAAGTGCGGATCGAACGGCGAAACGAGGCAGAAGAAGCGGAGCAGCGTGATGATGCCGGCCTGCCCCGGCGGATGCCCGATGCCACCCACGGCTGCGGTGAGTTGAACCTCGCCGGGATCGCCGAACAGGGGCGCCCAGACGACTTTGGGCAGCAGCAGGGCCGCGGCGACGACCATCGTGATGGCGAAGGCGATGCGCGACCAGGTGTCAATCGGACACCAGCGTCCGCGCTCATCGGAGTGTGCCGCGGCATCACGCAGTTTTGTCTCGCTCGGCCGATCGGAGGTGGCGTTCATGTTCATCCGGGAGTCCCCGCCTGCGAGGATGGCCGCAGACTGATCGGCTTACTGCTCGCCCGCGTCGGGCGCGTCAGTCACTTCGAGCTCCCCGGACGGTGTCGGTGAGAGTTTCTGGATACGCAGTTCGGCGTCGGCGAGCATCTCGCGACACTGCGCCACCAGCTTCATGCCCTCCTCGTACTTGCTGATGGACGCCTCCAGATCGATCTCGCCGCGCTCGATCTCCTCGGTGATCTGCTCCAGCTTCTTCAAGGCCTCTTCGAATTTGATCTTCTTGGCGGGCATCTCTAATAGTGTTCCCGGTCAACGTCTTCGATAGTACAGCATGCCCACGCAAGCGCCGGCATGGCACCCATGTACTCGAAGTACTCGAGCCACTGTAACCTTAGCTGAAGCCCACTTAGTCGAACAGCTCCAACTGTCTTAGATTGACGACGCGGCTTTCAAATTCGCCGCCGGCAGTTTCCGTCACCAGCACGTCGCCGTCGCGAAGACTTTGCGGGTCCCGCACGACGGCCTTGTCCTTCTTCGTCTTGGTGATGCTGAACCCCCGCCGAAGCGTCGTCTTGTGGCTGGTGGCCTCCAGACGCCGCGCGAGGTGATCCACGTCATGCTTCAGGCCCAATACTCTGTGCTTTGGATCCACAGCCGCGAAACGCTCGCACGCCGCGGCGAGCCGCCGTTCGCGACGCAGTGCGGCGCGCACGGCAGCCCACTGAAGACGCTGACCCGCTTCCGTTACCCGGCGTAGCAGCCTCGCCGCCAAGGCGGATGGGCGTATGCGCTGCAGCGCCACCTCGCTGGCATTGAGCTGCCGGTGCCAGCGATGCAGGCGATCCGCGATACCGCTCCGAAGGCGGGTGGCCAGCTCGTCGAGGACCTGCTCCCGGCTCCGGACGGCGAACAGCGGCTCGTGAAACGGTCGGCGGCGAGTCAATGCATCGAGGGCGGCGCGGCGCAGGGCTACGGTGTGACCCAGAACCCGCGTGAGACGATTCGCGTATTCGCGGAGGTCGTCCAGTAGTTCGTCCCGAACCGGTACAACGATCTCGGCCGCCGCCGTCGGCGTGGGCGCTCGAAGGTCGGCAACCAGATCGCTGATCGACACGTCCACCTCGTGCCCCACGGCACTGATGACCGGAATCTCGCTCTTGAAGATGGCCCGCGCCACAACCTCCTCGTTGAACGCCCAGAGGTCTTCCAGCGAGCCGCCGCCGCGGCCGACGATCATCACGTCGATCCCACCCAGGGCTTTGTGCTTCGCGTTCAACATCGTAATCGCCGCGGCGATTTCGCCGGCGGCTGTCGGCCCCTGCACTGTCACGGGGTAAAGAAACACGTGCACGCAGGGAAAGCGCCGTTGCAGGGTCTGAAGGATGTCGCGCACGGCCGCACCCGTCGGGCTCGTGACGACGGCGATGCGCTCGGGAAACGGAGGAAGCGGTTTCTTGCGCCGCGCGTCGAAGAGGCCTTCCTTCTCGAGCTTCTCACGGAGCTGTCGGAAGGCCAATTCCAACGCCCCGACGCCACGCGGCTCGAGCCGCCGCGCGTAAAACTGGTATCGCCCGCTGCGCTCGAACACGTCCACCTGACCGGTGGCCAGCACCTGCGAACCGTCGGTCGGTTCGAACTTCAGACTGGTCGCGGCGGACCGCCACATGACGCAGCCGAGCTCACAGTGCTCGTCCTTGAGCACGAAGTAGAGGTGGCCGCTCGAGTGGCGTTTGAAGTTGCTGATCTCGCCCACGACGTGCACGCTGGCCGGCAGGTGCTGTTCGAGGGCCCGCTTCACCATGCGCGTGAGCTGCGTGACGGTGAGCGGCACGTTGGGGTCGGCCGCCCGCTGCTCTTCGGGATCGACCTTGACCAGCTTTGGATCGAACGGTTTTCGCGACATCAGCCTGAACGCATTGAATCGCGCTTTCAGGCGGGGTGCAACCTCGACATCCGTTTCGTGTCGCGTGCATGAAAGTTCAGTCGGCTGCCAGCTACGTGTTTGGCGAGCTTGCCCGTGCATTCCCTCCCTTCGCCGCCGGGGCCGGTGTTGATCCGCCGAGCCGGCCCCGACATAATGGCCTCGCGCGGTTAACCGAATCGACGAGAACCTTACGATGAATCTGCTCGCGAACGGCCTCCCCGGCACAACTCTGTTCTGGCTGTTCTTCCCCATCATCGTGATGTTCCTGTTCACCCTGATTCACTGCCTCAGACACTGGAACCGTCCCCAATGACCCTGGTGATCGTGTTCGGCTTGTACCTTGTCGTGCTGGCCACGATCGGCCTGTACTGCTCCCGTTTCAACAAGGACCTCGGCGATTTCGTGCTCGCCGGTCGCCGGCTGGGACCGTGGGTGGCCGCCTTCAGCGCCCAGGCCAGCGACTTCAGCGCGTGGCTGCTGGTCGCCCTTCCGGCCGCGGCGTACGCAAACGGCTTGAGCATGGTCTGGACCTGCATCGGATGCAGCTTGGGCGTCATATTCGATTGGGTCGTGCTCGCCCCCCGCATGCAGAGGATGGCCGCACAGTATGACGCCCTGACCATTCCCGACCTGCTCGAGTCCCGCTTCGGCGACACCACTCGCCTGATCCGCATCTTCTCGGTCATTACCATTCTGATGTTTTATGCCGTGTACATCTCCGCCCAGTTTGACGCCGCCGGCGACGTCTTCAGCACCGCTTTCGCCGGTCGCGTTCCGTGGGCGGAGACCGAAACCTGGACGTATCATCGACAGGGACTGATCATCGGGATGGTCGTGATTCTAGGATACACCGCCGTCGGCGGCTTCCTCGCCGTCTGCTGGACGGATTTCATTCAAGCAATCCTCATGGTCTCGGCACTCGTGGGTTTGCCGACCATCGCCATCATCAAGCTCGGCGGATTCGACGGCCTCTGGGAAGCCGTCGTCACCCGTGCGGGCACCGACGCGATGCTGGCCGTGGACCAGGGGCAGGTCGGCCCGTCCCTGTTCTTCGGTGTAGTGGTGGCCGGTCTGGCGTGGGGCGTCGGTTACCCCGGCCAGCCCCACATCGTTTCGCGTTTCATGGCCATCGCGGAGCCGAGAACCATCGCCAAGAGCACTTTGATCGCGACCGTCTGGTCGCTGTTCGCATTGTACGGCTCGATGTTTGTCGGACTCGTCGCTCGAGCCATGATCGAGCAGGATCTGACCGGTCCGGATGCGGACAGGGCCATGCCGATTTTGGCGCTGCAGCTCTTGCCGGACGTGATGGCGGCGCTGGTGCTGTCCGCGGCGGTGGCCGCCATGATGAGTACGGTGGACTCCCAGATCATCGTTGCGGTCGCGGCCGTCGTGCGGGACGTTTACGAAAAGCTCCTCGGCGGGCACCCGAGCGATCGGACGGCCGTCTGGTTGTCGCGTACGGTGGTGATTGTGCTCGGTGTCACCGGCGTATCTTTGGCTTGGCAACGCCTCAACGTGTTCGAAGGTGTGTTGGACGCCTGGGGTGGGCTGGCCGCCGGCCTGGGTCCGGCCATCGTTCTGGCTTGCGTTTGGCAGGGCACGTCGCGCGCGGGCGTCATCGTGGGCATGACGGCCGGCGTGCTCCTGACTCAGTTCTGGACGCCGGTGATGAGGCTCTTTGAGCAGGCCGGAGGCGCCTGGGGGGAGATGGTCCCGCACCTGAACAGCATCAAGTTGGTCGTCTGTGTGGCCGTCAACCTCGTCCTGGTCATCGCGATTTCCCTTGTCCTGCGGTGGCGGGCGGCGCACCGGCGTTGACGCTGCTGTAGCGTGTGGCCGGAGCCTCCCCGAGCGGGGTACAACGCTCATCGGCCGCCGTTGATTCGAGGTCGCCTGGCAGCTACCATCCCGTAGCAAGACGGTGCGGACCGCAAAACGGCGACCGAAGGGTCTTGCAATGTTGCTGCCGTTATCGCAAACGGAGTTTTCTGCCGGCGCGATTGTCTTCTGGATCGCGGTTCTGATCGCGGCGACCGTCGTACTGGCGTTGGGTGTGTACGGCATCAAGCGCTGGATGAAAAACGGCGACTCGCGTACCGGATCGGTCTGGACCCTTCAGGAGTTGACCGAGCTTCGCGACGCCGGCGAACTGACGATCCAGCAATACGAGCAGCTCAAGGCCAACCTGATCGAGGAAATCAAGGGCACCGAGACGGACCGTGAGTCCGGCGGCCGTTCCGGCCGATTGTAGCACCGGTCGCAACGGATTCGCGTCGCCCGGATTGAGGTACAATAGGCCGCCGGATGCGGCGATGCGTTGAAGGGAACAGACCGCGCTTGACGATATTCAGCACGGTTGACGGCGCGGGCTACGACGCCACAATGGGCGGCCCGCCGGCGGAGGTTTCGCCATATGGCAACGAAACGAACGGGCGGCGGAGGCGGGGGTCCGCATAGACGAAGCACATCGTGCAGCTTCTGTGGGAAAAGCCAGCGCGAAACCGGCCCCATGGTCGAGGGGCCCAAGGACGTTTACATCTGCAAGTCCTGCGTGGAGTTGTGCCACAACATCATCCGGCAGGAGATGCGGAAGGCCTCGTCCGCGCGCAGTCTCGTGGGTGGTACGCCCACGCCGCGACAGGTCAAGGAGTATCTCGACGAGTACGTCATCGGTCAGGAGGACGCGAAGCGCACGCTGTCGGTCGCGGTGCACAACCATTACAAGCGTCTTGCCCACCGCGACCGAGGCGGTGACGACGTCGAACTCGATAAATCCAACGTGCTGATGGTCGGACCCACCGGCTGCGGCAAGACGCTGATCGCGCGTACGCTGTCCCGGATTCTGAACGTGCCGTTTGCGATCGCCGATGCCACCACGTTGACCGAGGCCGGGTACGTCGGCGAAGACGTCGAGAACGTCCTGCTGAGATTGCTCCAGAACGCCGAGTACGATCTGGAGCTGGCCCAGAGGGGCATCATCTACATCGACGAGATTGACAAGATCGGGAGGACGACGCAGAACGTCAGCATCACCCGCGACGTGTCGGGCGAGGGCGTGCAACAGGCGCTGCTCAAGATGCTCGAGGGGACGTATTCGAACGTACCCCCACAGGGCGGGCGCAAGCACCCGGAACAGCAATACATCCAGATCGACACCACCAACATTCTGTTCATTTGCGGCGGCACCTTCACCGGGATTGTGGACATCATCAAACGCCGCGTGGGCAGGAGCGCCATCGGGTTTGCCAACGAGGTGCAGGAGCGACCGAAGACCGAGGAGGACAGCGAACTCCTCGCCCAGATCACGCCCGACGATCTTATCGGCTACGGCATGATCCCGGAGCTGGTCGGGCGCATGCCGGTGATCACGGCGCTGACACCTCTCGACGTGGAAGCGATGGTCAATATTCTGACCGAGCCCAAGAACGCACTCATTCGGCAATACCAGAAGTTCTTCGAGTTCGAAGGGTGCCAGCTCGAATTCAGCCGTGGAGCACTCCGCCGCATCGCCGAGAAGGCCATGGAACGCGACACCGGCGCCCGGGCGCTGCGCGCGGTCATGGAGGAATTCATGATCGGAATCATGTTCGAGCTGCCCGAACACGCCAAGTCCGGTAAATGGCTCGTCGACGAGGCTGTCGTCGAACGGGAACAGGGCCTGTTTGACGGCAAACCCAAGCGCCGTCGTGAATCGGCCTGACGCATCACCGAGCAGAACACGCCAACAGTCACGATCCGTTGAAAGGCACGCGTTCAACCGGACTGGCGTGCGTGCGCAGAGCCAACATCAGCAGCCGAGCTCGCCCTTGCCTTTTCCCGGTCCGGTAACCGCATATCCTTGAACGAAAATGAGTCTACGCAACTGCCGTTTCGCCTGAATGAACCGGTGGCTCAAACCGATACGATTACCGAGTAACTGACTCCGTCGTGCACGAGAAGCTGACCAACCGTGCCGTCGGCGCGGCCGGAGGGCATCGCTGCACGCCATGCCGATCCCGACCGACCGAAGACAACGAACAGTATGACCTCTCAGTGAATTGCGGAGACGGCCTTGGTAACACTGCTCTGCCCTAACCTTAAGTGCCGTGCCGTGCTGTCCGTTCCCGCCAAGGTCCGCGGCAAAAAGCTTCGCTGCGGCCGCTGTGGAACCTGTTTCTTCGTGCCGCCGACACGCCCAACCGCGCCCGTGCAACCGATCAAGCCTGCCGAACCTCATTCGGCCGACGGACCCGGGCAGGAGACCTGATGCACGTCGCGTCCTGCACTCGTCCGCACAGACCGGATAATTCCTAAGACTCATCCATTCGGGCGGTGATGCCCTCCCGCATCCGGCGGAGAATGTGCATGAATTGCCGCCGCTCCTCCGGCGACAAATCGTTCAAAATGCCTGTAACAAACGCCATCCGGGCCTCCCGATAGGCGTCGTGAGCTTTGCGGCCCTTGAGCGTGATCGAGACATCGATTTTCCGCCGATCGTCAGGATTGATGGCGCACTGCACAAACGCGTCTTTGCCTTTGTGCTCGAGTGAACGGATAATGCGGGACATCTGAGCCGGGAGCACGCCGATCTGCTTCTGAATGTCCCCCACAGACATCGAACCGTGTTGAATCAGCGCGTCCAGCGTGAGAAATTCAGCTTCAGTGAGCTCCTCGGATTGAGCCCCGCGCGCCCGCGCCCGCGCGGTTGAGGCGATTTTGATCAGCTCGAAGACTTCGGCCACCATGCCCGCAAGTTCGGTTCGCGCCTGAGGTGTCGGCATGAGTCGGCTCCTTTGTTGCACGACAGGGGCGCGGCCGGCTTACCGGTGAAGCCCGCCTGCGGAACCTATCGGAAAAAATCCCGGCGCGCTAATAAATCGCCAAGCGAGATAATTGTCAAGGTTCATGAAACCGGCCTGAAAACACGCTGGCCGGCGAGCGGCGATCGCCGGATTCGTCAGGCGGCACTGCCGGACCGGCGCGGCAGCCAGATCGACACGAAAACGGCAATCAACTGGATACCGAAGAGAACCCCGTATACGGCGCCCGCCGCGGCGATCACGTAGATGAACGCCTCACTCTGCCGGGCCAACCACCAGGACGAGAAATCGAACACCAGAACGGCCATCGGAAGCGGCGCTACGATATTCCGAACCCCGGCGGGCAACGCCGAAACCAGAAACAGCCCCGAAACGATCAGCGTAAACAACGGAATCGTGAGCATGTGGATGTGGGTGACCAGGAAGAGGTGCGGCAAAGGCTGCGGCCCCAAAACCTGCATCTCCCGCTCGCCTGCACTCGCCGCCGGGGACGTGAGATTCGCCGTCCCCGGCCGGGCCACGTCCCAGACCATCTGATAATCAACCGTGAACAGATCGGGGCCGAACGGTACCTCCGCCATCTCCCCCCCGTCTGCATTGTGGCAATCCAGACACTGAGCCATGATCACGTCGGCGGGGGCCGGATCACCCGGTTCTGCAAGCCCCTCCTGTTGGAATTCCCCCTCGCTCGCCCCACGTTGGAGCCAAGTCTCCAGTGTCCTGATCGCCTCCGGGCCGCCCTGGGTCGCGTGCTTGCGCATCTTGCCGCCGGGCTCGATCATCTCGAGCATGCGGGACTTGGCCACCGCCGGACGCTCGGACTGCTTGGCCGCCACCTCGATTCCGTGGAAGTTGGCGCGCAGGTCGTTGAGGGTGAGACCCTCCTCCCCGTCGGCCATATTGTGGCGGTGAAAGAGGTTGCCCAGCGCCGACAGATACCCGAACCCGATGAGGGCGAGAAACAGCGTGAGCAGAATCCTGCCGGACAAAGGCAGGGAGCAGAGGGTGAACGATCTGTCCATGTTTCAAACTTCCTTTCCGGTCGCCGATGTCGTGGAGCATTTTAGGTCGCCCGCGGCCAAAGGGAACCCGCACGATTCTTGCTTTCCGCCCGATATGGTGTAAACTTACCTTAACCTGGATGATGACTGGGCGAGACATGATGCGAACCCTATTCTACGAATGTCGCAGCAACGCTTTGAACGCGACGGCGCTGCGCGCTGATTCCGTCGCACTGAAAGGAGACACGCCTTAGGGTTCGCAGGGTAAACAGAGTAGACGTGACCACCCCCGCGACCCGAAAGGATCACGGGGTTTTTTGATGGTCTCGCGGAGTGAAGGGGACCGGATGTCGTTTCTCGGGCGTCTCCACGGCGCCGCAGGCTGAGGAGTCTTGTCATGGCCGTAAAGTACTACGAGGGCGATCGCGTTTACTTGAGGCCCATCGAGCTGGCCGACGAGGCGCTGTTGCGCCGCTGGCTCAACGATCCGGACACCTGGAGAACGCTCGACCGCTGGCTGCCGCTGAACGAGAAGCGGGAGCGCGAGTTCATCGAGAAGCTGTACGGTTCCGAAAGCGACTGCGTGCTTGGAATCGTCGTCAAGGAGGGCGACCGGTTGATCGGCGGCACGGGGCTGCACGGGATGAGCCTGTCCCAGCGAGTGGGTACGTTCGGCATCTTCATCGGCGAACCGGAATTCCGATCGCGCGGCTACGGCAGCGAGGTCACCCGGCTGATGGTCCGACTGGGATTCGAGGAATTCAACCTGAACCGCATCCAGCTCGAGGTCTTTGCCGACCACGACGGAGCGGTGAAGATGTACGAGCAAGCCGGTTTCGTATTCGAAGGCCGCAGCCGACAGGCCTACTACCGAAACGGTCGCTACGTCGACGCCTTGCGCTACGCCATCCTGCGCTCGGAATGGGAACCCGGCTCGCCCGCGACGCATGCCGCCGAAAACACCTCGATATCGAGTTGAGGATCGAGTACGTACTCGCGGTCAAGAGGACGCAGAGTCGGCACAGATCGAGACAGACGTTCTACACGACCGTGGCCGGCGTGCTGCTTGGCGTACTACGTGAGCGAACCGGAAGCCTTTGGGGCGGGTGGCTGATTCACTTCATCTTCGATTGGTGGGCCGTCAATGTTCCGCCCGTCTGGGGCGGCGCCGCGCTCCCCGACCTTCCGTGACGGGTCGAGGCGGTTAAGCGTGTGACGGCGCAACTTGAGTAAAGGTGCCGTAAGGCGGGCGTGAAGGCGGACCCAGAACGGCTTGCGATATGACGCCCGAATCTGCTCTTCGGAGAGTTGGTCGCAGCGAAAACGGCGGTGGAGCTTGAGCAGGTGGTAGCGATCGCCCTCCTGGAGCTTTCGGCAAAGCCACCGCGCCGGCGGCGTCCGGCCTCCCCACCGCGCCGGTAGCCGCCAGGAGATCTGGAAATCGACCAGGTACGGCCGGCCGTCGTCGCCCAGCAGGACGTTCTGGCGTTTCTCCAGATCGACGTAGGCCATGCCGCGCGCGTGGATGGCGGCCACGGCGCGCGCGAGCCGGCCAAAAAAGTCGTCCGGCAGTTTCACCTCCTTGGACAGATGCCGGCCCTCGACGTACTCGTGAACAATGCCAGTGGCACCCCACCGCCCGATGAGTCGCGGGACAGCGTCCAGATCGGCGACCGCCCGGTAGCAGTCGGCCTCGTGGCGGGCGAGCAGCCGGCCGATCCACTCCGCCGGCAGTCCACAGATGTCCGCCCGTCGCCCCAGTTTGAGGATCACGCGGCCTGACTTACCCTGATATAGCGAAGTGCACGCGAAAAAATCGTGTTTGAAGCACCGCACCAGTCGGTACGTATCGCCGCCGACGTAAATGGTATCCGGCGGCTCCGATCGCCCCAAGGCGCGCAGGCTGGCGGGAAGTTCTTTCACGTCGTCAGTCCAAAGGTCCTTGCGAGGGCGGTCCGTGCCTCGATCACCTGATTCTAAGCCGGACGATCCCGGAGCCCAGGCCACTCCGCCGGGTGGCCCGGGTCGCGCCCGCGACCCGGCGTCACGATTTCACTGAAACTCCCCCTTGATTACCGAAGGATTTGTTGAATACCTACGGCCCCCTGGAACATCGCCGATACGCGCCCCCTGGCAATTCCAGATTGAGCCGGGCGATGGCGCACGTGCTCAAGCAGCGAGTGAGATCCCGACTCGATAACGCCGCAGGCTCGGCTCCACTTTGACACTCCCGAGCCCACCAGATACGGATAGGATCCTCGACGCTGAGCCGGGATCCCACGCCGGCCGTCGCTCCCGGGAGTGCGAACGATCGCCGCTTCATCCAAGCGGGCGCACCCTCGCCCCGGGAATGCGAGTCGGCCCAAAAGGGAACGATAACTGAAAGACCACAAACGCCGGGTCGGGGCGAATCGTAGGAACTCGCCGCGAATTGCTTCCGTATAAACCATTCAACACCGTTGTTCCCGAGTCAAATCAATTGAACGGTTGCGCCGCAGGACGGTCACCATGGGCACGCCCGTCGCCCAAATCGTGGCACCCCTGCAAGATCAGGCGGCTTGCGCCTAGAATACTCAGCCGCTGTCCAGTCGCCGCACGTGTCCGCAACTTGGCAGTCTGAAGTCCTCACGAGGTCGAATGCATGTATGAAATCACTGTCGCCGGTTCTTTCTGCGCCGTTCATCGCATACGGTTGCCCGATGGAACCGTGGAACCGTTGCACGGGCACGATTGGCGCGTTACCGCCCGGCTGCAGTCGGCAGACCTCGATGCGGACGGGCTGGTGGCGGATTTCGTCGAGGTCGAGAAGCGGCTTGGCGACACGACGGCCGAACTGCACCACGGAAACCTGAACGAGCATGACTGGCTTTCCGGCGTCAACCCGACGGCGGAGCACGTCGCCCGCGTCATCTTTGAACGATTGTCCGCCGATCCGGTCTGGGGCCATCTGGTCCAGTCGGTCCACGTCGAGGAGGCGCCGGGATGTTCGGCGGGCTTTCTCCGGCGTTAACTTGCTCCGTTCGCCCGATTTGGGGTCAAGTTGACGCCGTTTTCGGGGGTTCGTAAAATCCACAGCCGTGGGTTCCCGTAGCATTGGAGATGAAAGCGAACCGGGATGGCCATACTTTGCCAACGATGCCAGAAGGCTCAGGCGACGGTCCACCTGACTGAGATCACCCAGCCGGACGGCGAGAAACAGGAGCGCCATCTCTGCGAGAGCTGCGCCGCAGAGGAGGGGCTCACGATGCAGAAGCAGGAGTCCATCAGCGCCATCCTGGAAGGACTGGTCAAGCACTCCTCGGGGATGAGTCATGCCACCGACGTGACCTGCCCTGAATGCGGTCTGTCGTTCCGGGAGTTTCGGTCGACCGGCCTGCTGGGTTGCCCCAACGACTACAAGGCATTCGAGCGACAACTGGCTCCGTTGATCGAGCGCGCCCACGATGGGGCGACGCACCACGTCGGCAAGTCTCCAGGCCGGCTTAAAGGCGCCTCGCCGAACGTTCACGTGACGATCGCCCGGCTTCAGCGTTCGCTGAAGGAAGCGTTGAAAATCGAGGACTACGAGCTTGCCGCTAAGCTGCGCGACGAGATCAAGGCGTTGGAATCAGCGTGAACCTGGACGAGATTGCAAATAGCGTCGGTGAGTGGCTCAAGGGCGAGGGCCCCTTCTCTGACGTCGTCATCTCCTCCCGTATTCGTCTCGCACGCAACATCGCCGGGTTCCCCTTCCTCAGCAAGGCCGACCCGTCCGAGCGCCGGCGGGTCTATCGGATTCTCGCCGACTGCATCTCGGACACCCACCCCGACCCGGACACGTTGCTGGTCGACATCGACTCGGCGGACGAGCTGGATCGCCGGTTGCTCGTCGAACGCCACCTGATCAGTCGGCAGCACGCCGAAGGTGACGGCACGCGCGGCGTGGCCATCTGCCGCGGCGAACGGCGGGCAGTCATGATCAACGAGGAGGACCACCTCCGCATGCAGGTATTGCGCAGCGGACTCCAGATTGCAGCCCTGTACGAAGAGATCGACGCGCTCGATGGCATGCTCGAGCAGCACGTGGAATACGCCTTCGACGACCGGTTCGGCTATCTGACGGCGTGCCCAACCAACGTCGGAACGGGCCTGCGAGTGTCGGTCATGTTGCACCTGCCGGCACTGAAGCTGACCAACCAGATCGAAAAGATGTTCCGCGCCGCCAAAGACATGCGCCTCGCCGTCCGAGGCCTTTACGGTGAAGGAACCGACGCCACCGGCGATTTCTTTCAAATCTCAAACCAAGTGACGCTGGGCCGATGCGAGGAAGAGATCGTCGATGACTTCGGCAACAACGTCATCCCGAAGATCGTCAGCTACGAGCTCGCGGCGCGCGAGGTGCTCCTCAAGGAGCGAACCGACGTGCTCGATGACAAGGTCTGGCGCGCCTACGGCACGCTGGAACACGCCCGCACCATCAGCAGCGACGAATCGCTGTTTCTACTCTCCCACGTGCGCATGGGCGTCAGCATGGGCCGCTGCAAGGACCTCGATCTCGAGCGGGTGAACGAAATGTTCATCCGCAGCCAGTCCGCCCACCTCCAGAAGCTCAACGGCCGGCAGCTCGACGGCGCCGAGCGAGGCGTCGCCCGAGCCGAATACCTCCGCCGTGTTCTCGGCTCAAATAACTGAGCCACCGGTATCCGATCCACGAAGGGCGAAAAAACACCTAATATCCAAGATTAGGGCAAGCATACTTGCCTTCTACGCCGGATCCTGGCGTAATCCGGCTGTGCTCGCACCCGGATGCAAGCACTTCGCCACCATTCGGCAGGCCGCAAGCGCCGGACCAGCGTCATGCAGTCAGTCACGTCATACCTCACTCGTCTTCATCCACGACGAACACGCGACGCAGGTCTGCGAGCCCGACGGCCGGCTCCACCTGAAGCACGTACAGGAGGCTGTTGCCCGGGTCGACTTTGATCGATGCGATCTTGCCGATCGTCACGTTCGGCGGCAGGGTCAGGTCATCGGCCAACGTCATGACCATGTCGCCGACCCGAATCGCGCCCCCGTTGATGTACTTGTGATGAACGTCGCGGATCTCGATCCGGCCGCCGCCCTGCCCGACGAGCCAGAAAACCTCGTCCATCGTTGAAACGCTCGATCCGTCCACTCGGGCAATCGTCACCGCCATGCGCGTGTCCGGATCGCTGAGCGAGCCAACCTGCGAGGTGTAGGAGCCGCAGCGCTCGATTACCCCGACAAGAGCCTCGGCCGCAACCACGGCCATCCCCTCCGACACGCCTTCCGTCTGACCGAGATCGAGCGAGAAACGATCCGACAGTACCGCATCGCCGCGGCGAACACCCGCACGACGCCCCGCCAGCAACGTTTTCGACTCGCGCCAGGCCAGGGCATCGCCCGCAATGATGCGCGCGGGAATCAACCGCCCTCTGGCGCCAAGGCCCCGCCCGCGAACGCCGGCCAGCATCTCGTTCTCCCGGCGAAGGGCCTGGTTTTGAGCCGCCAGCGTGGCGACCGTCGATCGCAACGCCTCGATCCTGTCGGCCGCGCGTCCGCCCTCTGAGCCCGCCAGACCGGCCGGGTCGTTCCAATCCGTCAGTCGGCTCACGATGTCCTGAAGCGGCGCGATGATCTGAAGAAGGTTGGCCATCCGCCCGGTCACGGCCGCTGGCAGCACAAAGGCGACGGCCGCGACGGCCAGAAGAATGACAAGGGTACGCCACGACGTGGCACGTTGCGTGAGGCGATGCGCGTTGCGTCTCATCCGAGCGTCCCGCAGGCGATCAGACCTCGTCCTCGTCGGACTCCATCGTCTCCTTCCAGTCGGCGAGGTTCTCGAGGTACACCGCCGTACCACGGGCTACGCAGCTCAATGCATCGTCCACGACGAAACAGTCCAAGCCGGTCGTGGCCGACATCAACTGCGCGAAACCGTGCAACAATGCGCCACCGCCGGCGAGGTAAATCCCGCACTCGACCAGGTCCGCAGCGAGCTCCGGCTCCGCCTGATTGAGGGCACGCATGGTACAGTCAATAATCTGGCCGACCGGCTCCTTGAGCGCGTCCCGAATCTCGGCGCTGCTCACCAGCGTCTTGCGCGGCAGGCCGCTGATCATGTCCCGACCGCGCACCTCCATCTCGCGCTCGCCGTCGTCAAACTCCGCCACCGACCCGATCTGAATCTTGATGCGCTCGGCCGTCTGCAGACCGATCATCAGGTTGTACGTGCGCCGCATGTAGCTCACAACCGCGTCGTCCATGTCGTCGCCGGCCACACGGATGGATTCACACACGCTGATGTCGGCCAGCGACATGATCGCCACCTCGGTCGTTCCGCCCCCGATGTCAACGATCATCGAGGCCGTCGGTTCGGCAATGGGCAATCCCGCACCGATGCCGGCCGCCATCGGTTCCTCGACGAGATAGACCCGGCGGGCGCCGGCGCGTTCCGCAGAGTTATAGACGGCGCGCTTCTCGACTGCGGTGATGCCGGAGGGAATGGCGATGACGACCCGCGGCTTGAGAAAGCGGCTTCGTCCGTGAACCTTGCGGATGAAGTAGCCGAGCATCGCCTCGGTGATGTCGAAGTCGGCGATCACACCGTCCTTGAGCGGACGCACCGCCTCGATCGAGCCCGGAGTCTTGCCGAGCATCTCCTTCGCCACCAGACCGACGGCGTTGCCATTGTCCAGAACGCGGTTGGTGCCCCTGCGGACGGCAACGACGGAGGGCTCGTTCAGAACAATCCCCTCACCTTTCACGCACACCAGCGTGTTGCAGGTGCCCAGATCGATCCCCATGTCGACGCTGAACGCGCCAAACAGTGAGTCCAGAATCACACGTCGTGTCCTTTCCCAAGCCCGGCAGAAACGCCGCTAGGCGCCGCCCACCGGAACCCCTCCGAAGGGCAACCACGAGCCGAACAGAAATTGGGCGCGGATCGAGATGACCACGATGGCAATCAACATGAACAGCGAGGCGATCGCCAAAAGTATCGTGTAAATGTCGTTTTCAGGCTTTTCCGCTGCCGGTCCGCCTTCACTCATTTCCGTCCGCTCCGATGGTTTGACTAGGACTGTCTCGCCAGACGCGTGCGGTCACGTGCCGCAGTCCGGTGCCGGACCAAGCATACCCGACCGGGCGCGGGAATCAAACAGGTTACATGACCCGGGCGGCCGGACCTATGGATTCGCGAACTGCTGCTCGTCGTGAACCTGATCCCCCTTCCGCGGGGACATCCCTTCCGCGGATCGGACCAGTCGCCCGGCCGCCAGGTTCGGCTCGACGTCGGTGATCTCGATGTCGCCGACATACTGCGTGCCACCGCGCGAAATGACCAGGATCATGCCTTTGACCACCTGATCGGCCGAGCCGACGCTCACCGTCACGTTCGGCCCCTCCACCTCGACCACGTGCCCGGTAATGGTCGGCAGCTCGGCGTCCCGCGCCATACCCGTCGCGGCCATTCCCGGCACCGTCGCCAGACGCGGAGCAGCCGCCGCGGTGAAACCGACCCCTTGCGCAAGCTTCTCGTTCTCGGCCCGCAGCATGCTGATCTGCTGGGCCTGTTGCCTCTGCTGCTGCACGAGAACGGCCACGCGCGTCGTCAACTCGTTCACGCGGTCGTTGAGATCCACATTGCGGCGCTCCAGCTCGATGTTGCGATTCTCCAACGACTTACGCTGCTTCTCGATCTCTTCGCGAGCCGCTTGTGCGATACCCAATTCGTTGGTCAACCGCTGCGCCAGCGCATCAGCCTGTCGTTTATCGGAACTCAGCCGGGCAATCTCAGCCTTTTGGTTCGCCACCTCGGTGTTGGCCTCGAGCAGCTTCGCCTCCAGCTGATTGATTCGATCGTTGAGAACTCGAATCGTATCGCGGGCGGCGGCAAGCTCGGCTGCCCGGGCGGCCATCTGGTTGCGCTCGTGCGCGTCGGCGACCTGGGCCAGATTGCGGTAGCCCTCGGCAAGAACCTTCCAGTTGTTCACACTTGCGACGAATGAAATGGCCGACATGGAAAAAGCCACACAGAGGACGACCAGAACGACGATCAGAACTTTCGTTACAGCGCTCAACGGGAATTCTCCATCGGGAACTCGTTCCCGGGCGACCAAACAGGAGGGCATTGCCGGCCTCGATCCAACCCGGCGAGCGTGTCGGCTGGTGACCTTCGTTTCCAGGCGGCGTGCCCAGCCGTCACCGGCCGGCAGCAGCCTCGACATTCGGGCGTGAGGCTGCCGTGCGTCGCCGGGGGGAAGCCGCCCGCATCCTCGCGACTCGCCACCACCGGCACTCCATCAAACATCGTCGTATATCGCACCCACACAAACGTTGCAACCCCCCGAGACGCCGAAAGCGTGTGGCTCAGGGGCGCCAGAGACCCCGCCCGCCCCAGACGCCGGTGGCCGAGCCCGCATCATCCGCAGTAGCCGCAACGCAGCCGGCCCCGCCGGCACGAGGACATAAGCTCCGATGCTTCGCCGCCCGAACAGAAGGCCGTCGAAACAACTCTCAATTGATGTTTCCGCTACGCGTTGTCCGTCATTAGCACTAAGTGCGGGGGGCGCGAAGTCCGTCGAAACGAGATCGGTACACCCCCGACCGATGCGTCAACGCGCCGTCCACGATGGTCGCGACCGCGCGGCCCCGAACTTCCCAACCGGCAAAGGGTGTGTTCCGGCTCTTGGAATGAAACTGCTTGGGGTCGATATGCCAAGGTGTCTCCGGGTCGATCAGCGTCAGGTCGGCCGATGCACCCCTGCCGAGCGTACCGCCCTCGACGCCGAGAATACGCCCCGGCACGACGCTCAAGAGCTTTAGAAGGTCGCTCCAGCCCAAAACACCTTGGTGCACTAGCTTCTCCGTCGCAATCCCGAGTGCCGTCTCCAGACCGACAATCCCGAACGGCGCATCCAGCATGCCCTGTGCCTTCTCATCCGCCGCGTGGGGAGCATGATCCGTGACGATACAGTCGATCGTCCCATCGGTAAGCGCCTCCACGCAGGCTGAAACGTCCCGGTCGCCGCGCAGCGGCGGATTCATCTTGGTGTTAGGGTCCTGTTCGCGGCATGCTTCGTCCGTGAGCACCAGGTGATGAACGCATACCTCGCACGTAACCGGCAGCCCCTCTCGCTTCGCGGCACGCACCAGCTCCAAAGCCAGATCGGTCGATATGTGGGCAACGTGATAGCGCGCCCCTGTCTCGCGCACCAGGTTCAGATCTCGCTCAATCATGGCCGCCTCGGCCTCGGGCGAAAGCCCCGGCAAATCCAGTTCGCGGCTCACCGCCCCTTGGTGAATGACGCCGCCGCCCGAAATCCCCATGGATTGACAGTGCTGAATGAGCAATGCACCGCACCCGCGCGCACGTCGGCACACTTCACGCATCACATCCTCGCGCTCGATCGCAGCGCCGTCGTCGCTGAACGCGATGGCCCCACGCGACCGCAACTCGCTCAGATCAAGCGGTTCGACGCCGCCGCGCTCTCGAGTCATCGCTGCAACCGGGTAAACGCGAGCGTAACCGCGCTCCTGGGCCCGCTCCTGCACGAATGCAAGTGTTTCGTTGTTGTCGATCGGGGGCGATGTGTTCGGCATGCACGCGACCGCAGTGAAGCCACCGGCCGCGGCCGCACGCGTACCGGTCTCGATCGTTTCCTTGTGCTCGCCGCCCGGCTCGCGCAGATGAACGTGCATATCGATCAAGCCAGGGCAGACGATCAACCCACGCGCGTCAATAGCTGCCAGGTGCGCCGATCCCTCGGCGCCGACCGCAGCGATTCGACCATCCGAAACAACAACGTCGTCCACGCGATCGATTCGATTAGCCGGATCGATGACACGACCGCCGCGAATCACAAACGTCGAAGGCAGGGACCCGACATATTGCATGCGCCATACGGTAATCGCCAAACGCAACCATCGCAACTCGTCCAGCCGTTTCACCCATCACAGCCGGGAGCGCAAACGACCGGACCATCGCTCCACGTGTGCCATGCCCACGCTTGCACGCGTTCAGCGTGTCCGAAGCGCGCCGTGCGCAACGCGGTTCCCGCCCTTGAAGCGGAAGCCGTGTTGCCCGTGCGGCGGCCGCCCAATCAGCACCGCGACAGTCACGGAGCGGACTCACTCGGTTGCGCTGGTCCGACTCAGGCGGATCCTCCAGTGGCGTGCCGCCTTCAATCGGCTATTGGGATGGGTTCCGAACGCAGGGTGTTAGTCAACCCCGGCCGTCCGATGGGCCTGCACCAGTCGGCGGAACGTGCCGTACTGCATCGCAAGATAGGCCTCGGCGAATCCTTCGCTCTGCAGGTGACGGCGGCTGCGGTATCCGTTGCGAACCTGGCAATGCCAGATGTAGTCCACCGCCCGCATCGCCGTCGGATACTGCATCAACAGATCCAGCTTACGCTGCATGAATTTGTCGATCGGATGAACGACGTGAGCCGGAACCAGCGACCAGACCTCGTAGACCAAAACCACGGGGTTGCGATCGTGGGACAGACCCTCAAGCGCATCGTCGAGCACCAAGTTGGCCGCTACGTGGTCCGGATGGTCGTCGTTGATGAACGGCACGAGGACCAGGTCCGGCTCCGAATCGCGCAGCAGTCGGTTCACTGGATCAACGTACACCGGCGCGCTGCTGAGCCGCCCGTTCGGCGCGTTCAGAAACGTCAGGCGGTCGACGCCCATCTCCTGAGCCACCCGGCCGGCCTCACCGCTCCGGATCGTACGGCGGAGCTGCTCGTCGCACCCCTGAAGGCCCGCCGACTCCGCGCCGTCGGTCATCTGCACGACGGTCGTGGTCACGCCTCGGTTGATCAACTCCAACAGAAGCCCGCCGCATCCGATCAGCTCGTCGTCGGGGTGCGGCGAAAGTACGATCGCCGACCGTGCCTGCGCGATCGAACGCCCCACACGATCGCGCGTGAGGATGTCCCACCCGCGCCCCACGGTCTTCTGCCACTCGGCCAGCCGCTCGAACTCCGGCCGCTGCGATGCCTCGAACGACTCGATCCCGTAGTTCAGCGTCGGCGTCAGGCTGATACGGGCCGCCACCCCCGAATCGGCCGGCTTCTGCGCGAGTACGACGTAGTGGTCACCACGATCGCGCAGCGGACCGGGCAGGGCCCATCGGCTCGATCGCTCGATTCCCCATTCGACCGCCCGGCTCATCATCGCCGGCATGTGGAAACGCCCGAGCTGCAGGTTCTCCAGGCCATGCGACTCGGTCCGCAGAATCTCGAACCCGATCTTCCGCAGCAGGTGATCGACCGCGCGCGGAACGTAACGTCGTTCCTCGGACACTTCGGCCTCGGCGGTCGCGTCCGATGCGGACGCTCCCCTGCGGCTCAAGCTCGCCCGGTTCGGCACCGCCACGATGAGAAAGCCCCCCGGTCGCAAGGCGCAGAATAGTCTCCGCAGCAGCCACTGCTCGGATGCCGTACGTTCGATCGCGTGTGTCGCCAGGATGCAGTTGTAGGATTGGTCGAACAGCTCCAGTTCGTCGATTGCCTGTACATTGTAGGCCACGCACCCACCCGATTCGCAACGCCCTTCGTGGCGCGCCTTTGCCTCTCCGATCAGGGCGTTTGATGGATCGACGCCGTCAACAAAATGCCCCGACTCGGCCAGCGCCAGCGCCGTACGCCCGTCGCCGCAACCAAGGTGAAGCACGCAGGCCCCGCGCGTCAGTTGCGCCGCGGCAAGCAGATCGAAGATCACCGACTCCAATTGCGACCCAACACTCGCCCCGGCTGGCGCCGTGACCGCGGCATGCGCTCCTTCAGCGCGCCCGGCCTCGTCCACTTCCTCCGATGGCCCGCCCGCAGCTTCCGCCGTGTGCTCGGTTTCCCGGCACGTCATCTCCGTAGCGTGCGCCTCTTCCGCGCCGGCATCCCCCGCCGGGCGTGCGTCGAGTTCCTCGAGTGACGTTTCCGGTCCCATATCGACCTTATCGGATGCTCGTGGCCCTAGATTAGACCGATTACTTCGCGCCTCCCTGCCCGGCACTAACATACGATACGCGCACGCCGTGCTCCGGCGCCATCGTCGCCATGGCCACGCTTCTCGATCCCCATGCGTGCCATGCCCACGCTCGCCTGGGCATACGTTGCGTGGATATGTCCCGAGCCTGGCATACGCATGTTCCGAGCCGCGCCCGTCAGGAAGCGGACACGCGGGTCGAATCCGCCGCGCGCGGGGATCCGAGAAAACAGCACGCCACGTCATTGCCGACCGCACCGTCGGAACCATCGCACCCGGAAGCACGAACGCCTTGGCGCCCACCAACCAAAGCCTCATCCGCGGTACGCCAAACAAGCTGCCCCACAGCCCCATACGTCTTCGAATGCCATAAGCCGACGGCTGACGGCTGTTTGGACCGACTCAAACTACCATTCAGTAAACGTCCGCGCCGCAGTATACTCCCTCGCGTGAACCGATGATCCGCAAACGCACCGAATTGACTGCCGTCGTGCGGCGAATCTCCGAACCGCCGAGCCTCGAAGCGGCACTCGCCGCTGTAGCCGCCCGGCCGCAACCGTTCATCCTCGAAAGCACCACGCCCAACCACACCAACGGCCGATTCACGATCCTCGGTTTCGATCCGGTCGAGACCATCCGAATCGAAACGGCCTCACGCGGATGGATCAATGACTTTCAACACCGAGTGGCACGGGGCCAAATCCAACAGGGAGACCTGCCGGTGCCCCTCCCCGGCGGATGGGTCGGCTACATCGCATACGAAGCCGGGCCCGTCCTCGAGCGCGTGAACTGCAGCGCGCCGCGCGACATCGCCGTGCCCCACGTATGCTTCTCACTCTACGACACCGTTGCCGTGCTCGATCACCGCGAAAACGCCTGGTACCTCGTCGGCATCGACGGGCTGCCAAGCGCCGAAAACCGCCCCTCCACCGAGCACCGGATTGACGAGTTGAAGGCCATCCTGCTCAACGCCGAACCGGCCCCGCCGATCGACTGGACCATGGCCGCCGCCGACAACCCGATCCCGACAATGACCCGCCCCGAATACATCAAACGCGTCAACACCGCCAAGCGTTACATCGAGGCAGGCGACATCTACCAGGTCAACCTGACTCAGCGTTTCACCGCCCAATGCCACGCCTCGCCGTGGGAAGTGTACCGCCGCCTGCGCGTGTCCAACCCGGCCCCCCTCTCCGCCCTGCTGACCTACGGCGAATCCGCCGTGATCAGCGCCTCGCCCGAACTGTTCCTCAGCCTCCGCGATCGCCACGTCGTCACCCGCCCGATCAAGGGAACACGCCCCCGAACCGGCGACGAAGCCCTCGACGCCGTATGGTCCCGCGAACTCCTCGAAAGCGAAAAGGACCGCGCCGAGCTCACCATGATCGTAGACCTGCTGCGAAACGACCTCGGCCGCGTCTCCGAATACCGCAGCGTCCGCGTCCTCGCCCCGGCCGACCTCGAAGCCCACCCCACCGTCTTCCACCTCGTCGGCACCATCGAAGGCCGCCTGCGGCCCGAATGCACCTGGGCCGATCTGCTCCAGGCCACCCTCCCCGGCGGCTCCATCACCGGCGCCCCGAAAATACGCGCCATGCAGATCATCGACGAGCTTGAGCCGACCGAACGCAGCGTCTACTGTGGGGCCCTCGGGTACATCGGCCTCGACGGCTCGCTGCAACTGAACGTCGCCATACGAACCATGATCCTCGATCGCGGCCGGATCCACCTGTTCGGCGGCGGCGCCATCGTGGCCGACAGCGACCCCGACGACGAGTACGACGAAACGCTCGCCAAGACGGCGGGCCTCGCCCGGTCGCTGCAGGCACATGGTACAGCAGGACCGGGGGGGGCCGAAGCGGAAGATGACGCAAAATGAGCAAAGTCGTCCATCTTGACGGCGAGTTCCTTCCCGCCGCCGACGCCCGAATCGGCGTCGACAACGGCGGCTGGCTCCACGGCGCAGGCCTCTTCGAGACGATGCGCGCCCACAACGGCCGCGTCTTTCGGCTCGATCGGCATCTTAATCGCCTGTGCGCCTCGGCCGAGACGCTCCTGACGCGGATCGACCGGCGACTCCTCCCCGACCAGCGCATCATGAGCCGCCTCCTTGAGGAAAACGGCTTCACCGACGCCCGCGTCCGCCTCACCGTCACCGCCGGCGCCATGACCGCCGGCCAGCCCGACGAGCGCCGCCCCGTGACGATCTGCACCACGGCCTCACCGCTCACGCCGTACCCGCCGGAACTTTACGATAAAGGCGCCGCCGTGCTCGTCTCCCGCTTCCGCCAGATTCCCGAAGACCCACTCGCCGGCCACAAGACGACTTCCTACTTCTCCCGCCTCCTCGCCCTGAAACAGGCCCACCAGGCCGGCTGCAACGAGGCCCTCTGGTTCACCACGCAAAACCTGCTCGCCGAGGGCTCGATCAGCAACGTCTTCATCGTAAAGTCCAATGCAGTCGCGACGCCGCCGCTCGATACGCCGGTGCTGCCCGGCGTCGCCCGGACCACGGTCCTCGATCTGTGCGCCCAAGAAGACCTCAAACCCGAGGAACGCACCCTCACGATTAACGACCTCCTCGACGCCGACGAAGTCTTCCTCACCAACGTCATCATGCAGGTCATGCCCGTCTGCCAGGTCGAAAAACGCGAGATCGGAAACGGCAAACCTGGCCCCGTCACGACGAACCTGCTGCAACGATTCCGAGAACTCATCGCGAAAGAGTGCGAATCCAATGGCAAAACGTAAAAACGATCGATCGGCCACCCCGTGCACGGTAGCGGACGTCTGTGCGGCGCTCGAACGCCTGGCACCGACGCAACTCGCCCAGGACTGGGACAACGTCGGCCTGCTCGCCGGCGACTGCGCCATCCCGGTCCGCCGCGTGATGCTCTGCATCGACCTCATGCCCGACGTGCTCGCCGAGGCCCTGCGGCGCCGCGCGCAGCTCATCGTCGCCTACCATCCCCCGATCTTCAAACCGATCAAGCGGCTCGTCGCGCCCTCGCCCGAAACCTCCCACGATATCGTCTTCCGAAGCATCGCCGCCGGCGTCGCGCTTTACTCGACCCACACCGCGCTCGACGCAGCCGAAGGCGGAACCAACGACGTGATCGCCGGCCTCTGCGGCCTGCGCGACTCGCAGCCACTCGAGTACACCCCCGGAGGCGGAAACGGCGAATGCAAGCTCGTCACCTTCGTCCCGACCGAAAACGTCGAACAGGTGGCCAAGGCCATCTTCGAGGCCGGCGCGGGCTGGATCGGCGACTACGACCAATGCAGCTTCCGCATCCCCGGCACCGGAACCTTCCGCGGCGGCGAGTCAACCAACCCCGTCATCGGGCAGGCCGGGAATTACGAAACCGTCGAAGAGATCCGCCTCGAGGCCGTCACGCCGCAACGCGTCCTGCCCGCAGTGGTCGCCGCCCTCCGCAAATCTCACCCCTACGAGGAGCCGCCCATAGATATTTACCCACTGCAAGCGGAACCCGTCCGAGGCATCGGCCGCTATGGCGATCTGCCCAAACCCACCAAGCTTGCAACACTCGCCAAACGCCTCAAGAAAGAAACCGGCGCAAAGGGTGCGCAGATCGTCGGCGACCCGGAGGCAAACATCAGCCGCGCCATCGTCTGCGTCGGAGCGGCCGGCTCCCTTCCGTTCAATGCCGACCTCTCAAAAGGCGACGTCGTAGTCACCGGCGAAATCCGCCACCACGACGCCCTCGCCATCCGCCGTCACGAGGCCTCCGCCATCGCCCTCGGGCATTGGGCCAGCGAACGCCCGGTTCTGCCCTCCTTCCGCGATGCATTGCTTAAACTCGAGAATCGAATCGAAGTCGTGATCAGCGAAGCGGACTGCGACCCGTTCGCCCCAATCTGAGAGAACCGCCGATGCCCAACGCTGTCGTCCTGTTATCCGGCGGAATCGATTCGGCCACCACGGCCGCCATCGCCGCCGAACAGGGCTTCGACCTTTACACTTTGGCCGTCGCCTACGGCCAACGCCACAACATAGAACTCGACGCCGCCACCCGCGTGGCCAACGCGTGCCACGTAAAACGCCACATCACTCAGACCATCGACCTGCGCGCCTTCGGCGGCTCCGCCCTCACCGACAACATCGACGTGCCCCTCGATCGCGACGTCGAACACGCCCCGACCGACATCCCCATCACCTACGTGCCCGCCCGCAACACCGTCTTCCTCGCCCTCGCCCTGGCCTACGCCGAAACTGTCGGCGCCTTCGACATTTTCATCGGGGCCAACGCCATCGACTACAGCGGCTACCCCGACTGCCGCCCGGCCTTCATCGAAAAGTTCGAAGAACTGGCCAACCTCGCCACCACCGCCGCCGTCGAAGGCCGAGGACAGTTCCGCATCCACGCCCCGCTCATCCACATGACCAAGGCCGACATCATCCGCGAGGGCATCCGCCTCGGCGTCGACTACAGCCTCACCCACAGTTGCTACAACCCGACCCCCGACGGACTCGCCTGTGGCCGATGCGATAGCTGCCGACTCCGCGCCAAGGGCTTCGCCGACGCCGGCATCCCCGACCCAACCCGCTACGCCTGACCATGGAAGCAACCGACCGCGACCGCTTCGAACAAGCCTTGAGCAAAGGACTGCACTCCTTAAGTATAGCCCTAACCGCCGAACAGCGCGAAAAGCTCTGGCAACACCGCCAGTCCGTCGTCGAGGCCAACCAAAGATTCAACCTGACGCGCATCACCGATCCCGCCGACTTCGCCATCAAGCACCACGTCGATTCCCTCGCCGTCCTCGCCTGGATCGCTCAAGCCAACATCCGCATCAAACAAATCCTCGACGTCGGAACCGGCGCCGGCATCCCCGCCATCCCGCTGGCCATCGCCCGCCCAGACTGGAACATCACAGCCATCGACGGCACCGCCAAGAAAACAAGATTCGTGACCGGGTTCGCCGTCGCACTCGACTTAACCAATCTGACGTGCCGCCACGCCCGAGCCGAACAATGGCAAAGCGAAAACCCATTCGACCTGGTGTTATTCAAAGCAGTAGGCCCAATCGCCAAATGCCTCAAACAGGCGAAGCACCACCTGACAAAATGCGGCGCAGCCGTCCACTACAAAACCACCAACCTCCCCGCCCCAGAAATCGAAGAAGCCACCCAAGCCGCAATAGAGCTGCACTTCGCTCCACCCAAAAAACACGCCTACCACTTACCCCTCGACAAAAAGACAATCGCCCGCGAACTATGGATTTATCCTTTTAAGGAAGCGCGAAACTGATCCCAAGCCGGCAAAGTCCTGAGACCGCCAGCACCGCTCCGGTCTATCCCACTTCGTGCCTCCGTGCCTTCGTGCCTTTCTTCTTCCCTTCGTCCCTCGCCCCGTTCACCACCCGATCGCGTGCGGCAAACCCACGCCATGCCGCCTTGCAGACGCGCCGCGGGCTCAGTTACACTCACCCCACCATGGCCAGACTCCGGTACTTCGACGACCGCGACAATCTCCACATCCGAACCCTCGGCCACGAAAAGTTCCTCATCGGCCGAGCCGAAACCTGCCAGATCCCCCTCGTGGACGATCTGGCGTCGCGCGAGCACTCCCGCCTCGACCGCGACCCCGACGGCCGCTACCGAGTCCGCGACCTCGGCAGCCGCAACAAAACCTACGTCAACGGCGAACAGATCACCGAAACGCTCCTCACCCACGGCGACATGCTCCGCGTCGGAAACCACGTCTTCGAATTTCTCGACGACACCTTCCAGCAGGAAACCCTCGACCTCTCATCGATCACGACCCCCGACCGCAACGAGCCGGCCGGCACCGAATGGGTCAAAATGAAACAGCCCGTCACCCTCCCGCTCGATCGCGTCGCCCACCTCTCGCTGCTCACCAGCGAGGCCGTCTACCCCGCCCGTCCCGAAGACGTCGCCTCCGCCGCCCTGGGCCAACTGCTGCACTCAATGCACGCGGACCGCGGCTTCATCGCCCTCCGCGGCGAGAACAAACGCGAACTCCGACCGCTCGCCCACCGCGGCTTCACACGAGTCGGCGGCGGCGCCATCAAACCCGTCAGCGAAACCTTCGTCTTTACCTCGCTACTGCAGACCGTCGCCGGCCGATACCCGCAGGAAGGCACCCCGCTCGACGCCAAGGCCGGCTACGCCCCCACCGGCGTCGTCTCGCCCATCATGCACAAAAACCGCCCCATGGGCGTCCTCTACGCCGACCGCCCCCTCGGCGGCCGCCCGTTCGCACTGCAAGACCTTCATCAAACCCTCGCCGCCGGCACCATGCTCGGCGAGCTGATCGCCGCCGCCTCAAAAAAACTCGCCGCAAACGTCGCCGCCATCGGCGCCCCATGGCTCTCCTCCCTCCGCCGCTTCCAGCAGGCCGCCACCGTCGCCGCAACCGGCAACGACGCCTTCGACGTCGCCGCCCGCCTCCTCCCCGGCCAGCTCCGCTGCGGCGATGCATACGACGTGGTCCACGTATCCGAAACACGAACCGACCTCCTCCTCGTCGACGCCGGCGGCCAGGGCGTCGCCGGTCTCGCCCAGGCCCACGGCATCCGCACCGCCTTCCGAACCGCCCTCGAAACCGAAGGCGAGCCGCCCGAAATCGACCACGCCATGTCCGGCATCAACCGCTCCCTCGTCGCCCGACAGGCCCGACAGCTCGTCCCCTGCATCTGGCTCAGCATCGACCTCGACCGAGGCCGCGTCACCTACATCAACGCCGGCTGCCCGCCGCCGCTCCTCATGACCGGCGCCAAACGCCTCATCACCCTCGACCACCCCTCCCTCCTGCTCGGCATTGACCCAAACTACAACTACGCCGCCTCCATCGTCGATCTGCCCGGCTCCTTCCGGCTGGTCTGCCACACCGACGGCCTCCCCGAAACCACCAACAACGGCGGCGACCCGTTCGGCAGCCAGCGACTCCACGACCTGCTGTTGGATGAGAAAGCGTTCGCCGGCGCGGCCGGTGTGATCGACCTGATATTCGCGGCCGTGGACAATCACCGCGCCGGCAAACCCTGCGACGACGACGCCCTCGTCGTGGTCGTCGCCCACGGATGACCCCGCCATGATCGCCGCCGTCGACGCCGAACCGAAAATCCTCCTGCGACTCCTCGAACGCGGCGCCGTCACCCGAACGACAATCGACGCGGTCCTCCACGAAGCCCTGCTCGCAGGCCGCCCCCCGATCGAAATGCTGCTCGCCAAGGACGTCCTCAGCGACGCCGAAGTCGCCCAGGCCTACGCCGAACTCTACGGCGTCCGCTACCTCGACCTCAACCGCCGCCGCCCCTCGATCCCCTGGGTCCTCGCTTTACCCGAAAACATCGCCCGCCGAAAACGCTGCGTCGTCTTCGGCGAGGTCTCCAACCAGCTCGTCGTCGCCGTCGCCGACCCCCTAGACCCCAACGTCCAGGCCGCCCTCCAGGAGCACTTCAACCGCCCCATCCAATACGTCGTCAGCCCCACCTTCCAGATCACCCAGCTCCAGGACGAGATCTACGGCGAGGCCCGCCTCAAGGGCGCCCGAATGGCCGAGATGGCCCCCGCCACCCAGGCCGCCGCCACCGTCTCCGCCACCGGCCTCAACGTCATCGAACAGCTCGACAGCATCATCGACGAGGCCGTGGACCGCCGCGCCAGCGACATCCACATCGAGCCCGAGCCCGACCGCCTCCGCGTCCGCATGCGCATCGACGGCCGCATGATCGAATCCCGCGCCTTCCCAACCGAGGCCCTGCCCGCCGTCGTCTCCCGCGTCAAGGTCCTCTCAAACCTCGACATCACCGAACGCCGCAAACCGCAGGACGGCCGCTTCGGCCAGCGAAGCTTCGACCAGGAGATCGACGTCCGAGTGGCCGTCATCCCCACGGTCAACGGCGAGCGCGTCACGATGCGCCTCCTCAGCATGGACCGCTCCCGCATCGACTTGGCCATGCTGGGCATGGATGTGGAAATCAAGCAGGCCTTCGAGCGTCTGATCCGCCGCCCGCACGGCATCATCCTCATCACCGGCCCCACCGGCAGCGGCAAGAGCACGACCTTGTACGCCGCCCTCCGCCAGATCAACACGGTGGACCAGCACATCATCACGGTGGAGGACCCGGTCGAGTACCACATCGCCGGCGTCAACCAGATCCAGGTCGACCACGAGCACGGCGTCACGTTCCCCGCTGCCCTGCGAAGCATCGTCCGCCACGACCCCGACGTCATCATGGTCGGCGAGATCCGCGACGAGGAAACCGCCCACCTCGCCCTCGAGGCCTCCCTCACCGGCCACCTGGTCTTCGCCACCCTCCACACGAATTCCGCCGTAGGCGCCCTAACTCGCCTCCTCGACATGGGCTGCGAGCCGTACCTGGTAGCCAGCGGCATCATAGGAGTCATGGCCCAGCGCCTCGCCCGCCGCATCTGCGAGAACTGCAAAAAGCCCTACACGGCCAACGCAACAGAACGCCGCTTAATGGAGATCCCCGAAACAAGAGGGGCGGTGGAAATATACCGAGGAGCCGGCTGTTCCCGCTGCAGCCGAACGGGCTACTACGACCGAATAGGCCTCTACGAATACGTCCCCTTCGACACCGGCCTCTCGGAGCTGGTCATGGAAAAGGCCTCAACAGAAAGAATGTTCCAACACGCCGTCTCCCACGGAGCGGTGACGTTGAGAATGGACGCCCTAAAAAAGGTCCTCCACGGCCTGACGACGTTGGAGGAAGCGGTGCGCGTGACGACCAGCGAGGCATGAGCGGCCGCCGGCCTCTGAGAACCGAAAACCAGGAACTGACCAGTATGGCAAACGGACGAGCGAAAATGAATCGCGCGATTGATCGGGAATCGGAACGACGTCGCCAACGACTCGTGGCGACAACGTAAGCATGACCCCCCTCTTTTGTTATTGGCCACAGGATTACCAGCTCCATGGGCCCTAGACCCTGATCAAGCGTGATTGGTTCGCTTGATTTCAAAAAAGTACTCGA